>CAXQZU010000052.1:0-158999 GCA_964228555.1 Planctomycetota bacterium
CCCCTGCGCGCGAGGCGGGCCCCGCGGCCTGCCTCGCGCGCGACCTCGAAGGACGCCCGCGCCATGAACCCCGACCGATTCACCCAGAAGAGCCAGGAGGCGCTGCAGGAAGCGCACGCACGCGCCAGCGCCGAGGGGCACCCGGAGCTGCTGCCCGAGCACCTGCTGCACGAGCTGCTCGTTCAGCCCGAGGGCATCGTGCCGGCCGTGCTGCACAAGGCCGGGGCGCCGGTGCAGGACCTCGTCACGCTCTGCGCACGGCTGCTGGAGCCGCTGCCGCGCACGACGGGCGGCCAGCCGCCCGCGCCCAGCCGCCGCCTGTCGGCCGTGCTGGAGGCCGCCACGAAGGCAGCGCGCGCCGCGGGCGATGCCTACGTCTCCACCGAGCACCTGCTGCTGGGCATCCTCGCCGAGGGCGCCGGCGGCGCCTTCGACCTGCTGCGCGGCCACGGCGCGGGGCGCAAGGAGGTGGAGCAGGCGCTGGCGCAGGTCAAGGGCAGCCAGCGCGTCACGGACGCCACGCCCGAGGCGCGCTTCGCGGCGCTGGAGAAGTACTGCGTCGACCTCACGGCGCGCGCGCGCGAGGGCAAGATCGACCCCGTGATCGGGCGCGACCCCGAGATCCGGCGCGTGATGCAGGTGCTCTCGCGCCGCACGAAGAACAATCCGGTGCTGATCGGCGCCCCGGGCGTGGGCAAGACAGCCATCGCCGAGGGCCTGGCGCGGCGCATCGTGGCCGGCGACGTGCCCGAGGCGCTCAAGGACAGCCGCTTGCTGGCGCTGGACCTGGGCCAGCTGCTGGCCGGGGCCAAGTACCGCGGCGAGTTCGAGGAGCGCATGAAGGCGGTGCTCAAGGAGATCGAGGCTGCCGGCGGCGACATCGTGCTGTTCATCGACGAGCTGCACACCATCGTGGGCGCCGGCCAGGCCGAGGGCGCGGCCGACGCCGCCAACCTGCTCAAGCCGGCGCTGGCGCGCGGCGACCTGCACTGCATCGGCGCCACCACCCTCGACGAGTACCGCAAGCACGTCGAGAAGGACAAGGCCCTGGAGCGGCGCTTCCAGCCGGTGTACGTCGAGGAGCCCGGCAGCGAGGAAAGCATCGCCATCCTGCGCGGGCTCAAGGAGCGCTACGAGCGCCACCACGGCGTGCGCATCCAGGACGCGGCCATCGTGGCGGCCGTGCGCCTCTCCACGCGCTACCTGCCCGCGCGCCAGCTGCCCGACAAGGCCATCGACCTCGTGGACGAGGCGGCCAGCGGGCTGCGGCTGGAGATCGACTCCGTGCCGCAGGAGCTGGACGTGCTCCAGCGCGGCGTGGCACGGCTGGAGATGGAGCGCATCGCCCTCCAGAAGGAGAAGGACCGCGCCAGCCAGGAGCGGCTGGGCGCGCTGGAGCGCGAGCTGGCCGACCAGCGCGAGCAGGTGCAGCGCCTGACGGCCCAGTGGCAGGGCGAGCGCGCCGAGCTCGAGGCGCTGCGCAAGCTCAAGGCAGAGGCCGAGGAGGCCCGCGAGCGCCAGGCCCTGCTGGAGCGGCAGGGCCGGCTGGAGGAGGCGGCACGCCTGCGCTACGAGGTGCTGCCCACGCTGGGCCGCCAGGTGGCCGAGGCCGAGGCGCGGCTCGCACGGCCCGGCATGCAGCGCCTGCTCAAGGAAGAGGTGGGCGAGGAAGAGGTGGCCGAGGTGGTGGCGCGCTGGACGGGCATCCCCGTGAGCCGCATGCTCGAGTCCGAGGGCCAGCGCCTGCTGCAGATGGAGCAGCGCCTGCGCCAGCGCGTGGTGGGCCAGGACGCGGCCGTCTCGGCCGTGGCCGACGCCATCCGCCGCAGCCGGGCCGGCCTCGCCGAGGCCACGCGGCCGGTGGGCTCGTTCCTGTTCGTGGGCCCCACGGGCGTGGGCAAGACCGAGCTGGCGCGCGCGCTGGCCGAGTTCCTGTTCGACGACGAGAAGGCGCTCGTGCGGCTGGACATGAGCGAGTACCAGGAGCGCCACAGCGTGGCGCGCCTCGTGGGCGCGCCGCCCGGCTACGTGGGCTACGAGGAGGGCGGCCAGCTCACCGAGGCGGTGCGCCGGCGGCCCTACTCGGTGGTGCTGCTCGACGAGGTCGAGAAGGCGCACCCCGAGGTGTTCCACGCCCTGCTGCAGGTGCTCGACGACGGGCGCCTCACCGACGGGCAGGGCCGCACGGTGGACTTCACCAACACGGTGCTGATCCTGACCAGCAACCTGGGCAGCGAGGCGCTGGTGGAGCCCGACCTCTCGGAACGGGCAATCCAGCAGCGCGTGCAGGCGGCGCTGCGCGCCCACTTCCGCCCGGAGTTCCTCAACCGCATCGACGAGGTGGTCACCTTCCACCGCCTCGACCGGGCGCAGCTGCGGCGCGTCGTGGACATCCAGCTCGAGCGGCTGGCACGCAGCGTGGTGGAGCGCGGCCTGTCGCTGCAGGTGAGCGAGGCGGCGCGCGACCGGCTGGCCAAGGAGGGCTTCGACCCCGCCTACGGCGCCCGGCCCCTCAAGCGGGTGGTGCAGCGCACGCTGCAGAACGCGCTGGCCACGCGCATCCTGGCCGGCGAGCTGGGCGCGGGCGACGCCGTCGAGGTGGATGCCGGGCCCGAGGGCTACGTCGTGCGCAAGGCGGCCGCCCCGGTCGTGGCCGCGCCCGCGGCGACACCCTTGCCCTCCGCCCCCGCCGCACGCAAGCGCGCCGGCTGAGCGCGAGGGCCGCCGGCTAGGACCCGATGGGCTGGCCGTCCGGCCGCCAGATGCACACCGTGGCCGAGCGCGGGCGCGAGGTGCCGTCGCTCGCCGGCCAGTGGCTGGTCCACGCGCTTTCGCCATCCTCGGGCTCGCCCGGGTGCATCACGTTGACGAACAGCGTGCGCAGGTCGGCCGTCACGAACAGCCCGGTGATCTCGCAGCCACGCGGCCCCACGAGGAAGCGCCGCAGCTCGCGCGTCACGGGGTCCAGCGCCACGACCTGGTTGTTGGGGAACCCCGCTCCCGCGGGCCCGGCCAGCACGCGGCCCGGCGCGTCGGTCTGGATCCACAGCACGCCACGCGCGTCCACGTGCAGGCCGTCGGGGGCGCCCAGCGCCACGGCAGGCGTGCCGGCCGGGGCACCCTCGGCTCGCGCCTCGGGCCCGCAGCGCAGCACCACCTCGTGCCGGAAGGCCTGCGCGGCCGCATCGCCATCCTGCTCCTCCAGCCCCAGCACGTGGCCGTAGAGGTTGGGGGCCACCGGATTGGCGGCGTCGGCGCCCGGCGCGCCGGGCAGCCCGCGCTTCTCGTTGTAGGTGAGGGCCACCACCACGCGCCCGCTGCCGGGATGCACGGCCATCCACTCGGGCCGGTCCATGGGCGTGGCCCCCACCGCGCGCGCCGCCAGACGCGCGTGCACCAGCACCTCGGCCTGCGAGGCGAAGCCCTCGGCGGCCGTCAGGCCCGGCTGTCCCTGCACCAGCGGCAGCCAGCGGCCCGTGCCGTCGGCGTCGAGGCGCGCCACGTACAGCGTGCCACGCTCGAGCAGGTCGCGCGGGCCCTGCCCGTCGGCGGCGAGGCGCCCCTCGCTGACGAACTTGTAGAGGTGCTGGAAACGCTCGTCGTCGCCCATGTACGCCACCAGCGGCTGGCCCGGGCGCGCCACCACGCAGGCGTTCTCGTGCTTGAGGCGGCCCAGCGCAGTGTGCTTCGCGGGCGTGCTGGCGGGGTCGGCGGGATCGATCTCGACCACCCAGCCGAAGCGTGCGGCCTCCCGCGGTTCCTCGGCGGCGTCGTAGCGCGGGTCGGCGTGGTGCCACCCGTAGCCGCGGCCCTCGGCCGTGATGCCGTAGGCGCGCTCGGCGGCCGTGGCCTCGCCACGCGTGCGCACGAACCAGTAGGGAAAGTTCTCCTCGCAGGTGAGGTAGGTGCCCCATGGGGTGCGCCCCGCAGCACAGTTGCCCAGCGTGCCGCGCACGCGCCGGGCCTGCGGATCTTCGCGCGTGGCCAGCAGGGGCGAGCCTGCGGCCGGGCCGGCGATGCGCATGGGCGTCGTGGCCGTCACGCGACGGCCGTAGGGCGAGCCGGGCACCTGCTCCCAGCTGCCATCCCCGCGCGGGCGAACCTCGATCACGCTCACGCCCACCGCCTGCATGCCCTTGCGGGCCCGCTCGACGAGCGGCAGGTGCGGGTCGCCATGCAGCAGGTCCTGGTCGACGAACTCGTGATTGACCGCCAGCAGCCAGCGGCGCGCGCCCGCAGCATCACGCACCTCGAACAGTTCCATGCCGTCGTGGTGCGTGCCCGCCTGCAGTGCCTGCGCCGCAGCATCCTGGCGAGCGGAGGGGTCCCACGCCGGGGCGCCGGCCACCACGGGATCGCCCCACGCGAAGACCACGCGCTGCGCATAGCCGGGCGGCAGCGTCACGGTGTCGGCCCGCGTGGCCGCCACGGGAGCGAAGCCCAGCACGGCGGCAGGGCCCGTCCCGCCGGGTGCGGCCGTGGCGGGCGGCGTGCGCACCAGCCACGCCCACGCCAGCGCCACGGCGCCGCTGCCCAGCAGCGTGCGCCGCGTGAGGCCGGCCCCCGGGTTGAGGGCCTGCCCCGTGGCCAGGGGCTCGTCGCGGCGGTGGCGCGGCATCGTCATGCGCGCAGCCTAGCCGCCCGCAGGGCTGGCGCCGCCACCCCACGGGATGACACCGCGCCACCTCGGCGGTCGGGCCGCTTGGGACGCCGTGGGCGCCCTGCGCGTAGCCTTGCGTGCATGAGCACCATCCCCGACCTGACGCAGTCCCTGGCCGCGGCCCTGGCCGCCGATCCTCGCACCGCCGCCCTCAAGCGGGCCCGCGCGGCCCTCGATGCCTCGGCCGCGGACCGCAAGCTGCAGCAACGCTATGTCGAGGCCCTGCAGGACGTCGAGGACCTGATGCGCGTGGGCCGGCCGGTGGAGCCCGCCATCAAGCAGTCGCTGGCCGCCCTCGAGCAGCAGGTGCGCGCCAGCAGCGTCCTGGTGGACCTGCTGCGCGCCAACGCCGAGTTCGCCCACATGATGGAGCAAGTCTCGGCCTCGATCAGCACGGCCCTCGACGGCGTGCTGGGCACGGCCGAGCACGAGCACGGCCCGGACTGCGACCACGGCGACGAGGGCCACGGCGGCGACGAGGAGCCCCCCGCCGCCGGGCCTGGCCCCAGCCGCCTCATCATCCCCTAGCGCTCGCGCGGCGCCGTCCTCACGGGACGCGCACCAGCGTCAGCCGCACCGTGGTGCCGGGAGGCACGCGCGTGCTCGCGGAGAGGGACTGGCTCACCACGCGCAGGTCCCGCGGCAGGCCCGGCGGCCCTGAGGTGGCCACGCGCAGCCCCGCCTGCTCGAGCGCCTCGCGCGCAGCGTCGAGGCGCAGTCCCGTCACCTGCGGCACGACCGCCTGCAGGGGCGGCACCACGACCGGCGCCAGCACCTCCACGTAGGTGGCGCGCACGGTGCTGCCCGGGAACACCTGCGTCCCGGCGGCGGGCACCTGCGAGACCACACGCGTGCCGTCGCCCGGCAGCACGGGCCCCTGGTGCTGCAGATGGGCCTGCAGGCCCACTGCCTGCAGGGCCTGGATGACCGCCTCGCGCGTCATGCCCACGAGGTCGGGCACCGTTCGCTGCAGCACCGGCGGCTCGAGGGGCGCAACCACCTCCACGAAGGTGACGCGCACGGTGCTGCCATGCAGCACCAGGGTGCCGGCCGCCGGCACCTGGGCGGTGACGCGCGTGCCGTCGCCCGGCAGCACGGCCCCCGGGCGCACGAACTGTCCCTCGCGCCCGCGCTGCGGGAGGCGCTGCGCCGCCTGCGCCTGCGTGAGGCCGCCGAGGTCCGGCACCTGCACGCGCGGGCCCGGCGGGACGATCAGCAGCACCTCCTCGTAGACCGCGCGCACCAGCGTGCCGCGCAGCACGCGCACGCCCGCGGCCGGCGACTGCGACAGCACGCGCGTGCCCGTGCCGGCGCGCGGCGGGCCCTGCCGCTCCAGCGCCACCTGCAGGCCGGAGAGGACGAGCCGCTCCTCAGCGGCGGCCGTCGCCAGGCCCAGCACGCTGGGCACCTCCACGGTCACGAGGCCCGGCGGCGGCGCATCCAGCACCTCCGCGTAGGTGACGTCCACCTTCGAGCCGGCCAGCCACAGCGTGCCGGGTGCCGGCGACTGCTGCACCACCTTGGTGCCCAGGCCGGGCAGCACGGGCCCCTGGCGCAGCAGGCGGATGCCCAGGCCCACGCCCTGCAGGGCCTGCGCAGCCTGCTCCTTGGTGAGCCCCAGCAGGCTGGGCACGGCGACCTTCACCGGCAGGCCGTCGCCCACCGTGAAGACGAAGGTGAAGCGCACGATGGTGCCGCGCGCGAGCTCGGTGCCGGCGGCCACGGCCTGCGCGGTCACCAGCGTGGCGCCCAGCCCGAAGTGCGGGCCCTGCGGCTGCGCGTTGAACCCGGCCGCCTCCAGCGCCGCGACCGCCTGCCCGCGCGAGAGGCCGGTCAGCACGGGCACGCGCGACGCCAGCGGCGTGAAGAAACGCAGCTCGCTGCCGCGCGGGAGCACGCTGCCGGGTGCCGGCGACTGCGCGTCCACCTTGTCGGCAGGCAGCCCGGGCGCGAGGTGCTTGAGGCCTCGCGGCGTGAAGCCCGCGAGAACGGCCTTGAGCCACGCCTCCAGCGGGTCCAGCCCCACCAGCGAGGGCACGATGGCCGTGGCCACCGGCGGCGGGCCGCCCGCGGACACGCGCAGGGCCACCAGGCTGCCGGGCGGCAGCAGCGAGCCGGCTGCGGGTCCCTGCGCGAACACCACGCCCGCAGGGAACCCCGAGGGCTCGCGCACCAGCGAGGCTCCCAGTCCCAGCGACTGCAGCAAGCCCAGCGCGTGGGACTCGGAGAGGCCGAACAGCGAGGGCAGCTGCACCTGCGCCGGCTGGGCCGCCGGCAGTGCCACCGTCAGGGTGAGCACGCTGCCCGCACGCACGGCGGCACCGGCGGCAGGCTCCTGCGCCAGCACCGTCCACGACGTTGCGCCCGGCTGCGCCAGGAAGGCGAGGCTGGGCACGAAGCCCTGCGCCTGCGCGCTGCCCAGCGCCGCATTCATCTCGAGCCCCACCAGCGCAGGCACGAGCACCGGCAGCTCCGGCGGCAGCTCGGCGGGCGGCTCACCGGACACGCGCAGGAACACGGTGCCGCCGGCCACCATCTCCGCACCCGAGGCCGGCTCCTGCGAGATCACGCGGCCGGCCGGCTGGGCCGGGTCGCGACGCACCTCCACGCTGGCACGCAGTCCGCTGGAGATCACCAGCTGCACCGCCTCCTGCTCCTCGAGGCCGACCAGCGCAGGCACGGCCGCCGTGGGCAGGGCGGGCGCTGCGGCCGAGGCCACCTTGAGCGCCAGCACGCCGCGGAACCACAGCGCCTCGCCGGCCGCAGGGCGCAGCTCCAGGATCTCGCCGTCGCGTCGCGCGGCATCCACGACCACCTCGATGTCCAGCGCGTAGGCACTCTCGAGGTCGGCCCCCACCTCGGCCATCAGGCGGCCGGCCACCGCGGGCACGCGCGTCTCCACGCGCAGCGCGATGCCGTGGCGCAGCACGACGGGCGCCCCGGCCGCGAGGCGCGCGCCGGCCAGCGGCTCCTGCCGCTCCACCCGGCCGACGGCCGGGCCTGCGACGGCCACCAGCACCGGCTGGAGGCCCAGCACCTCCAGCGCGTGCCGCGCCTCGTCGAGCGCGCGCCCGGCCAGCTCGGGCACCTCGATGCCCGGCGACGGCACGACCGCCGGCACCGGCGGCGCCTCCTCGGCGTGCGCGGGCGCAGGCACGAGGCCGCCGCACCACAGGGCAGCCACCACCAAGAGCACGAGACGGGCAGCGAGGGAACGCATCGAGGCCTCCTGGGAGCCCGGGACGGGCGGGCTCGGGCAGCAAGAGCAAACTATGCGCCCACCCGGGCGAGCCAGCCAGAAGCCACCCCGCCGGCCGCTGGAAGGCCGTGAGGAGGCACCCGTTGACCTCCACGGGGGACACCCCTGCCCCGGGCCCGCGCAGGCGCGGCGCGTCATGGGCCGTGCGAGCGTGACCGGCCGGGGGTGGGTGGCGAGGCCGCAGTGCCCTGGCAGGGGCCAAGGAGACGATGTCATGTCGATGCACACACCCGTCCCGGGGGCAGGCGCCCCGGGGCACGACGCCGGCATTCCCGTGCCCGCGACACCCTTCGCGCCCGAGGCGGAGTTCATGCGCGGCTTCGCGTCCCTCGAGACCGACCTCCTGCGCTTCGCCTGCTCGCTGCTGCGCGGCGACGCGCACGCCGCCCGTGATGCGGTGCAGGAGACCTTCGTCGCCGCGTGGGGCCAGCGTGGGCGCTTCCACGACCTCGACCACCTGCGCAGCTGGTGCTTCCATGTCGCTCGCTGCCGCGCGGTGTCCTGGCAACGCAAGCATGCGTGGCGCGGACGCATGATGACGCCGCTCTCGGCGCTCACCCTGCCGGAGGCCCTGCAGCCGTGGAGCACCGGCGCGCCGCCGCCCACGGCCGAGGCCCTGCGCGAGCGCGAGGCCTCGCACCGCCTGCTGCGCGATGCCGTGCGCGGGCTGCCGCATGGCTACGCCGCCGCGGTGGAACTGCACTACCTGCACGGACACGACCTTGCGCACACCGCGCGCATGCTGGGCACGACGCGCGGCGGCGTGAAGATGCGGCTGGTGCGGGCCCGCGAGCACCTGCGCCTCGTGCTGGAGGGCGTGCTGGGACGCACGCCCGCACGCGCGGCCTCGCCGGCCAGGGCCGGCCCGCCCCTGCCGCGCACCGCCCGGGGACGCAGGCTCCTGGCGAGCCCCCGGCTGGAGCGCCCGCCGGGGCGCCTGCACGTGCCGCGGGCGGACCCGTCGAGGGCGGGGCACCCTGCGTGTCGCCCCGCAGCGCTGCGGCTGCGCGCGAGGCCCGGTGCCCGTGCGCGCTGACCTGCCGTGGCTGCGACGGGCGCTGCCGGCCGCCATCGCAGCGGCCCTCTCGTGGCCGTGCCTCGCCGGGCCCGTGGCCCACGCAGGCCCCGTGGAGGCTCGCGAGGCCTGGGAGCAGGCGCGCCTGCTGGCCCAGCGGCCCTGGCGCGAGCGGGTGCGCGCGTATCGCGCAGTGCGACAGGCAACACACGCCCGCGACCCGTTGCGGGCGCGCGCACTCTCCGCCGAGGCGCGCGTGCTGCGCCAGCAGGGTCGCGTGCACGCCGCCGCCGCGCTGGAGGCGTGGGCCACGGCCGCCACGCCCGAGCACGAGCCGGAGCGCGCCGCGCGCTGCGACGCGCAGGCCGGCCTGCTGCACGGCGAGGGCGACGTGCATGCAGCGCGGGCCTGCTGGGAGGATGCCGAGCGCCGCGCGCGGCGCGAGCAGCCGTGGCGCGCCGACGAGGCGTTGGAGGCACTGGCGCGCCTGGCCGCCGAGCAGGCCGAGCATGCGCGCCTGCGCTCATGGTGCCTGCACGCCGAGGCGGTGAAGGCGCGCCCCAGCACGCGCGTCGCGCTGTGGGGCGCGTGGGGACTGCTCGCGCTGGCGCAGGGCGGGACGCCCGGCCTGCGGGCGGCCGAGCAAGCCCTTGCCCACGCGGCCACGGCCTTCGAGCAATCGGCCCGCGCCGACCCGCGCGAGGCCCTGCGTGCCAGCAAGGCCTGGCTGGACCTCCCGCTGCGGCAGCGGCTGGCCCCCTCGGCAGGGCCCCGGGCCCGCTAGGAGGCCCGGGAGGGCCTCGAGGCGCCCCAGGACGGCCCTAGGGCGCCCCCGGAGGCCAGCCGTGGCAGCCGCGCAGGCCGCCGCAGGCGGCCCACAGGCGGCCCACGGGCGGCCCGCGGGGCGGGACGGGGCGGCGGTAGGTTGAGCGCACGGTGCGTGCCTACGCCCGCCCGGAGGCCCCATGCCGCAGCCCAAGATCCTCGACGACATCATGCAGGCGGTGGGCAACACGCCGCTGGTGCGCCTGCGCAGCGTGGGCCGGGAGACGGGCTGCGAGATCCTGGCCAAGTGCGAGTTCATGAACCCAGGCGGGTCCATCAAGGACCGCATCGCCAAGCGCATGCTGGAGGTGGCCGAGTCCACCGGGCGCGTCAAGAAGGGCGACACGCTCATCGAGGCCACCAGCGGCAACACGGGCATCGGCCTGGCCATGGCGGCCGCCGTGGCGGGCTACCGGATGGTCATCACCATGCCGCAGAAGATGAGCCGCGAGAAGCAGGTGGTGCTGGAGGCGCTGGGCGCCGAGATCATCCGCACCCCCACCGAGGCGGCGTGGGACAGCCCCGAGAGCCACATCGGCGTGGCCAAGCAGCTGCAGGCCCTGCTGCCCGACGCGCACATCCTCGACCAGTACGGCAATCCCGAGAACCCGCGCGCCCACGAGGAGACGACGGCCCGCGAGATCGTGGAGGCCTGCGACGGTCGCCTGGACGCCTTCGTGGCCACGGCCGGCACGGGAGGCACGCTCACCGGCGTGGCCCGCTACCTCAAGCAGCACGTGCCCTCGTGCCGGATCGTGGGCGTCGACCCCGTGGGCAGCATCCTGGCGGGGCCCGGCCCCATCGCGCCCTACAAGGTGGAGGGCATCGGCTACGACTTCATCCCCGACGTGCTCGACCGCTCGCTGGTCGATGAATGGGTGAAGACCGAGGACCGGCCCTCCTTCCACATGGCGCGCCGGCTGATCCGGCAGGAAGGCCTGCTGTGCGGCGGCTCCTGCGGCTCGGCCACGTGGGCCGCGGTGGAGGTGGCGCGCCGCATGGGCCCGGGCAAGCGCGTGGTCGTGATCCTGGCCGATGGCGTGCGCAACTACATGTCGAAGTTCCTGGACGACCGCTGGATGCGGGAGAACGGCCTCTCCGAGACCACGTGGGAGTCGCTCAGCGTGGGCGACATCGTCAGCCGCCTGCCCCCCAAGGCGCTGGTCACCGCGCAGGGCGGCGACACGGTCGGGCAGGTCGTGGCGCGCATGAAGGAGCGCGGCATCTCGCAGGTGCCGGTGCTGGAGGGCGAGCGGCTCGCGGGCATCGTCACCGAGAGCGACGTGCTCACCCGCCTGGTCGAGGGCCATGCCACCGCCCACACCAAGGTGGCCGAGGTGATGGTGCGCAACGTCACCACCATCGGCACCGACGCGCCGGCGGGCCACCTCACCGAGCTGTTCGCGCAAGACCTCGCCGGCCTCGTGGTCGACCGCCACAAGCGCCTGCTCACCATCGTCACCAAGATGGACATGGTCGAGGCGCTCTCCGGCATGCGGCGCGTGGCCGGCGCCTAGCGGTCGCGCGCGTGAGCGACGCCCGCCCCGGCATGTCGGGAGCAGCCGCCGCGGCCGACGCGCTCGACGCCTTCCATGCGGCCGCCGCGGCCGCGGACGTGGACGGCCTGCTGGCCCGCTTCGACCCCGAGGGCATCTTCCTGGGCACGGACGCGCGCGAGCGCTGGCAGGGCGAGGCCTTCCGGGCCTTCGTGCGCGAGCGCCTCGCGGGCGGGCGGGGCTGGGTGATGCGGTCGCGCCAGCGGCACCTGGACGTGCAGGGCCCGCTGGCGTGGTTCGACGAGCACCTCGATCACGCCGCGCTGGGGAGCCTGCGCGGCAGCGGCGTGATGCGACGCGGGCAGGACGGCCGCTGGCGCGTGCTGCTCTACGACCTCTCGGTGCCCATCCCCAACGAGGACCTGGCCCGCGTGCGCGCCCTGCTGGCGCGCGGTGCGGGCCCGGCCTAGCGCGCGCCGGCTCCCGGCGCCGCGGGCAGCGGCTCGGGCACGGCGGGCTGGGCAGGCGGGGCGGACGGGGCTGCGACGGGCCCGGCAGGCACGGCCTGCGCCGGCGGGCCGCGCACGTCGGCGTCCCACCCACCCCCCAGCGCGCGGTAGAGGCGCACCACGGCCAGCAGCTCCTCGCGCTTGGCCATCGCCATCTGCAGCTGGGCGGGGAACAGCTCCCGCTGGGCATCCAGCACCTCGAAGTACGAGGCGAGGTCGCCCTCGAAGCGCTGCGTGGCCAGCTCGAGGCCGCGGCGGCGTGCGGCCACCTGCTGCACCTGCGCCTCCACCACCTGCCGCGCGTGGGTGAGCACGGCCAGTGCATCGGCCACGTCGCGGAACGCGCCCTGCGCCGCGCGGCGCCAGGCCGCCTCGGCCTCGCGCACGCGCGCCCGCGCAGCCTGTTCCTGCGCTGCGAGCCGGCCCCCGCTCAGCAACGGTGCCACGAGGCTGCCGCCCAGCGACCACACCAGCGCGTCGGGCGTGGCCAGCGACCTGAGGTCCTCGCTCTGCCCTCCCGCCGAGGCCGTGAGCGCGATGCGCGGGAGGCGGTCGGCGCGGGCCACGCCCACGCGCGCCACGGCCGCCTTGAGCTGCTCCTCGGCCGCGCGCACGTCCGGTCGCCGCTCCAGCAGGGTGGAAGGCAGTCCCGCAGGCACGTGCGGCGCCACGCGCGCAGCATCCAGGGGTGCGCCCCGCTCGATGGGACCCGGCATGCGGCCCAGCAGCAGGCACAGCTGGTGCTCCTTCTGGGCCACGAGCGCCTCGAACATGGGCACATCGGCCTCCACGTCCGCGAGGTCGCCCGCGGCACGGGCCACCTCCAGCTCGCTGCCGATGCCCCCGTCCAGCCGGCGCTTGAACAGGTCGCGGGTGCTGCGGCGCGCCACCACGGTGTCGCGCGTGATGGCCAGCTGCCAGTCCAGCGCCAGCAGCTCGAGGTAGGCCGTGCCCACCTCGGCCACGAGCGACACCAGCACGGCCCGGCGCCCGTGCTCGCTGGAGAGCCAGTCGGCCCAGGCGGCCTCCGTGCCACGGCGCACGCGGCCCCACAGGTCCAGCTCCCAGCTGGCCCCGAGGCCCACGGCGATGGACGAGCGCACGCGGTTGCTCAGCGGGAAGGGGCTGCCGGCCTGCGAGTAGCCCTGCCGCTGCAGGCCGTCCTGGAGGTCCAGCTGCGGCAACGCCTGCGCGCGCGAGAGGCCGATGGAGGCCTGCACGGCCTCGACGCGTGCGGCGGCCTGCTCGAGGTCCTGGTTGCGCGCCACGGCCTCCTGCACCAGCCGCACCAGGGCGGGGTCGCCGTAGGCTTGCCACCAGCCCGGGTCGTCCGCTGCGGCCGCGACGGCCTCTCCGCGGAAGGAGGCCGGCACGCCGGCGTCCGGGCGCACGTAGGCCGGTCCGGGCGCGCGACAGGCGCCCAGCGCGGCCAGCGCCAGCACGGCCAGGCTCACGCGCACCAGGGCAGCAGCGGGCATGGCCAGTCCCTCCCGGATCGAGGCGGGGCCCTGCGCAGGCCTGCCCGCCCGCCAGCATCGCCGGGCCGGGGCCGGCCTGCGGCCCTTTGCAACGGGTGCACCCACCCCGGGCTGTCCGGGGCCCGGCCCGGACCCGTTCAGCGCACCAGGAGCACCGGGCACTTCGTGCTGCGCAACACGCGCTCGGCCACGCTGCCCAGCAGGAAGTGCTTCACGCCCGTGCGCCCGTGCGTGGAGAGCACCAGCAGCGAGGGCGTGAGCGCGGCGACCGTCTTGCTGATCTCCAGCGCCGGCTCGCCCGCCCGCACCTGCAGGTCCACCTTGAGGCCTGCGGCCCGCAGCGGCTCGGCGCGCCGCGCCAGTTCCGACTCCACCTTCTTGTGCGCCTCGGCCATCTGCGCCGGCGTGGGCGAGGGGTAGTAGTGCGCGTAGAGCGCACTGGGCGCCACCGGCACCTCCACCACGCTGAGCAGCACCAGCGGCCGCGCCAGCGCCCGGGCGAGGTCGCCGGCCCGGGAAAGCGCCTCGTCGCCCAGCGGCGAGAGGTCGGTGGTGACGAGGATGGGTCCTTGGGTCAGGGCCATGGCTGTCTCCCGGCGCCCGTGCAGCGCGGGGGCAGCCTACCACCCACCCAAGGGTGGCCTGCGGGACCCCGGACGGCAGGACCGGATTCAGTGCCCACCCTGCGCACATCCGATAGGGTCTGTCTGGAGGCTGCCGGGCGGCAGCCTCGCGGGAGGACCGGCGTGCTCGAGCCCACGCTCTGGATCGTGCTTTCGCTGGTGGTGCTCTCGCTGGGCGCCGAGGCCTTGGTGCGGGGATCGTCGGCCGTGGCGCGGCGGCTGGGCCTCTCGCCCTTCGTGATCGGCCTCACGGTGGTGGGCTTCGGGACCTCGTCGCCCGAGATGTTCGCCTCGATCTCGGCCGGCCTCCAGGGGGCCGGCGACATCGCCGTGGGCAACGTGGTCGGCAGCAACATCTTCAACATCGCCGTCATCCTCGGCTTCGTGGCGCTGATCAAGCCCATCCCGGTCCCGATGGCGCTGCTGCGGGGCGAGGCCCTGCCGTTGCTGCTCACCGCGAGCCTGCCGTGGCTGGCCTTGCTGTTCCCCGGCGCGCTGCTCCCGCGCTGGCTGGGCGTGCTGATGCTGCTGGGGCTCGTGGCGTACGTGGTGCGGGCCTACCGTGCGGGCCGTGCGCAGGCGCACGAGCCGGCCACCGAGTCGCGCGCCGAGGCCGACCTCAAGGGCGCGACGCCCGAGGCTGTAGCGCACCCGCTGCGCAGCGCCGCCTTCATCCTCGTGGGCCTCGGCCTGCTGGTCCTGGGCGCCGACCTGCTGGTGGACAACGCGGTCATCATCGCCAAGCTCTGGGGCGTCTCCGACCTCGCCATCGGCCTCACCATCGTCGCGGGCGGAACCAGCATGCCGGAGCTGGTCACGTCGCTGGTGGCCGCCCTGCGCGGGCGCAGCGACATCGCCGTGGGCAACGTGGTGGGCAGCAACGTGTTCAACATCCTGGGCGTGCTGGGCGCCACCAGCGTGATCACGCCGCAGCGCGTGGCACCGCAGATCCTGCGCCTGGACACGCCCGTGATGCTGCTGGCCACGGTGCTGCTGCTGTCCCTGAGCGCCTGGCGCGGCCGGATCACGCGCGGCGAGGGCCTGCTGCTGGCGGCGGGCTGGATCGGCTACACCATCGTGCTGATGTCGGCGCCCTCCGGCACCTAGGCCACGCACGCCGTCCGCCGCCGGTGCCGCCGCCGCGGGCGCGGCCGTAGGATGCGCGCGTGCCCTCGAGCCCGACTGCCGTGCCGCAGGTTGCCTGGGTGGGCGGCCACGCCTTGCGCGTGCGGCCCGCGGCCCCCAGCGAGGACGGGCGCGGCGAGCAGGTGCATGCCCTGTGCGCCGCGCTGGCCGAAGCCCGCATCGAGGGCGTGCTGGACCTCGTGCCGGCGTGGGAGAGCCTGCTGGTGGTGCTCGACGAGCACGCGGCAGGGCTGGAGCAGGTGGAAGCCGAGGTGGTGCGCGTGCTGGCGGGCGCGGGGCTCGCTGCCGGGAAGCCGGCCGCCACGCGCACGCACGTGCTCCCCGTGTGCACCTGCGCGGCCTGCGCGCCCGACCGAGACGAGGTGGCCCGTGCCGCCGGGCTCGACGCCCGCGAGGTGGGCGCACGCTTGCTCGCCCCCACCTACGTGGTGCAGATGCTGGGCTTCACGCCCGGCTTCCCCTACCTGCGCGGCCTCGACGAGGGGCTGCGCGTCCCGCGGCTGCCCTCGCCACGGCGGGAGGTGCCGGCCGGCAGCGTGGCCGTGGCGGGTGCGCAGGCCGGCATCTACCCCGCCGCCACGCCGGGAGGCTGGCGCCTGCTGGGGCGCACGCCCCACAGGCTGTTCGATGCCTCGCAGTCCCCCTGCGCTGCGCTGGCCGCAGGCGACCGGGTGCGCCTGCAGCAGGTGACGCACGAGGAGGCATGGCCGGCGGCGGCTCCCGGGCCCGCGGGGAGGCGCTGAGATGGCCTCGCTGCACGTGCTGGAGGCGGGCCTGTGCACCAGCGTGCAAGACCTGGGCCGCCCCGGCCAGGCCGCCCTCGGCGTGGCCCGCTCGGGCGCGGCGGACACGCTCTCGCTGCGGCTGGCCAATCGCCTCGTCGGCAACGAGGACGGCGCCGCCGCCCTAGAGCTCACGCTCACGGGCGGGCGCTACCGCGTGCAGGGTGGGGCACGCGTGGCGCTGGCGGGCACGCCGATGGAGCTGCGCCTGCACGCGCCGGGTGCAGCGCCCTGCATGCTGGCGCCCTTCACCCCGCACGACCTGCCGGAGGGCAGCGAGCTGGAGGTGGGCCCTGCGCGCATGGGTGCGCGCGCGTGCCTGGCCCTCGCAGGCGGCGTGCAGCAGGACGAGGTGCTCGGCAGCCGCAGCGTGCACCTGCCCAGCGGGCTGGGCGGGCGCGCACTGCGCGCCGGCGACACGCTGCGCCTGCACTCCCTGCCCCGCACCCCGGCGAGGGCCGGGCTGGATGCGGCGGCGCAGGCCGAGGTGCTGGCCTGGCTGATGGCTGCGCACGTGCGTGCCACGGAGGGCGGGCATGCCGACCGCTTCGACGAGCCTGCACGCGCCCTGTTCTGGGGCAGCGCCTGGCGCGTGGGATCGCAGGGCAACCGCATGGGCGTGCGCATGGAGGGACCCGCCGTGCGGCCCCCGGGCGAGGGTCGCCTGCCGACCGAGGGGATGCCGCTGGGCGCCGTGCAGGTGCCCCGCGCCGGCGAGGCCATCGTGCTGCTGTGCGACGCGCCGCCCACGGGCGGCTACCCCGTGATCGCCTGCCTGTGCGCGGCGGACCTGCCTCGCGCCGCGCAGTGGCGCCCGGGCGAGCAGGTCCGCATGGTGCCCGTGGCGCCGGAGGAGGCGCGCCGCATCACGCGCGAGCGAGCAGCGCGCCTGGATGCCCTGTGCCCGCCGGTGGCCGCGAGCCGGGTGCCCGCATGAGCCTCGTGCTGGACCTCAACTGCGACATGGGCGAGGACCCCGCGGCCACCGACCTCGACGAGGCGCTGCTGGGCTGGGTGACCAGCGCCAACGTGGCCTGTGGCGGCCATGCCGGGGACGAGGCCTCGATGCGCCGGCTGGCACGGCTGTGCCGCGCGCACGGCGTGGCGCTGGGCGCGCACCCGGCCTACCCCGACCGCCACGGCTTCGGGCGACGCAGCCTGCCGCTCGCCGGCCCCGCCCTGCGGGACGCGGTGCTGCAGCAGGTGCAGGCGCTGGCGGCTTGCGCGCAGGCGGAGGGCGCGACGCTGGGGCATGTCAAGCCCCACGGCGCGCTCTACCACGACGCCTCGCGCTCGCCGGAGGTGGCGCACGCCATCGCCGACGCGGTGGAGCAGGTGGACGGACGCCTCGTGCTCGTGGCGCAGGCCGGCAGCGCGGCGCTGTCGCTGTGGCGCGCGCGCGGGCGGCGGGTGGCGGCGGAGGCCTTCGTGGACCGCGCCTACGGCGCCGACGGCCGCCTCGTGGCCCGCGGCCAGCCGGGCGCGTTGCTCACCGACCCGCAGGCCGCCGCCGCGCAGGCGCTGGCCCTCGCCCGCGGGCGCCTGCACGCCGGGGGCGCGAGCCTCGCGGTGCACGCCGACACGCTGTGCCTGCACGCCGACACGCCGGGCTCGCTGGCCATCGCCCGCACGGTGCGCGAACGGCTGGCCGAGGCCGGCTTCGCCGTGCGCTCGCCCGGCGAGGGCGGCTAGCGAGGCGGGCTGCGCCGGGCACGCCGGGCCGGCGGCCGCGCCGCGGCGGGCGCAGGCGCCACCGGGCTGGCTGCGGCCTGCGCCGCACGGTGCGCGCGCGCCGCAGACTGGATGGCCTTGCGCTCGGCCGGCGAGAGCCGCGCCAGGTTCTTCACCTGCAGCCCCATGCGCGGATTGCGGGCGAGGCGTGCCTCGTGGCGCATGAGGAAGTCCCAGTAGAGCGTCGTGAAGGGGCAGGCCTGCGCGCCCGTGGCCTTGGCGGGGTCGTAGGGGCAGGCCGCGCAGTGGTTGCTCATGCGCTCGATGTACTTGCCCGTGGCCACGTAGGGCTTGGACGCCATCAGGCCCCCATCGGCATGCTGGCTCATGCCCAGCACGTTGGGCAGCTCCACCCACTCCACCGCGTCGACGTACACCGCCAGGTACCACGCGTGCACCTGCTGGGGAGCCACGCCCAGCATCAGCGTGTAGAGCCCGGTCACCATCAGGCGCTGGATGTGGTGCGCGTAGCCCAGCGCGAGGGTCTGGCCCAGCGCGTCGGCAAGGCAGCGCATCGGCACCTTGCCCGTCCAGAACCAGGCCGGCAGCGGCTCGGCCGCGCCCAGCGCGTTGCGCTCCAGGTAGCCCGGCATCTGCGTCCAGTAGATGCCGCGCACGTACTCCCGCCAGCCCAGCACCTGGCGGATGAAGCCCTCGGCCGAGGCCAGCGGGACGGCACCCGAGCGGTAGGCGGCCTCGGCCGCACCCACCACCTCGCGGGGGTCGAGCAGCTTGAGGTTGAGGGCAGCCGAGAGCCGCGAGTGGAAAAGCCACGGCTCGCCCGACCACATGGCGTCCTGCCACTCGCCAAACCACGGCAGCCGGTGGCGCACGAAGTCCTGCAGCGCCTGCCGCGCCTCGGCCTGCGTCACGGGCCAGTCGAAGTGCTCGAGGCTGCCCGGGTGGCTGGCGAAGCGCGTGGCCACCAGCGCCAGCACCTCGCGGGTGCAGGCGTCGGGCGGGAAGGCCCGCGGCGGGGCATGCAGCGCCGGCCCCTCCTTGCCGAACGAGGACCGGTTGTCGGCGTCGTAGTTCCACTCGCCGCCCTCGGGCCCGCCGCCGGCGTCCAGCAGCACGCCATGCTTGCGTCGCAGCTCGCGGTACCACCACTCCTGCCGCACCTGCTTGCGGCCCTCGGCGTGCTCGCGGAACTCCTCCACCGTGGCGTAGAAGTGCCGGTCGGGGCGCACCTCCAGCGGGACGCCCGCCTGCTGCGCCGCGCGCGCGAGGTCCTGCGCCACGCGCCACTCGCCCGGCTCGACCACGACGAGGCGCTGCGGGCGCAGGCGCTGGATGCTGCGCGCGAGCTCGCTCGCGAGGGACTGCGAGTTGCCCGCCTCGTCGAGCGCGGCGTACTCCACGGTCCAGCCGCGGGCACGCAGGGCATCCCGGAAGTGGCGCATGGCGGCCAGGAACAGCGCGATGCGCACCTTGCTGGACCACACGTGCGTGGACTCGCCCGCCACCTCGGCCATCCACACCCGGTCCACGCGCGGGTCCAGCCCGTCGAAGGCCGCCGAGCGCTCGTCGAGCTGGTCCCCCAGCACGAGCACGAGGTGACGGCAGCCGATGGGTGCGGTGCGGGCCATGGGCGGCATCCTAGGGCGTGGCCGCAGCCACCGGCGGCTGCCAGCCCGGCGCCGCCATCCGGAAGCCTGCGAACTCGAAGCCCGGCACGACGGTGGCCCCCACCAGCGTCCACGCACCCAGGCTGCGGGCAGCCTGCCAGCGCCCGGCCGCGATGAGCACTTGCGGGCGCTGGCCCGCGGCGAGGTCCATGCCCAGCACGGCCGTGTCCACGGCGCTCGCTCCCTGCGACCACATGCGCAGCTCGAGGGGCGCGCCCGCGTGGAAGCACCACAGCTCGGCGGCGTCCACCTGGTGCCACGCCGAGCGCTCGCCGGCTCGCAACAGGTAGTAGATCGAGGTGGCTTGCGCGCGACCGCCCGCCGGCGCGGGCTCGCGCCACGTCTCGCGGTAGGCGCCGCCTTCCGGGTGCGGCACGAGGCCCAGCCGCTCGATCACGTCCTGCGCGCACAGGTCCGGCATGCGGCACCTCCACCGCCACCGTACCCGTGGACGGCTTGGGCGGAAGCGGGGCGGCCCCGCGCCGGGCACGCCGCCTGTCGCGTACAGTGCAGGCATGGCGCGCGCCTGGCTGCTGCTGAACTCCGTGCTCTACCTCGTGCTGGGCGCGTGGTGCGCCCTGGACCCAGCCACCACCTCGCGCTTCGTGGGGCTGGAGCCCACCGGGCCCGCCGGGCACACCGAGTGGATGGCGGTGTACGGCGGCCTCGAGCTGGGCCTCTGCGCCTTCTTCGCGTGGGCCGCCCTGCGGCCCGCACTGCAACAGGCCGGGCTGCTGTTCGGCCTGTGCCTCTACGGCGGCATCGTCCTGCTGCGCAGCGTGGCGGCCGTGCAGGTGAGCCTCGACTGCGACCTCTTCGCGATGGGCCCCGCCCTGGGCATGTGGCTGCTGGAAGTGCTGCTGCTGGGGAGCGGCCTGCTGGCGTGGCGGCGCCTGCCCGCGCGCGGCTCACCCTAGGCGCGACGCACCCCAGGCGCGGCCGCCACGGCAAGGCGGCACCGCAGCGCCCCCTCGGGTAGCCTCGCGGGGAGCGGAGGCACGCACATGCTGCTCAAGACCCTGCTCATCGTGGTGGCGCTGGTGATCGTGGCCGGCCTCGTGCTGGTGGGCTGCCAGGCGCCGCGGCACGTGCCCGCCCCCAAGGCCAGCCCCGTGGGCCAGCGCATGCCCACCGTCTCGGGCAAGGCGCTGGACGGCACGGCCATGACCCTGCCGCAAGACCTCGCGGGGCAGCCGGCGGTGATCCTCGTGGGCTACGTGCAGGCGGCGCAGGAGGACATCGACCCGTGGCTGGCCGGCTTGAAGGAGCGCGGCACGCCCGCGCGCGTGATCGAGCTGCCCACCATCCCCAGCCGCTTCTGGAGCACCTTCAGCGGCATGATCGACGGCGGCATGCGCAACGGGATTGCCAAGCCCCAGTGGGGCAGCGTGATGACGCTGTGGGGCGCGTCGGCCGACCCGCTGGTGGCCTTCCTGGGCAACGACAACCCGCGGCTGGGCCGCGTGCTGCTGCTGGACCGGCAGGGCGTCGTGGTGTGGGTGCACGACCGGGGCTTCGACGCTGCGCGGCTGGCCGAGCTGGACGCCGCCGCCCGCAAGCTCTAGCCCGCCGGAGGCCCCCATGACCCGCCCCTCGCGACGGCTGCTGCGTGGCGCATGCACCGCGCTGGCCGCCTGCCTGGCCACCGCGGCCCTCACGCAGCCCCTCTCCGCGGCGGCCGACACGCTGGTGCTGCAGGGCGGCACGCGCCTGGAGGGCGTGGTGCTGGCCCGCGAGGGCGAGGGCACCACGGGCACCGTGCGCGTGCTGCTGCCGGCCGGGCAGGAGCTGGTGCTGGCGGCCGCCGACGTGGCGCAGGTGCTGCCCGACCCCGAGGCCCCGCAGGGCGAGCAGGTGGTGCGCTTCCGCGGCGGCAAGGGCGCGCCCGAGGGCTTGCAGGTGGCGCTGCTGCACCTCGTGCATGGCACCACGGGCCGGCGCGTGGACCTCGTCGGCGCCGTGCACATCGCCGACCTGGCCTACTACCGCGAGGTGCAGCGCCTGCTGGAAGCCGCCGACCTCGTGCTCTACGAGCTGGTCAAGCCCGAGGGCGTGGACGACGTCGAGGCGCAGCCCAAGGACGAGGGCGGGCACCCGCTGCGCGACTTCCAGCGCCGGATGGCCGGCTGGTTCGGCTTCGCGCACCAGATGGAGGGCATCGCCTACGACCGCCCCCACTTCGTGCACGCCGACATGACGATGGAGCAGTTCATGGCGGCCGCCCAGTCGATGGGCGGCTCGCCGCTCACGCGCATGCTGGGCCTGCCCGGCAAGGGCGAGGCTGCGACGCCCGCACCCGGCGGCACGCCGGGAGGGTCGCCCCCTCCCTCGACCGCGCCCTCCGCAGGCCCGGACCCGGCGCTCGGCATGCAGGTGAAGATGCTCGAGGGCCTGCTGCGCGGCATGGGCATCGACGACCCGCGCCGGGGGCCCGGCGTGCGCCGCAGCCTCAAGTCGATGCTGGGCCGCATGATGGGCTCCATGAGCACGCGGCTGGGCGCCTTGCTGGGCAGCGAGGCCAGCGAGCTGGTCGTGGAGCGTCGCAACGCGGTGGCGCTGGAGCGGCTGGCGCAGGCGCCGGAGGCCGCGCGCAGCGTGGCCATCTTCTACGGCGCCGCGCACCTGCCGGACCTCGAGCAGCGCCTGCTCGCGCAGGGCTACCGGCGCGCTGGCGGCCGCTGGCTGCTGGCGTGGGACCTGGCCGCAGCACCCGCCACGCCCGCCCCGCCGGCCCAGCCTGCAGCCCCGGCGGCCCGCTAGGCCCGCGCAGGACCGCCGCCGGCGCGGCTAGATCTCCATCAGCTCGGCGGTCTTCTTGTCCACCAGGTCCTTGACCTTGCCCTCGTAGCCCTTGAGCAGCTCCTGCACCTGCTCCTTGAGGTCGGCGTGCGCGTCCTCGGTGAGCTCGCCGTCCTTGAGGGCCTGGTCGGCGTCCTTGTTGCCGTCGCGGCGCACGTTGCGCAGCGCCACGAGGCACTCCTCGCCGTGGTCCTTGACCACCTTGCCCAGCTGGCGGCGGCGCTCCTCCGACAGCGGGGGCAGCACGAGGCGGATCACCTTGCCGTCGCTGCTGGGGTTCAAGCCCAGGTTGGAGGCCTGGATGGCCTTCTCGATGGCCTTGATGATGCTGGCATCGTAGGGCTTGATCAGGATCTGGCGCGGCTCGGGGCAGCCGATCTGGCCCAGCTGCGACAGCGGCGTCATCGACTCGTAGGCGTTCACCTGCAGGTCGCTCACCAGCGAGGGCGAGGCACGGCCGGTGCGCACGCCCTTGAGCTGGCCCGCGAGGTGGTTCACCGCCGCCTCGAGCCGCTCCTCGGTGCCCAGCAGGATCTCGTCAGCGCCCATGGCTAGTCCTCCGCGTCGAAGCCCACCAGCGTGCCCACGTCCTCGCCGCCCAGCAGGCGCACGAGGTTGCCCGTCACGCCCATGTCGAACACGACGATGGGCAGGCGGTTCTCCTGGCACATCGTGATGGCCGTGCGGTCCATCACCTTCAGGCGCTTGGCGTACACCTCCTCGAAGGAGATGCGCTCGAAGCGCTTGGCGTCGCCGGCCCGCTTGGGGTCCTTGTCGTAGACGCCATCCACCTTGGTGCCCTTCAGCAGCACCTCGGCCCCCACCTCCAGCCCGCGCAGCGCCGCGGTGGTGTCGGTGCTGAAGTACGGGTGGCCCGAGCCGCCCGCCAGGATCACGATGCGGCCCTTCTCCATGTGGCGCATGGCGCGCCGGCGGATGTAGGGCTCGGCCACGGTGCGCATCTCGATGGCGGAGAGCACGCGGGTGGTCACGCCCTTGGACTCGATGACGTCCTGCAGGGCCAGTGCGTTGACCACC
Organism: Planctomycetota bacterium; assembly: GCA_964228555.1. GTDB lineage: Bacteria > Planctomycetota > PLA2 > PLA2 > JAEUHO01 > CAXQZU01. The sequence goes on from CAXQZU010000052.1 coordinate 22,990, forward strand.
GTGGCCAGCATGCCCATCGTGTCGGCCGTGGCGCGCGTCACGCCGTCCAGCCGCGCCTCGGCGCCACGCAGGATGTTGCCCCCGCCGTTGACCACGGCGACCTCGATGCCGAGGCGGTGCGCCGCCACGATCTCGTCGGCCAGCAAGGCGAGGTTGGAGCCATCCAGCCCGCGCCCCGCACCGTCCCCGAACGCCTCGCCCGACACCTTCAGCAGGATGCGCTTCCAGCGCGGCTTGGCCGGGGCGGGGGCGCGGCGCCCGGGCATCAGGCGCCGGCCACGTGCAGGACGAAGTCCTTCACGGTGGCGCCGCGCGACTTGAGCACGGAGGCCACGCTCTGCTTCTCGTCCACGTACCAGCCCTGGTCGGGCAGCACCTTCTCCTTGAAGAAGGACTCGACCTTGCCCTTGACCACGTTCTCGATCACCTGGGCAGGCTTGCCAGCCATCTTCGGGTCCTGCGCCACCTGCGCAGCCAGGATCTCGCGCTCCTTGGCCACCTGGTCGGCGGGGATCTGGTCGCGCGAGATGGCCACGGGCTTGCTGAACACGATGTGCTGGCACAGCTGCTTGCCCACCTCGTCCACCTCGGGCCCCGTCTTCGTGACCACGAGGCGCGCTAGCGCGGCCGTGCGGTCGTCGTGGTGGACGTAGGAGCAGAGCTTCTCGCCCGGGCCGGCCGTCCAGGCCGTGACCCCGCCGAGGTCCATGTTCTCGCCGATCTTGGCGATCAGCGCGCCGAGCGCATCGGCCACGGTAGCGCCCTCGGGGCCACCCCACGGCGCGGCCTTGAGCGCCGCCACGTCCGCCGGCTTGCGCGCGTGCGCGATGGCCAGCACCTTGTCCGCGAAGGCCTTGAAGTCGGCGGTGTTCCGCACCGGCTCGGTCTCGCAGCGCACCAGCACCGCCGTGGCCTCTGCACCGTCGGCGCGGAAGCGCACCACGCCCTCGGCCATGGTGCGGCCGGCCTTGCTGGCCGCCGCCTTGAGGCCCGCCTTGCGCAGGTCCTCGATGGCCTTCTCCATGTTGCCGCCGGCCGCGACCAGCGCCTGCTTGCACTGCATCATCGGCAGCCCGGTGGCAGCACGCAGGTCCATCACGAGCTTGGGGTTGATGTCAGCCATGGGTCTCCTCGCTCTGGGGCGCGCTCGCGCGCGACCCGGTGGGACGGATGGGGACGGGAAGGGGCGCGCGGGCCTCGGGCGGGGAGCCCGTGCGGCCGGCGCAGGCTAGGCCTGGGGCGCCTCGCCCGACGGCGCAGCCGCCGCATCGCCCTCGGCGCGACGCTTGTCGGCCTCGGCCCGCAGCTTCTTCTGCCACTCGATCTCGACCTGCTTGCGCTGGCGCTCCTGCTCGCGCTTGGCCTCTTCCTCGCGGCGCCGCTCGGCCTCGGCCTTCTCGCGCTCGGCCTCGACCTGCCGCCACTCCTTGAGGCCCTCCTCCATGGCGTCGCCGGCCTTGCCGAGGATGAGGCTCACCGAGCGCATGGCGTCGTCGTTGCCGGGGATCAGGATGTCGATCGGGTCCGGATCGCAGTCGGTGTCCAGCAGCGCGATCACCGGGATGCGCATCTTGTTGGCCTCGTCCACCGCGATGTGCTCGTTGCGGGGGTCCACCACCAGCAGGGCGGCGGGCAGCTCGGTGAGGTCGCGCACGCCCTCGAGGTTCTTGAGGATCTTCTTCTTCTCGGTGCGCACGCGCGCCTGCGCCTTCTTGCTCTGCTCGGCGAACTCGGCCGAGGCCTCGTCAGCCTCCAGCTCGGCGAGGCGCTCGAGGCGCGTGCGGATGGTGCGGAAGTTCGTCAGCGTGCCGCCCAGCCAGCGCTCCGTCACGTACGGCATCTGGGTGCGCTCGGCCACCGCGCGCACGGCGTCCTTGGCCGAGCGCTTGGTGCCCACGATCAGGATCTTGCCGCCCTCGGCGGACAGCGCCCGGAGGAAGTGGCACGCACGCACGAGGCCGCGCACCGTCTGCTGCAGGTCGATGATGTGGATCGCGTTGCGCTTGCTGTGGATGTAGCGGCGCATCTTCGGGTTCCACCGGCTGGCGCGGTGACCGAAGTGGACGCCGTTCTCGATCAGCGTCTCGGCGGTGAGCTGGACGGGGGCAGACGGTGCGGTGGACTGCGACAAGCCGGACTCCAGGAGCCCCCGCGTCAGCGGGAGGCGGGCATGATGCGGGGCGGGAGGGCCGCCAGGGCCCTCCCGTGCCGAGGTCAGGCGACCCCGGGCGAACGGCTGATGGTAGCCCTTGGCCCGAGGGGGTCAAGGCGAGCGCGAGCGCCTAGAGGCTTGGCCCGCAACGAGTTAGGAGCGGCGTGGGGCGCCCGGGGCGGGCGCGGGGGCGCCTGCGGCCCGCAGCGGCTCGGCGGCACGGCCCTGGCGGCCCCGCTCGCTGGCCCGCACGCTGGCCACGAACTCCATCACCAGCGGCTCGTCGGCGCACTCGCGCTCCAGCCGCGCCAGCGCCTCGCTGGCCGGCTCCCGCTTGGCGAGGAACACGCTGCGCACCGCCCGCTCGACGCGCTCGACGGCGTCCGCCGGCAGGCCGGCGCGCTGCATGCCCACCGTGTTCACGCCACGCACGCGGGCCGGGTGCCCCTCGACGATGGTGAAGGGATGGATGTCCTGCGTGACGCGCGTGAGGCCGCCCACGTACGCCAGGCGGCCCACGGTGGTGAAGTGGTGGCAGGCCGCCGCGCCGTTGAGGATGGCGCGGTCGCCCACGCGGATGTGGCCCGCAAGCAGCACGTGGTTCGCCAGCACCACCCGGTCCCCCACCATGCAGTCGTGGGCCACGTGGCTGCCCACCATGAAGAGCCCGTGGCTGCCCACGCGCGTGAGGCTGCCGCCCTTGAGCGTGCCGGGGTGCACGGTGACGTGCTCGCGGAAGTGGTTGCCCTCCCCGATCTCCAGCCGCGTGGGCTCGCCGGCGTGCTTGAGGTCTTGCGGGGTGGCTCCGATCACGGCACCGGGATAGATCACGTTGCCGGGGCCCAGCGTGGTGTGCCCCATCACCACCGCGTGCGCGTGGAGCACGCAGCCGGCCCCGAGGCGCACCGGGCCCTCCACGACGGCGTAGGGGCCGATCACCACGTCCGGGCCCAGGGTGGCCTGCGGGTCGACCACGGCGGTGGGGTGCACGCGCGTCATGCCTGCGAAGCCTCCGTCAGGGCGAAGTTGAGCCGTGCCTCGGCCACGAGCGAGCCGTCCACGGAGGCCCGGCAGCGCACGCGGCCGCGGCCGCCGGCGAGGCGCAGCGTCTCGGCCTCCAGCCGCAGCTGGTCTCCCGGCACCACCGTGCGCCGGAACTTCACGCGGTCGATGCTCATGAGCACCGGCAGCCGGCCCGACAGCTCCAGCTTGCGCAGCAACAGCAGGCCCGCCAGCTGGGCCAGCGCCTCCACGATCAGCACGCCGGGCATGATCGGCTCGGCCGGGTAGTGGCCCTGGAAGAAGGGCTCGTTGACGCTCACGTTCTTGAGGCCGACCGCGCGCTGGAAGCCGTCCATCTCCACCACGCGGTCCACCAGCAGGAAGGGGTAGCGATGCGGCAGGACGCGCCGCACCTGCGTGGCGCCCAGGCTGCCCGGGCGGGGCGCGAACGGCCCGGGGCCCGCCTCGGCGGCGACGGCGGCGGACGGCGCGGCCAAGGCCGCATCGGCGTCCCCGCGACGCAGCGCGCGCACGAGGTCCTGGTTGGCCTCGTGCCCGGTGCGGTGGGCCAGCACCACGCCCTGCAGGTCGGCACCGAGCAGGAACAGGTCGCCCATCAGGTCCAGCAGCTTGTGCCGGGCCGGCTCGTCGGGCCAGCGCACGGCGTTGTCGCGCACGCCACCGCCTGCCTGCAGCACCAGCGTGTTGTCCGTCGTGGCGCCCTTGCCCAGCCCGGCCTTGCGCAGGGCGTCGGCCTCGGCCTCGAGGCAGAAGGTGCGCGCCGGCGCGACCTCGCGCCGGAAGGTCTCGAGGTCCACCGGGAAGGTGACGTGCTGGCGGCCCGGCCACCCGTCGCCGTAGTCCAGCGTGTAGCCCAGCACGAGGCCCTCGCGGCCGGGCAGCGCCGTGATGGCCGCGCCCTCCCCCGCTGCCACCGTGACCGGCCGCGAGATCACCAGCCGCTCGCGCGGCGCATCCTGCTCGCAGGGCGCGCACGACTCCACCAGCGCAAGGAAGGCCTGCGCCGAGCCATCCAGGCCGGGGCACTCGGCGCCGTCGATCTCCACCTCCAGGTTGTCCACCTGCAGGGCCATCAGGGCCGCCAGCAGGTGCTCGATGGTGTGCACCTCGGCACCGCCCGGCGCCTGCAGCGAGGTGCAGCGCGGCCGCTTGCCGATGTGCGCGTGGCCCGCCGGGATGCGCGGCCGCGTGGGCAGGTCGGTGCGCACGAAGGTGACGCCGCTGCCCGGCGCCGCCGGCTTCACGCGCAGCGTCGTGCGCACGCCGGAGTGCAGGCCCACGCCCACCACCTCGCCCTCGCGCGCCACGCTGCGCTGTCGGCGGGGCAGGCTTGCCATGGTGGCGCCTCGCAGCCCGGCACGGCGCCGGGGGCTAGCGGCCTCCCGCGGCGGGGAAGGACTTCTTCACCGCCTCGGTGATGTCCAGGTCCGGGCTCCAGTAGGCCACGGTGCGCACGATGATGTTCGGGATCAGCTCGTCGGGCGACTTGCCCGACAGCTTCTCCTTGGTCATCTGCAGCACGAGGCCGAAGCCGTTCTCGCGCGCGTGCCGTGCCACGAGGGCCACCACCTCCGCGTGCACGCGGATCAGGGTGGCCATGTAGGCGTCCTGCGCCACCTTGACCTTCCACTTGAGGTCGAACTCGGCGTTCATCTTCTTCTGCGCGACCACCTTCTCCTGCGCGGCACGGCCGGGCGCGCCCTGCGCCACCTCGATCTTGAGCTTCTCCTCCAGCGCCGCGACCTCCTTCTTCACCACGTCGAACTCGGCCTGCGCCGTCTTGGCCGCCGACTCCAGCTCGGCCTGGGCCTGCGCGGTGCCGGGATAGGCGTTGATCAGCTCGAGGATGTCCACGACGCCCACGGGCATCGGGGCCGGGGCCGCCGCAGCCGGCGCAGGCAGCACGCAGGCGGCCGCGAGGGCCAGCAGCAGGACGGGCGTGGCGATCGAGCGCAGCATGCGGGACTCCGTCAGGGGGGAGGGGGACCTTCCCGGCGAGATCGGCGCATTGTGGCCCTGACTCAAGGCCTGTCGCCCCCCGGGAGCAGAGCCCGGCCACCGCCCCGGCAGGGTGCGGACCCAGCCGGGCGGGGCGCGCGGCTAGAAGTCACGGCTGAGGTCGAAGGAGAACAGGCGCCGCCGGTCCTCGGCCTCGTCGGCCAGCACGAAGCCGAAGTCCAGCGCCAGCGGCGCGTCGCCCAGCATGGGGATCTTCACGCGCAGGCCCGGGCCCACCGTGACCCGCATGCGCCAGGCATCGTCGTCGTCCAGCGAGGTGCCCAGCGTGCCCACGTCGCAGAAGAGCACCGCGCCGAAGGTGTCGCTGCCCAGCGGGTGGAACCACTCGACCCCGCCCGTGAGCAGCCACTCGCCACCCGTGGGGTAGCCGTTGACGTGCGGGCCCACGCCCCGGCGCTCGAAGCCGCGGAAGTCGTTGCCGCCCAGGTACGAGCGCTCGAAGGCCGGCACCTCGGGCGTGTCGTCGAGCGCGCGCGCCCAGCCCACCCGGCCCTTGAGCGTGAGCTTCTGGCGACGGCCCTCGTCGTCCATCGCCAGCACCCACGACTGCGTCACGCTGCCGTCGAGCTTGAGCGCATGCACATCACCGCCCAGCACGGTGCCCAGCAGCTCGGCACCCACGCCCAGGTCCAGCGAGCGCATCTCGCGACGCACGTCGTCGCTGGCCCGCAGCGTGCCGTAGGCCCGCAGGCTGTGGACCTGGTTCCAGCCGTAGAAGAGCGCCGCTCCCGGCGTGGCATCGTCGGCGAGGTCCAGCACCTGCACCTGCTCGAGCCGGCCGCGCAGGCCCGCGGTCACCACCAGCGTGTCGTCGTTGCGCCGGAACAGGGTGCGCGCCAGGCCCAGCTGGGCGCCGAGGCGATCCACCTCGTGGTCGTCGCGGAACTCCATGCGCCGGTAGGCGCGCAGGTTGAGCTGCCACTCGCTGCCGAACAGGCGCGGCTCGCCGAACCCGATGGCGAAGGTGGTGTTCTCCGTGCCGGGCGCGATGCTGATGTCGAAGGTCTGCCCGTTGCCGGTGAAGGCCCGGCCCGACCACAGGTCGTCCCACGAGCGCGGCGGGCGGCTGATGTCGAAGTTCCGCTTCTGGAAGCTCACCGTGCCGAAGAGGCCGCCGCCCGTGCTCAGGCCCACGCTGAACCCCAGCTTGCCGGTCTTGGCCTCCACGATCTCGTAGCGCGCGTCCTTCCACGCGCTGGCGTCCTCGCCCTCCTCGCCCCCCATCTCCGCCGGAGGCACGTCCAGCAGCTCGAGGCTGCTGCGGTCGAAGAACTTGGCGCGACGCAGGCGGGCCTCGCCCCGCTCGAGCTCGTTGCGGTCGACGTAGCCGCCCGGCACCACGCGCACCTCGCGCCGCAGCCACGCATCGCGGGTGAACTCGTTGCCCACGAAGTCGATGCGGCGCAGGCGGTACTTCCAGCCCAGCCGCACCGTGATCGTGGCGTCCACCACGGTGCCCGACTCGCGGCCGCGCAGCACGGGCTCCCCCACCACCGCCTCGAGGTAGGAGCGCCGGAACAGCTGCTCGCGCACGCGCTCGCGCCCCCACGCCGCGCGCTTGCCGTCCCATCGCATGCCCGGCTGCAGGCCCAGCCAGCCCCGCACGGCCTCGACGCCGAGGGCGGCGCGGTCCTCGGGGGTCATGCTGCCCTCGTGCCCGTCCGGCGGCAGCTGCAGGTCCACCGTGAGCTCGCCCAGCGTGTAGGGCAGGTGCTCCTGGATGGCGATCGTGACCTGCACGCGCTCCTTGTCGTCGCTGAAGCGCAGGTCCTCCAGCGCCACCTCGGCGTCGAGGAAGCCCTCGTCGCGGTAGAGCTGGGCCAGTGCCACCAGGTCCTCGCGCAGCAGGTCCTCGCGCCAGGGCTTGGGCGAGAAGATGTCCAGCAGGCGCCGCTCCTGCACCTGCATCACCTCCACCAGCTCCGCGCGCGGGATGCTGTGGTTGCCCCGCAGCACCACCCGGTCCACGCTCACCTGCGGGCCCTCGACGATGGTGAACTCCACGCGGCGACCCCCGCTGGGGAGCGCCGTGATGACCGGCACGGGGACGGTGGCGAACGCGTAGCCCTTGCGCCGGTACTCGGCCAGCAGCACCTGCGCGTCGGCCGCCAGCTGGTGCTCGAACAGCGGCTCGCCCACCTTCGTCGAGAGCCGGCTGCGCACGCTGGCCTCGTCCACCTCGGCCGCGCCGTACACCCGTACCTCCACGACCAGCGGGTTCTCCTCCACCTCCACCACGAGGTCCACCTCGCCGCCCGGCGCCTCCTGGCGCGTGACCCGTGCGCGCGCCACGTAGCGCGCCAGCAGGGCCATGTCGCGATCCAGCGCCGCATCCGTCAGGCGCCCGCCCTCCTTGAGGCCCATCAGCGTCTCGAGCGAGCCCTCGGAGTAGAGGCTGTTGCCCACGAAGCGGATGGAGCGGATGCGCGGGCCCTCGCTCCCGGCAGGCGGGCGCGTCCCGTCCACGCCGGGCACGGGCACGGGCACGGGGGCGGGCGCAGGCGGTGGTGCGGGCGAGGGCTCGACGGGAACGGGCGGGGGCGGCGGGGACGGCGCAGGGCTCGCCGCGGGTGCGGGCGTGGCTGCGGGCGTGGCTGCCGGCGCAGGCAGGGGCGCAGGCGGCGGATCGGGCGCGAGCGCCGGCGCGGCGGGGGGCGGCGCGGCCGCGGGCTGCGGCACGCGGATGCGCACGGGCGCAGGCAGCGGCGCGGGCGGGGGCGACGGATCGGCACGCGGCGCCGGCGCAGGGTCGGCAGGGGGCGCCGCCGCGGGCGCGGCAGGAGGCGCCGCCGCGGGCGCGGGCGCGAGGGCAGGTGCGGCAGCAGGTGCTGCGGCCGGCGCAGCGGCCTTGGGCCTGGGCCACGGCGCAGGTGCCGCCTGCACCGCGCCCGCCGGCACCGGCAGTGGAGTGGTGCCCCACGGCGCCGCGACCGGGCCGGGCACGACAGGCGCCGCCGCACCCGCAGGCGGCTTGCGACGCACCACCGGGGCAGGCGGACCGTCGGCGTGCGCGGCGGGCAGGCAGCCCATGCTGGCCACGGCGAGCAGGGCACCGGCCAGCCGCCCGGCCGGGCCGCAGCGACGCGCGAGCAGGGCGAGCCGTGCGGGCATGCGACTCCGGGGCGCCGGTCCGGGAGCAGGCTGCGCGCGCGGCCCGCCCACCCGGCCGGCAGGGCCTGGCTGGGCCCGGATTGTAGGCAGGCCCCGGGCCAGCCACGAAGGCGCTTCGGTGCCCGCCGCGGGACCGGCGCGCGGGGCGCGCGGCCCTGCGGCGCGCCCGCCGCGACGACCGCCTGGCCACGGCGGCCGCCGCGGACCCCCGTGGCACGCCTCGCACTCCCGGCCTGCCGGGCACGCGAGGCACGCCGCGCCGTGCGCGCTCCCGGCGCTCCTAGCGCTCCATCGCCGGGTTGTCGAAGCGCATGCACTCGTCGTGGAAGTGCAGGTGCACCGAGCCCGTGGGGCCGTTCCTCTGCTTGGCGACGATCACCTCGGCATCCACCCGGTCGCTCTCCTGGCGGGAGTAGTAGAACTTGCGGTACAGCAGGCAGATGAGGTCGGCGTCCTGCTCGATGGCGCCCGACTCGCGCAGGTCGCTGAGCACAGGGCGGTTGCCCTCGCGCTTCTCGGCGGCGCGGTTGAGCTGCGAGATGGCCACCACGGGCACCTCGAGCTCGCGCGCCAGCGCCTTGAGGGAGCGGCTGATGAACGAGATCTCCTGCTGGCGGCTCTCGACGTTGCTGCTGGCGCCCGCGGCGTTCATCAGCTGCAGGTAGTCGATGACCACGAGGTCGAGCCCGCCGCGCGACTGGATGCGCCGTGCCTTGGCACGCAGCAGGCTGGGCGTGAGCGCGCTGCTGTCGTCGATCACGATCGGGGCGTCGTAGAGCGGGCCTGCCGCATCCGCCAGCCGCTGCAGGTCGTCGCCGGACAGGAACTGCCCGCTGCGGCGCAGCTTCTGGCCGGGGAAGCGGCCCAGCGCGCACAGCATGTTGCGCACGAGGTTGGAGGCGCTCATCTCCATGCTGAAGATGGCCACGCGCTTCTTGTCGTGCAGCGCGGCATTCATCGCCGCGTTGAGCGCAAAGGTGGTCTTGCCCATCGAGGGACGGCCCGCCACCACGATCAGCTCGCCCGGCTTCCACCCGGTGGTGAGGTCGTCGAAGGCGAGGAAGTGCGTGCGCACGGCGAAGTTGTCGGGCGTGCCGCGCTGCATCTCCTCGAAGGCCTCGTGGAGCAGCGAGCCCACCTCCTGCTCGGGGTTCTGCTCGCGATCGTTGCCCAGCATGTTGGCCAGCCGGGCCACGTGGTCGAGCAAGTCGTCGCCGCGCAGCTCGCCGGCGAAGCCGGCTTGCTCGATCTCCACGCCCACGGAGATGGCCGCGCGCTGGATGGCCTTGTCTCGCACGATGCCTGCGTAGTGCTCGGCATGGGCGGGGCTGGTCACCATCGCGGCCAGGCTGGCGATGGCGTCGCGCCCCCCGGTGGCCTCGGCCAGCGCGTTGCGCTCCACCTCGGCGTAGACGGTGAGCGCATCCACCGGCTCGCCCCGCTCGTAGAGCGCCAGCATCACGCGGTAGAGCGCGCCGTGCGCGCCGCGGTAGAAGTCCTCGGGCTTGAGCAGCGGCAGCACGTTGCCCAGCACCTCGCCGTCCAGCAGCAAGGAGCCCAGCACGGCCTGCTCGGCCTCCAGGTCGTGGGGCGGCACGCGCTCGAAGGTGCGGCGCGCCGCCGTCGGCGGCTGCGCCTTGGGGGCGGCCTCTGCGCTCTCGGCACTGCGGTCGATCATCGCGACTCCCCGGCGTGGGCGGCCCAACCCGGCCATGTTCGCGGGAAGGCCCCCCAGCCGGGCGGGTGCGACGGCCATCGCCCCCACCGCTGTTGGGCATGGCGCTGCCCAGCGGCCTGCGCGCCTCCCCGGGTTGTCCACGGGTTGCCCCGGGCTTCTCCACGGCTTGTTGATGTAAGTTGTTGCCTCACAAGGGCTTATGTATTCCAAACCCGGCCCCGTGTCAAGCCCCGGGTACCGCGCCCCTAGACTGGCGCCATGCTGCGCGAGCGACCGCTGGCCTGGCTGGCCGCCTGCAGCCTCGCCCTAGGGCTCAGCGTGGCCGACCGCCCCGCCACCTCGCGCCAAGGGACCGGGCGGTCATGCGCCCACGCCGAGCAGGATCCCGGCGCAGGGGCCCAGGCGGCCCCGCCCTGGGATGGGGTCACGCGGGCCGCCGAGGCCCGCAAGGCGCTGGCCGAGTACGCGCAGGCCAGCCCGTCGCGCCGCGAGGAGATCGTGGCCCTGCTCGACAGCCTCGGGCCCCTCAAGCCCGCCGATGCGCGCGCGTGGACCAAGAAGGTGCTGGCCGAGGTGGAGCGGGCAGGCCCCCGCTTCCCGGCCCGCTCCGGCGACCCCTTCACCCACGAGGGCCTCACGGGGCGCGTGTTCTTCACCGGCAAGGCCCGGCGCGGGGGCGCACTGTTCCTCGCGCTGCACGGCGGCGGCGCCGGCGTGGGTGACGGGCAGGAAGCGCTCTCGAAGTGGTCGCTGGCCGCGGGCGAGGCGCTGGTCGTGGCCCCCACCGCACCCGAGCTGCGCAACTCGGCGTGGTGCGCGGAAGACATCGAGCGCTGGGTGCTGGCGCTGGTCTCCGCGGCCCAGCAGCAGCATGGGCTGGATCCCGATCGCACCTACTGCGCAGGCCACTCCATGGGCGGCTACGGCACGTGGTCCATCGGCTGCCGCCATGCCGACCGCTTCGCGGCGCTGGGTGCCTGCGCCGGAGGGATCTTTGTGATGGGCCAGCAAGGCGCGGTGCGCCTCGCGCCGGGCCACGTGCCCAACCTGCTGTGCACGCCGATCTGGTTCTGCAACAGCACGGACGACCAGCAGGTGCGGCCGGACAGCTCGCAGGAGGCGCATCGCGAGCTCACGCGCATGAAGGCCGCGGGACTGCCCTACACGTGGGTGTGGGAGGAGTTCCACGACATCGGGCACGGCCTGCCCCCGAAGGGCCTCAAGCCCATCGCGGACTGGATGCTGTCACGCCAGCGCGACCCGGCCCCCAGGCACGTGGTGTGGGAACCGTCGCGCCCGGGCAAGCGGCGCTTCTTCTGGCTGGGCAGCACCCAGGACGCGCGCCTGGAGGGCCGCATCCAGGGCAACACCATCGACCTCGTCACGGGCGGGCGCACCGGGCGCCTGCAGGTGTGGCTCCACGAGCGGCTGGTGGACACCAGCAAGCCGGTCACGATCCGGCGCGACGGGGCCGTGGCCTTCGAGGGCATGGTGCCCGCCCGGCTGGGCACGTTGCTGGAGGACGCCTTCGCACGCCAGGACGCGGGCCTCGTGCACGACCGCGTCGTGACGCTGCCCTAGGCGGCCCCGGCCGCGCGCGGCGCGCGCGGGCTACTTCTTCTTGCCCTTGCCCTTGGGCTTGGCGGGCTCGGCCGCGGCCTCGCCCCCCTCGGCCGGCGCCTCGGGGGCCGGCGCAGCGGCCTGCTCGGCCGCCATCTTGGCCATCTGGGCCTCCTCGGCCTTGCGACGCTCGGCGTTCTCGGCGTGAGCCTTGGCGTCCTCGGGGTCGAGCACCACCCACAGCTTCATCTTCAGCGCATGCTGGCGCGAGAGCTGCAGCGTGATCTCGTACTCGCCCAGCTCGCGCAGCGTCTCGAAGCGCACCTGGCGCTCCTCGAGGCGGATGCCCTGCAGCTTGAGCGCGTCCACGACCTGGCGCGGCCCCACCGAGCCGTACAGGTGGCCGTCCTCGCCGGCGCGGGCCTCGATCTTGAGCTCGATGGCGGCCAGGCGCTCGGCCAGCGCCGCGCGCACCTTGGCCTCCTCGGCCTCGCGGATGGCCTCGGCGGCCTTGTCCTTCTCGATGTTGCGCAGCGCCTCGGGGGTCACGAGGGCGGCCATCTGGTAGGGCAGCAGGTAGTTGCGGGCGTAGCCGTCGCGCACGCGCACGACCTCGCCCACGGTGCCCACGCCGTCGATGCTGCGGCGCAGCAGGACCTCGATTGCCATGGCTGGTTCCTCCTCGTCCGGGGCCTAGCGGGCCACGTAGGGCAGCAGCGCCAGGAAGCGCGCGCGCTTGACGGCCAGCTTGAGCTTGCGCTGGAAGTGGCTCTGCGTGCTCGTGCGCTTGCGGCCGAACAGCTTGCCCTGCGCGCTGACCAGCTTCTGCAGCGTGGCCACGTCCTTGTAGTCGATGCTCGTGACGCGGGCGCGCGTGAAGCGGCACTTGCCGCGCTCGGCCGTCTTCTTGAGCAGCTTCTTGAGGTTCTTCTGCGTCTTGGCGTTCTGGGCGGGAGAGCTGCGGGGAGGCATCGTCAGGGGATCCTTGCGCGGGTTGCGGCGGAGGTGGGGAAGCGGGAAGCGGGGCCGTCTAGGCCTCCGGCTCCTCGTCCATCATGTCGGGCGCGTCGTCGCCGTCGCGACGGCCACGGCCCTCGCCGCGGCGCGGCTCGCCCCAGCCGGTGGCCAGGGCGTTCTTGCGGTTGTCCTCGGCCAGCAGCTCGCGCTCCTTGGCCTGCAGGGCGACGTGCTCGTCGATGGGCAGGTCGAGCCCGATCACGAGGTGGCGGATCACGCCCTCGGAGAGCTCGCTGTCGCGGTTGATCTCGGCCACCGAGGCCGTGGGTGCCGTGAAGTACACGAGGTAGTAGGTCGCGCGACGGTGGCCGCGGATCTCGTAGGACAGCTTGCGCTCGTCCCACTTCTCCTTGCGCGCGATGGTCGCGCCGTTCTTCTCGAGGATCTGGTCGACGACCTTGGCCGCCGCCTCGAAGTCCGTCGAGGCGACGTTGTTGTCGAGCAGGAACATGCCTTCGTAGGCGCGGTTCTTCATGGGCGGGTCTTCGGGCAGCCAGGGGGGATCCGGGGGCCACCCGCAGGCTGCGGGGGCCGATCCGGGGGGAAGCGGCAGAAGGTACCAAGCACGCCCACCCCGGCCAGCGAAGGCGGCACTGCCGGCCGCAGGCCCGCCGCCCGGGAGGGCAGGCAGGGCCCCGAGGGCCCCCGGGCGGGCGCTGGGGAGGGCCCGGCCACGCGCCCCCCGCGGGCACCGGGCGGGCGCCTGGCGGGCAGGGAGCGGGCCGGGGCGCTCGCCGGGCGATCCCGCCGCCCTAGGCCTCCTCGGCGCGGTTCCATGCGTTGGCCGCGGCCTCCAGGCCCTGCTCGGCCCACATGCTCACGGCCTGTGCAGCACGCGCCACCACGCGGGCAAGGCCTTCCTGCTGGGCGGGCGCCCAGCGTCCCAGCACGTAGGCGGCAGGGTCCTGCTGGGGCGGGTCCACCGGCCCGATCCCCACCTTGAGCCGCGGGTAGCTGCCGTGGCCCAGCACCGACTCGATGCTCTTGAGGCCGTTGTGCCCGCCGGCGGAGCCCTCGGCACGCAGCCGGAGCCGCCCGAAGGGCAGCATGAAGTCGTCCACCACGACCAGCGCGGCACCCGGGGGCGTCTCGTGCACGGCCATGGCCCGCACGTACGCCGGGCCCACGAGGTTCATGAAGGTGGAAGGCAGCACGAGGTGCAGCGGGCGCCCCCCCACCTCGATGCGCGCCTCCTCGCCCTCGTAGAAGCCCGAGCGGCGCCAGCCGGCGCCGGCCTCCCGCGCCAGGTGCTGGAGCACGAGCCACGCCACGTTGTGGCGCGTGTCGGCGTAGCGGCTGCCGGGGTTGCCCAGGCCGAACACGATCTGTCGCGGGGGCAGGTCAGGCGGCATGCGTACGCGGCGCGCACAGCCCGGCAGGGAAGGCCGGCCGGCAGGCTGCAGCCTGCGAGGCCCGCAGGGCCCCGGCGCAGGCTACTTCTTCTTCTCGTCCTTCTTGGCCTCGGGCTTGGCGGCCTTGTCGCCGGGCTTCGCAGCACCCTCGGCAGCGGCGCCCTCGGCGCCCTCCTCTTCCTTCTTCTTGCCGATCAGCTCGGGCTCGGCCGGCGCGCCCTCGGCGGGCGTGGCGGCGGCCACCACCTTGATCGTCGTCACCACGCACATGACGAGGTCCTTGTTGCCGCGCAGCGACACGCCGGCAGGCAGCTTGACGTCGGCCGCGTGGATGCTGTCGTGCAGGCCGAGGTGGTCCACCTCGATGACGATCTCGCGCGGCAGGCTGGCCGGCTTGCAGCGGATCTCGATGGCGTTGCGCAGCGGCTGGAACACGCCGCCCTCGGCCGCGCCCTTGGCGCGCCCGCGGAACACCACGGGCACCGTGTCCTCGATCTCCGCCTCGCGGTCCACGCGCAGGAAGTCCACGTGCAGCAGCTCGTCGCTGGTGGGGTCGAACTGGGCCGAGCGCAGCAGGGCCGTGCGGCTCTCGCTGCCCAGCGCCAGGTCCACCAGGCGGTTGCCCGAGCGCATCACGCGGTCCAGCTCGCGCCCATCGGCAGACAGCGACAGCGTGGGCTTGCCCAGGCCGTAGAGCACGACCGGCACCTTGCCGTCCCGGCGCAGCCGGTTGGACGAGTTCGTGCCGCTGGTCTCGCGGCGCTGCACGGGGATCTTGGTGAAGTCCATGGGGCGGAGTCCTGTCAGGAACCGGCCGAGGGTAGGGGCGCCCCGCGGGGACCCCAAGCCGGGGTGGGGGTGCGCGCCACGAGGCGGGCCGGGAAGGCCGCTCCGGGGCCCGCCCCCCCATGCCGGCCCTGGCGGCGATCCCCGCAGGGCCCTGGCCCGGGCCTCGCCCGGGCGACCACCCCCGGGACCGCCGGCTGCCGCGGGCGGGCCTGCCTGCGGCCCCGCGCGCGGGCCCCCCTAGCTCATGCCGTCCTCGCGCCGCGTGAACAGCGCCGAGACCGACTTCTCCTCGTGCACGCGCAGGATGGCGTCCGCCAGCAGGTCCGCGATGGAGAGCATCTGCAGGCTACGCAGCCCGGCGGTGTCCACCGGGATGGTGTCGGTGAGCACGATCTGCTCGACCGGGGCAGCGGCCAGGCGCTCGCGCGCCGGCCCGCACAGCACGCCGTGCGTGGCGGCGATGCGCACCGTCTTCGCGCCGTGCTGGCGCGCCACGCGGGCCGCGTCGCAGATCGAGCCCGCCGTGGAGATCATGTCGTCGATGATCAGGACGTTGCGGCCCTCCACGGTTCCGATCAGCGCCGCGGCCTCCGTCTTGTCGCCCGACAGGCGCTTCTTGTCCACGATGGCGAGGTCGCCGCCCAGGCGCGCCGCGTAGCCGCGTGCCATCTTGCTGCTGCCCACGTCGGGGGCCACGATCGTGAGGTCGGCCAGGTGCAGCGACCGGAAGTGCTCGGCCAGCACCGGCGCAGCGTAGAGGTGGTCCACCGGCACGTCGAAGAAGCCCTGGATCTGGGCCGCGTGCAGGTCCACGGTGATCACGCGATGCGCGCCGGCCTGCGTGAGCAGGTTGGCCACCAGCTTGGCCGTGATCGGCACGCGGCCCTCGTCCTTGCGGTCCTTGCGGGCGTAGCCGAAGTACGGGATCACCGCCGTGATGCGCGAGGCCGAGGCGCGGCGCACGGCATCCATCAGGATCAGCAGCTCGAGCAGGTTGTCGTTGACGGGCGGCGAGGTGCTCTGGACGAGGTAGACGTCGTTGCCGCGCACGTTCTCGTCCACGCGCACGTCGATCTCGCCGTCTGGGAAGCGGCCCACCTTGGCGGGCGTCACCGGGATGCCGATGCGCCGGGCGATGCGCCCCGCCAGCTCGCGCGAGGCGTTGCCGTGGATGATCTGCAGCTGTCCGTGGCTCATGCTCCGCCGTCCTCCCGGCCCGCGCCCCGCGAGGTCCTGCCCTCGCGCCGCGCCGGCCGTTGCTCCTGGGCCTGCTGTGCCGATGCCTCGCGCGCACGTCGCTGGCGCTGGCCGCGCCCGCCGCCGCGCGCCGCACGCTCGATGGCACGCCGGCGCTCGGCCTGCTCCGCGGCGGCCTGCGCTGCACGCGGGCCCCGGGCCGGGGCAGGCACGCTGGGCGCGAGGCCCGTGGGACGGGCGTCGCCCTTCAGCGGGCGCGCCGGCACGCCTGCCACCACCTGCCCGGCGGGGACGTTGCGCCGCGCCGTCACCACGGCGTTGGCGCCGGTGACCGCGCCGTCGCCCACCTCGACGGGCGCCACCAGCACGGTGCCCGAGCCGATGCGAGCGCGCGGCCCGATGGTGGTGCGGTGCTTGCGCGACCCGTCGAAGTTGGCCGTGATCGTGCCGCAGCCGATGTTGGCCTCGGCCCCCACGGTGGCATCGCCGAGGTAGGCGAGGTGCTTGGCCTTGGCCGAGCGCCCCAGCGTGCTGGCCTTCACCTCGACGAAGTTGCCCACCTCGGCGCGCGCCTCCAGCACGCTGGCGCCGCGCAGGCGCGCGAAGGGGCCCACCACGGCGCCCGCGGCGATGCGGCAGCCCCGCTCCACCACCGTGAAGGGCAGCAGCGTGGCCCCCGCCTCGATCTGCACGTCCACCTCGACGATGGTGTGCTCGAGGTCCACGATGCGCACGCGCTGGCCTAGGTGCTGCGCGAGGATGCGCCGGCGCAGCACGGCGAAGGCCCCGGCGAGGTCCTCCCACGTGTTGACGCCGAGCAGGTCGGCGCCGCCCGGCACGGCCAGCGCCTCGACGCGCCCGCCCGCGCGCCGGATCCCGGCCAGGGCATCCGGCAGGTACTGCTCGCCCTGGGCATTGCCCGTCGAGAGCGCGGCCAGCGCGGGCCGCAGCGCCTCGGCCCGGAACGCGTAGAGGCCCGTGTTGAACTCGGTGAGCGCGAGCACCTCGGGCCGCCCCACCGCATCACGCGCCTCCACCACGGCCTCGAAGGCGCCCGCGGGCGAGCGCACGACGCGGCCCAGGCTGCCGGGCTGCGGCGCGTGCCCCGTGAGGAAGGTGGCCGCGGCGTGCGTGCTGCGGTGGTGGGCCAGCAGCAGGTCCACGCTCTCGCGCGTGAGCTGCGGCACGTCGCCGCTCACGACCAGCACGTCGCCGGCGAAGCGCGGCACGGCGTCCAGCGCCACGCGCACGGCGTGTCCCGTGCCCTGCTGCGGCTGCTGCAGCACGGGCCGCGCGCCCTTCCAGTGGCCGTCCAGCCACGCGCGCACCTGCGCCGAGCCGTGACCGATCACCACCAGCGAGGGCTCGCAGGCGAGGCCGTCCAGCGCGCGGCGCACGTGCTCGAGCAGCGGCGCCCCCAGCACCTCCACCAGCACCTTGGGCGGCGCGTCCTCGCCCGTGGAGAGGCGCGTGCCCTTGCCCGCCGCCAGCACCACCAGCGCGAGCGGTCGGGAGGCGCCTGCGGGGCTGTTCATCGGGCCTCCACGCACGTCCCCGCGGGACGGCGGGGCGAAGTGTGCGCCCGACCGGCCGGGCGCGCAAGAAGCGCCCCCGGCCTCCGGGCAGGGCTGGTTCCCCGGGGAGGACTCGAACCTCCAACTTCAGGATCCAAAGTCCCGCGTGCTACCAGTTGCACCACCGGGGAGCGGCCAGCACCCTGCATCCTACCCCTGCGGATCGGGCAGGCCCATCACGGCGCGCCGCAGCAGGTCCAGCGCCAGCAGCGCCGTGCGCCGCCGCACCAGCGAACGCTCCAGCGGGGCACGCAGGGTCAGCACGCGCGAGGGCTGGCCGGCCTGCGCCACGGCCACGTAGGCCGTGCCCGCCGCCACGCTGCCGGCCGGCCCCTGCCAGGGACCGGGCCCTGCCACGCCGGTGGTGGCCAGCGCCAGGTCGGTGCCTGCGCGCGCGCGTGCGCCCTCGGCCATGGCCACGGCCACCTCCGCGCTCACGGCCCCCGGCGGGCCGGCCAGCAGCGCCCCCGGCACGCCCAGCTCGCGCTGCTTGGCCTGCTCGCTGTAGGCCACCCACCCCGCGCGCAGCACCTCGCTGGCGCCCGGGACGCCCGTGAGCATCTCGGCCACGAGCCCGCCCGTGATGGACTCGGCCGTGGCCAGCGTCAGGCGCCGCGCACGCAGCAAGGCCAGCACCGCATCCTGCGTGCGGCCGCCGGGCGGCGCCTCGAGCACGCTGTCGCCCACGCGGCGCCGCACCTCGTCGGCCACCTCGCGCGCACGCTGGGCCGCGCCCTCGCCGTGGGCGCGCACGCTCACCTCGACCTCGCCATGGTGCGGGTACCAGCCCAGCACCGGCTCGCTGGACGTGGCGAGGTCGCCCAGCCGGCGGGCCACCTCCGTCTCGGGCAGGCCCACCGTGAGCACCATCTCCAGCGCGGTGTCCACGCGGCCGGGCAGCGCCTCCACGCGCGGCAGCACCTCGCGCGCGGCCATCTCGCGGAACTCGCTGGGCACGCCGGGCAGCACCAGCACCTCGCTGCTCCCCAGCCGTGCGCACAGCCCCGGCGCGATGCCCGTGGGATTGCGCAGCCAGCCAGCCCCCTGCGGCACCTGCGCCTGCCGGCGCTGCATGTCCAGCGCCGGGCGGCTGCGGCGAGCGAGCGCCTGCTGGATGGCCTCCCACGCGCCGGCATCCTCCACCAGCGGCACCCCCAGCGCGGCTGCCACGCCCGCCCGGGTGCGGTCATCCTCCGTGGGCCCCAGTCCGCCTCCCACCACCACCAGCGGCGCCTGCCCGGCGGCCGCGCGCAGCGCCGCCACGATGCCTGCCTCCTCGTCCCCCACCACGCTCCAGCACGCCAGCGTGGCGCCGCGGGCCGTCACCTCGCGTGCCAGCCACGCGCCGTTGGCGTCGCGCGCTCGCCCCTCCAGCAGCTCGGCCCCCACGAGGACGAGGCCGACGCGTGCCGCCACTACTTGCCGCTCCGGATGTGGACGATGTCACCGTCCTTCACGACGTAGTCCTTCGGCTCCAGCCGGATGCCGTTGCGGGCCTTGAGGTCACGCAGGCCGCCCGCCGCCACCAGCTCGTCGAAGTGGAACACCTCGGCGCGCACGAAGCCCTTGGCGAGGTCGGTGTGGATCTTGCCGGCGGCCGTGATGGCGTCGTCGCCGGCCTGGATGGTCCACGCGCGCACCTCGTCCTCGCCCACCGTGAAGAACGAGCGCAGGCCCACGGCGCGGTAGACCTCGTGCACGAGGCGCGAGGCGGCGGGCTCGGCCAGGCCGAACTCCTGCAGGAAGGCCGGCCGCTCGGCGGGGTCCATGGCCGCCACCTCGGCCTCGATCTGCGCATCGATGGCCAGCACGCCCCGCATCGGCAGCCCCAGCCCCTGGCCGAACCCGGCGGGCACGCTGCCGGGGCCGTTGAGCACGGCCAGGAAGGGCTTGCGCGCGAAGAGCTGGAAGCCGCGCAGCCGCTTGGCGTCCTGCTCGCCCACCTCGAGGTCGGCCAGGTGCTGGCCCTTCTCGAGGCGCTCGAGGCAGCGCTCGAGCACGGCCAGCTCCAGCTTGTCCTGCTCGAGGCTCTTGGCGCGCTTCTGGACGTTGTCGCGCAGCTTGGCCACGCGCGTCTCCGTGACGACGAAGTCCGCCATCAACAGCTCGTCCACCACCTGCTTGAGGTCGGCCACCGGATCCGCCGCCGGGCGCTCGTAGGGGTAGAGGTCGGTGCTGAAGCCGCGCACCACCACGACGAAGGCGTCGGCCTCGCGCAGGCTGGAGAGCAGGCGCGTGCGCTTCTCCTTGTCGGCCTCGGTGCTGCCGCCGGGCAGGCCCGGCGGGTCCCAGAGCTCGAGGCCCGCCGGCGTGTACTTCTTGGGCTGGAACATCTCGCGGCAGCGCTCGAGGCGCTCGTCGCGCACCTTCACCACCTGCACGTGGGTCTCGGACTGGAGCCCGCCGGCCGGCACGCTCACCGGGGTGTCGGCCACGGCGTTGAACAGGGTGGTCTTGCCCGAGCCCTTGAGGCCGATGAGTGCGATGCGCATGCGGCGAGCCTACGGACGCCCCGCCGGGGCCCCTAGCGATGCCCCGGATGGGCGGGCGCGGCCCGGGCCGTCCCCGGCGCGCCGGCGCCGGCTAGAGCGCGTTCCACCACGCGATCAGCTGCTTGTTCCACACCAGCAGCGCGGCGAACAGGCACAGGCCCAGGTAGATGGGCCACGCCTTCCACCAGCGGAAGCGTTCCTTGCCATCGCCCACGAAGCGGCCGGCCCAGATGCCGAGCACGTAGAGGCCGCACAGCGGCACCGACATCAGCACCTGGGTCACGGGGCTGGGGTCGGCCGTGATGATGGCCCCCACGGTGAACGCGCCCACGGTGGCGTGGCGCCAGTAGCGCTTGAAGGTGGTGCGCTGCACCAGCCCCGTGCCCTGCAGGAACATCATGACCAGCGGCAGCTGGAAGGCGAGGCCCATCGCGAACACGAGGCTGATGCACAGCGACGTGTACGAGGTGATGTTGAACTCGGTGCGTGCCCCCAGGCTGTTGACGTTGAAGTCGATCAGCCACGAGAGCCCGACGGGGATCAGCAGCATGTAGGCGCACGTGATGCCCAGCAGGAACAGGCCCAGCGCGCAGGGGAAGAAGATGTGCACCACGCGTCGCTCGCGGGGGTAGAGGCCTGCCGAGACGAAGCCCCACAGCTGCCAGATCACCACCGGCGAGGCCAGGACCAGCCCGGCGAGGAAGCACAGCTTCATCACGGTCATGAAGCCGTCGCCAGGGTCCAGCACCGACAGGCGCACGTCCGTCAGCCCCTGCGCGCGCGCCGCCGCGTAGTAGGGCTCCATCACGAAGTCCTTGATCTCGGCCCAGAACCAGAAGCTCACGCCCATCGCCAGCAGCAGGGCGAGGGCGGACTTGACCAGCCGCGAGCGCAGCTCGGCCAGGTGCTCCATCAGGGACATGCGCGGCATGGCGGCTCCCCCGGCCGCGTCCGGCACGGGAGGCAGGCTGGCCGCGGGGGTCGGGGAGGTCATGCAGCCATGGCGGGCCCGCCGCCGGGGGATCGACGTGCAGGCGCTTGGATGCTACCGGGCCGCCGTGGCGTAGCCCCGCCGGGCGGCCGTGCCAACGGGTGGACGCGCACGCCGCCGGGCCCGGGGCACGGACCCGGCCGCCTCCAAGCAAGCAGGCGCCCGGGCCGTGCCCGGGCGCCTGCAGGGGATCGCTGCCCGCGAGGGCCGCGCGGCTAGAGCTTGAGGAAGTTCTCGAGCATGCGGCGCGTGATGAGCTTGGCGCCGAACACCTGCGACTCCTGGCGCGCCTTGTCCATCGGGCTCTGGCCCTCGGCCGCGGCCTCCTCGCCCTCGGCGGGGGCGGCCGAGCCACCCTGCCACTCGTCGGGCACCACGAAGTAGTCGGTCTTGGCCGTGGGCGCCGTGTCGATGACGCAGTTCATCTGCTCCAGGCGACGGCGCGCGATGAAGTCCGGCGTCCAGCCCACGCAGTAGACGTGGACGGCGCGGCTGGCGTTGTAGAAGGGGTTGCTGATCAGGTCGCCGCTGCCCATCTGGCGCGAGGCGTTCAGGATGCGCACCTTGGCGCTCTTGCGGCCGGTCACCTCGATGACCTGCACCTCGCCCTTGGGCTGGCGCGCGCCACCGCGATCGACGAACGACACGACGAACTTCAGGCCGGCGTAGACCTTGTCCTCGCTGCCGAGGTTGATCGTCCCCGTCTGCAGCTGCTGGTCGATGGCCATCACCAGGCCGTCCACCTCGTCGCGACGGATCTCGAGGTCACGCTGCTCCTTGTCGGCCGCCGTGCGCGCCTTGTAGGCACCCAGCTCGGCGGTCAGCGTGCTGACCTCCTTCTTGCGCTCGGTGATCTGCACCTGCAGCTCGTTCTCGGCGCGGCGGGCGGCCTGCTCGTTGTCGGCCGCACGCTTGCTGACCGTCTCCAGCTCGCGCGTCTTGGCCTCGATCTCGCCGCGGCTCACCGTCTCGAGCTCGCCGTAGCGCTTGTTCTGCTGCTCCACCGTCGAGCGCTCGGCCTTCACGTCGGCCTGCAGCTTCTCGATGGCCTGGCGGTCCGCCGCCTTGTTGGCCTTGAACTCGGCCAGGATGCCGGCCCACACCTCGCTCCACAGCGGCATGGCCTGCTCGTAGGTCGTGATGGGCTGGTCGAGCTTGGGCTTGAAGCTCAGCTCCACCGCCTTGAACGTGTCGGGGTCGCTGCGCACCGTGGCGCCCACCACGCGCTGGAAGGCCTTGCGCTCGGCGGCGAACTCGCCGTTCTCGTGGAACGAGGTCTGGGCGTTCTTGTAGGCGGCCACGGCCTGCTCGTAGGCGGCCAGGTCGCTCTTGTACTTGGCCTCGGCAGCCTGGTCACCCGGGTCCACCGGGGCGGCGGGCTTGGGCGGCACGGCCTGCGCCAGGCCGCTCAGTTCCTTGAGCTTCTCGCGGAACTTGGGCGAGGCCTGCGAGAGGTCCACCGTCTTCTCGCTGGTGGCCTGGTTGCTGCCGCTGCGCGCGGCCTGGTCGATCGTCAGCGTGGTCTGGTTCCACAGGGCGTTGACGAAGCCAGGCACCTTGGCCTTGGAGCCGTCCGCGGCCAGCACCTCGACCTCGCCGCCCTTCTCCAGGTTGAGGCGGGCCTGCTCGACGTCGCTCACCACCACGGCGCGGCCGCCGAGGGTGAGGTTCTTCGTCTGGAAGCCCAGCACGCGCGAGATGTCCTCGAGGTTGGTGATCGCCTCGGTGAGCTGCGTGTTGCCCTCCCGGTAGGCGTCCTCGGCACGCTTCTTCTCGGCCAGCGCCTTGTCGCGCTCGTCCGCCGCCTGGAACCACATGAAGATGAAGCCCAGCAGCAGGAAGAGCGTGACCACGAAGGCCCAGTTGACGCTGCCAAGGGCGGCGCTGCGACG
This sequence comes from Planctomycetota bacterium, assembly GCA_964228555.1. Lineage (GTDB taxonomy): Bacteria > Planctomycetota > PLA2 > PLA2 > JAEUHO01 > CAXQZU01. The sequence continues at coordinate 45,837 of CAXQZU010000052.1, forward strand.
GCCGAGGAGGGTGGAGTCCATGCGATCTCCGGGAGCAGACGGGGAAAGGAAGGGGACGCGCCCGGCACGCGACGCGCGCCGGGCATGACACGGCACGGACCCGGGGGCGCCAGCCGCCGGGACTCCTGCCGTGGAGGGACGGTAGCAGCACCCGGGACGGCCCGTCAACTCCCCGCCCGCTGCCGCGCCTCGCCCGTCTGGGGACCGGCGCCTGGCCCGGGCACCCGCGGGGCCCGACGGGGGCCGAACGCCCCGCCCGCCGTGGTGCGCGGAGACCCGCACCGGATACGAACATCATGCGAACAAGAATGGCTCGCCCGGCTGCGCGGCAAGCACTGCCGTCGCGCAGCGGGGGCGGGCCGCCGCGCCGGTGCTCACGGGCGGCGGGCAGGGAAGGCTTGCAGCAGGCTGGCCGGGCCGTAGGGTGGCTGTGGAAGAAGTCATCGGGGGCGACCGGGGGCCATGAGGGCCCCGGCGGTGCAGGCCCGGCTTCGTGCACATCGAGGCAGGCGGGCGCCGCGTTGCCAGGCCGCCCCCGCGGGCCCGGGTTGCCCGCTTCGCGTGCTCGCCGGCGCGAGCCGTGCGCAGGCGCACCCACCCGCGGTCGCGCAGCCCGCATGGCCGGCACCTGCCTCGCGCACCCCTCCACACACGCATCCCCCTCCACACACGCATCCCCAACCGCTCCCACCCACCCCTCGCACGCATGCACGCACGCCGAATCATCGTGGGCCTGCTGGGCGCTGTCGCCAGCGGCAAGAGCCATGTGGCCCAGCGCCTTGCGCTGCTGGGCGGGGGCCGGGTCGTGGACGCCGACCGCCTCGCGCACGAGGCCCTCGACCAGGCGGCCGGCGACGGACGGCTCGCGGCCCTGCTGGGCCCTGCGTCCGTGCGCGCGGGCCGCGCCGACCGCGATGCGCTGCGCCAGCGGGCGCATGCGGACGCCGCGGTGCTGCGCGTGCTGGAGGGCCTCACCCACCCCGTCGTGCGCGAGCGGCTGGAGCAAGCCGTGGCCGCGCACCGCCGCGGCGAGGGCCCCGACCTGCTCGTGCTGGACGTGCCCCTGCTGGTGGAAGCGCACCTCGAGGGACTGTGCGACGAGCTGTGGTTCGTCGAGGCCCCCGAGGACCTTCGCCGCCAGCGCGCGCTGGCGCGCGGGACCCCCGCCGAGGCCCTCGCAGGCTGGGCGCGCCACCAGGCCGGAGACGCCGCCAAGCGCGCGCGTGCCACGCACGTGATCACCAACGGGGACGATGCCACCCGCCTCGACGCGCAGCTGCGCGCAGCGCTGGCTGGCACCGCTCCCGCACGGACCTGACCCTGGCTGGATGACCCGAGGAACGCATGGCCCCCACCCGCAAGAACGATGACGAGAGCCCCACGCGCCGCAAGGCAGCGGCCAAGCCCGCGGCCAAGGGCCCGCGTGCCAGCGCCGGGAAGCCCGGCCCGGACACGGCCAAGGCGCGCGCGGCCAAGGCCAGCAAGCCGTCGCGCAAGGCGGGCGAGCCCAAGGCCCCGGATGCGCCGGTCGCCGAGGGCAAGGCCAGCGCGCCCAAGGCGGCAGCGCGTGCGCAACGCGCCGTGCGCAAGACGGCCAAGCCTGCGGAGGCCCCGGCGCCCCAGCCTGCGCGCGAGGCGCAGAAGAGCGCGAAGGACCTGGCGGGCGCGAGCCCCGCACCCGTGCCCGACCGTGCGACGCTGCCCGGCGCGCCCCGCACGGCTGGGCGCCCCGCCGGCCCTGCGGCTGCGCCGGCCGCGCCGGCCAAGTCCTCCACGCCGGGTGCGGCAGCGCCTGCTGCACCGGCTGGCCCCGATCCGCGCGGGCCGACCATCCCTGCGGCGTGGGGAGCCACGCCACCCTCGCTGGCCCGTGCCATCCCTCCGCTGCCCGACGAGGGCGACGACCCCGAGCCCTACGACCCGCCCGCCGACGATGCGGGCGATGGGCCGGGGACCGACGGCCCCGGGGCAGGCGACGCGGAGGAGGAGGGCTGGGACGAGGCCAGCCCGGAGGCCGTGGACGAGGCCATCCACCTGCTGGAGCAGGTGCGCAGCGGGCGGCAGCACGTGAGCGCACTGGGCCGCCTGAGCGATGCGCAGGTGGCAGCGCTGGTGCAGCACTACCGCGTGCCGGTGCGCCCGGGCGCCCACCGCCACGAGACGCTGCACCAGGTGCTGCAGGGCCGCGGCCCCGGCGCCGGGCAGGAGCCCGTGCCGCAAGAGGACATCGCGGTGGAGGGCCTGCTGGAGCTGCACCCCGACGGGTACGGCTTCCTGCGACGCCAGAAGCTGGGCTATGCAGCCCACCCGCTGGACGTCTACGTGAGCGTGGCGCTGGTGCGCAAGGTGGGGCTCAAGGCCGGGCACCACGTCTCGGGCCATGCGCACCACCCCCGGCCCAGCGAGCCCCTGCTGGCGCTGCACAAGGTGCTGGAGGTGAACCACGAGGACCCGGCCCGGCTGGCCTCGCTCACGCCCTTCGAGAAGCTCACGGTCGTCTATCCCGACGAGCGCTACACGCTGGAGGCGCGTCCCGAGGACGTGGAGATGCGCCTGATCGACCTCTTCTGCCCGCTGGGCCGCGGCCAGCGCGGCCTGATCGTGGCGCCGCCCCGCTCGGGCAAGACGGTGATCCTGCAGAAGATCGCCGACTCCATCGCGCGCAACCACCCGCATGCCGACATCGTCGTGCTGCTGGTGGACGAGCGCCCCGAGGAGGTGACCAACATGCGCCGCAGCGTGCGCGGCGAGGTGATCGCCTCGACCTTCGACAAGCCGGTGGCCAACCACGTGCGCGTGGCCGAGCTGGCCATCGAGAAGGTCAAGCGCATGGTCGAGATGGGCCGGCACGTGGTCATGCTGCTGGACTCGATCACGCGCCTGGGCCGCGCGTACAACAACCTCGCACCCACCTCGGGCCGCATCCTCTCGGGCGGCATGGACGCCGGCGCGCTCACCAAGCCGAAGAACTTCTTCGCGGCCGCCCGCAACGTCGAGGGCGGGGGCAGCCTCACCATCCTGGCCACGGCGCTGGTGGACACCGGCAGCCGGCTCGACCAGCTGGTGTTCGAGGAGTTCAAGGGCAGCGGCAACATGGAGGTGGTGCTGGACCGCGACCTGGCCAACCAGCGCATCTGGCCGGCCATCAACATCCCGGCCTCGGGCACGCGCAACGAGGACCTGCTGCTGCATCCCGACGAGCTGCGCCGCATCAACCGCCTGCGCCGCGCGCTGGGCGACCACACGCCCGCCGACGCGATGATGATGCTCAAGGACCTGATGAAGGACCACGAGACCAACGCGGCGCTGCTGCTCTCGGTGCAGTGACCGCGGGCTACTCGTCCTCGCGCTGCGCGCGGTAGCGGTCGCGGAACGACTGCACGCGCTTGACGTAGGCGCGCGTCTCGGCGAAGCCCTCGCGCTGGACCACCTCGGCAGGCGGGAGGCCCGGGGCGCGCTGCCGCCAGCGGGCCACGTTCGTGGCGCCGGCGTTGTAGGCCGCCAGCGCGTAGGGCACCTCGCCGTCGAACCGCTTGAGCAGGCGGGCGAGGTAGCCCGTGCCCAGCTGCAGGTTGAGGCGCGTGTTGAGCAGCAGGTCGCGCGGTGCGGGCTCGGCAAGGCCCTGCCGGCCGGCCTCCTCGCGCGCCGTGGCCGGCATGAGCTGCATGAGGCCCAGCGCCCCGGCGGGGCTGGCTGCGCCCGGGTCGCCGCTGCTCTCGGCGGCCACCACGCCGCGCACGAGGTCGGGCTCCACGCCGTGCTGGCGGGCCACGGCCTCGATGTCGGCGTGGTAGCGCGACAGGTCGGGCAGGCTGCCCGGCCAGCGCACGACGAAGGCCAGCAGCAGGCCCAGCCCCAGCAGCACGGCGCCCAGCCGCAGCGCGCGGCGTCGGCGCCTCACCGCCCGGACGCCCTGGGCGCACCCTCGTCACGCCACCAGGCCGACCAGCGGTCGGCCACGCGGCCGGCGTCGCCCGCCGGGACGCCACGGCCCAGCTCGCCGAACGACTTGCCGGTCATGCGCTCGAGCGCGCGGGCCGCCGCCTGGCGGAACACCGGGTCGCCGTCGCGCAGCGCGCGCAGCAGCACCGGCACGGCCTCCATCGAGGGCTCGCCCCGCACGAAGCCCGCCATGCCACTGGTGTCGTAGCCGCGCTCGGCCAGCGCATCGCGCAGCCAGGTGCGCTCGGTGCCGACGCGCGCCGTGGCCCACCAGGCCTCCAGCTGGTCGGCCTTGGCGCCGAAGCCGGGCGCCAGCAGGCGCTGGCAGGTGAGCTCTTCCAGCACGGCCTGCGCCTGGTCACGCTCGCGCTCGCTGCCGCGGCGCAGCAGCGCGACCAGGTGGGGCACGCTGGCCGGCAGGCCCTTCTGGCCCGCGCGCAAGGCCACGACGGCGACCACGCCGGGGTCGGCGTCGTCCAGCTGGCGCACCAGCACCTCCTCGACCACGCGGCCCTCGAAGCGCCCGATCACGTCCAGCAGGCGCGCGCGTCGCGCGGCGTCGGGCTCGCCCCGCGTGAGCGCCTCGAGCAGCGCCAGCCGCGCCTCGTCGCTGCCCAGCGCCACCAGCGCGTCGCCCGCCGTGCGCTGCACGTCGCTGCTGGGGTCGTTGAGCAGGTAGAAGGCCAGCAGGCGCACCGCGTTGGGGTGGCGCGTGCGGCCCACCGCCCGCAGCGCCGCCGTGCGCACGGGCGCGCTGGCGGCATCCGTCTCGCCCAGCACCATGGTCAGGGGACCGTGGCCCTGGTCGCCGGGAAGCTCGCCGAAGGCCTGCGCCAGCAGCGCGCGCTGGCCCAGGTCGCCCTCGCGGTAGAGCCGCTCCAGCTCGGGCAGCACCGCGGCATCGCCCAGCCGGCCCAGCGCCACGAGCGCGGCGGCCCGCACCGCCACCTCGTCCTTGCGCAGCACCTCCAGCCCGGGGCGAAGCCGCAACGAGAGCGCCTCGAGGCCCTGCGGGTCGCGCTGCGGGTCCACCCGGTCCACCAGCGCGGTGGCGGCGCGCGCCGCCGCGCAGCGCACCGGCGCGTGAGGATCGAGGAAGGCCTTGCGCACCGCCTCCGCGCCCAGCTCGACCAGCAGCTGCGCGAGCAGGTCCACCGCCTCGGGCTCGCTGCGGGCCCCCAGCGCCTGCACGGCAGCCTGCCGCGACTCCACGGGCGGGCCCAGCGCCAGCGCCAGGCGCACGGCACGCATCTCCAGCGCCGTCACGGCCGGACGCGTCGTGGCCGCCTCCAGCAGCACGCGCGCCTGCACCGCCGTGAGGCCGGCGCCCAGCGCCTCCAGCCGGTCGAGCGCGCGGGCCCGGGCCTCGTCGCCCTCGAGGTCGTCCCAAGCGTTGACGATGGCCGAGCGCAGCAGGTCCAGCCGCAGCGCCGGGTCGGCCTGCGCGATGTCGCGCGACTGCGCCGCCCACCACGCGCGCACGTCCGGCCAGCGGTCGGTGTCGCGGAACAGCTGCCAGCTGTTGGCCTCCTCCAGCCCCTCGAAGCGGGCGCGCAGCACGGCGACGCCCGAGGCGTCCTCGCGCGCGCCCACGCGCACGCGCGACTCCTGGTTGCGCACCTGCAGCACGGCCAGCACGTGCTCGTCGCTGCGCGGCTTGCCCAGCGGCTGGCCCTCGAAGATGCCCAGGTCGGAGAGCGCCCCGACCAGCGAGGAGAACACGTCCACCGGCAGCACCAGCGCCCCGTCCCGCGCGGCCGCACCCTCGGGCACGAACACGGCGCTGCGACGCGAGCCGTCGGAGCCCACCGCCTCGTAGCGCACGAGGGCGAAGGGCAGGTCGGCCGCCTCCAGCGCCTTGAGCGAGCGGCGTGCGTGGAAGCCGCCGCGCTCGCGCTGCCACCACTGCGCCCAGGCCACCGCCGTGGCCGCCAGGTCCTGGCCCGAAAGCCGCCGCAGCGCAGCAAACACGCTGTCGGCCAGCGCCTCGAAGTCGCGATAGTGGTCGCCGCCCACGGCGTCCACCAGCGTGTCGATCACGAGGCCGTCCAGCAGGGCCGCGATGCTGGCCTCCTGCGTGTCCGTGGCGCCGTAGGCGAGGCCGATGGCGGCCGCGACACGGTTGAGCTTGTCCGGGTGCAGCAGGCCGCGACGGCCGGCCACCTCGGTCACGGTGGCCGGCTCCATGGTGTTGCTGCCGCGCACCCGCGTGGCGTCGGCCAGCGCCAGCAGCGCGTAGGCGCGCTCGCGCGCCTCGCCCTCGCGAGCCAGCGCGTTGAGGCGCGCCACCGCGGCCGCGTCGGGCAAGCCCACGGCCAGCAGGCCCGCGGCCGTGCGGGCCACCAGCGGCGCCAGGTCGGAGAGCGCGCGCACGAGCAGTTCCTCGCGACCGGCGGCCTGCACGCTGTCCAGCAGGCGCAGCGCGGCGATGCGCGCGCCCGCCTTGTCGCTGTCGAGCAGGCGCACGATGCGCGGCGCATCCTCGGGGCCCAGCACCTTGCGCAGGTACTCGGTGCTGGCCTCGCGCAGCTGGGCGCGGTCCAGCGACAGGAAGCCCACCAGCCACTCCTTGGTGCGCTCGGGCTCCAGCGCCGTGGCGGCCTCGAAGAAGGTCTCGGCGCGGTAGCCGTTGAGGCGCGCGGCGGCACGCAGGATGGGCACCACGTGCTCGGCCCCGCCCACCTTGCCCAGCACCCACGCGGCACCCGGCTGCACGCTGCGCTCGTTGCCGGCCAGCGCCTCCACCAGCCAGGGAGCCACGGCGGGCCCGCGCAGCAGCAGCGACTCAGCCGCATGCACGCCGTCCCGGGCCGGCCAGCGCGCCAGGCGCTCGAGGTCGGCACGCACCGCCGCCTCCTCGCCCTCCACGGGGCCGGCGGGGGCAGCCGGGGCAGGAGCCTCGGGACCCGGGGTGACCGGTCCCGGCACGGGCTGCCCCGGCGTGCGCTCGGGCACGCCGAAGTTGAAGTCCTTGGGCCGCGGGCGCGGCTTGGGCCCCGAGCCCCCCTCGGCGCGGGCGGGCATGGCAGCCGGCCCGGCGAGCAGGCAGGCCACGGGCAGGACGAGCAGCCAGCCCAGCAGGGGACGGGACGTGCGCATGGAGCCTCCAGGCCAGCCCCCGAGCGTGCCCTCGACGGGTCATCCCGCCGTCATCCGCACGAGGGGCCAGCCCTGCACCGTATGCCCATGTCAGGGTGCGCCGGCGCGTGCCGCCGCGAGGCCGGGGCTAGCCGCCCAGCCCCCCGCCGCGCGCGTCGGCCGCCTCCACGCGACGGGCCAGGGCGGCGTGCTCGGGCCGGCGCAGGCCGGGATCGTCGGACAGCAGCCGCCGCGCAGACTCGCGCGCCCGCTTGAGCAGCTCGAGGTCGCGCGGGAGGCGCGCGGCCTCGAACCCGGGCGCGCCGCTCTGGCGCGTGCCCAGCACGTCGCCCACCCCACGCAGCGCGAGGTCCTCCTCGGCCACCACGAAGCCGTCCTGCGTGCGCGCCAGCACCTCCAGCCGCGGATGGGCCTCGTCACCCGAGCGGTTGACGAGCACGCACACCGAGGCCCCTGCGCCACGTCCCACGCGCCCACGCAGCTGGTGCAGCTGCGTGAGGCCGAAGCGCTCGGCGTGCTCCACCACCAGCACGGTGGCGTTGGGCACGTCCACGCCCACCTCCACCACCACCGTGGCCACCAGCACGTCCAGCGCCCGCTGGCGGAAGGCCTCCAGCACGCGTTGCTTCTCCTCCTGCTCGAGGCGGCCGTGCAGCAGGCCCACGCGACGGCGCGGCAGGGCACGCTGCCAGCGCGCTGCGCCCTCGGTGGCGTCGCGCACGCCGGCCAGCGTGCTGCCCTCCACCAGCGGGTAGACGACGAAGGCCTGCTTGCCCCCCGCGAGGGCCTGCTTGACGCGCGCCATGACGCGCGCGCCCTCGCCCGGGCGCACCACCCAGGTCTCCACGGGCTGCCGTCCCGGCGGCAGCCCGTCGATCACGCTCACGTCCAGGTCGCCGTACACGGCCAGCGCCAGCGTGCGCGGGATGGGCGTGGCCGTCATCAGCAACGCATGCGGCACCTCGCCCTGCGGGCCCATGCCTGCCTCCAGCAGGGCATGGCGCTGGCGCACGCCGAACTTGTGCTGCTCGTCCACCACCGCCAGCCCCAGCGCGTGGAAGCGCACGTCGGGCTGCAGCAGCGCGTGCGTGCCCACCAGCACGTGCACCTCGCCGGCGGCCAGCGCGGCAAGCAAGGCCTTGCGCTCGCGCGCGGCCATGCCGCCACGCAGGGCGGCCACGCGCACGCGGCTGCCCTCCAGCAGGCGCACCAGCGTGCCCTCGTGCTGGCGCGCCAGCACCTCGGTGGGCGCGAGGAAGGCGGCCTGCCGTCCCGCAGCCACCGTGGCGAGGATGGCGTAGGCGGCCACCAGCGTCTTGCCGCTGCCCACGTCGCCCTGGAGCAGGCGCTGCATCGGATGCGCGCGCGCGAGGTCGGCCAGCACCTCCGCCACCGCACGGTCCTGCGCCGGCGTGAGCGTGAACGGAAGCCGCGCCCGGATGCGTGCGTGCACGGCCTCGGGCACGGGCAGCGCGGGCGCGAGCAGCGTGGTGCGGCGGCCCCTGCGTCGCGCGAGCGTGAGCTCGTGCAGCCACAGCTCCTCGAAGGCCAGCCGCTGGCGCGCCCGCTCGGCGTCCTCCGGGCGCGGCGGCGCGTGCAGCAGGCCCAGCGCCTCCCCCAGCGCGGGCAGGCGCTCGGCGGCCGCCACCCCGGGGGGCACGAGGTCGGCCACCTGTCCTGCCACGGGCAGTGCCGCACGCACCAGGCGGCGCATCCACGGCGCCGACAGACCCTTGGCCAGCGGGTAGACCGGCGCCAGCCCGCGCTCGACGGGCTCGCCCTCCTCGTCCAGCCGCTCGCGCTCGGCACCCAGCATCACCAGGCGCTTGCCCATGCTGCGCACGGGGCCGAAGAAGGCGTAGCGCGCGCCGACGGGCAGGGCCGTGGGCAGGAAGCCCCGCAGGAACCAGCGCAGCCCGAGCTCGGCGGCGCCCGCCCCGTCCTCCGCCACCACGGCCTCCAGCAACGACAGGCCGCCGCGCAACCGCCGCGCGCGCGAGCGCAGCACGCGCCCGATCACCAGCACGGGGCCGCCGGGCTCGAGCCGTGCGAAGGGCGTGGGATGGCGCCGGTCCTCGTAGCGGCGCGGCACCAGGCGCAGCAGGCTCTCCAAGTCGGTGATGCCCAGCGTGGCCAGCGCCTCGCGGCGCGCAGGCGTCACGCCCGGCAGCGCCGTCACCGCGTCGCCGGGATGCAGGGGGCGCGGCGGGCGCGCGGCGCGGCGGCTTGCCGGACCCGGGGCAGGCTCGGTCACGCGCACGCACCTGGTGTGCGCGCGACAGGCAGGCCAGCCGGCGGCAGGCGGATGGACACGCGCGCCAGCCTACGCCACGCCGGCCCGTGGCCGGGCAGCGCGCGGCTCAGCGGCGCGGCGCCACGACGAGGATGCGCAGCAGGCGCAGGTCCGCGCGGGCCTCCGCGGGCAGGCCGCCGGCGGGCGCGGGCCCGGCCACCGCGACGAGGCGCGCATGCTGCTCCGCGCTCACGGCCCGCTGCAGGTCGGCCAGCACCCGCGGCAGCGGCTCGGCACGCGCCCCCGCGCGCAGCGAGGGCGCAGCCGCGCCGCCGCCGCCCGGCCCGGACACGCGGGGAGCGGGGCCGGCCGGTGGCGGCAGCACGCCCAGGCTCACCAGCAAGGCCGCGTCGGCACGCACGTCGGCACGCCGCAGGCGCACGGGGGTGAAGCCCTGCGCAGCCGGCGTCTCGGGCGCACGGGCCGCGCCGGGCCCCGCGAGCACGCGTTCCAGCAGTGCCCTCGCCTCGTCGGCGCTGGCGGCCTCGATCACGAACACGTGCTCGAGGGCACGCGCGGCCTCGGCCAGCGCGTCACGCTGGCCCTCGCTCGCGGCGGCCGCAGGCGGGGGCACCGGCGCGACACCCGGGGGCCGGGGCGCCCCGTCGAGGGGCTGCGGCGCGCGCAAGCCGGGCGGCACGGCCCCGCCCGGGCCCTTGAAGGGTCCCGCCGCGCCCGTCGCCGGGGCCTGCGGCTCGCGCGGCCGCTCCTCGCCCGGTGCCTGCTCGCGCGCGGAAGGCTCGCGGCCGCCGTCCGCCAGCCGCGTGCGCTCGAGGGCCGGCGTGGGCTCGGCATCGGCCGGCGAGGCAGGGGCCGCAGGCTCGCCAAGGGCCCGCTCCGCCTCGCGGCGACGGTCCAGATCGGCCTCCAAGCCCTCGGCCTTGGACTTGCGCACATCGTCGGGCGGTACGGACCACCCGTGGTCGTCAGGTCCCGGCTGCTCGGGAGCCGGTGCCGCGGTAGCCGGTGCCGCGGGAGGCGCTGCAGGGGCCTGCGCAGGTGACGCCGTGGCCCCCGCCACGGGCGGCCCGACCTCCCGCCGGGGTGAGCGGGCCTGTTCCTCGCCGCCCGCCGTGGAAGCACGTTCATCGAGCCGCTCGGCCGGCTCCAGCCGCAGCGCCGCCTCGCTGGGCAGGTCCTGCGCATCGGCCACGCGCGAGCGCGGCGCGGCACCATCCAGTACCGCCGCCCGGGGCGCGGCGTGGCGCGGGGCGAGGGCCTCCTCCAGCGCGGCAGGCTCCTGCTCGCGGCCGTGCTGCCAGGCGATGGCCCCCACCGCCACCACGAGCATCGCCGCGAGGGCGTAGGAGGCCACCACGACGCGGCGCCACGCCCGCGGCAGTCGTGGCGCGCTGCCACCGTCCGAGCCGCCGTTCCCGCTTCCGTGCACCGCGGGCTCGGCCGCCACCGCATCGCGCACCCGCTGGCGCAGCACGGCCGGAGGCTCCAGGCCCTCGTCGTCCCGCGCCAGCGCACGCAGCCGTTCCAGCTGGTCGAGCGCCGCCTGCAGCGCGGGCTCGCGCTCCAGCCGTGTGCGCAGCCGACCCGCCTCGGCCGGGGACAGGCGCCCGTCGAGCAAGTCATGGAGCAGGGCCTCGTCGTCCGCGCTCAGCATGTCAGGCGGCTCCCATGCGCTGGCGCAGGTGTGCCCGCGCGCGATGCAGGCGGCTGCGCACGGTGCCCACGGGCACCTCCAGCAGCTCGGCGATGTCCTCGTAGGGCAGGTCCTCGACCTCCTTGAGCACCAGCACCTCGCGCTCGCCCGGATCCAGCTCCTGCAGGGCCCGCCGGAAGGCCTCGCGCAGCTCGACACCCTCCAGTCGCGCGGACACCGGCGCTGGCGGTGCCGCCAGGCGCGCGCCCAGCGAGTCCCCGCCCTGCGGGCCGGGCGCGTCCAGCGAGGCAGGACGCGCGTGCTTGGGCGAGGCCCTGCGGCGCAGCTCGTTGCGGCAGGTGTTGATGGTGATCCGGGTGAGCCATGTGGTGAACAGCGAGCCGCCCTGGAAGCCGGCCAGCCCGCGCCAGGCGCGCAGGAAGGCTTCCTGCGCGGCGTCCAGCGCGGCCTCCTCGTCGCCCAGCAGCCGCACCGAGAGGCGGAACACCCGCCGCTGGTGACGCACCACGAGCGTGTCGAAGGCCGCACGGTCGCCGCGACGGGCCGCTTCCAGGACCGGGTGGTCTGGGTCAGCCGCCGGGCGGGCGGGCGGGATGGGATGGGAAGGTTCGCTCACGGTTGGACGCAGGTCGGCCGGGCCCGGTTCCCGTCCCGTAGGGCGGGTGGTGCCAGCCTACGGCGGGAGGCAGGCCCGGCGCACCGGCCGCGCCCCTGCCGCGCAGCAGCCGTGCACCGACCCCGTGCGCGGGCCGTTCAGGGGCGCTCGGCTCGCGCCACCAGCACGGTGATGTTGTCGGGACCGCCGTGCCGCTCGGCCAGGGCCACGAGGCGCGCCACCAGCTCGGGCGGCGTGCCCCCGCGGCGCAGCTCCTCCTCCAGCACCTTGTTGTCCACCACGCCGCACAAGCCGTCGGTGCACAGCAAGAGCACGTCGCCCAGCACCAGCCGCTGCGAGGTGGTGACCACCTCGACGGCCTCCTCGCTGCCCAGCGCCTGCAGGATGATGTTGCGCCCGGCCATCGTGGCCGCCTGCTCCTCGGTGATCACGCCGTCCGCGAGCAGCTGGCTCACGAGGCTCTGGTCGCGCGTGAGCTGCAGCAGGTGGCCGCCCCGGAACAGGTAGGCACGGCTGTCACCCACCTGGCCCACCAGCAGCTCGTCGTCCACGACCCACGCCGCGGTCAGCGTGGTGCCCATCCCATGCAGGGCCGCATCGCGCGTGCTGGCCTGCTGGATGGCCTCGTGCGCCGCCTCGATGGCGCGCACCAGGGCCGGGCGCAGGTCCAGCGTGGGGGCCGTCCCCACCACGCCCTGCATGGTGCCGGCCACGCCCTGCACCGCCATGCTGCTGGCCACCTCGCCGGCCAGCGCGCCGCCCATCCCGTCCGCCGCGCACAGCAGCAGGCCCGGCCAGGCGCTGGAGGCACGGCCGTCGCTGTCGCCGGCCCCTGCCCCCGCGCGGCCCACCGGATGGGCCCACAACGTGTCCTCGTTGTTGGTGCGTACGAGCCCACGCACGCTGCGCCCGCACCACGCAAAGCGCAGTGTCGCGACGCTGCCTCCACCCTGCGCTGCCTGCCCGCCGGCCGCCATCGAGGAATCCATGAGCCGGCACGCGCGGAGGGGCCCCTGCCCCGCACCTGGACGACCGGACCCGCCACAGGCAGCGCGCAAGACGCTACTCCCGGCCGCCATGGGCTGCAACGAGGCAGGCTGCCGCCCGCCTCGCGCCCGCGGGCGCCTTGACGCTCCCCCCCGGGCCACCCACACTCGCGCCATGCGCCTGCCTGCCCTGTCCCGTCGCGGCCTGCTGCTGGGGCTGGCCACCCTGCTGGCGGCGGCGCCTGCGCCCTCGCTGGCGTCCCCCGACGCGTCTCTCGTGGAGGCCGTGGCACTCGACGGCAGCGTCACGCGCGGCGCGCTCTCCGCCCTGGGCTCGCGTGTCACGCTGTCCGTGGACGGCGCGGCGCGCACGCTGGAACTGGCCGCGCTGCGCGAGTTGCGCACGGTGAGCTCGCCTGCGCGCGTGGTCGTGGACCGCCTGCGCGTGACCCTGGTGGGCGGCGAGGTGCTGCTGGCCGAGTCGTGGGGCCCGGCGCCCGACGGCATCGAGCTGGCCTCGGCCGCGCTGGGCAAGGTGGTGGTGCCGCTGGACGCCCTGCGCTGCCTCGAGCCGCTGCCGGCGCGCGCAGGCCCCTGCCACGAGCCGGCCGCCCGCTTCCCCCGGGCCGAGGGCCGCGACCGCGCGGCCCTCGCGGGAGGGGACGAGCTCACGGGCACGCTGCTGGCCATCGAGGCGCAGGGGCCCGCCTTCGAGGTGGAGCGCGGCCGCGAGCGCAAGGTGGCGTGGCCCGACCTGCTGGTGGCGCAGCTGGACAACCCGGCACCGCCACCCCGCGAGGGCATGGTCACCGAGGTCGAGACCTCCACGGGCGACCTGCTGCACTCGCTCACGCAGGTGACCGGCGACGGCGAGGCCCTCGTGGTGCCGCTGGCCAGCGATGCCGCGATCGCGGTGCGCGTGCCGCTGGGCCACGTGCGCGAGGTGCGCTGGCACGGGGGCGCGCACCCGTGCGTGGACGCCACCACGCTGCCCTTCGAGGCCGTGACGCGCCCGCTGCTGGAGCCGCCCGCCGGGTCGCTGGCTGCCGACGTCCTCGCCCGCGAGCGAGGCGTGCGCGTGGGCCGCCGGCCTCGCGGCTGCCCGCTGCGCCTCGACGGCGTCAGCTACGCCCGGGGCCTGGCCGTGCACAGCGGCTCCACGGTCACGCTGCCGCTGGCCGGGCGCTTCGCCCGCTTCGAGGCGCTGGTGGGCATCGACGACGAGGCCGAGGAAGAGGGCCGAGGGCGCGTCGAGGTGCCCGGCGACGTGGACGTGCGCGTGCTGGGCGACGGCAAGGTGCTGTGGGAGGCCAAGGGCGTGAAGGGCCTCGAGTCCGCACGCAAGGTGGCGCTGGACGTGCGCGGCGTGCAGTCGCTGGTGCTGGCCGTGGACTGGGGTGGGCACGACGACGTGCTGGACCGCGTGACGTGGGCCCGTCCGCTGCTCGTGCGCTAGGTCGCGCGCCGCTGCGCTGTCCATGACGCTCGCCCACCCGGCCTGGGCCCTGCTGCTGGTGCCCGTCGCGCTGGCCATCGCGTGGCAGGAGTGGCGACGACCCACCACGCGCGCACGGCGGGTGCGCGGGCTGGCCTCGCGCGCCGTGCTGCTGGGCCTGCTGGGCCTGGCGCTCGCCGGGGCCGAGGGCACGCGCAGCGTGCAGCCCACCGCCCGCACGCTGCTGCTGCTGGACGGCGTGGCAGCCCGCACGCCCGCGTGGGCCGCCGAGGCCCGCGCATGGATCGAGGCCGCCAGCCTGCCCGCGGGCACCGAGGCCCTTGCCTTCGAGGAGATGCCCGGGCCGTGGCAGGCGCCCCCCGGGCTGCTGGCGGCGCGGGCCTCCAGCGCGACCCCCGCCGGGGGCGCGCGCCTCGGGGCAGCGCGGCTCTGCGCGCGCGCCCGGGCGGGCGGCTCGGGGTCGGCGACGGTGCACGTGCTGGCCTCGCCGGGCACCGACCTGACCGGACTGCGCGGCCTGGCCGAGGACCTGGCGCAGGCCGGCGCCACGCTGCGCGTCGAGGTGCTGCCGCGCGCGGATGACGTGCCCCCCAAGGCCCCGCGCGTGCTGAGGCTGGAGGCCCCCAGCGATCCCGTGCAGGGCGCATTCGCGCTGCGCGCCTGGCTGGAGGCGCCCGCCGGCATGCCCGTGCAGGTGCTGGCAGGGGGTCGCCTGCTGGCCGAGCAGGCTGCCCCGGCGCCCGCCGCGGATGGCACGCAAGTCGTCACCTTCGACGCGCTGGGGCTGGAGCCCGGCCTGCACGCCGTGTCGGTGGTGCTGCGCGCAGCGGGCGCGGCCATGGCCGTGGCGCAGGCCACGGCGAGCGTGCAGGTGGCCCCCACGCCGCGCGTGCTGGCCTGCCTCGCGGAAGCCGCCAGCGAGGCGCGCATGGCCGCCCTGCGGGCGCAAGGCCTCGAGGTGGAGCGACTCGACGTGCGTGGCCTCGCGGCGCGGCTGGCGCCCGGCGTCGCCGCCTGCGAGGCCCTGGTGCTGGACGCGGGCGCGGCCGCGACGCTGCCTGCCGCGGCCGCCGAGCAACTGGCAGCCCGCGTGGAGCAAGGCCTGGGCCTGCTGCTGCTGGCCGGCGAGGACCCGCGAGCATGGGCCGCGCTGGCCGGCTCGGGCCTCGGCGAGCTGCTGCCGCTCGAGCCGCTGGCGCCGCGCGAGGTCCCGGCGCCCCCCGCACCGCCGACGCCCCCGGCTCCCCCGCCGCCGCCCGTCGATCCGCAGCCGGCACCGGGCGAGGGCCTCACGGCCGAGCGCGCGCCCGAGGAAGCCCTGCCCATCGCGCTGCTGCTGGTGCTGGATCGCAGCGCCAGCATGCAGGGTACGCCCTGGGCGATGGCCGTGGAGGCCGCCTCGCGCGCCGCGCAGGTGCTGTCGCCCCACGACCGCGTGGGCGTCATCACCTTCGGCCAGGACGCCAGCGTGGACCTGCCGCTGGGCCCCGTGGCCACGGCGGGCGCCGTGAGCCTCAACCTGCCCGCGGACGCCACGGGCAGCGCCACCAACCTCGTGCAGGCCTTGCGCAGCGCCGCGCAGGTGGTGCGCGCCGAGCGTGCCCCCATCCGTCACGTGCTGCTGCTCACCGACGGCATGCACAACCCCACGGGCACGCGCAACGAGCAGGCCCTGTGGAGCGACGTGGTGCGCCCCCTGGCCGACGCCGGCGCCACGCTCACCGTCGTGGGCCTGGGCGAGGGCCACGACGCACGCACCCTGAGCGAGATCGCGCGCTGGGCCCGCGGGCAGTACCGCCGCGCCGACCACCCGCGGCAGGTGCCCACCGTGTTCGTGGTGGACACGCAGGGCGTGGCCGAGCGCCGCAGCGCACAGGCGCGGGCGCGCCTGCCCCAGCCCACGCCACCGTCACCCACGCCGCCGTCGCCCACGCCGCCCACGCCGTCGCCGCCTCCGCCGGCACCCCCGCCGCAGCAACCACCCCCCCCACCGCTCGCAACCTCTCCGGGCGCAGGCCTGGCACCGCTGCGCCTGCGCCAGCCCCACCCGGCCACCGCTGGGCTGGAGGAGGCCTTGCTGCCGGAGGTGGAGGCGCCGCTGCGTGCGGGACTGCGCCTGGCCGGCCAGTCGCTGCTGGAGCGCGAGGAAGCGCCGGGCAGCAACCCGGCACGCAGCCCGGTGCTGGCCGGCCGCCGCGTGGGGCTGGGGCGCGTGCTCGTGCTGGCCGCCCGGCCCGGCGACGCCGGCCTGCGGGCCTGGCCCCGCACAGGACAGTTGCTGGGGCAATCGCTGCGCTCGGTGCTGGCCCCGGTGGGCGCCTTTGCGGAAGCCCTGCCCCCCCGCGTGCTGGCCACCCCCTCCGGCGAGCGGCTGGACCTCTCCGGGCTTCCCGCCGGCACCTACCTCGTGGCCGCCGGCGTGGAAGGCCTGCCGCTCAGCACGCCGCTGCGGGTGGCCGTGCCGCTGCTGGAGGGCGCGGTGGCGCTGCCCGCGGCCGCGCCCGGCTCCCTGGTGCGGCTGGAGGTGCGCGACGAGGCCGGCGGGCTGCGCGCCGTGCAGGCCTACGTGGCCACGGGCGCGCCCCGGGCTGTCGCCCCCTCCGAGGCTCGCGCCGCCGTCGCGCAAGCCCTCGAGGGGCTGCCCGCGCCGGTCCCCGTGCCGGCGCGCCAAGAGCCCCTGCCCTGGCTGCCTTGGCTGGCGTTGCTGGCCGCCCTCTGGCTGCCGCTGGACGCCTGGCTGCACCGCTAGCGCGCGCACGATGGTGCTCAACTGCAGCGTGCCGCGCGCCGACTTGAACCTTCGGACGGCGCGCCCCCGTCCGTAGACTCACGGCCTCGCGTGCCCGCGGGGCGCGTGCGGTGCATCGACTCCCGAGGCGAGCCAGGCAGCACGCATGAGCCGCAAGGCCCCCGACCTGCTGGAAGCCCTGCGGGCGCCGTCGGCGGCACCCAAGCCGCCGCCGGTGCGGCGCGTGCGCGAGGCCGGGGCCGGCGTGGTGCTGGCCACGCGACAGCTCATGCTCGGTGGCGCGATGATGGTGCTGCTGCTGGTGTTCAGCTTCGTGCTGGGCCTGAGCGTGGGCCGCCGCGGCTAGCGAGGCGAGGCGGGCAACAGCCCCAGCCTCTCGCGCCAGGCGCCGCGCGACCTGTCCGGCCCGCGCCTCGTGTACGTCGAGGGTCGCGTCCCCTACATGGACCCGGCGCGGCAGGCCGTCAACGACCCGGGCCGCCTGCGCGACACGCTCGTGCGCCAGAAGGGCCTGCCCGAGGACCGCGTGTGGGTGATGGACGACCTGGCCGCGGCGATGCTGCGCGTGGTGGTGGGCCCCTTCCCCAGCGAGGCACAGGCGGCCGAGTTCCTGCGGCGCGCGGGGCTGTTCACCTTCCGCCTGGGCGGCGTGCTGCCCTGGAAGGCCCCGGACTACCTCTGGATGCACGAGGGCGAGCTGCCCTCGCAGCGCCTGCCGCTGCGCTGACCCGGGGCCGCCGGGCCGGCCCCTCCGCCGGCGCACGCCACGCAGCCCCGCCGGGCGACCGCCCGGGGGGCCCCGCCTTTCCTCCCCCCCGGCGGCCCCCGGTGGCACCCTGTGGCGTTCCTGCCCCGGGCCGCACCGGCCAGGGCAGCCCCCCTTCCCGGACCTCGCGCCATGACGATGCACAAGAGCCTCAAGACCCGCAGCACCCAGGCCGGCACGCGCAGCGTGCTGTCGCGCTGGGAGCGTCTCGAGAAGCTCTCGGCCGCGGGCCGCTGGCACGAGGGCGACAAGGTGACGGGCCTGCCGAAGGTGCGCACCAAGTTCAAGGTGCGCCGCAAGGCCGCGCCGGCCGCGGCAGGCGCTGCGGCGGCTGCGACCCCGGCCGCCGGTGCGGCGGCCGCGGCCCCGGCCGCGGGCGCGAAGGCAGCGGCAGCCCCGGCCAAGGCCGCAGCGGCCCCCGCGGCGGCGGCCAAGCCCGCGAAGAAGTAGGCGCGGCCTAGCGCGCGCGACGGCGCGGCGGCGCGTCCTCGAAGTCGGGCAGCGACGGCCCCACGCGGCCGTACCAGGCCAGCACGGCCTCGCGTCCCTGCAGCGGCTCGCCCGAGAGGCGCGCCAGCGCCCCCACGAGGTGGGGCTCCAGCCACGACTCGGTCCAGCTGGCGTCCACCACGCGCACATCCAGCACGGTGCCTTCCTGCAACACGCCCACCTGCGGGTCGGCGATGGAGGAGGCCTGCGCCAGCTCCACGTCGTAGTCGCGCACGTAGCTGACCTGGCGCGTGAAGCCCACGTAGCTGCGCGCGCTGCTCCCCCGGCTCACGAGGCGCCGGACCAGCGCGTGTGCAGCCCGCACGTCGCCCAGCCGGGCCAGGGCCGCCGCCGCCTGCGCCACGAGGCGGGTGTGGCCGCTGCCCAGCGCACGCACCAGCGGCACGGCGGCATCGTCGTGGCCCAGCAGGGCGAGCGCATCCACGGCCGCGTCGCGCACGGCCTCGTCCAGGTCGCGGGCCGCATGCAGCACCAGCGGGCGCAGCCCGGCCTCGTCGCCCATGCGGCCCAGCTCCTCGCAGGCGGCCACGCGCAGGCCGGCCTCGCGGCGCGCCAGCAACCGCAACGCCGCCGCCACGCGCAGCTCCGTGGGCAGGCCGGCGAGGGCGCGCGCAGCAGCGGCCGACACGGCCGCCTCGCCTCGTGCCCGCGCCTCCAGCAGCAGCGCCACGCGTGCCACGTCGGTGCCGGCGGGCAGCGCGGCGGCACGCGCGCTGGCCTCGCTGCGCTGGGCCCGTTCCAGTTCCTCGGGCAGCCACCAGCGCCCCGCGTAGCTCACGAGCCCACGCGCGCGCCGCGCCTCGCCCTCGGGCAGCCAGCGCCCGTCCACCTGCTCCTCGCCACGCGCGCGGCGCGCCGCCGCATGGCCCGGCTCGAGCCGCACCACGCGCTCCAGGGCCTCGCGCGACTCCACCACCAGCCCCTCCGCCGCAGCCTCCAGCGCCAGCCGGAACCAGCCTGCGGCGCCGGAGCCTGCGGCATCCAGCGCCGCCGCTGCGCGACGCCAGCGCGCCCGGGGCCCCTCGCCCACCTCATGCGACAGCACGCGGGCAGCGGGCACGCGAACCACGCCCTCGGGCGTGGTCACGACGAGGTCGCCGCCCGGCTCGCGCAGCACCTCGCCCTCCAGCACCAGGCCCTCGGCCGTGCGCACCACGTCGGCGTGGGCCGTCGCCGTGCCCCACCCCACGGCGGCCAGCGCGGCCAGGATGCGGACGGCGCGTGTGCCTCGCTGCAGCATGCGACCTCCTCAGGCGCCGGCGCGCCGCCGCGCCAGCGCGCGCAGGCCCGCCAGCAGCAGCAGCGGGCCCAGCACCACGAGCAGGCAGAGCAGGGCGAGGCTGGCCTCGTCGGCCATGCGGCTGTAGTGGATCTTGTCGTAGAGGCGCAGCGGGAACAGGCCGGTCTCGACCAGCACCACCGCGTCCAGCTCGCGCAGCGCCAGCACGAGGGCCACCAGCGCGCCAGCCAGCAGGCCCGGCCCCGCCGCGGGCAGGGTGACGTGCAGGGTGCGCGCCCAAGGGCCCGCGCCGAGGGTGGCGGCCGCTTCCTCCTGCCCGCGTCGCGCCTCGCGCAAGGCCAGCGCCACGCCCAGCAGGGCCACGGGCAGGCAGCGCGCCACGAGCGCCAGCGCGGGACGCAGCACGCCGTGATCGGCAAGGCCCACGCCCGACCACGCCAGCAGCGTGCCCACCCCCACCACGAGGCCCGGCGTGGCCAGGGCCAGCGTGCACAGGCCCCAGGCCAGCGCACGCGCGACGCCGCCGCCGCGCTGGGCCGCGCGCGCGAGGCCCCACGCAGCCAGCATCGACAGCAGGGTGGCCAGCAGGCCCGTCTTGATCCAGCGCTCGAGGTCGCGGGCCACGCCCGGCGTGCGCTGCATGGCCCCGGCGATGTCCAGCCCGTGGGAGGCCGCGGCCGGCGGCGACGCACTGCTTGCGGCGCTCCCGGCGGCGCTCCCGGCGGCACTCCCGGCGGCACTGCCCTGCGCCACGGTCTCCCCGCCCGCGCCGGCCCAGGAGGCGAGCCCGGCCAGCGGGACGAGCACCCCCAGCAGCAGCGGCAGGGACACCGCCACGAGCCACGGCAGGGCGGCGCGCAGCGTGAGGCGCCGCGGCGCGAGGCAGCGACCCGCAGCGGTGTCCACCAGCGCGGGCGCACGGCGCAGGGCGGCCGCCGCCAGCAGCAGGCCCAGCACGCACAGCAGCAGCAAGGGCACGCCCGTGGCCACGGCGCGGCCCGTGTTCTGCTCCTGGCTCCACTGCAGCTGCACTTCCTTGCTGAACACCGCCACGGGGGTGCCCCCGCCCGGCAGCAGGAAGCTCATCAGGTCGATCACCGCGAAGTCCGCCAGCGCCAGCACGAGCACCAGCGCCGCGGCCGCGCCCACGGCGGGCAGCAGGCGCGGCAGCACCGCCGTGCGCCACGCGGCCGCGGGGCCGCCCAGCAGCAGCGCGGCCTCCACGGGCCCCGCCGGCAGGCGCGACCACGCACGGCCCACCAGCAGCGCCACCACGGGTGCGAGGAACGCACCCAGCAGCAGCATGGCCGTCCCCACCTGGAGGGTGCTGCCCGAGAGGCCCAGCCAGGCCTCCAGCGTGCGCGCCACGGGTCGCGCCGCGCCCATCCCCAGCACGAAGGTGGGCAAGACCAGCGGCGCCAGCGCCAGCGCCCACAGCACGACCTGCCCGGGGATGCGCCAGCGCGCCAGCGCCCACGCGTGCGGCAGGCCCAGCAGCAGCGCCACCAGCGTGGCGCCCAGCGCGAGCCCGAGGCTGTTGGCCAGCATGCGCTGCGTGCGGGCGTCGCCCAGCACGTGCGCATGGTGCGCCAGCGAGGTGACCGTGCGCCGCCCGGCTACCTCCTCCAGCCGCAGGCGCACCGGCACGCGCTCGGCGCCGGGCCCCGCCTGCACGGCGAAGACCAGCCAGCCCCGCTCCTCGCGCACCTCGCCCACCGCGCGCAGCCACAGGCCGTCGCGCCGCTGCACCTCCTCGACGCGCAGCGAGGCCCACAGCATGCGTCCCACCGGCACCACCAGCGCCACCGCGCACACGAGCAGGGCCAGCAGCAGGCCCGGGCCGGGACGCCAGCCGCCGGGCGAACGGTCGCTCACGCGGGGACGCCCCCGGCCCGACGGGCATCCGCATCCGCGGCGGCCTCGAAGAGGTCCCGCACGCGCCGGGTCACGGGCCCCACGCGGCCCGTGCCCACGCCATGTCCCCCGAGCCGCGTCACGGGCATCACGCCGCGCACGCTGGAGGAGACGAACACCTCCTCGGCCGCCTCGAGGTCGGCCGGCAGCAGGCGCGCCTCCGACGCCGGGAGCCTCGCCTGCGCGCACAGCGCCAGGATGCGCCGGCGCGTGGTGCCCTCCAGGATGCCCGCGCCCAGCACAGGCGTGCGGACGGCCCCCTCGCGCACCAGCCACACGTTGCTGGTGGTGGCCTCCGCCACCTCGCCTGCCTCGTTGAGGAACAAGGCGTCGTCGGCGCCGGCCTGCACCGCCTCGTGCAGGGCCAGCACGTTGTTGAGGTAGTTGCCTGTCTTGGCGCGCGGGTCCAGCGCTCGCGCCGAGGTGCGACGCCGCTCGCCCACGTGCAGGTGCAGGCCGCGCTCGAAGGCCTCGGGCGTCGGTCGCGAGGCCGGGGCCACGAGCACCACGAGGGTGCGCCGCAGGGCCGTGCGCAGGTCCAGCTGCGGCGGCCCCACGCCACGCGTCACCACGACCCGCACCAAGGCATCCTCCTGAGGGCCCACGCCAGCGGCCGCCACGGTGGCGCGCACCGCCGCCTCCAGCGCGGCACGCGAGTGCTGGAGGTCCATGTAGAGGCGGGCCGCCGAGGCCTCCAGCCGCTCCCAGTGGTCGTCGGCCTGCACCAGCGCGCCGCGGTGCCACCACAGCACCTCGTAGGCCGAGTCGCCGAACAGGAAGCCATGGTCGAGCACGCGCACCGAGGCCTCCTCGGGCGTCTGGATGCGGCCGTCCACGGAGATGCGGGTCTGCACGTGCGCATCCTACGGCCGTGGCCAGCCACCGCGCTGCCTCCCACGGCCGCAGGAATGGGCGCGGGCCGCGGGCGTTGTCCCCCCTCGGGACCCGCCCCGGGCAGGACGGGCCTCGCCCCCGCCGTTGCCCGTGGCCCCCGGCCCCGTCACCATCCCCGCATGGCCTCGCAACCGCCCCGCCCGACCGAGGCCTTCGAGCGCGAGTGCTTGCCGTGGCTGGCCGACGTGCGCGCCTTCGCGCTGGCACTCACCCGCCGCCCGGCGGACGCCGACGACCTGGCACAGGAGACTTTCCTCAAGGCCCTGCGCGCCTTCAGCACCTTCCAGCCCGGCAGCAACGCCAAGGCCTGGCTGTTCACGGTGGCGCGCCGCCTGCACATCGACCGGCACCGCCGGGCGCAGGTGCGGCCCCAGCCCCTGGCCGAGCAGCCCCTGGAGGAGTCAGGGCTGGACCCGGCCGGCGGCGCGGGACCCGGCGAAGCGAGCACGCCCCCGGGCGGCTGGTCCCGATTCACGCCCGAGCAGGTGCGGGCCGCCATCGAGGCCGTCCCGGAGCCCTTCCGGATGGCCGTCGTGCTCCGGGACCTGCACGGTCTGGCCTACGACGAGGTGGCGGAGGTGCTGGACGTGGCGCCGGGCACGGTCATGAGCCGCCTGCATCGCGGCCGGGAATGCGTTCGCCGCCACCTCGTTTCCCTGCTGGACACTGGCCGATGAGCCTCCACACCACCCCCCCCTTGGGCTCGGGCCCGACGGGCCCCGATCCGATGCGCCGGACCACGGCCTGGCACGCCGATCCGCTCGAGGTGGATCGCTGGCTGGACGGCGAGGGCAGCCCTGCCGAGCGCGAGGCGCGCGCACGGGACCTCGCCCGCGACCCCGCGCTCGCCGCCCGCGTCGAGGCCCGCAAGGCCTTCCTTGGCCTGCTGGCCACGGGCCGCAGCCCCTCGCCACAGGACGCCGTGGCGGAGGCACGCTTGCGCGAGGCGCTGGCCCGCGAGGCCTCCAGCCCCGCGCCCGCCCGCATGCGCCTGCTGCGACGCTGGCAGGGCTGGGCAGCGGCGGCGGCCGTGCTGCTCGTGGCGCTGGGCGCCTGGTCGGGCTGGGGCCTCTCGCGCGCCATCGCCGTCGAGACGCCAGCCGAGATGGCGGTGCGCCTGCTGGACTGGATCCCGTCCGGGAGCGAGGGCGTGGCTGGCTGTGCCGAGGCCGGCCCCTCGCCCCAGACCTTCGTGCTGGTGCAGGACGGCGAGCTGGAGATCCGTGCCTGCGAGGAAGGCACGGAGGGCCAGGACCTCTCGCGTGCACTCCTGCGCCGGCCCGAGGAGCTGCCCGCCGTGGGCTTCGTGGCCGTGCCCGCACCCGGTGCGCGACGCAGCAGCGAGATCGGCATCACCGAGATGGGCAAGGACGGCGTGGTGGTCTTCGACGTGCTCGATCACGGCAAGCGCGTCTACCTCGCCGTGGACGCCGCCAGCCTGCGCCAGCGCCACCCGGGCAAGGGCGACGCATGGACCTGCGCGGCCTGCCACGGAACGGCCCGGCAGGCGATGGACAACCCCCACCGCATCGTGCTGCGCCGCCTGCGCTGAGCGCGGCGGGGCGCGGCGGGCAGGTCAGGCGCCGGCGTCGGCCAGCACCGCCACGCGCAGGGCCTTGCCTTGCGGGCGCGCCAGGCCCAGCGCATGGTCCAGCGCCGCCTGCGGGCTGGCGCAGGGCAGCAGGCCCATGCCCCGCAGGATGTCGGCGGACACCTCGCTGGCCGTCACCACCGGATGCCCCGCGGCGATGCGCCGCACGCTGTAGGCCGTGAGCCCGTACGGATGGAAGCTGCGCCGCAGGGCCGCCAGGTGCCGCTCCAGCCGGCCGCTCTCGAACCAGGGCAAGAATTCAGGATGCCCCGCGCCATGCGAGGCCTGCACCAGCCAGGCGATGGGCGCGCCCGGACGCGCCCAGGCACTGGCCGCGATGAGCGCCTTGTGCGCCTGCACCAGGTCGTCGGCACGCGGCGAGGCCACGCCGGCCACCACGAGGTCGCAAGGCTGGGGCTCGACAGGCGCATGCACCTCGCGCCACCGGGCGCAGGCCTGCGCATGCGCCTCGCCCACCTCGCCATAGGCCGCGCCCACGATGCGCTGCCGGCGGTCCAGCACGACGTTGAGCAGGGCACAGCGGCCGAAGGCGCGCGCCACGCGCAGCAACGCCTCGCGGAAGGGGTTGGCCTCCAGCCGGCCGGCGACATGCGCCAGGCTGCCGTCGGGCCGCACCAGCGTGCGCAAGGTCAGGCGGTGCGCCGCCAGCACCGTGTCGCGGTCGGCCGTGCCGGGCACCAGCGCCTTGGCGCCCCCCCCGAAGCCCGCGAGGTGGTGCGGCGTCACGGCGCCGGTGAGCAGCACGAGGCCCGCATCGGCCACCAGCCGGTGCACGCGCACCGTGCCCAGCTGCGGGTCCTCCGCGATCGGCTCGTTCCACTCGGGCAGGTCGGGGGCCGACTGCAGCGGGCGAAGCGCCGCCATGACCTCCGGCCCCACCACCGCCTCGACCTCGTCACGCGCGGCCGCCGCATGGATGCCACGCGCCACCAGCACGCGGATGCTGGACGGGCCATGGCCGGCGCGCGCCAGGCGCGCCAGGATGGGCAGCAGGTAGGTGGCCGCCGCCGCAGGCCGCGTGGGATCCGGCACCACCACGGTGACGTGCGAGCGGCCACGGGCCAGCACCTCCAGCGGCGGCAGGCCCACCGGCCGGTCCAGCGCATCGGCCACGACGCCGAGCGGATCGGGCACGTCGTGGGCACCCGGGTCGCGCGAGGCGGGCACCGCACGGGCGTCCCCCGGCACGGGCTGGATCACCTCGGTGCCCGCGGGCAGGCGCAGGCCGCAGGCCGACCGGCCGTAGGCCACCTCGACGACGGGGAGGGCCTCGGCCACGCGCGTACCCTACCAGCCCTCTCCCGCCCGGCGGTCGACGGGCTCGCAGCGCGCGCCTACCATCCCCGCGTGATCGTCCGCCGCGACTTCGACTTCGAGGCCTCGCACCAGCTGCCCAACCACCCGGGCCGGTGCCGCCGCCTGCATGGGCACTCCTACCGGCTGCGCGTGGCCTGCCGTGCTGCCGTGGACCCGCGTACCGGCATCGCCATCGACTTCGCCGACCTCAAGCACGTGGTGCGTACGCACGTGCTGGAGGCGCTGGACCACACCCACCTCAACGACCTGCTGCCCCTGCCCTCGGCCGAGAACATCGTGGCGTGGATCTGGGATCGGCTGGCCGCGCAGGGCCTGCCCTTGTGCGAGCTGGTGCTGTGGGAGTCCCCGGGCTGCTCGGTGGCCTACCACGGGCCGGACGCCGAGCCTCCCGCAGCGCCCGGCAGGTCCTGATGCGCCGCGACCAGCGGCTGGAGTCCATCCTCGGCGCCGCCCTGCGGGTACTCCACCGGCAGGGCATGCACGGCACCACCATGCGCTCCGTGGCCCGCGAGGCCCGCACCAGCGTGGCCAACCTCTACACCTACGTGGGCAGCCGGGAGGAGATGATCTACCGAGCCCACCTGCGCGTGCTGGACGCCGCCGTGGCCAGCGCGCTGGCCACGGCCAGCGTGCCCGGGCCGCGCGAGCGACTGCGCGCGCTGGTGACAGACCACGTGCGCCGCGTGCTGGCGCAGCCTGTCGAGGCCGACGTGCTGCGCGGCGTGCCTGGGTTGCTGCGCGGCGAGCGCGCCCGGCGCGTGGACGAGCAGCGGCGACGCTACCTCGAGCAGGTGCGCGCGGCGGCGGACGCCGTGGCCGGCAGGCTGCCGCCGGTGCGCAGCGACGAGCGCGCGCGCATGCTGCTGGGCATGGCCGACCGCCTCGCGCTCGACCTGCGCGCCGCGGGCACCTCCCCCGGCGAGGCGCCGGCCACGCGGCTGGCCCAGTCCGTGCTGCGCATGTTCCTGGCCGGCGCGCGCTGAGGGCCTGCGAACGGGATCGCACGCGCAGGCCTGCGCGGACGCCCTCAGCGCGGCGCCTCGCGCGCACCCGCCCTCTCCGCCTCGGCCGCAGGGTAGATGATCACGCGCGGGTCCATCACGGCCCACTTCCACCCCTGCGACTCCAGCAAGAGCAGGGCTGAGCCCAGCGGCATCTCGGCCTGCTCGGTGTCGAGCTGCAGGGCCCGCAAGGCGGCCAGGTCCGAGGGCTGGCGCACGCGCACGTACAGGCGCTCCCCGATCGCATCCAGCAAGTCGGAGCCACTCAAGGGCTGGCCCTCCTTGCGCGCCGGCCGCACCGGGTGCACCTCCCACGGACCGGCCTGTGGGTCCGGGAGCGGCCGGCCCTCGGCAGGGTCCACGACCCCCACCCGCGGCAACGGGGCAGCACCGGCCGCCTCGAGGCCTCCAGCGGGCGCCAGCGCCCGCAGGGGCTGCGGCGCGGGCTGCCCCGCCAGGCTGCCAGCGGAAGGCCCCACGAGGAGTTCATCGCTCGCTGGCCGCGATGGAGGCGCGAGCAACCACCACGCTCCCGCCGCGGCCGCAGCCAAGGCCAGCAGCAGGAGGGCCGTACGCATGGCCGCATGCTATCGCACGCACGAGCCTTGCCGGCGACCCATGAGCAGGCGCCGACGCGCCGACCTGCTCAGGGGGAGCACGAAGGCGTCGTGCATGCAAAGGCGAGCCGCCCCGCGGGGCGGCTCGCCCAGGTCGAGGCGACGAGACGCCTCGGCGCGCCGGGTCGCGGGCCGGGCCTAGCGGCCCGAGTGCAGCACGTTGTAGCGGCGGCTGTTGCCCGCCATGGCGCGGGTCGTGAACGTCGTGCCCGAGTAGCGCACCTCGGTGATCGCCATCGCGTTCTCGTTGCTGGTGCCGAAGGCCACGTACAGCTTCAAGCCCGTCGAGTCGATCGCCATGGCATCGCCCACACGCCCGTTGGTGAGCGTGCTGTTCCACTCGTTCTTCGTGCTCTGCAGCACGCCTGTGTTGGCATCGAAGCGGATGCCCTGCACCAACCCGACCGTCTCGCTGTTGTAGGTGTAGTTCTGGCTGCTACCCACGTTGTAGACGAAGGCCAGGGCCGTGCCGCTGTCGTTCGTCTCGAGGTGGTGCATGGGACGGCCGGCCGTGCTGTCGGTCTGCGACAGGCTGGTCTGGGTCATGCGGTACACGCGGCCGCCCACGTCGCCCGCGAAGCCTTCGACCTGGCCCGACTGGCCACCGTAGTCACCCCAGAACATGGGGTGCTCGGTGCCCGAGTTGAACGAGCCGGTGGTGCTCGTGGACTGCGTGGGCCCGTTGCTCTGGTAGTGGGTCGTGTAGAAGACGTGACCGCTGCTCTTGGCCATCACCTGGCCGCCCATGCCGTCCACGTTGGCCGGCGCGTAGTAGCGGTACTCCAGCGGGTAGTACGTCGTGTAGTAGTAGCCCGCGATGGCACCACGCCGGGTGGGCTGGCCGGTGACCCGGAAGCCCTGGCCGTCCGTCCAGCCGTTGATGCTCTGGGCGGTGTTGAGGCTGCGGATGTTGACGCCGACGAGCGTGTTCTGGGCCTGGTCGGTGGCGCTCACTGCGCCCAAGGTCAGCACGTACAGGAAGTTGCGGTTGCGGCTGATGAAGCCGCCCAGCGGGCGGATGCGGCCTGCCGCGCCGTTGTAGGCCGCCCACGTGGGGTTGACCACGCTGCTGGTGCTGTACGAGCGCACGTCGTCCACGCCGCCACCTGCCACCGTGGGCAGGATCGAGCGCAGCGTGCTCGAGCCGAAGTTCCACGAGTAGAAGGTGCCGGTCCAGTTGCGCGAGCTCTGGTAGGCCGTGCTCACGCTCTGGTTCTGGGCACCCCAGCCACCCCAGAACACGAGGCCAGCGCTGTCCGCGGTGAACACCAGGGCACCGAAACGCCAGAGATGCGAGCCGCCGAACAGTTGCGTCCCGCCGGTCTCGGACCCGGTGATCTGCACCTCGGTGGCCGAGGACCAGTTGTTGGTCGTGGTCCACGCCACGATGTCCTCGCGGGTGGTGTACCAGTTGCCGGTGCTCGTGGGCGAGATGCTCGACGTCGTGCGGTTCACTACCACCGCCACCTTGGTGGCGTCGTCACTGATCTCGAAGCCGGTCGTGGGACCGGTGTAGGTGCCCCAGTTGCGATAGCTGTTCGGGCCACGCGCCAGGCTGTAGCCACGGCCGCCACCTTGCGGGGCGTGCCGGCGCACCGTCGTGAGCCGGTTGATGGTGGACAGGCTGTTGCTGCTCGTGTGCGTGAACACGAAGTGGTTCATGCGGTCCACGCTCGAGAGCGTGGGGCTGGTGGAGACCTCGGGGCCTGCCAGGATCGCCACCGTGGTGCCGTTCTTGCTCACGCGGAAGGGCATCGGCGCGATCGCTGTCTCGAACAGGTTCGAGCCGTCGTACATGTACATGTCGTCGTTGGGCACGGCCGACAGCACGAAGGTGAGCGTGCCCGTCGCGAAGCTGGGGTTGCTCTGCAGGTTGGAGGTGGTCTCCAGCTTGTGGAAGGGCGTGGACATCATGCCCGACCAGGTGCCATCGTTCACCCACGCGC
This sequence comes from Planctomycetota bacterium, assembly GCA_964228555.1. Taxonomy (GTDB): domain Bacteria; phylum Planctomycetota; class PLA2; order PLA2; family JAEUHO01; genus CAXQZU01. Next base: position 74,410 of record CAXQZU010000052.1, read on the forward strand.
CGGCGATCGCGCCCGGGGCGAGCAGCTGGCCGCCCGAGAGGCCGCCCGTCAGGTCGTAGGCGTACACAGCGTGCTGGGCCCACGCGGCGTAGACGCCGGCGTTGGTGCCCATGTAGTTGCCGCACAGGTAGTAGAGGCGCGAGTTGGTCAGCGCCATGCTGCTGCCGTACATGTACGCGCCGTACCCGGTGCTGGTGCTGCCGCCCGAGGAACTGCCCGTCGTGATCACCTTGTAGGTGCGCGTGCCGCCGTCGAAGGAGTTCTCGCCCGTGAGCGAGAACACCACGATGCGCGTGGTGGTCACGCTCTCGTTCATCGTGTTGGTGGTCTTCAGCTTCATCGCCCCGAAACGCCCGTCGGGGCTGATGGTGAGCTGGCACATGCGGGTCAGGCTGTGGCCCGTGCCCTTGGCCTGCGACACGCCGTCGCCCAGCGTCAACCAGCCGGCGCTCTTGTCGAGCACCACCGGCAGGTAGATCTTGCTGTCCTCACGCACGACGAACACGCCCAGCTGGCTGGCGCCCTCGAAGGCGTAGAGGCGGCCGCCCGTGGCGTAGACGCCCGTGGCGCGGTTCGTGGTCACGCCGGTGGCGTCGGGCAGGCGCACGGCGCTGGCGCTGGGGTTCCACGGGATGGGGTTGGTGCCGGACTGCCAGGCCGAGTTGGAATAGGTGTAGGACTTGTTCATGTCCGAGTGCTGGCCCGGACGGGCACCCGAGGGGTTGAGCCCGTGCGTGTCATCCCACCAGCCCGTGGGGTTCACCGACACGCGCAGCAAGTCCACGCTGGTCAGGATGCCAGCCAAGGTGGTCGCCGTGGTGCTGGCGGGGATGCCGTTGGCCGTGAGGTCGTCCGTGTTGGTCAGGTTGCGGTACAGGGCACCCGTCGACAGGGGCTCGAGGATGCGCACGGTCTGGTTCTGGTCGTTGAACGCGTCCGTGGCCTGCGTGGCCGTCAGCGAGGCCGTGGACTCCGTGATCACCACCTTGTCGGGGCCCACCGAGAACGCGAGGTTGGTCGAGATGCTGTGCCGGCTGCCCGTGGGCAGCTGCTGGTCCTGCGCCGTGAGGCTGAAGGCCTGGCGGCCCTGCGGCGTCAGCGCGCTCGGGGTCGTGACCGCCAGCACGCCCGTCTGGGGCGTGAAGGTGGTGCCCGCCGGCTGCAGGCCCGGCGCCCACGTGATGCTCCAGTCGTAGCCCCCCACCACTTCCTGCGTGGGGCCGCTGCCATCGATGTTGGTCACCTGCGTGAAGTGGGGCGCGTCCGTATAGCCGTCCTTCGGCACGCCACCGGTGGCCACGAAGGTCAGGCCCGCGGTGCCGCCATCGGGGTTGTAGGTGACTCCGCGCTCGAGCTCGGGGATGGTGCTGTAGGGCAGGGCGCCGAGCAGCGCGCCCTCCAGCGTCCACGTGTTGAGGCTGCTGAACGAGAACGCCGAGGTGCCCGACGCCGGCGGCTCGCTGTTGGCGAAGGCCGTGTTGTAGGACTGCCACACGTGCTGGCCGTACTCGTTGGGCACGAGCTTGCTGAAGATGTGCACGTGGTAGGTGAACAGGCCATGACGGCGCGGGATGCCGCCGAACAGGCCGGTGGCCTCGCGCATGAAGACGCCCTCGGGCGTCACGCCGGCCGTGGCACTGCCGTAGGGCCCCGCCGCGGTGAGCGCGGGATAGAGACTGGCCGTGCTCTTGTTGCTGGAACGGCCGGTCACGACATTCACCGTGATCGACGAGGGGTTGAGCACGGGCGCCAACGGCGACTGCCACGTATCGACCGTGGCGGGCTGGGCGACAAGTTCCCACTCGAAGGGCGGCACGCCGTCCACCACCTGGATGTACTGGCTGTAGGCCGTGCCGCAGCGCCCGTCGGGCAGCACCGGCGTGGCAATCACGATGGGCGGGGTGTCAACCTTCCACTGCAGCTTGCGGAAGCCGGTCTGGTTGAGGGCGTCGGTCACCTTCATCGTCAGGCGGAAGGGCACCGAACCACCCGTCTGCTGGGGCGCGCCGATCAGCGACGTGCTCGAGGGCGGGATGCTCATGCCCTGCGGCAGGCCGCTCGCGCCCCAGTTGCTGTCGGTCGCGTCGTTGGGGTCGTCCACGACCTCCAGCGTGTAGGGAGGAGTACCACCCGCCACGGTGAAGTTGAACACCGAGAACTCGCCATACACCGTCGTGCGCAGGCCGTCGCAATCGGTGAATGGCACGCTGTTGGGCGGCGAGTAGGACGCCACGGGGATGATGGCCGGGTCGCACACGGCGATCGTGACCGGGCCCACCGGCACGTTCCACGTGAAGGAACGCGTCGTGGACGAGTCCGGACGGCAGCCCGTGTCGTCGATCTGCAGCGTGAACGAGTAGTTGCCCGCCTGCAGGATGACGCCCCGGATCGAGTGCGTGGCGTTGTCCAGCGAGAGGCCGGGCGGCATGGCGCCGGCGATCACGGTCATCACGTACGGACCCGAGCAGCCACCGTCGATGGGCACGACGTAGTTGATCGTCTGGCCCGACACCGCCTGGGGCAGCACAGCCGCCTGCATGCTGATGTCCTGGCTGCCCACATCGAACTTGTTGCCGCCGCCGCCGCAGGCCGCGAGCGACGCGGACGCGACCAAGGCGAGGGCAAGCGAGCACAGGGAGGGAATGCGCATGGCGACTCCTTCTTCGTTCGGACCGACTCCGGACTCTACCGGTCTGGGGGGCCGCAGGGGAAGGGGCAACCCGGGCGGGGCGGGCCTCGTCCCCGGCAGGCCCCCGGCCTGCCGGCTGCCCACGGATGGCTCTGTGGGCAGCGGCCAGCAAGCAAACCACTTGCCGACAAGGGCGCGCCATGTTGTTGACGTAAGTATCTGCCAGATTTCAACTTACAATCAAAACGACGGATCATGCCAAGGCCACTCAAGCGCCACGAGCGCTTTCGCACGGTGCCCCCGAGCCCCTGCCCGTCTCGCCCCCCCTACACCGACGCCGGGGTGCGTGCCCCGGGCACCTCCGGGCGCCCCAGGGCGCCCCCGAGGCTGGAGGGGTCTAGGGCGCGCTGCCCACCAAGGCCCGGGCAGCCGTCTGGGCCCAGCCGTAGGCGGGGCCCATCACGACGCCCATGCCCAGCATCGCCAGCATGCCCACCCAGAGGAGCGCACGCGTGCTGGCGGGAACCGCGATGGGCTGCGCCACCAGCTCGGGAGCCGGGTCCTTGAACCACATCTCGCCGATCCACACGAGGTAGAAGTAGAGCGAGATCAGGATGCCCAGCGCGCCCAGCCCGGCCACCAGCCACAGCAGCGGCTGGTGCGAGGCGCCGGCGACCACGCTGTGCAGGACCAGGAACTTGCCGAAGAAGCCGCTCAGCGGCGGCACGCCGGCCAGCGACAGCAAGGCCAGCACCATGGCGAGGGCGAGGAACGGCGAGCGGCGCGCCAGCCCGGCCCACGGCGACACGCCCGCGGGCGACTGGCTTCCGCCGACCAGCACGACCACCGCGAAGGCGGTCAGGTTCGTGAAGAAGAAGGCCGCCAGATAGAAGAGGATCGCCGTGATGCCCTGCTCGGGCCGCGCGCCCGCGGCCGACGTGGCCGCGATGGCCGCCAGCAAGTAGCCCGCGTGCCCGATCGAGGAGTAGCCCAGCAGGCGCTTCATGTGCTGCTGGCGCATGGCACCCAGCAGGCCCAGCAGCAGCGTCAGGCCCGACAGCACCACCAGCAGCCACAGCCAGGCGGCCTCGGGCTTGCCGGTGGCGGGCACCAGCACCACCTGGGCCAGTCGCATCAACAGCACGAGGCCCGCCGACTTCGATGCCGTGGACAGGAAGGCTGTCACGGGCGAGGGCGCGCCCTCGTACACGTCGGGGATCCACACGTGGAAGGGCACGGCCCCCACCTTGAACAGGATGCCCACCATCAGCAGCGTGGCGCCCAGCACCAGCAGGCTGTCCGGGCTGCCCGAGGCCACCGCCACCTGCAGGCCCTGCAGCGAGAGCGTGCCCGTGGCCCCGAACAGGAAGGCGATGCCCATCAGCAGCAGGGCCGAGGACACCGAGCCCACCACGAGGTACTTGAGGCCCGCCTCGGTGGAGCGCACGTCGTTGCGCTTGAAGGCCGCCAGCACGTAGGAACTGATCGTCACCAGCTCGAGGCACACGAACATGCTCAGCAGGTCACCCACGCCGCTCACGAGCATCACGCCGGCCAGCGCGAAGAGCAGCACGGCATAGAACTCGCCGTGGCCGCGGTCCATGCGGCGCGTGTAGGGCACCGACAGCAGCACCAGCAGCAGGCCGCCGGTGGCGGCCAGCGCGCGCGTGAAGGTGCTGAAGGCATCGACGCTCCAGCCCGTGACGTGCACGCCGTCCTTCACCAGCAGGAAGGCGCTGCCGGTGGTGCCATCCATCCACCCGCTCACCAGCAGCCCCAGCGCGGCTGCGAGGCCGGCAAAGGCCGTGAAGGCCGTGGCGCGCGCGCGCCGGCCCGGGGGCAGCAGCAGCTCGGTGACGATCACCGCCAGGGCGGCGCCCAGCACCAGCATCTCGGGCAGCAGGAGGTGGAGGTTGAGCTGCATGTCAGCGAGCCTCCCCCGTGCCCGGCGCAGCAGGTGCGGCGGGCACGGACGCCTGCGTGCCGGCGGGCCGCGTGGCCTCGATGCGCTCCATCAGCGGCTTGGTGCCGTGCTGGATCATCTCCAGCATCGGACGGGGCCAGAAGCCGAAGAACAGCAGCACGGCCACCAGCAGCACGAAGGGCGTGCGCTCGGTGACCGTCTGCGCATCGCGCAGGCCGCGCCAGCGCGGCTTGAGCTCGCCGAACCATGCGTCCTTCACCGTGCGCAGCAGGTAGACGCCGGTGACGACGAGGCCCCACACGGCCAGGATGGCCGGCACCTTGCCCCAGATCGTGGTGCTCTGCCAGGCCCCCAGGATCACCATCAGCTCGCTGACGAAGTTGGCGAAGCCCGGCAGGCCGGCCGAGGCCATCGAGGCGATGACGAAGCAGGTGCCCACGAAGGGCATCACCTTCATCATGCCGCCCAGGTCGTCGAGCATGCGCGTGTGCGTCTGGTCGTAGAAGAACCCGATCAGCGAGAAGGCCAGCGCCGTCATCACGCCGTGCGCGAACATCAGGAACACCGCGCCGTCCAGGCCCAGCGCCGTCAGCGAGGCGATGCCCAGCAGCACGTAGCCCATGTGGCTGGAGGACGAGTAGCCGATCACCAGCTTCATGTCGCGCTGCGAGACGGCCACCAGGCCACCGTAGAGGATGTTGAAGCAGCACAGCACGCCCACCCACGGCAGGTAGGCGTGGGCGGCCTCGGGGTACCACGTGAGGGCCAGCCGCACGATGCCGAACGCGCCCAGCTTCATCAGCACGCCGGCGTGCAGCATCGACACCGCGGCCGGCGCGGCGGCGTGGCCGGCCGGCGACCACGAGTGCAGCGGCCACATGGGCACCAGCGCCGCGAAGCCGAGGAACACCGGCCAGAACCAGGTCATCTGGAAGGCCGTGCTGAACTGCGTGGAGGCCTGCTCGAGAAGCACCATGTCGAAGGTGCCGTGGCCCAGGATGCGGCCCGCCTCCACGTAGGTGGCGATCAGGCCCACCAGCGCCAGCGCGGCACCGGCCGACAGCACCAGCACCAGCTTCATCGTGGCGTAGCGCTGGTCCACGGTCTTGGTGGTGCTGCCCCACGTCCCGATCAGCAGGAACATCGGGATCACGGCCAGCTCGTAGAAGAAGTAGTAGAAGAACAGGTCCAGCGACATGAACACGCCGAACACGCCCACCACGAGCGCCAGCAGGTTGATGTAGTACTCCTTGACGCGCGTCTCCACGCGGTAGGAGACCATCGTGCCGGTGAACAGCGTGATGGCGGTGAGCAGCACCATCGCCACGCCCATGCCGTCCACGCCCAGGTGGAACGACAGGCCCAGCGAGGGCACCCAGTCCAGCCGGAGCACGTGCTTGTAGGCGTGGCTGCCGGCCGAGGCCCCCACCGGGGCGTCGTGGAAGCCGAGGAACAGCCACGTCGCAGCCGCCAGCGAGGTGGCGGCGGCCAGCGTGGCGAGCGTGCGCACGGCACGCTTGTTCTCGCTGCCCACGAAGAACAGCAGCAGGGTGGCCGCCGCCGGGGCGAGCAGGATGAGGAGCAGCGGGTTCACGCAGCCTCCTTGGTCGCGCGCGGGGTCATGCGAGCACCGCGTAGAGGACGGCGGCCGCGACCACCACGGCGCCCAGCACGAAGGAGGTCACGTAGGCCGAGAGGCGGCCGCCCTGCAGCAGGCGCAGCCGCTCGCCCAGCCTGAGGCCCAGGCGCGCCGTGCCGTTGTAGAGCAGCTGGATCACGACCCAGCGCTCGACCAGCCAGCACAGGCGGGCGAAGCCCTGCTGCACCACCTTGACCAGCCACAGGTAGAAGCGGTCCACGTACCAGAGGTTGTTCCACGTGGTCCACATGCCGCCCAGGCGCTGCGGCAGCGGGTCGGTGCCCGGCTCGGCCCGGCTGTAGGTGCGCCACGCCAGCCACAGGCCCAGGAAGGCCACGCCCAGCGAGATGAGCGCCACCGACAGGTGCAGCTCGGCCAGCGCGCCCACGTGCCAGGCGTGCAGCCAGCGCTCGAGCCAGTTGCCGTGGTAGCCCTCGGGCAGCGGCTGGCCCAGCATGGGGCCGAAGGCGGGCAGGCCGATGAAGCCGATGCCCAGGCTCACCAGCGCCAGCACCAGCAGCGGGCCCGTCATCACCTTCGGGCTCTCGTGCGGGTGCGCGTGCCCGCGGTAGGAGCCGAAGAAGGTCAGGATCGTGGCGCGCCCCATGTAGAAGGCGGTCAGGCCGGCCACCACGGTGCCCACGATCCACAGCAGCAGGTGCCCGCCCACGCCATGGGCGTGCTGCACCGCACCGAGGATCTCGTCCTTCGACCAGAAGCCGGCGAAGGGCACGATGCCGCACAGCGCCAGCGTGCCGATGGCCCACGTGCGCCACGTGGTGGGCATGGTGCGGCGGATGCCGCCCATCTGGAACATGTCCTGCTCGTGGTGGCAGCCGTGGATCACGCTGCCGGCGCAGAGGAAGAGCAGCGCCTTGAACAGCGCGTGCGTGGTGAGGTGGAACATGGCCGCGGTGTAGGCCCCGCAGCCCAGCGCCATCGTCATGTAGCCCAGCTGCGAGAGCGTCGAGTAGGCCAGCACCTTCTTGATGTCGCGCTGCGTGATGGCCATCGTGGCCGCGATGAAGGCGGTGATGGCGCCCAGCCAGGCGACCAGCGTGGGTGCCCACGAGGCGCCCTCGAAGACGGCGAAGGAGCGGATCACCATGTAGATGCCCGCGGCCACCATCGTGGCGGCGTGCATCAGCGCCGACACCGGCGTGGGGCCTTCCATGGCGTCGGGCAGCCACACGTGCAGCGGGAACTGGGCGCTCTTGCCCATCGCCCCCATGAACACCAGCGCAGCCGCCAGCGCCATGGCGCCGGCGCCACCGAAGATGGCCAGCAGGCCCTGGTCGGCCACGACGCGCGTGATCACGCCGAAGTCGAAGGCGCCGTACACCTCGCGCTCGGCCGCGGTCATGTGCGGGCCCACCGCCACCCACACCATCAGGATGCCCAGCAGGAAGCCGAAGTCGCCGACGCGGTTGGTGAGGAAGGCCTTCTTGGAGGCGTTGCCCGCGCTGTCCTTCTTCCAGTAGTAGCCGATGAGCAGGTACGACGAGGCCCCCACCAGCTCCCAGAAGATGAAGGTCTGGAAGAAGTTGGGCGACAGCACGATGCCCAGCATCGAGAAGACGAACAGCGAGAACTTGCCGAAGAAGCGGCCCATCGAAGGGTCGCCGTGCATGTAGCCCAGCGCATAGACGAAGATCGCGCTGCCCACGCCCGTGACGATGAGCGTCATCAGCAGGGCCAGCTCGTCCATGCGCGTGCCGAAGGGGATGACCACGTCCCCCACCGACACCCACGACACGATGCCCTCCGTGGGCGCGAGGCCGTGCTGCAGCGCCGGCAGGAAGTACTGGGCCACCGTGATGCCGAAGCCGGCCATCACGGCGCCGATGGCCAGCAGGCCCGAGAGCATGCCGTTGCGGCGCAGCGGGGGGAGGATGGCCACCAGGACCGAGACGGCCAGCGGCAGGAACAGCACCAGCCACGGCAGGAAGTCGTCCTTGCGCAACGGGGCGGCGGCGCCCGCCAGCCAGGCCATGCCGGGCAGGTCCAGCAGCGGGCTCATGCGTGGCCTCCGTGCGGGCCTGCACCGTGGCCATGGCCGTGGCCGTCATGCCCGTGCGCGTCCTCGTCCTGCGAGGGCTCCTCGTGCGCGTGCTCGTCGTGGTGGTGGGCGTGCGAGGAGGCCTCGCCCTCCAGCCGCAGCACCGGCACCGGGCCCAGCCGCTCGTCGTGCAGCTCGGTGGTCTCGCCCACGTCCACCGTCTGCCGCAGGCGGAACAGCGCGATCACGATGGCCAGGCCCACCGCCACCTCGGCGGCGGCCACGGTCATGGTGAAGAACACGAACACCTGCCCGTCGAGGTTGGCGTGCACGCGCGAGAAGGCCACCAGCGCGAGGTTGGCTGCGTTGAGCATGATCTCCACGCTCAGCAGCATGAGCAGGACGTTGCGCCGGCTGGTCACGCCCACCACGCCCACGGCAAACAGGGCCACGGCCAGCATCACCACGTGGTCCAGCGGCGGCACCGCGGCCAGCAGGGCACTGAGGCCCGCGAGGTCCGGCACGCAGGGCATCACGAGAGCCTCCGCTTGGTGAGGATCACCGCGCCGAGGATGGCGCCCAGCAGCAGGAAGGACGTGACCTCGAAGGCCAGCGGCCAGCGGTTGAACAACGCCTCGCCGATGGCCCCAGCCCCGGCCTCCAGCGGGCGGGGCGCGGCCGCCAGCGCCGCCTTGCTGGCCTGCAGGGCCGCCACGGCCGTGCCCACGAAGGCCACGGCACCCAGCGCCCCCAGCACGCGCACGCGCACGCGCGGGGCCTGCGCCTCCTCGCCCTGGCGCAGGTCCAGCAGCATGATGACGAACAGGAACAGCACCATGATGGCACCGGCGTAGACCAGCACCTGCACCGCCGCCACGAAGTACGCCTCCAGCAGCACGTAGATGCCGGCCAGCCCGAAGAACATCAGCACCAGCCACATCGCCGCCGCCACCGGGTTGCGGCGCGTGACGGCCAGCAAGGCCGACACCAGCGAGACCAGCGCGAAGAGGTAGAAGAGCATCCGGGGGCGCCCTACTTGTTCGACCACTTCTTGACCGGGTCGGGCCGGATGCCACCCAGGCGGTAGAGCGTCTCCTTGTCGTGGATGAGCTCGGCGCGGGTCTCGCCCCACAGCGCGAACTCCTTGGACATGAAGATGGCCTCCTCGGGGCAGGCCTCCTCGCACAGGCCGCAGAAGATGCAGCGCAGCATGTTGATGTTGAACACGGCCGGGCCGCGCTCGACGGTGTTGCCCGGCTCCAGCTCGCTGGGCACGATGTAGATGGCCTTGGGCGGGCAGACGTACTCGCACAGCGAGCAGGCCACGCACTTGGGGCGCTCCTGGTCGTCCTTCACCAGCACCGGCGCGCCGCGGTAGTTCTCGCGCACCGTCCAGCGCTCCTCCGGGTACTGCATCGTGACCTTCTTCTGGAACATGCGCCGGAAGGTGATGCCCATGCCCTTGAGGATCGAGGGCAGGTACAGCCGCTCCCAGAACGTGCTGGGCGTGCGGTTCACGGGCTTCACGCGCGCGCGCGAGGCCGGTGCGGCGGCCGGGGCCGCGCTGTCGGCGGGGACGCTCATCGGGCAGCCTCCGGGGCCATCGTGCGGGCCTCCTCGCGCTTCTGGCGCACGCGCACGGCCACCAGCACCGAGGCGATGGCCACCACGGGCATCACGTAGAGCAGCCAGTCGATGCCCAGCGCGATCTTGCCGGCCGTGAGCACGATGTTGAGCAGGGCCAGCGGGAGGAACCACGCCCAGCCCAGCGACATCAGCTGGTCGTAGCGGAAGCGCGGCAGCGTCCAGCGGATCCAGATGTAGACGAAGAGCAGGAACAGCGTCTTGGCCGCGAAGATGAGCAGGCCCACCGCCGGGTGCAGGGTCTCCAGCCCGAAGAGGGTCCAGCCGCCCAGGAACAGCGTCACCACCAGCGCCGAGGACACCGTCATGTTCGTGTACTCGGCCAGGAAGAACAGCGCGAACTTCATCGACGAGTACTCGGTGTGGTAGCCGGCCACCAGCTCGGTCTCGGACTCGGGCATGTCGAAGGGCAGGCGGTTGGTCTCGGCGTACGAGGCCGTCAGGAAGATGAAGAAGGCCACCGGCTGCGTGAACAGGAACCACGTGCCCTGCGCCTGCGCATCCACGATGCCGCCCAGCTGCAGCGAGCCGGTCATCAGCACCACCGGCACGATGGCCAGGCCCAGCGCCAGCTCGTAGGAGATCATCTGTGCGCTGGCGCGCACGCCGCCCAGCAGCGAGTACTTCGAGTTGCTGGCCCAGCCGCCCAGCGCGATGCCGTAGACGCCCAGGCCCGCCACGGCCAGGATGTACAGCGCGCCGAGGTCGAGGTTGGCGATCTGCCACGACACGCGCTCGCCCGTCGAGGGCTCCACGTGGCCCATGAAGGGGATGACCGCGAAGGTGACCATGGCCGGCACCAGCGCGATGGCCGGGGCCAGCACGTACATCGCCCGGTTCACGTGCCCGGGGATCACGTCTTCCTTGAACATGAACTTGCCCAGGTCGGCCAGCGGCTGCAGCAGGCCCTCGGGGCCCACGCGGTTGGGGCCGAGGCGGTCCTGCATCCACGCCGAGACGCGCCGCTCGGCCCACACCATCAGCGCGCCCAGGATCAGGATCGCATGCACGACCAGCAGCACCAGGCCTACCCGGCCCGCGAACCAGCGCCAGTCGAAGCCGTCGCTGAAGTCGGGGTAGGTCCAGCCGGCCAGCGCCGGCGCCAGCCCGGGCAGGGTGGCCAGCAGGCTCATGCCGTCACCCCCGGCGTGGCGGCGGGCGGCGGCGGCGCGTCGATGTCCGTCCACGCCAGCCCGGCCAGCGCCGGCAGCGCGCGCAGCGCGCTGCGCACCTCGGCGTGCGTGCGGCCGGCCGCGGGCGAGCCCGCCTCCCGCAGCAGCTCGTCCAGCACCTCCACCGCCGGCACGAGGCCCTGCGGCCCGGCCTGGGGCGAGCGCACCAGCGCCTGCACGCGGCCGTCGCAGTTCACCAGCCAGCCGTCCTTCTCCACGAAGGTGGGCAGGGGGAACACCACCTCGGCCGAGGCGGGCACGTGGGCGCTGTCGCTGGCGAACACCACCTTGGCGCCCGTGGCGTCGCGCAGCGCCTGCGGCACGTTCGTGTCGCGCTCCACCAGCAGGACCAGCGCCGGGGCGGGCGCGGCCGCGCGCTGGAGGCCCAGCGCCCCGGCACCGCGCGCGTTGGCGCCCTTCTCGTCGACGACCAGCAGCGCATCGCCGTCCTTGCCCGTGGCGGCGGCGAAGCGCGCCGCGCCCTTGAGGGCGCCGGCGAGGTCCTTGGCCAGCAGCATCTCCTCCAGCGAGAGGTTGCCGTCCAGCAGCACGTCGCCCTTCTGGCCGCGCAGCCGGGCGCCGGCCTCGACCAGCGCCTGCTCGGGCGTCACGTCGGCCCACACGCCATCCTTCTTCACGCGCGGGGCGGCCAGGCGCGTGGGCGAGTTCACGAAGCCCGTGCCGAGCCGGCCCGCATCGCACATCCACCAGCGGTTCACGTCGGCGTGGTAGCGCGGCTCCAGCCGCAGCAGCCGCGCCGTGCGTGCGCCGGCCGTCACGTTGCAGCCGCGCGCACAGCCCGTGCACACGCTGGGCGTGAAGTCCATGAACCACAGGCGGCTCTTGAAGCGGAAGTCGCGCGAGGTGAGCGCGCCCACCGGGCACAGGTCGATGATGTTCATGGCGTAGGGCGTGCTGAACTCGCCCTTGGCCGTCATGATCACCAGCTCGTGGTCGCTGCGCTGGCCCATGGCCAGCTCGTGCGTGCCGGCCACCTCGTCCATGAAGCGCACGCACAGCGTGCACTTGATGCAGCGCTCGCCGTCGTAGACCACCTTGCTGCCGAAGGGCACGTTCTTGGGCGCGTGCGTCTTGTCGGTGCTGCTGCGCGTGGCGCCCTGCCCGAAGGCGAACGAGTACTCCTGCAGGTGGCACTCGCCGGCCTGGTCGCAGATCGGGCAGTCCAGCGGGTGGTTGACGAGCAGCATCTCCATGACGCCCGCCCGGGCCGCCTTGGCCAGCTCGCTCTGCGTGCGCACCTTCAGGCCGTCGGCGCAGGCCATCTTGCACGACACCTGCGGCTTGGGGCTGCCCTCCACCTCCACCATGCAGATGCGGCAGTTGCCCGCGATCGACAGGCCCGGGTGGTAGCAGTAGTGCGGCACGTCGATGCCGGCGGCATGCGCCGCCTGGATCACGGTCTGGCCCGGCGTGTAGGGCACCTCGCGTCCGTCGATCACGACCACGCCCGGCTTGGGCGGGGCGGGCGGCGCGGCCGGGGAGGGCGCGGGCGTCTGGCTCATGGGCCTAGGTCGCTCCCACGGCAGCGGCGGGGCGCACGAGGCGCGCCTCGAACTCGTGCCGGAACTTCTTGAGGATCGAGCGCACCGGCCACACGGCGGCGTCGGCCAGCGCGCAGATGGTGCGGCCCTCGATGTTGCCGAACAGGCTCTCGAGCAGCTGCAGGTCGGCGGGCGTGCCGTGGCCCTCGTCGATGCGGTGGAAGATCTTCTCCAGCCAGTGGCAGCCCTCGCGGCAGGGCGTGCACTGCCCGCACGACTCGTCGGCGAAGAAGTGCGCGATGTTGGCGCAGGCCTTCACCATGTCGCAGGTGTCGTCCATCACGATGGCGCAGGCCGTGCCCAGGCCGCTGCCCACCTTCTGCAGGTCGTCGAAGCCCATCTTCACGTCCAGCTCGGCGTCGGTGAGCACGGGCATCGACAGGCCGCCGGGGATCACGGCCTTCACCGTGCGGCCCGGCAGCGGGCCGCCGCCGTAGCCGTAGACCAGCTCGCGCAGCGTGATGCCGAACTCGAACTCCCACACGCCGGGCGTGCGCACGCCGCCCGAGACGCCCATCAGCTTGGTGCCGCTGCTGCCCACGCTGCGCGGGTTGGCCGGGTCGGGCGGGATGCCCTGGCGGGCGACGGCGGCGCCGCCGTTCACGACGATCCACGGCACGTGGGCCAGCGTCTCGACGTTGTTGATCAGCGTGGGGCTGGCGAAGGCGCCCTCCACCGCGGGGAAGGGCGGCTTGATGCGCGGGTGGCCGCGCTTGCCCTCGAGGCTCTCCAGCAGGCCGGTCTCCTCGCCGCAGATGTAGGCCCCGGCTCCCGGGTGCACCCACGCCTCGCACGAGAACGACGTGCCCAGGATGCCCTTGCCCAGCAGGCCCGCCGCGCGCGCCTCGGCCATCGCGGCCTCCAGGCGCGCGATCGACAGCGGGTACTCGCCGCGCACGTAGATGTAGATCACGCTCGCGCCCGTGGCGTAGGCCGCCAGCAGGCAGCCCTCGATCACGAGGTGCGGGTCCAGCTCCATCAGGTAGCGGTCCTTGAAGGTGCCCGGCTCGCTCTCGTCGGCGTTGCAGACCACGTACTTGGTCTTGGGCGAGGAGCGCGGCACGAAGCCCCACTTCACGCCCGTGGGGAAGCCGGCGCCACCGCGACCGCGCAGGCGGCTGGCCTTCACCTCGGCGATCACCTGGTCGGGCGTCATGCCCTTGAGCGCCTTCTCGAGCGCCTGGTAGGCGCCGTGCTGGCGCGCCACGGCCAGCGTCCACGACTGCGGCAGGCTGAACCTGGCCGACAGCACCTTGGTCTCGGGCGTGCGGGTGGTCATGGGGGTTCCTAGGCGCAGCCGTCCATCAGCTGGCCGAGCTGCTCGGGCGTGACGGGCGCGTGCACCTGCCCGTCGATCCACACCGCGGGGGCGCGCTCGCACAGGCCCAGGCACTCCATCTCGCGCACCGTGAAGCGGCCCTTGGCGTCGGTTCCGCCCAGGCGTGCGATGCCGGCCTTGGCGAGCGCCGCCTGCGTGAGTGCGGGCGCGCCGCGCAGCCAGCAGGTGAGCGTGCGGCACACCCACAGGTCGTGGCGGCCTACCGGCTGGGTGGCGAACATCGAGTAGAAGGTCAGCACGCCGCGCACGTGCGCGTCGGACACGCCCAGGTACTGGGCCACGCCGGCCTCCACCTCGGGCGAGACCCAGCCGCCGTGGTGGCGCTGCGCGAGGTGCAGGATGGGGATCAGCGCGGCCTGGCGCGTGGGGTAGCGCGCGAGCAGGTCCTCGCAGCGCGCCTTGAGCTCGGCCGGCGGGAAGGGCGCCGGCACCGGCGGCTTCACCGCCGCCTTCGCGCCGGCGGCGCCCACGGCGCGCGCCGCAGCAGCCGCGGCGGCCGCGGCCGCGCCAGGGACCTGCGCTCCGGGGGGGATGGCTGTCACTTGTCGCACTCCCCCATCACGAAGTCGATCGAGCCCAGCACGGCCACGATGTCCGAGATCAGGCAGCCGGGGAGGATCTCCTTGAGCACCTGCAGGTTCACGAAGGAGGGCGCGCGCATCTTCAGGCGCCACGGCGCCGCCCCGCCCTCGGAGCGGATGTAGTAGCCGTGCTCGCCCTTGGGGTTCTCGATGTAGCTCTCGACCTCGCCCTTGGGCGTGTCCATCTCGCCGGTGATGAGCATGAACTGGTGGATCAGCTGCTCCATGCCCGTGAGGACGCCGTGCTTCTGCGGGAGCACGAACTTGGGCGCGTCGGCCAGGATCGGGCCCTTGGGCATGCGGTCGATGGCCTGCACCACGATGCGCGCCGACTGGCGCAGCTCCTCGAGGCGCACGAGGTAGCGGTCGTAGGCATCGCCGCGCTGGCCCACGGGCACGTCGAAGTCGTACTGCTCGTAGCCGGAGTAGGGACGGTCCTTGCGCACGTCGTAGGCCACGCCGCTGCCGCGCAGGCAGGGGCCCGTGAGGCCGTAGGAGAGGGCCATCTCGCGCGGGATGATGCCCACGCCCTCGTTGCGGATGCGCCAGATGCGGTTGCGCGTCAGCAGGCGCTCCCACAGGTCCACCTTCTTGTGGAAGCCGTTGCAGAACTCGCGCACCTCCTTGAGCCAGCCGTCCTCGGCGTCCCGCGCGACGCCGCCGATGCGGGTGTAGGAGGTGGTGAAGCGCGCGCCCGTGAGGAACTCGAAGAAGTTGTAGAGCGTCTCCCGCTCGGTGAACGTGTAGAGGAACACCGTCATGGCGCCCACGTCCATCGAGTAGGCGCCCAGCCCGAGCAGGTGGCTGCTCATGCGCGCCAGCTCGCAGCACACCACGCGGATGGCCTGCGCCCGGGGCGGGGCCTGGATGCCGCACACGCGCTCCGCGGCCAGCGCGATCGAGCAGTTGTTCGAAAGCGGCGCGAGGTAGTCGAGGCGGTCCGTGTAGGGGATGAAGCGGTGGTAGCCCAGCGTCTCGCCCAGCTTCTCCATGCCGCGGTGCAGGTAGCCCACGTCGGGGGTGGCCTTCACCACGCGCTCGCCGTCCACCTCCAGCACGATGCGCAGCACGCCGTGCGTCGAGGGGTGCTGGGGCCCCATGTTCAGCACCATGCGCTCGCCCAGCTCGTCGCCCCCCTCCATGCGGATGGGCTTGTCGGCCAGCACGTCGGGGAGCACGCCGGTGGCCGTCGGGGCGGGTCGCACCGGGCTGGCTCCGTCGGAGGCGCTCATGGGGTCTCGCTGCCGGGGGTCCCGGCGGCCGGCCGGGCGAGCCCGTACCTTACGGGGCAGCCCCCCACTCCGGAAACCCGATGCGAGGGGTTCGTGGCGGCGGCCGCCGCGGGGGCTAGTCGCGGAAGCGCAGGTGGCCCTGCAGGGGGAAGTCCTTGCGCAGCGGCCAGCCCTCGTAGTCGTGCGGCATGTAGATGCGGGTCAGGTCGGGATGGCCCGCGAAGTCGATGCCGAACATGTCGTAGGTCTCGCGCTCGGCCCAGTCGGCCGAGGCCCACAGCGGCACCAGCGAGGCGATGGAGCCCCCATCCGCCACCCGCGCCTTCACCACCAGCCGCTCCTGCGTGGCCACGTTCATCACCACGGCCACCACCGTGAAACGCGGCGTGCGGGCCGGGTAGTCCACCGCGGTGTGGTCCACCAGCAGGTCGAATCCGGCCGCCTTGAGCGCACGGAAGGCCTCCAGCCAGCGTTCGGCAGGCAGGCGCACGCCCACCGTGGCATGGGCGCTGGACCCGGCCTCGTGGCGGCTCCACTCCGGCCCGAAGGGGGCCAGGGCGGCGCGGGCGCCGGCAGACACCGAGGCCGGCGCCTGCTGCGAGTAGGCGATGCTGCTGGTGGTGGGACCCATGCTGCCTCCGGCATCTACCGACCGATCGGTCGGCATTCCTTGGCCTGCCTCGACTACTTGCGCACCAGGCCGCGCACGGCGGCCTTCTGGGGGCCGCTCTCGCCGAAGCGCTCGCGGTCGGTGCTCAGGGCCATGGCCGGGCCCTCGCCGCGCGTGAGCAGGGCGCCGGCCCGCTCGCTGATGGCCACCGGGGCGCCGGGCTGGTCGCTGGCCAGCGTGAGCTTGTAGCTGCGGTCGTTCTCGATCTTCTTCTGCAGCTGCAGCAGGCAGTTGAGCACCGCATCCGGGCGCGGCGGGCAGCCGGGGATGTAGAAGTCCACGGGGATGAACTCGTCGATGCCCTGCACCACCGGGTAGGAGCGGAACATGCCGCCCGAGGAGGCGCAGGCCCCCATCGCGATCACCCAGCGCGGTTCCGCCATCTGGTCGTAGAGGCGGGTCATGACCTGCGCCATCTTGTAGGTGAGCGTGCCGGCCACCAGCAGCAGGTCGGCCTGGCGGGGCGAGAAGCGCGCCACCTCCATGCCGAAGCGGGCCATGTCGTAGCGGCTGCAGGCCGTGGCCATGAACTCGATGCCACAGCAGGAAAGGCCCAAGGGAAGCGGCCAGACGCTGTTCTTGCGGCACCAGTTCACCATGCCCTGCACGGTGCTGAGCAGGAAGCTGCCCTCGCTGCTGCCCGTGGCCTCCAGCATGTCGTGCGTGGTCGTGACCTCGGCCATCGGCTACTCCTTGCTCCAGTTCACGGCGCCCTTGCGGATGACGTACCACCAGCCCAGGAACAGGATCCCCAGGAACACCAGCATCTGCGAGAACAGGAATGCTGCCTGCTGCTGGAAGTGCACCGCCCACGGGTAGAGGAAGACCACCTCGATGTCGAAGAGCACGAACAGGATCGCCACGAGGTAGAACTTCACGCTGAAGCGCTGGTGCGCGTCGGTCACGGGCGGCATGCCGCACTCGTAGGCCGCGTCCTTCACCGGGTTGCCCGCGGCCTTGCGGCCCAGGATGAAGGACAGGCTCAGGTTGAGGATGGCGAAGCTGGTCGCGAAGCCCAGCATCACCAGCACCGGCAGGTACTCGGCCCACTGCGGTGCGGAGGCGAGGACGGTCGAGGCGGTCACGCGGGCGCTCCGGGTTGGACCGCATTGAACAGGGCGCCGGGGACCGCCACCAGCGAATCCGGGCTGGCTAGCGGGCGGGCGCCACCTCGGGGGGCAGCGGCCAGGCGAAGCCCTTGAGCGGCACCTCCACCGCCGCGCCGCCCTCGCGCCGCAGCGACCAGTGGGCCCCCGCGCGCAAGCCCCGGTAGGTGGTCTGGGCGCGCTCCAGCCCGGGCCAGGTCACCGTGACGTCGAAGGTCGTGGCCGGGCCCAGCCCGAGGTGCGCGCGCGGGTCGTTGCTGCCGAGGAAGGACCAGGACCGGATCACGGCGTGGCGCCACGCCAGGTCGCCGGCGCGGATCTCCAGCGTGGCGCCCAGCGCCTCGCGGTTGGGGCCGGGCTGCTCGAGGCTCACCAGCGCCCAGTTGCGGCCCGGCGCCGGCGGCGTGTCGTTGACGATCACGTCCGGCGGCGCGTTCATGTTGGTGACCACGATGTCCAGCCGCCCGTCGTTGTTGAGGTCGGCGAAGCCCGCGCCCCGCGAGCACTTGCGGATGTCCATGCCGTCGCCGCAGGCGAGGTGCGCCCCGGCCGCGCCCAGCCGGTCCACGGCCTTGCGGCCGATCTCGCGGTAGCCCAGCCGCGCCTGGTCCACGGTCTCCACCAGCGCGTTGAGCTGGTCGTAGCTCGAGCCCGTCTGCTCCTGCAGGTCAACCTCCTTGTAGACGTGCCCATTGGCCACGTAGAGGTCGAGGTCGCCGTCGTTGTCCAGGTCCACCCAGCCGCAGCCCCACTTGAGGTCGAAGTAGAGCGGCTGCCCCAGCGCCGGCAGCCCGCGGTCCTTGAAGTAGAGCTGCCCCCCCTGCGGACGGGTGCGGTGGGCCATGTACATGTTGTTGAAGTCGAGCGCGAAGTTCGTCTTGAAGATGTCGAACAGGCCATCGCGGTTGATGTCGGCCACCGCCGCGCCCATGCCGGCCTGCGCCTGCACGTTGGGCCCGTACTTCACGCCCAGCATCTCCGCCAGCTCGCGGAAGCGCAGCGCACCATCCTTGCCGAGCTCGGCCTGCCACAGGAACGACTCCACCGAGTCGTTGGCCACGTAGACGTCCATGCGGCCGTCCTCGTTCCAGTCCCAGGCCAGCGCCTGGAAGGCGTAGCGAGCCACCGGCGGGCGCATGCCCACCGCCAGCGTGCGGTCCTCGAAGCTGCCGTCGGCCTGCTGGCTGAGGAAGGTGTCGTGCTGCCCCTCGAGGCCGATGGGCCCGCAGTAGGCCAGCACGCGCTTCCAGCGGCAGGCGCGCCCCGTGATGGCCTCCACGGGGGTGTTGCCGGGCAGGCCCTTCTCCAGGCGGCGCTTCTCCACCTCGGCGGCCGGGTCGGCATAGGCGGACACGTAGAGGTCCAGCCGCTGGTCGCCATCGAGGTCGGCCACCGCGGCACAGGTGCTCCAGGTGTCCTCGGAGACGGCCACGCCGCGAGCCTCGGCCTGGTCGGTGAAGGTGCCGTCACCGTTGTTGCGCCACAGCCTGTTGCGGCCGAAGTTGCTGACGTAGAGGTCCGGCCATCCGTCGGCGTCGAAGTCGGCCGCCGTGGCCCCGAAGCTCCAGCGCTCGTCGGCCACGCCGGCGCGCTCGGCCACGTCGGTGAACGTGCCGTCGCCGTTGTTGCGCCACAGCTGGTCGCGGTAGCGCACCACAGGCTCGGCCTTGCGGCGCAGGCGCGCCACCACCTGTCCCGTGGCCGGGTCGGGCACCTGCTCGAGGGCGTAGTTCAGGAACTCGTCGCCGTCGGGCATGTAGACGTCGAGCAGGCCGTCGCGGTCGAAGTCGAGGAAGGCCGGTCCCACGCCCACGGCCTCGATCAGGAACTCCTTCACGCCCGCCGTGCCGCTGTGGTTGGTGGTGGTGATGCGCGAGCCCGCGCCCCAGTCGCGCAGGCGGATGGCCGGGGGTCCCAGCTCGGGAAAGGGGTTCCAGGCCCCCTTGGGCGCCTCCATGCCGCTGCCGCCCTGCGTGCCACCCTCGTCGCCCGCGCCGGCCGGCCGGGCGGGGTCGCCGCGGCCCGGCGAGGGCGAGGGCTCGCCGCCACAGGCGGCCAGCGACAGCAGCATGGCCACGACGAGCAGCCCGCGGGCGCGGGACGGCGCGTCAGCCGGCCGGGTGGTCGAGGAGGTCATGGCTGGGATGCTACGCCATCACGTCCAACGCGGCGCGAGCAACCGCCTTCCCCGGTGCGTGGTGGCACGCCTAGCCGCGGGGACGCGCCGAGCGGCGCGCCGGCGGCGGCGCAGTCGTCGCGCCACGCGGGCGCGACGCCGTGGTGCCGCGGCCCCGCACCGGCGAGGGTGCCGTGCGCGCGGCCGGCAGCAAGGCTGCGAGCACGTTCTGCCGGGCCTCGCTCGTGAGCACGATCTCGAGGCCCTCGCGCACCCCCACCGGCAGGCGCGCGAGGTCCTTGCGGTTGGCTGCCGGCAGCAGCACGGTGCGCACGCCGGCGCGGTGCGCCGCCAGCACCTTCTCCTTGATGCCGCCCACCGGCAGCACGCGCCCCTTGAGCGTGATCTCGCCGGTCATCGCGAGGTCGGCGCGCACGGGCCGGCCGCTGTAGAGGCTGGCCAGGCAGGTGGCGATCGTGACGCCGGCGCTGGGACCGTCCTTCGGCGTGGCGCCGGCGGGCACGTGCAGGTGCACGTCGTGGCGCCGGAACGCCTCGGGATCGATGCCCAGCGAGGCCGCCTGCGAGCGGAGCCAGGACAGGGCCGCGTCGAAGGACTCGCGCATCACCTCGCCCAGGCGCCCGGTGAGCTTGGCCTGGCCCGTGCCCGCCACCAGCGTGGCCTCGATGGGCAGGATGTCGCCGCCCGCCGGCGTCCAGGCCAGGCCCAGCGCCACGCCCACCTGCGCGACGCGCAGGCGCTCGGTGGCCTCGAAGGGCGCGGCGCCCAGCAGGCGCTCCAGGTCACGGGCCCGCACGCGCAACGGCCGCGTGCGCGCGCCGGAGGCGGCGCAGGCCACCTCCACCGCGCGCTGGCGGCCGTGGGCCGCCCGCCGCCGCTGCAGGTCACGCACGCCGGCCTCGCGCGTGTAGCCCTCCACCAGCGCAGCCAGCGCCGCGTCGTCCAGCACGAGGTCGCGGGCGGCGAGCCCGTGCTCGTGCCGCACGCGCGGCACGAGGTGCTGGCGCGCGATGGCCACCTTCTCCTGCAGCGTGTAGCCCGAGAGGCTGACGACCTCCATGCGGTCGCGCAGCGGGCCCGGGATGTCCTCCAGCACGTTGGCGGTGGCCACGAAGAACACGCGCGAGAGGTCGAAGGGCAGGTCGAGGTAGTGGTCGAGGAAGGCCCCGTTCTGCTCCGGGTCCAGCACCTCGAGCATGGCGCTGCTGGGATCGCCGCGCGCGTCCGAGCCCATCTTGTCGATCTCGTCGAGCACGAACACCGCGTCGCGCGCCGCGGCGCGCTTGAGGCCCTGCAGCACCTTGCCGGGCATCGCGCCCACGTAGGTGCGGCGGTGGCCCTTCACCTCGGCCTCGTCGCGCATCCCGCCCACCGAGACGCGCACGAAGGGCCGCCCCAGCGCCTCCGCGATGCTGCGGCCCAGGCTGGTCTTGCCCACCCCGGGAGGGCCGGCCAGGCACAGGATGGGACCGCGCGGGTCGTCCTTGAGGCGCCGCACCGCGAGGAACTGCAGGATGCGCTCCTTCACCTCCTCGAGGCCGGCGTGGTCGCGGTCGAGGATGGCGCGCGCACGGGCCAGGTCCACGGGCGGCCGCGCGGGCAGCGCCCAGGGCAGGTCGAGGATCCACGCCACGTAGGTACGCGCCACGTGGTACTCGCTGGATGCCGCCGGCATGCCCGCCATGCGGTCGAGCTCGCGCGTGGCGGCCTTGCGCGCCTCGTCGGTGAGCGGCGCCTCGGCCACGCGCGCGCGCAGGCCCGCCACCTCGGCCTCGCCGTCGGCGTCCATGCCCAGCTCGTGGCGGATGGTCTGGAGCTGCGCGCGCAGGATGTGCTCGCGCTGGCGCGCGTCGAGCCCGGCCCGCGTCTTGCGCGCCACGTCGCCTTCCACCTGCGCGCGGGCGAGGTGCTCCTGCAGCACCTCTTCCACCAGCTGCAGGCGCTCGCGCACGCCCTCGGTGCCCACGATGCGGCGCTTGACCTCGACGGGGAAGCCCAGGTGCGCCGCGATGAGGTCCGCGAGGCGGCCGCCGCCGGCGATGTTCATGCGCAGCACGTTGACCATCTCGGGCGGCAGGCCCGTCTCGGCCTTCACCAGCGCGTCCACCATCTCCATGCAGCGGTAGATGAGGCCATCGATCTCGCTGCCACGCGGCTCGCGCTCCTCCAGCGCCTCCACCGAGAGCTTGAGCCAGGGCTCGCTCTGCAGCACCTCGCGCAGCCGGATGCGCCGCAGGCCCTGGAACACCACCTGGACGGTGTCGTTGGGCATGCGCATGCGGTGGATCACGCGGCAGGCCACGCCCACGGGCAGCAGGTCGGCCGCCTCGACCGCATCCTGCGCCTCGGGATCGCGCGGGAAGAAGACGGCCACCAGCGCACTCTCGCCCTCGTGGGCCGCGATCATGCGCAGGCTGCGCGGGCGGTTGACCTGCACCGAGACCACGTCCAGCGGGAACACCACCGTGCTGAACAGGCACAGCCCGGGCAGCTCGCCCGGGATGGGCAGCGCGGAGAGCGGCGGTTGCGGGACCTCGGCCATGGGCGCGATCCTACGGCAGTGCCTCGCCGCAGGCGGGGTAAGACGGGCGCGTGCCCGACCGACTGCCCGAGCATGCTGCCGCGCTGTGGACCTCGTCCAGGGGCGAGCGCCTGCTGGCCGCGGCGCGCGAGGTGCGCACGCTCGAGGCCCTGCGCCGTCCTGCGGCGCTCGCGTCGCTGGGCTCGCGCGAGGACGTGCGGCTGGCGCTGATGCAGGACGGCTGGCGCCAGCGCGCGGCCGGGAAGGTGCCGCACGCCGAGCGCCTGCTGTTCACCGGCGAGGCGCTCGAGCAGGCCAGCGCCTGGCCCGTGGCGCTGGAGCGGGCCGGACGGCTGGGCCTCGCCGCGGGCGCCTGCGTGGCCGACCTGTGTGCCGGCATCGGCCTGGATGCGCTGGCGGCCGCCACGCACGGCCTGCGCGTGGTGGCCGTGGAGCGCGATGCCACGCGCGCCCGGCTGCTGGCCTGGAACGCACAGGCGCTGGGCCTCGACGCGCGCGTCGAGGTGCGCTGCGCGGACGTGGAGGAGGATGCGCCCGAGGCCGACGCCGCATTCCTCGATCCCGACCGCCGTGCCGGGGGCACGCGCACGCGGGATGCGGCGCAGTTCGCGCCGGCGCTGGGCACCTGGGACGCGTTGCTGTCGCGCTACGGGCGCGCCCTCGTGAAGGTGGCGCCCGGCGGGCCCTCGCCCGCGCCGGAGCGTGCGAGCGAGGTGGTGACGCTGGAGGGCGAGGCCCGCGAGCGGCGCCTGCTCTGGCGTGGCTTCGAGCACGCCCCGCACCGCTGCGCCGTGGCCCTGCCCGGCGGCCAGCGCGTGGCGGGCCACGGGATCGCGTGGCCCGCGGCGCGCGAGCCCAAGGCCGGCGACTGGCTGCTGGACCCCGACCCGTCGCTGACCTTGGCCGGCGTCGTGGGCGAGGCGTGCGCGTCCCACGGGCTGGCGCCCATCCACCCGCGCATCGCCTGCCTGCTGGGCACGCGCCCCCAGCCCGCGCTGGCCGGCACCTGGCTGGAGGTGCTGGAGGTGCTGGCCCCCTCGCGGCCGGCCCTGCAGGACTGGGTGCGCACGCACGGCATCGGCTGGCTGGAAGTGCGCTGCCGCGGCGTGGCCGACGACGCCGAGGCCTGGCGCAGGCGCTTGCGCCTCGCGGGCCCGGCAGCGGGCACCCTGCTGTTCACGCGCGGTCCCGACGACCGCTGGCTGGCCCTGGCGACGCGCCGGGCGCCCCCGGCCTAGCGCGGCCCGCCGCGGCCGCGCGAGCCGCTAGCGCTTCCAGCCCGGCGCGCTGCCCGTGCCCAGGTGCATCGGCTCGGTGCTGCGCGGCAGCATGCCGCGCTCGCGCCGGAAGGCGTCCGACACGCCTTGCGAGGCGAAGGCCATCTCGATGCGGGCACGGATCACGTTCTCGAGCTCGTTCACGCGCACGGCATCCCCCCAGCTGGCGGCCACCGGGTTGCTGGGCTCGGTCATGTTGAGGTTGGGCTGGCGCAGCACGTTGACCTCGGCGGTCCAGTAGGCCGGCCGCGCCGGGTCCTGCTTGATGCGCACGGTGGCCTTGTCGCGGTGCCCCTGGCCGCTGAACGGCGCCAGCGACAGCTTGTGGCGCGAGACCACGAGGCCCTGGGCCTCCGAGGACTCGGTGGTGTCCGGCGTGAAGCCCTGGTGGCGCAGAGCCTCGTGCGCGGCGGCCCACACCATCCCGATGTCCGGGGCAGGGAAGGCCTCGCTGGTGAGGCCGGTGGGGTCGCCCTTGCTGGCCTGGCAGCCCGGCAGCAGCAGGGCGCCCAGCGCCACGAGGGGGAGCGTCAGGAGCAGGCGTGCGTGCTTCATCCCCGCAGGGTGGGCGCCAGCCGTCACGGTGGGGTCATCTTCCCGGGTGGCCGGGCTGGGGTGCGCTTTGTATAGATTTTTTCTTGGAAACTTTCCCTCCCCCCGGGCATCATTCCCGATGGAGGGCGTACCTCCACCCCACCGGCCGGTGCGGGGAGCCCCGTAGGGGCCAGCCCGACGGCCCTCGATCCCAAGGACAGAGCCCCATGAAGCGATTCTCCGCCCCCCTGTGCCTGGCCGTGCTGGCTGGCGCACTCACGACCTTCGGTGGCCACGGCCCCGTGGCCATGGCGAAGGAAGTGCCCGCCAAGACGGCCGACATCGTCGACACGGCCGTGGCCGCCGGTGCCTTCAAGACGCTGGTCACGGCCGTGCAGGCCGCCGGCCTGGTCGAGACCCTCAAGGGCCCCGGCCCGTTCACGGTGTTCGCGCCCAGCGACGAGGCCTTCGCCAAGGTGCCGGCCGACGTGCTGCAGGGCCTGCTGGCCGACAAGGCCAAGCTCACGCAGGTTCTCACCTACCACGTGGTGGCCGGCAAGGTCATGGCCGCGGACGCAGCCAAGGTGGCCTGGGCGCCCACGGTGCAGGGCAGCGACCTGCGCGTGACGCAGCAGGGCGGCGGCGTGCAGGTGGACGGCGCCAACGTCGTCAAGGCCGACATCGCCTGCAGCAACGGCGTGATCCATGTGATCGACCGCGTGATCCTGCCCCGCCAGGACATCGTGGGCACCGCCGTGGCAGCCAAGTCCTTCGGCACGCTGGTGGCCGCAGTGCAGGCGGCGGGCCTCGTCGAGGCGCTCCAGGCCAAGGGCCCCTTCACGGTGTTCGCGCCCAACGACGCCGCCTTCGCGGCGCTGCCCGCCGGCACGGTGGAGGGCCTGCTGAAGGACAAGCCGGCCCTGGCGCGCGTGCTCACCTATCACGTGCTGCCCACGCGCGTCCTGTCGACGGACCTCGCGGAGGGCGCGGTGGAGGTCAAGACGCTGGCTGGCGCCACGCTGAAGGTGACCAAGGCCAAGGACGGCTCCGTGACCGTCAACGGCACGAAGGTGGTCGCGGCCGACGTGCTGGCCAGCAACGGCGTGATCCACGTCCTCGAGGGCGTGGTGCTGCCGCCCCAGTGACCCGACGCCCTGCCCCGGGGCGCCGCCTGCCTCCCGGCCGGCGGCGCTCCGCACTCCCTGTCCACCCGACGGACGACAATCCCGGAGATGCCATGAAGCGCAGTGCCCCTTCCTCGCCTGAGACCCTCGACGATGGCCTGAGCATCGGTGACCTGGCCGAGGCTACGGGCATCACCGAGGCCACGCTGCGCGCGTGGGAGAAGCGCTACGGCCGGCCCGAGGCCGTGCGCAGGCCCAGCGGCCACCGCCGCTACCGGCCGGAGGACGTGACGTGGCTGCGCCGCGTGGCCGAGGCCTTGGCGCGCGGTGGACGCGCCTCCGAGATCGTGGCCATGGACGAGGCCACGCTGGACCAGTGGCTGGCCGCGGGCAACCGTGCCGCCGAGACCAACGAGCTGGTCGAGCGCATGCTGGAGTGGGTGCGCGACTTCGACGGGCCGCGCCTGCGCCGCTCGCTGCGCGAGGCCTGGAACCGCATGGAGCCGCTGCCGTTCCTGCGCGACCGCCTGGCCCCGCTGATGGAGGCGGTGGGCCGCGAGTGGGCCGACGGCAAGCTGGAGATCCGCCACGAGCATTTCCTCACGGAAGTGGTCGAGGACCTGCTGCGCACCCTGCGCGACCGCATGGGCGAGCTGGCCACCGGCCCGCTGGTGGTGCTGGCGACGTTGCCCGAGGAGCGCCACGGCATGGGCCTGCAGACCGCCGCCATCGGCGTGGTCGCGGGCGGCGGGCGCGTGCGCCTCCTGGGCACCGACACCCCCATCGACGAGATCGTGAAGACGGCGGTCGAGGCGCATGCCGGCGGCGTGGCAATCAGCGTGAGCCTGGCCCACGGCGGCGTGGCCACCGACCGCGTGCTGGCCGAGCTGCGCAAGCGGCTGCCGCCCGAGGTGCGCATGGCGGTAGGCGGCGAGGGCATGCGCGGGCCGCGCCGCACGCCGCCGGGCATCACGAAGATTTCCGACCTGGCCGACATCGCGCCGTGGGTGGCATCCATCGACGCCTAGGCGTGGCCCGACGGCCGCCCTCCGTGGGCGGCTAGCGCGAGCGCGGGTCCAGCGCGCGCCGCAGCCCGTCCCCCAGCAGGTTGAAGCCCAGCACGGTGGCCGCGATGGCCAGTCCGGGCGGCAGCACCACCCACTGCTCGGCGCTGGCGATCTGGCTGCGTGCGGCGCCCAGCATCACGCCCCACTCGGGAACGCGCGCCTCCGGGCCCAGCCCGAGGAAGCTCAGCCCTGCCGCCGTCAGGATGGCGTTGCCCACGCCCAGCGTGGAGAGCACGAGGATGGGCGCGAGGCAGGCGGGCATGACGTGGCGCCACAGGATGCGCGAGGTGGGACAGCCCAGCGCCACCGCCGCCGTGACATAGTCCAGCGGGCGCACCTGCAGCACGCTGGCCCGCACCTGCCGGGCCACGCTGGGCACGCTGACCACCGACACGGCCACAATCACCGGCAGCACGCGCTCGAAGGTGCTGCGCGCCGTCTCGCGGTCGAAGAGCGTGGCGATGGCGATGGCCAGCACCACGCTGGGGAACGCCAGCAGCACGTCGGTGACGCGCATCAGCCAGCCGTCCACGCGCCCGCCCCACCAGCCCGCGGCCAGGCCCGCGGGCACGCCCACCAGCAGCGCACAGGCCACCGCCAGCAAGCCGGTGAGCAACGAGAGCCGTGCCCCGTGGACGAGGCGGCTGAACACGTCGTAGCCCGAGCTGTCCGTCCCCAGCCAGTGCTGGGCGCTGGGCGGCGTGCGCAGGTCGCTGGACAGGCCCGGGTCGCGCTCCTTGGGGCCCCACGGCGAGAGTCCCGCCAGCAGGGCCATCAGCACCACGACGCCGACCAGCACGAGGCCTACGCGCGCCCCGCGGTCATCCCACAGCCGTCGCCAGGCGCTGCGCCGCGTGCTCATCGCGGCCTCGCCGCCCGCAGGCGCGGGTCGATGGCGTGGTAGAGCAGGTCCACCACGAGGTTGACGACCGTGAACACCACGGTGAAGAGCAGCATGGAGGCCGTGATCACCGGGTAGTTGCGCTGGAGCGCAGCATTGACGAGGTGCGTGCCCATGCCGGGCCAGGCGAAGATGGTCTCGGTGAGCACCGCGCCCGAGAGCAGCGTGCCCAGCTGCAGGCCCGTCACCGTCAGCACGGGGATGAGCGCGTTGCGGCGCACGTGCCGGCGCACCACCTGCGCCTCCGACAGGCCCTTGGCCCGGGCCGTGGTGACGTAGTCGCGCCCCAGCTCCTCCAGCATGGCGCTGCGCGTCATGCGGGTGATCACGGCCAGCGGGATCGTGCACAGGGCGAGCGCCGGCAGCACGAGGTGCTGCAGCGCGCGGCCCGCGGCCGCCCACTCGCCGCGCAGCAGCGACTCGGCCAGCAGGCAGCCCGTGCGGTACGGCACGCCCGGCCCGATCTCGCTGGCCGTCCAGCCGGTGAAGGGCAACCAGTCCAGCCGCACGCCGAAGAGCAGGATGAGCAGCATGCCGAGCCAGAACACCGGCACCGAGGTGCCGCCCAGCGCCAGCAGCTGCCCCACGAGGTCGGAGAGCCCGCCCGGGCGCAGGGCCGAGCGCGTGCCCAGCCACGTGCCCACCAGCCAGGCCAGCAGCAGCGCCACCGCAGCCAGCTCCACGGTGGCGGCGAACTTCTGCGCCATCACGGCGGCCACGGGCTCGCCCGTGAAGAGGTCCTTGCCGAAGTCCAGCCGCACGGCACCGGCGAGGAAGTCGGCGTAGCGCTCCGGCCACGGGCGGTCGAGGCCCAGCTCGGCGCGGCACGAGGCCAGCGCCGGAGCGGTGGCACGCTGGCCCAGCTTCACGAGGCAGGGATCGCCGGGGAAGGCGCTGACCAGCGCGAACACGATCAGCGACACGGCCAGCAGCAGCGGCACGGCCAGCAGCAGGCGGCGGAGCGCGTAGGTGGCCACGCGCAGAGCCTACGGGAGCGGCGCGCGTCGCCCTAGCGGGCCAGCGCCTCGGCCAGCAGGGCCTTGGCGCGCGCGAGGTCGCGCGCACGATCGACGAGCCCGGCCGGGGGCGCCATCAGGTTGGGCGGCACGGGCGTGACCGCCACCTGGGCCTGCCCCTCCCAGCCCGCCTTGACGATGCGCGCCTTGTCCAGCGCCAGCGCCACGGCCTCGCGCACGCGCACGTCGTCGAAGGGCTTGGCCTGGGTGTTCATCGAGAGGTAGGCGATGTGCATGCCCGGCTCGCGCACCACGCGCACGGCCGGGTCGGCCTCCAGCTGCGGCAGCGTGGCCAGGTCGAGGTTGTCGGCCAGGTCGATCGCCCCGCTGCGCAGGGCCTGCGCGCGCGTGCCCGCGTCGGGGATGCGCCGGAACACGAGGTCCTTCACCGCCGGCGCGCCACCCCAGTGGCCGTCGAAGCGCGTGAGCGTGATCTCCACCTCGCTCTGCCACGACACGAAGCGGTAGGGGCCGGTGCCCACGGGGTTGCGCGCGAAGGCCTCGCCATGGCGGTCCAGCGCCGCCGGCGAGGGGATGCAGAAGGTGAACACGGCCAGCGTGGGCACGAAGAAGGCCGGCGCGGGACGCGAGCAGCGGAACACCACCTCGCCCTCGCCGGGCCCCGCCTCGACCCGCTCGACGAAGCTGCCCAGCAGGTCTTGCCACAGCGCGAACTCGCCGCCCTTGTGGTGCGGGTGCTTGGGGTCACGCTGGCGCTCGAAGGCATTCACCACGGCCTTGGCGTCGCAGGGCGTGCCGTCGTGGAACAGCACCCCGGGCCGCACCGTGAACGTCCACACCGTGCGCTCGGGGTTGCTGCGCCACGCGCTCGCCAGCGCGGGCTCCACCTCGCTGGTGCCGGGCTTGTAGCGCACCAGCGTGTCGAAGACGTGCTCGACGGGGAAGCTGCTCTCGCCGTCCGTGATCACGGCCGGGTCGAGCTTGACCGCGTCGCCGCTGCGGCCCACCACGATGCGCCCGTCGCGCGGGGCCGCGCACAGGCGCAGCTGGGGGTGGGTCACCAGCTCCAGCCCCACCGGCCCCACCGCCGCCCGGTGCGCCACCACGCGGTCGCTGGTGGCCAGCGGCACCATCGGCACGTCGGCGAAGATCTTGGCCTGCGCCTGCCGGTAGAGCGCGGCGCGCGCCGCGGGGTCGGCCGCGTAGCGCGCCTCCTCCAGCCAGCCGCTGACCGCCTCGTCGGCATAGAAGCTGATGTTGCTGGCCTCGCCCGGCCGCGCCTGCGACTTGTGCAGCAGCACGTAGAGGAAGTTGTCCACGTCGGGGATGTCGGCAGACCAGCCCAGCAGCGCCAGCTGGTGCTCGCCGTTCTTCACGCGCTGCAGGTAGGCAGGCCACTCCAGCTTCCGGAGGTCCACCGCGATGCCCGCCTCCTCGAGGTCACCGGCCACCTGCTTGGCCACCTCCTCCATGTTGGGCATGTAGGGCCGGCTCACCGAGCCGTACGAGAGCACCAACGAGAGGCGCCCGGCGTCGCGCGGCTCGCCATCGCCACAGCCCACGAGCACGGCGAGGAACGCGAGCATGCCCGCGACGGCGACGAGGGGACGGATGCGCATGCCAGCCTCCAGGGGGCCCGCGATGCTACCGGGGCCCCGCCTGTGCCGCGGGGGCGGCGCCCGGCAGCACGCGCAGCAAGGCGGCCAGCACGGCGGGCTCGGCCTCCAGCACGGCGGCGAGCGCGGCAGCAGGCGCCACCGGCTCGGCGTCCAGCAGGCCGCGCAAGGCACGCGCGTCGGGCGGCGGCTGCGCCGCGGCCGCGGGGCGGACGAGGCGCGCGGCCTGCGCGCGCAGGGCTTGCTGGGCGCTGCGCGGCGCCTCGCGCCAGCGCGCCGCCAGCGTGGGCGAGGCGGCCACCGCCTCCAGCCACGCCGCCTGCGCCGCGGCATCCAGCGTGGCCCAGCGCGCACTCGCGCGCTCGCGCAGCGCCCGGCGCTCGGGCCCCACCACCTCCGGCCAGCCCTCGGCGGCCAGGGCCGCCACGAGGCTGGCCGACTCGAGCAGGTGCTCGGCGTGCAGCAGCGGGAGGCCCGCGGGCCCCGGCGGCACGCTGGGCAGCGTGGCCAGCATCATCGTGATGCGTGCGGCGGGCGGGTAGGCCTCCGCCGCGCGCGCCCGCAGCTCCTGCAGCACGCGGGCCCCGGCCTGCTGCGCCAGTGCCGCCCGCTCGGCGGCAGGCAGGCCCTGCGCGTCGTGCAGCCTGCGCGCCACGTCACGGTAGCCCGCGCGCGCCTTGGGACCGCCGCGCGCGACGTCCTGCGCCAGCGCCGCGTGCGCTTCCTCGCGCCACAGCCGCGGCAGCGACAGGCCCAGCGCGGCCTCCAGGCACGCCACCGTGGCCTCGACGTGGCGGCGCCGCACCGGCTCCTCGCCCTGCGCCTGCGCCAGCACGCGCTCCGGATCGGGCCCTGCGCCGTAGGGCTCGACGAAGGCCGGCTCGGTGGGCTCCAGCGAGCCCGCGAAGCCGCGCGCCGCCTCGCGCAGGGCCTCGGGTGCATCCTCGCTGCACAGCGACCACGCCATCGCCCACAGTGCGGGGCCGGCGCGCAGCACGCAGAGGCGGCCCACGAGGCGCGTGGCCCCCGCCCGCAGTTCGAGGTCGGCATCGGCCAGCGCGCGCCCGAGCAGCACGCGGGACTCCAGGCGCGGCGTGCCGAAGCCGAACGCCCCCACTTGCTTGGCGACGAGGCCCGCAGCCTTCATCAGCACCTGCGCCGGCGGGTCGTCGTCTTCCACGGGGAACACGCGCGCCTCGGCCAGCACGCGACCCGCATGCCCCGACGGCGCGACCAGCACGAGCCGCCACTGGCCGCTGGCCGGCGCCTCCTCGCGTGTCGTCCAGCCCGCGGGAAGCACCACGCTGGCCGGCGCACCGCCCAGCGTGGTGGCGGCGGGCACGTCGTCCGCCGCCCACGACGGCGCACAGGGCCGCAGGCCGATGGCCGCGCAGAGGACCAGCACGATCAGCACGCGGCGAGGCATGACCCGAGGCTACGCGCCCTCGATGCGCGCAGGCGACCGTGCCGCGGGCACCCGGCCTTGGCGGGCATAGGGACGAAAGTCCCTTGCGCTGCGTAGTCCCTCTCGAGGCCAGAAATGGCCTTGGGCCGCGCACTAAATGTTCGACCCCAGGCCTCCAGGGCCAAGAATGGCCTCCGGGGCCCGTGGCGGGCCCAGGCCGCAGGCATTTAGTGCGGGGCTGTTCGCCCCCCCGCCGGGAAGCCCGCGTAGCGGGCGTCGCGACCTAGCCGAAGATCTTGGCCATGTCCTCGGTGGTGGCGCCTTCCTTGCCCACGCGCAGCTCGTGGTAGCAGACGGTCGAGAGCGTGGCACCGAAGAGGGCCACGAACACGCCCACGAGGATGGAGAGGGCCACGCCGATCACCACGCCCATGCTGAAGAAGACGCCGGCGAGGGCGAACATCACGAGGCCCAGCAGCAGGAAGACCACCAGGTTCATCACGAAGATGGCCATGCGGTTGCCGCTGGTGAGGCCGGCGCTGCGGCTCAGGGCAGCGCCCACGCCCAGCGACTCGACCACGGCCGCGGGCACCGAGACGTACCACATGCAGGCCACGATGATCCCCGGCACGATGAGCAGGATCATCCCCAGCGCGACGCCCAGCCCGTAGCAGATCGAGACGCCGATGACGGGCAGGATGAAGCCCATGCCCTTCTTGAGGCTGGCGGCGATGTCCGCCTTCTGGCCACGCAGCGCCTGGAACACGGCGAAGGCCAGCGCGGCCGTCACCATCGACTGCCCCACCATCGTCACGACCAGCGAGAGCAGTTGCTTGCCCACGGCGGGCTGGCCGGTCGAGACCGTGACCTTCCCGCTGTCGGGGTCCATCTGCCAGGTGCCCTGCACGTCCGACGCGCTCGGCGTGAGCAGGTGGTTGATGATCCCCACGGGCAGCATGATCACGAGCGCGATCACGAAGAGCGTGGGCAGGTTCTTGGTGGTGATGTCCAGCGCCTTGCTGATGACGGTCCCGGCGGCGAGCTGCATCGGAGATCCTCCTGGGGAAGCCATGGGGCAACCCTAGGCCCATGCAGCCTCCCCCGCAAGGGTCGCGTCCCTGCCCCGGGGCCTCACTCGGGCAGCGGGCCCAGCAGGTTCTTCGAGGGGCTGCGGTCGCGGGCCTTGAAGAAGATGCGCACCGGCACCTCGTGCATGGGCATCAGCGCGCGGAACTGGTTCTCGAGGTAGCGGCGGTAGGTGCTGTCGAACAGGGCCGGGTCGTTCACGAAGATGACGAAGGTGGGCGGCTTCACCTCGACCTGCGCGCCGAAGTACATGTGGCCCACGCGGCCGTGGTACGGACGGGGGGCCTTGAGCGTCTGGGCGCGCAGCACGGCCTTGTTGAGCTGCGCCGTCTTCACGCGGGTGCTGGCCTGGCGGAACAGGCCGCGGGCCACGTCCACGACCGCGTCCACGTTGCGCGCGTCCGTGGCCGTCGTGAACACGATGGGCGCGTAGTCCAGCCCGCGCAGGGTGGCTCGCACGTAGCGGGCGTAGCGCCCGGTGGCGAGGTCCGGCGGGCGCAGGTCCCACTTGTTGACCACGATCACCACGGGGTGGTGATGCTCGAGCGCGTAGCCGGCGATCTTCCGGTCCAGCCGGCTGATGTCGGCCGTGGCATCCAGCACGATGGCCGAGACGTCGGCGCGGCGCATGGCGCGCTCGGCGCGCCGCTGCGCGTAGAAGTCCACGCCGCCCTGCACGGCGCGCTCCTTGCGGATGCCGGCCGTGTCGATCACCACGAAGGCCTTGCCGTCGCGCTCGAAGCGGATGTCCACGGTGTCGCGCGTGGTGCCGGGCACGCTGCTGACGATCATGCGCTCCTGGCGCAGCAGGGCGTTGACCAGCGAGGACTTGCCTGCGTTGGTGCGGCCCACGATGGCCAGCTTCATCTCGGGCGGCGGCAGGCGCCGCGGCGTGGTGGGCCCGGCGGGCAGCCGCGAGGCCACGGCCTCCTCCAGCGTGTCCAGCCCGGTCTTCTCCTGCGCGCTCACCAGCACGGCCTCGCCGTAGCCGAGGCCCTCGATCTCGCCCACGTTCCATGCCACCTTCGTGGTCTCGGCCTTGTTGGCCACCGGGATCACGCGCGAGGTGGCGCGGCGCAGCATGCCGGCCACGCGCTCGTCCAGCGGCGTGAGGCCCTCGCGCGCGTCGAAGACGAAGAGGATCACGGCTGCCTGCTGGATGGCGCGCGCCACCTGGCCCTCGACGTGCTCGCCCAGGCCCTGCGCGTCCACGATGCCCACGCCGCCCGTGTCCACCAGCTCCACCGTGCGGTCGGCCAGCGTGCACAGCACGCCCACGCGGTCGCGCGTCACGCCGGGCGTGGGCTCGACGATCGAGATGCGCGAGCCGGAGAGCGCGTTGAGCAGCGTGCTCTTGCCCACGTTGGGCCGGCCCACGATGGCCACGATGGGCGGGCGCGCGTGCGGGTCGCGCTCCAGCGTGTCGGGCTCCTCCTCCACCGCACCGGCCGGGGGCTGCTGGCCCTCGTAGAGCGCATCGTCGTCATCCTCGTCATGCGCCGGGCCCCACGAGCCATCCGCGTCGTCGCCGCCCTCATCGTCGTCGGCGTCGAAGGCCTCGTCCTGCTCCTCGTCACCCGGCGCGGGCTCGTCGGGGCCGTCTTCCTCGTAGCGACGGCGCGCCTCGCGCTCGATCGTCGCCTCGTCGGGCGTGGGCGCCGTGGGCTCGGCGGCCGGCGGCGTGGGCACCTTGGCGCGCGACGCGGCGGGCGGCAGGGACATCGCCGACGGCTTCGGCTTCGCCTTCTCCTCGGGCTGCACCCGCAAGGTGGCCTTGGGCGCAGGCTTCGGGGTGGCCTTGGGGGCAGCCTTGCGTGCGGAGGCCGCCTTCGCCTTCGCCGGCACCTTCACCTTGGCCGGCACCTTCACCTTGGCCTTGGCTTTCACCTTGGCCTTGGCTTTCGCCCTGACCTTGGCCTCGGGCGCGGGGGTGGCGCGGGCGGCGCGCGGGGCGGCCTTGCGGCCGGCCTGGGGGGCAGCCTTGGGTGCGGCCTTGGGGGCGGCCTTGGGCGCAGCGGCGCGGCGCGGGGGACGGCGGGCGGGCATCCCTGCCACGGTACGGGCAAGGCGCGGGGCGGCTGCCTGTTGCGCCAGCGCCCGGGCGGCCTCAGCGCGCGAGGTCGCGCAGCACGCGCTCGCGGACGGCCGGGTCCATCGCGGCACCGGCCAGCAGCGGCTCGGCCTCCTCGGCACTCACGCGCAGGTGGCGCAGCAGCACCGCGGCCCGGTCGGCCACCGGCGAGCCCTGCCCCAGCGCGCGCAGCACGAAGGGCCGCGCCGACTGCCACTCGCGCCGCCGCGTGCTCGACAGCCAGCCCAGCGTGACGTGCTCGGGCAGCGTGGCCTCGCCCATCCCGCGCAGCGCCCAGCGGTCGAGCGCCTCGACCTCCTCGGCCGAGAGGCTGAGGCTGCCGGCCTCCCACGCCACGGCCACCTCGCCGGCCGCCAGCCACGGGCCCAGCAACGCGGGCAGGTCCAGCGTGGCGCGCTCGGCGGGCGACAGGCGCCGCAGCAGCCGCATGGCCTCGCGCGGCGCGATGCCGCCGGCGCGCAGCCGCGCCAGCGACTCGGCGCTGCCCGACTGCGGCAGCCAGGCCACCAGCAACTGCTCCAGCTCGCTGCGCACGCCGCGCAGCGACTTGGGCTGCTCGGCCTCGGGCTGGGCCAGGATGGCGCGCACGTAGCCCGCCAGCCGCTCGCGCTGGGCGGCGTCCAGCACGCCGCCGGCCACCACGCCCACGCCCTGCACGAACATCTCCATGACGTCGTCGCTCTCGTCCTGGCGGTAGAAGCCGGGATCGCGCGCCGCCGTCTCCAGCAAGGTCTCGAGCATGGCCAGCACCTGCGCGTCGCGCTCGACGACGAAGCGCAGCATGGGGTAGGCGAAGGGCAGCGCCTGCTCCTCGTCGTGCACCAGCGCACGCAGGCGGCCGTTGCGCCCCATCACCAGGCCCAGCTGGCGGTAGAGCGCACGGTGGCCCTCGGTGCCGGCGCCCAGCTGCGCGGCGGCGTACGCGAGCAGGCGCTCGAAGGCCACGCCCACCTCCTGCACGTCGTCCAGCTCGAGCGGGTCCGAGGCCGGCACCACGCGCACGGGCGGCAGCACCAGCTGCGTGGAGGCGGGCGCGGCCGCCGGCGCCGGGCGCGGCGCGACCGGTGCAGCGGCGAGGCGCGGCGCGGGGCTGGCCTCGGGCTCGGCCGCGGACGGTGCCGCCAGCGTGGGCGCCGGGGCGGCGGGCGCCGTGCGCGGCATGTCGGCCGCCGGCGACACCAGCAGCGGCTCGGGAGCGGGCGGCGCCTGCGTGCGGCCCCAGGCATAGGCGCCGGCCAGCGTAGCCGCCCAGCCCAGCAGCACCCACGGGGCGACGCGCATGGCGTGGATGCTAGCCGGGTGCCTGCCTCAGCGCACGCCCAGCAGGCGGTGCACCTGCGGGATCACGCGCACGTCGGGGTGGACCCGGCGCGCGGCCGCATGCAGGACCAGCAGGTGCATCGCGGCGGGCGCAGCCGGCCCCCCCGCCAGCGCCGTCACCGGCTGCAGCACCAGCGGCGTGGCGGGCAGGTGCTGCGCCGCGAAGCGCGCCGCCTGTTCCACCTCGTCGGCCCCGGTGGCGCCCGCCACCACGGCCTTCACCGCCAGCGCCTTGCCCGCCGCCGCCAGCAGCCTGTAGGTGTCCGCGTGAGCCTCCCACGGCGTGGGCTCGCCCGTCGCGCTGGCCAGCTTGAGGTCCGGCGTCACCTCGTCGAGGGCATCGAGCACGTGGGCCAGCGCGCCCGGGCGGTGCCCGCCTGTCTCCAGGTGCACGCGCAGGCCCAGCGCGCGCGCGCCTCGCGCCAGCGCCGCCACGGCGTGCGGGTGCAGCAGCGGCTCGCCGCCCGTGAGGCTCACCGCGGCGTGCAGGCCGCGGGGCTGGTCCAGCCGAGCCACCGCCTCGAGCACGGCCTCGAAGGCCAGCGGGTTGGCAGGCCACTGGTCTCCCTCCACGCCCGGCGCCACCTGCACGCGCGCGCGCGGCGGCAGAGGGAAGGACTCGGGCGTGTCGCAGAAGGCGCAGCGCAGGTCGCAGCCCGCCAGGCGCACGAACACCTGCCGCTCGCCCACGCGCGGGCCCTCGCCCTGCACGCTCGAGAACACTTCCAGCACCGGCACCGAGGCGCGCGAGGGAGCCGGCGGCGGCGCGGAGGCGGGCCCGTGCGGCCCCGGGACGGCGCTCACGGCGAGCCCACCCGTCCCACCTCCTCGAAGCCCGCCTCCTGCGCCGTCTGCGCGCCGCTCTCGCCGGGCGGCGTGGCCAGGCGCGCGAGCTCGACGCGATCCACGGCCCGGCGCAGCACGAGGTAGGTGGCCACGCGCGCGCAGGCCAGCCGGCTGGCGAGGTCGGCCAGCCACAGCGCCAGCAGCGTGGCTGCGGACAGGCCCAGCGCCAGCGCGCCGGCCACGTCGCCCCACGGCCGCGTGCGCATCTCCATCACGAGGCCCTCGCCCGATCCCAGCAGCGCGAGCAGGTCCTGCAGGCGCCCTGCGCCCAGGCCGCGCTCCAGCGCCCACAGCCCCAGGCCCACGGCCAGCACGCTGCGCAGCAGGCGCCAGCCGCTGCCGAGCAGCACGCCGGAGAGGAACCAGAGGCGCACGCCGGCCAGCCGCGGCAGGCCCGACCACGCGTAGGTGACCGAGCGCGTCACCGCGTCGAACAGGTCGGCGTCGTCGGCCGCGACGGCCGGTCGGGCCAGGCAGGCACAGCCCAGCACCAGC
Organism: Planctomycetota bacterium; assembly: GCA_964228555.1. Classification (GTDB taxonomy): domain Bacteria; phylum Planctomycetota; class PLA2; order PLA2; family JAEUHO01; genus CAXQZU01. The sequence goes on from CAXQZU010000052.1 coordinate 111,326, forward strand.
GAGGTGCCCACGACGGCCAGCAAGCACAGGGCCGCCACGGCGAGGATCGCGGGCGCGAGCAGCGCGCTGCCCGCGAGGCCCGGCAGGCCGGCCAGCGCCATGGCCAGCCACGCCAGCAGCAGCGGCACCACGAGGGCGCCCAGCCACAGGAAGGGCGCTCCCCACAGCGCCAGCAGGCGGCGGCGCGCAAAGCCCAGCGCCAGCGTGCCACGCTCGCGGCCGCGACCGGCGAGGTCCACGGCCGCCATGCGCGAGAGCGCGCCGCCGAAGAAGCCCCACACCAGCGACAGGCACAGCAGCGGCAGGCCCAGCCCCAGGAGCAGCGCCCCGTCGCGGTCGCCTCGCCACGCGCGCTCCGCCGGCTCCAGCAGCCACGCCAGGGGCCGCGCCAGCGTGGCCTCGCGCGACTCGAGCGTGAGCAGGCCGGCCAGCCAGCCGCCCAGCAGCAACGCCGGGCCGCTGGCCAGCACGCCCTGCAGCGCCAGCAAGCGCTTCTTGGGGTCCACGGCGGCCCGTCCAGCCGCATGCCAGAGTGCCGGCAGGCCCTGCACCGGCGCGGGATCAGCGCCCGTCGTCATCGCGCTCCCCCGCCGCAGCCCGGCCCGTGCCGGCCTCGAAGGCCTCGTCGGGCAGGCCCTCGCCGGGCCGGCCCGGCACGCGATAGGAGCCGTCCAGCCAGCGGCCGAGGTCCACCCATCGGCAGCGCACGCTGCAGAAGGGCCGCTGGGGCGCATCGGCGGCCGTGGCCGCGCCGCACGAGGGGCACAGGCCAGGACCGGGCTGGGCGTGGAGGGGCGGCTGGGGCACGGTCCAAGGATAGCCCCTCGGGCACGCGCGCAGGCCTAGGCCTTGCGTCCCCCACCCTTGTGGCCGGCCGCGCCCTTGCCGCGCGAGCCGCCCTTGCCGCTCGTGCTGCTCGTGCTGCTGGCGCCGCTTGCGCTGCTCGTGCCGCCCGCGGGCGGCGTCGGCGCGACGGGTGCGGGCGGGCTGGCCGCCCCCGCGCCGCTGCCCGACGGCGCGCTGCTGCCCGTCGAGGAGCCCCCGGCGCCACTGCCGCCAGCACCCTCGGCCGGCTGGCTGCCCGCGTCGCCGCTCTTCTTGTAGTCCGTGATGTAGAAGCCGCTGCCCTTGAAGATCAGGCCCGCGCCCGTGCCCACCTGCCGCTCCAGCCGCGGCTTCCTGCACTTGGGGCAGGTGCGCAGCTTCTTCGCGCTCATCTCCTGGAAGGCCTCGAAGGCGTGACCGCATCCAGCGCAGACGTAATCGTAGGTGGGCATGCTCAGGCCTCGGGGCGCGCGGCGGGCTCGGCGGCGGGCGCCGCCGGTGCACGCACGACGGTGACGCGGGCCGGGCGCACGTTGCGGCCGTGCAGCGAGAGGCCGGGGCTGAGCACCTGTGCGACGTGACCGGCCGGCAGGGTGGGGTGCTCCACCATCGACAGCGCCTCGTGGTGCAGCGGGTCGAAGGGCTGGCCCTCGGGGCGCAACACCTCCGCGCCGTGGCGGCGCAGCAGCGCCTCCAGCTCCGCCAGCACCATCTCCACGCCGGTCTTGAGCGGGCCGGCGTCGGACACGGCCTTGAGCGCGGTGTCCAGGTTCTCGACCACGCTGACCAGGTCCTTGAGCAGGCCCTCCACCGCGAAGCGCCGGTCCTGCTCGGCCTGGCGCTGGATGCGGCGGCTCTCGTTGACGAAGTCGGCTTGCGCGCGCTTGAGGCGGTCCTCCAGCGCGGGGACCTGCGCGGCCTCGGCGCGCAGCGCCTCCAGCTCGGCCGGGCTGGGCAGCGGCGGCGGGCTGGCCTCGGCGGCGGGGGCGGGCTCGGGAGCGGGCGTGTCGGGGTTGGTCATGGCATCCACCGGGACCTAGCGCGGCTTGCGCTGCAGGCGCTTGACCTCGTCCTCGAAGCGCCGGCGGGCGGGGCCCACCTCGCCTGCCTCGGCCTCGCGCAGCGCCTCCAGCGCCTTGCGCAGCGCACGTCCGGGCGCGCGCGGCACGTCGTAGGCCACGCGCACGAACAGGCTGCCGCGGCCCCCGCCCTGCATGCGCGGCAGGCCCTCGCCCTTCACGCGCAGGATGTGGCCCGGCTCGGTGCCCGGCTCCAGCGCCACGCTCACGGCCTGGCCCGCCACCGTGGGCACATCCACCTTGCCGCCCAGCACCGCCAGCGCCACCGGCACGGGCACGGTGACGAACAGGTCCGAGGGATCGTCGTCCGAGCGCTCGAAGAGCGGGTGCGACTGCACGCGGATCACGCAGTTGAGGTCCCCGGCGGGGCCGCCCCGCGGGCCGTGCTCGCCCGCGCCCGAGACGCGCAGGATCACCCCGTCGGGCACGCCCGCGGGCACCTGCAGCGCGATCTCGCGCTTCTGCGGCGCGAGTCCCGCGCCCTGGCAGGCGGCGCAGGGGTTCTCCACCACCAGCCCCTCGCCGGCGCAGCGGGGGCAGGGCCGGGCGATGGCGAAGAAGCCCTGGTTGACGGAGACGCGGCCCTGGCCGCGGCAGGTGGCGCAGGCCACCGGCCGGGAGCCGTCGCGCGAGCCCGTGCCGCGGCATGTGCCGCAGGCCTCGTTGCGCTTGAGCGTGATCGTCTTGGCCACGCCGCGCGCCATCTCGTCGAACGAGAGCACGATCTCCACGCGCAGCGTGCGCCCGCGCAGCGGCCCGCCGCGCCGGCCGCCCGCGCCCCCGAAGAAGGACCCGAACAGCTCGCTGGCGAGGTCATCGCCGAAGGCGCCGAAGATGTCGCGCACGTCCTGGAAGCCCGCGCCGCCGCCCACGCCGGCATGGCCGTAGCGGTCGTAGGCCGCGCGCTTGTCGGCATCCGACAGGACCTCGTAGGCCTCGGCGGCCTCCTTGAAGCGCTCCTCGGCCGCCTTGTCGCCCGGGTTCTTGTCCGGGTGGTTCTTCAGCGCGAGCTTGCGGTAGGCCGCCTTGATGTCGTCGGCCGACGCCTCGCGCGCGACGCCCAGCACCTCGTAGTAGTCACGCTTGTCGGCCATGCGGGCGCGGCGGCGTCTCCGGGCGGCGGGCCCGGGCGTGCGTGCCCGGGACCCTCACGCCCCCAGCGGGACCTGCGATCCTAGACCTGCGCGTCGGCGGCGGCCTTCTTCTTGTCCTTGAGCTCGGTGATGAGCGTCTCGGTGGTGAGCATCAGGCCGGCGATGCTGGCCGCGTTCTGCAGGCCCGAGCGCACCACCTTGGCCGGGTCCACGATGCCCGCGTCGAACATGTTCACGAAGCGGCGCTCCTTGGCGTCCCAGCCCTTGGCGCCGCCGGCGCTGCGCACCTCGTCCACCACCACGCTGCCGTCCTCGCCGGCGTTGGCGGCGATCTGGCGCAGCGGGGCCTCGAGCGCGCGGCGCACGATGCCCACGCCCATCTGCTCGTCGGTGCCCGACACCTTCAGGCCGTCGAGCGCCTCGGCCGCGCGCAGCAGCGTCACGCCGCCGCCGGGCACGATGCCCTCCTCCACCGCGGCGCGGGTGGCGTTGAGCGCGTCCTCGACGCGGTACTTCTTCTCCTTGAGCTCGGCCTCGGTGCTGGCGCCCACCTTCACCACGGCCACGCCGCCCTGCAGCTTGGCGAGGCGCTCCTGGAGCTTCTCGCGGTCGTAGTCGCTGGTGGTCTTCTCCACCTGCGCGCGGATCTGGTCGATGCGCGCCGCGATGTCCTTCTTCTTGCCCGCGCCCTCGCTGATGGTCGTGAAGTCCTTGCTCACGATCACCTTCTTGGCGGTGCCCAGGTCGGCCAGCTTCACGCTCTCCAGCTTGAGCCCCAGGTCCTCGCTGATGAAGCGCCCGCCGGTGAGGGTCGCGATGTCCTCGAGCATGGCCTTGCGGCGGTCGCCGAAGCCGGGGGCCTTCACCGCGCACACCTTGAGCGCGCCGCGCAGGCGGTTCACCACCAGCGCCGCGAGGCACTCGCCCTCGATGTCCTCGGCCACCAGCAGCAGCGGCTTGCCGCTGTGGGCGACCTGCTCCAGCAGCGGGATCAGCTCGCGCAGGCTGCTGAGCTTCTTCTCGTGCAGGAGGATGTAGCAGTCCTCCAGCACGCACTTCAGCTCCTTGGCGTCCGTCATGAAGTAGGGCGAGAGGAAGCCCTTGTCGAACTGCATGCCGTCCACGAACTCCAGCACGGTCTCGGTGCTCTTGCCCTCCTCCACCGTGATCACGCCGTCCTTGCCCACCTTCTCGACCGCGTCGGCCAGCAGGTTGCCGATGACCAGGTCGTGGTTGGCCGAGATGGTGGCCACGGCGGCCTTCTGCTCGCGCGTGCTCACCTTGCGGGACTGCTTGGCGATGCTGGCCGTCACGGCCGCCACCGCGGCGTCGATGCCGCGCTTGAGCGGGATGGGAGCGGCTCCGGCGGCCACCGCCTTGAGGCCCTCGCGCAGGATGGCCTCGGCCAGCACCGTGGCGGAGGTGGTGCCGTCGCCGGCCACGTCGTTGGTCTTCTGGGCCGCCTCGGTCACCAGCTTGGCGCCCATGTTCTCGAAGGGGTCGCTGAGCTCGACCTCCTTGGCCACGGTCACGCCGTCGCGCGTGACGACGGGCGAGCCGAACGACTTCTGCGAGATCACGTTGCGGCCCGAGGGCCCCAGGGTGACCTTCACCGCGTCGGCGAGCTTCTTCACGCCGGCGGCGATGCGCTGGCGGGCGTCGGTGTCGTAGAGGTACTGCTTGGCCATGGCTTGCGGCTCCTCGGCGCGCGGCGCGCGCCCACGGGGTTGCTGGGGTTCGGGGGGTGCGCGGGCGCAGGGGCCGGCCGCGCGGGGGGAGGTCGCGTCGCGACCGCTACTTCACGAGGGCCAGGACCTCGCTCTCGCGCAGGATGCGGAGCTCCTCGCCCTTCCACTTGATCTCGGTGCCGGCGTACTTGCCGTAGAGGATCTCGTCGCCGGCCTTGACGCTCAGCGGGATGCGCTTGCCGTCGTCGGTCAGGCGGCCCTCGCCCACCGCGAGCACCTTGGCGCGCTGGGGCTTCTCCTTGGCGGTGTCGGGCAGCAGGATGCCACCGGCAGTCTTCTCCTCGGCCTCGAGGGCCTTGATGACGATGCGGTCGTCCAGGGGGCGGATCGCCATGATCGAACTCCTTGCGTGGGTCGTGAACGGGTGGGGATGGATGGGGACTAGTAGTCGTCGTGGCCTGCGTCGCCGCCGGCCTCGTCCTTCGCCTCCTCGGGGAGGTTGGCGATGAGGGCGTCGGTGGTGAGCAGCAGGGCGGCCACGCTGGCCGCGTTCTGGAGGGCGGAGCGCACGACCTTCGTGGGGTCCACGATGCCGGCGCCGAACATGTCCTTGGTGGTGCCGTCCACGGCGTCGAAGCCCTGCGAGCCGCTGGCCTTGCGCACCTGGCGCAGCACCACGGGGCCCTCCCAGCCTGCGTTCTGGCTGAGCGTGCGCAGCGGGACGCTGAGCGCGTCCAGCAGCGCCTTGGCGCCCAGGGCGCGGTCGCCGGCGAGCGTGCCGCCCTCGAGCAGGGCCTCCACGGCCTTCTCGCAGCGCACCAGCGCGGTGCCGCCCCCGGGGAGGATGCCCTCCTCCACCGCCGCGCGCGTGGCGTGCAGCGCGTCCTCGACGCGGGCCTTCTTCTCCTTCATCTCGGCCTCGGTGGCCGCGCCCACCTCGATCTGGGCCACGCCGCCGGCCAGCTTGGCCAGGCGCTCCTGCAGCTTCTCGCGGTCGTAGTCGCTGTCGCTGAGCTCCATCTCCTTGCGGATCTGGCGCAGGCGCGCGCTCAGGGCCGCGGCATCGCCGCCGCCCTCCACGATGATCGTGTTCTCGCTGTCCACCGTGATGCGCTTGCAGGTGCCCAGGTCGCCCACGACCACCTTCTCGAGGTCCACGCCCAGGTCCTTGAACAGGGGCTTGGCGCCCGTGAGGGTCGCGAGGTCCTCGAGCATGGCCTTGCGGCGGTCGCCGTAGCCGGGGGCCTTGACGGCCACCGTCTGGACCACCGAGCGCAGCTTGTTGAGCACCAGCGTCGCGAGCGCGTCGGCCTCGACATCCTCCGCGATGATGAGCAGCGGGCGGCCGCGCTTGCTGACCAGCTCCAGCAGCGGCACCAGCTTGGCGGCCGAGCTGATCTTGTCCTCGAACACGAGCACGTAGGGGCGCTCGAGCACCGCCTCCATGCGCTCCTGGTCGGTCACGAAGTGGGGCGAGAGGTAGCCGCGGTCGAACTGCATGCCCTGGATCACGTCCACGGTGGTCTCGAGGGTCTTGCCCTCCTCGGTGGTGATCACGCCGTCCTTGCCCACCTTGTCCATCGCCTCGGCGATCTTCGACCCGATCTCGTCGTCGCCGTTGGCCGCGATCGTCGCCACCTGCCGGATGTGGTCCTTGCTGCTGCTGACCTGGCGCGACATCTTCTTGAGCGCCTCGACGGCCGCGTCCGTGGCGGCGCGGATGCCGCGGCCGAGGTCGGCCACGCTGGCACCCGAGGTCACGTACTTGTGCGCCTCGAGGTAGATGGCCTCGGCCAGCACGGTGGCCGTGGTGGTGCCGTCGCCGGCCACGTCGGAGGTCTTGGTGGCGGCCTCCTTGACCAGCTGCGCGCCCATGTCCTCGTACGGGCAGGCCAGCTCGACTTCCTCGGCCACCGTGACGCCGTCCTTGGTCACGTTGGGGCTGCCCCAGCCCTTGTCGATCACGGCGTTGCGGCCGCGCGGCCCGTAGGTCACCTTCACGGCGCGCGCCAGCTTCTGCACGCCGGCACGGATCTTCTCGCGGGCCTCCTGGTCGAAGGCGATCTGCTTGGCACCCATGGGGTTCTCCTCAAGTCGAGGGCGACGGGACGGCGGGGACTGCGCGCGGGAAGGCGACGCACTCCTTGCCGCCCGCGCAGGAGCCAACCGCGTACCAATCCCAAAGCAGCGCAAGTCATTATCGGACAGGCACTTGTGCGTCCATTAGGCACCCGCCTTCGTGACAACTTGTCACGACCCCCGCGAGGGCGCCCCGGCGCCCTGACAAGGTGTCAAGCGCCCTCTGGCGGCGTAGCCGCGGCCGCCCTTCCGCCGGGGCACGGCTTGCGGAGGCGGCGGCCACCCTCCCTCCAGCCGCCGCGGGCGCGCCCCGAGGCGGTATAGGTGCGGGGCGACGCGTGGCCCTCGGCGGCCGCGCCCGCGCGCGTCCCCTGGCCCGGAGCCTCCATGCTGCACCTGCCCTCCCCGCCCTGCGCCCCGGTCCGCCTCATGCTGGCCGCGGTGCTGGTGGCCCTGCCGGCGCTCGCCGGCTGCAGCAGCGGCGGCGATGGGTCCAAGCCGCCGCCGCGGCCCGTGGCCACGCCGCAGTCCACGCCGCCCTCCTACCGCGCGGTCACCGGTCCGGGCGTGCGCGGGGTCGCGACCCCGGTGGCCTGGCGACGCACGCTGGCCGACGCCCAGGCCGAGGCGCGCGCCTCCGGCCGCCTGCTGTTCGTGGCGACGACCAAGCCGGACTGCTCGCTGTGCGAGGCCTTCATGCACGAGGTGGCCCCGCAGGCGGGCGCGCGCCTCGCCGACGTGGCCGTCTGCTACGTCTACGACATCCTCCAGCCGGAGAGCGGTCGCCTCGACGCGGCGCTGCGCGCCAACCTGCCGGGCGCGATGCTGATGCCGCTGGCGGGCTTCTTCACGCCCGACCTGGCGTGGGTGAACGGGTTCTCGGGGCCGCGCAGCACGCAGGAGTTCCTGGCCGACCTCGAGGCTGCGGCGCGCGCGCAGCCCCGCCGCACCTCCGCGCAGCCCTCGGTGAGCGGGCCGGCGGCCGCGCGCGTGGCCTACGTCAACGAGTTCGGCGAGACGCAGTGGAGCGACCCGGCCGACGCATGGCCCACGCCGCAGGACGCGCTCACGGGCAATCCCGTGCTGGCGCAGGTGCCCATCGTGCCCTCGCCGCGCGCCGTGCCGCCGGCCCCCACGCCCAAGGTGGTCGTGATCGAGCCCTCGCCCGCCCCGCAGGACAGCGTGCGCTCGGGCGGGCCCGTGCCCGATCCCGAGGCGCAGGAGCCCGTCGCACCCGCGCCGCCGGCCCCCGTCACCGCCTCGGCCGAGCGCCTGCCGGCGCCGCAGCCGCTGGCCGCCCCCGACCCGGCGGCCATCGCGCCCGTCGTGATGGACGAGCCCGCCGCGCGCCGCGCGCTGGCGCAGGCCTTCGACCTGCTGCGGCAGGGCCAGCTGGACCGCGCCCGCGACGAGCTGCGCCGCGTGAGCAGTTCCGTGCCGGGCACGCCGCTGGCCCGCGAGGCCGACCGCGGCGGCGCGGCCGTCTACCACGCGCGCCGCATCGCCGAGGCCGCGGAGGCCGACCGCAGCGCGCTGGCCGCGATCGCACGCAAGAGCCTGGCCGGCTCGATGTGGGCGCCGCTGTTCTAGGCCCTGTTCCAGGCGTGCCGCGCTAGGCGCGCACCGCCTCCACCAGCGCCGCCACCGACTCGACGCGGCCGAAGGGCACGCTCACCTGCACGCCTTGCGTGCGGTCGCGCACCGCGGCGACCATCTCCAGCGCGATCTCGAGGCCCACGGCGCGCTGCGATGCAGCGTCGCCTGCGGCCGCCATGCGATCCATGACGCGGTCGGCCACCTTCACGCCCGGCACCTCGGTGTTGAGGAACTCGGCGTTCTTGAGGCTCTGCAGCGGCCAGATGCCGGCCAGCACCGGGATGCGCCGGCCCGGCAGGCGGTCGAGGAAGCGGTCCAGCGCGTCGATGTCGAACACGGGCTGCGTGACGGCATAGTCAGCGCCGGCCTCGACCTTCCAGCGGTAGCGCGACAGCTCGCGCTCCATGTCGCTGGCCGTGGGGTTGAGGCCCACGCCGATCACGAAGCCCGGCGAGGGGCCGATGTCGTTGCCGCCGGGGTCCAGCCCGCGGTTGAGCCGCGCAGCAAGGTTGACCAGCCCGATGGCGTCGATGTCGAAGACGGCCGTGGCCTCGGGGTAGTCGCCCAGGATGGGCGGGTCGCCCGTGATCAGGATCAGGTCGTGGATGCCCAGCGCCGCAGCGCCCAGCAGGTCGGCCTGCATGCCCAGCAGGTTGCGGTCGCGGCAGCAGTAGTGCAGCACCGGCGGGATGCCCACGTCGCGCTGCATGAGCGCGCCCAGCGCCAGCGGGCTCATGCGCGCGCTGGCCCGCGCGCCGTCCGGGATGTTGATGCACGTGACGCCCATGCCCTTGAGGCGCGCAGCGCGCTGCAGCACCGCCGAGGCGTCGCACCCGCGCGGCGGCGTGAGCTCGGCCAGCAACGGCCGCTCGCCACGCGCCAGCGCGCGTCCCAGCGCCGAGCGCGCCTCCAGCGGCGGCGGCTCGCGGCCGGTGGGCACGGCCGGTGCGGCGGCGGCAGGCTCGCGCACCGGCGTCGCACGCAGCGCGGCGCGGGTGCGCTTGACGGCCTTGGCCAGCGCCCGGATGTGGTCGGGGGTGGTGCCGCAGCAACCGCCCAGCAGGCGCGCCCCGGCCTCGAGGAAGCGACGCGCGAACTTCTCGAGGTAGTCGGGCGTGCAGAGGTAGAGCATGCGCCCGTCCACGTTGCGCGGCGCGCCGGCGTTGGGCTGCACCGTCAACGGCTTGCCCGTGACGCGCGAGAGGCGCTCGAGCACGTTGAGCATGGCGTGCGCACCCACGCTGCAGTTGACGCCGATGGCGTCGGCGCCAGCCTGGTCCAGCGCCGGGCCGAACACCTCGGGCGTGGTCCCGTAGAGGCTGCAGCCGTCGCGGTCCACCGTCATCTGCACCAGCACGGGCAGCCCGCCGCCGGCCTCGCGCGCGGCGTCCAGCGCGGCCAGGGCCTCCTGCAGGTCGCCGAAGGTCTCCAGCAGCAGGCCGTCCACGCCCGCACCCACCAGGGCGCGCGCCTGCCGCAGGAAGCAGGCCTTGGCCTCCGCGCGGCTGGTGGGCCCCCACGGCTCGATGCGCAGGCCCAGCGGTCCCATCGCGCCCAGCACGTGCACGGCGGTGCCCGCCGCGGCGCGTGCGATCTCCACCGAGCGCACGTTGAGCTCCTCGAGGCGGTCCTCCAGCCCGTGGCGCGCCAGCTTGACCGGGTTGGCGCCGAAGGTGTTGGTCTCGAGGGCCTCGGCCCCGGCCTGCACGTACTGCCGATGCACCTCGCCCACGAGGTCGGGGTGCGTGAGCGTGACCTCGTCGTAGCAGCGGTTGATGTACACGCCGCGCGCGTACAGCATCGTGCCCATGGCGCCGTCGCAGATGACGGGCCCGTCGGCAAGTCGCTGGCGCAGGTCGCTGGGCACGGAACCTCCGGGCGGCGAGCATACGGCCCCGCCTCCGGGGGGCCCCCGGACGCCGCCAGTCCGGTGCCCGCTCGCGTAGGCTGTGCGCGCGCACGGCGCATGACACGACCAGGACCCGGCCCGACCATGCCCGATCCCGCCCCGCGACGCCCTGCTGCTGCGCGCGCTGCCCCCGTGCGGCTGGGCCTGCTGCTGGGCACCGTGCTGGCGCTCGTGGTGCTGCTGGAGATGCACCGGTGCCTGCCCGGGGGCTGGCCCGGCGCGGGCGGCGAGGGCGGCTTCCGGCGGCTGGACGGCGCCGAGGGCAGTGACCCCGCGCTGCTGGCGCGCGCCGAGGGGTGGAAGCCGGACTGGACGCCGCGCGAGGGCGTGACGATGCGCGTGCGCCTGGCCAGCGGCAGCGACGCCGGCGGCTGGCGCACCACGCCCGCCGACGGCGGGCAGGCCGAGGGCCCGGAGCGAGGCGGCGACCGCGTGCTGCTGCGCGACGCGGGCTACCAGCAGCGCGGCTTCACGCTGCGCTGGGGAGCGGACAGCGTGCTCAACCACCCTGCGCCGCCGGCCTCCGATGCGGCGCCCACGTGGCGCGTGGCCCTGCCCTCGGCCGCGCTGCCGGCGCGCCTGGGCCCGCGCAGCGTCACCCTCACCGTGCTCCGCGCCGGCACAGCCACGCCGATTGCCGGTGCGGAGGTACGCCTCGGCGACGAGCTGGCCGCGCGCAGCACCGACGAGAAGGGGCACCTCTCGCTGCCGGGCCTCTCCACGCTCACGCCGCTGTCGGTGACGGCCGAGGGCCACGCGCCGGCCGAGGCGTGGGTGCATCCGCAGGCCTCGGCGGAAGTGCGGGTGGAGCTGAGCCCGCTCGCCACCCTCTGGACGCCCTTCCTGGACGGCGGCACGCGGGCCGAGACCCCCATCCTCGCGGCGCGGCTGGTGGCGCAGGACGGGCGCCTGCTGTGGGAGGCCGTGCGCGCGCCCACGCCGCGGCCGGCCCGCGTCGAGCTGCAGGTGGCGTCCTCGGCGTTGCGTGGCGCGCGCCTCACCGTGCAGGCCGAGGGCCGTCCGCTCACCGACATGGCCTTCGAGCCCGGCACGCGCGAGGTGGTGCTCGCCGACCGCGGGCGCGCCTTCACCCTGGCGGCCCGCGCGCCCGAGGGCCTGCCGGTCGCACTGCGCTCGGCCCAGGCCAGCTACGCCTCGGCGGGCCGGGGGGCGCCGGGCGAGGGCCGTGGCGTGCTGGAGCGGCTGGAGGTGGCGCGGGACGGCAGCGTGCGCTTCGTGGCCCCGGCGGATGCACCGGCCACCGTGGTGCTGGAGAGCGGCCAGCATGCGCCGGCCGTGCTGCGCATCGATGCGCAGGAGGCCGCCGGCGCGCGCGAGGTGGCCCTCGAGGCCGGCGTGCGCGTGCCGGTCTTGGTGCTGGACCGCCGCGGCCGCCCCGTGCGCGACGCCGAGGTGCGTGCGCGCGTGGTGCTGGATGGCGTGCGCGTGGAGGTGTCGGCACGCACCGACCCCGAGGGCCGCGCGCGCGTGGGCCCGCTGCCCGCCGGCCCCTGCGAGGTGCTGGCGCACGCGCCCGGCAAGGCCTGGGCCGCGCGCGCCACCGAGGCGCGCAACCCCATGCAGGACGTGGAGCTGAGGTTGCTGCCCGGGGCTACGCTGCGCCTGCAGGTGAGCACGCCCTTCGGCGTGCCGCTCGCAGGCGTGCGCGTGACGGCCGTGCCCACGGACGAGGGCCCCGCGCCCGTGGAGGCGCCCGACGCGCCCGCGTGGACCACGGATGCGCAGGGGCGCCTGGTGATGCCCGACCTGCCCATGCGCGCCTGGCGCCTGCGGCTGGAGCAGCCGGGACACGCGCCCGAGACGCTCGATGCCATCACGCCGGGCCCGATCTGGTACTTCGCCACGCTCGTGCGCGAGGGAGGCTAGGCGACCGTCTCGGGCCGGCCGTCCAGCGCGCGACGGCACCACAGCTCGAGCATCACCGCGGCGTGGATCACGCTCCCCCACGCCTGCGTGCCGGCGGCGTGCTGGGCTAGCAGTGCCTCCACGGCCTGCGGCTCCAGCAGGCCGCGCTCGCGGGCGCGCCGCTCGCCCAGCACGCTGGCAGCGAGCGCGCGCAGCGGTCCGCGGTAGAGCGCATCCACGGGGAAGGCAAAGCCCTGCTTGCGCACGGACGCAAGGTCGTCATCCACCAGCCGTGCCGCCAGCGCACGCAGCAGCGGCTTGGTGGCGCGCGCGCGCGACGAGGGAGCAAGGGGCACCGTGGCAGCCGCCTGCAGCACGCGGCAGTCCAGGAAGGGATGGCGGCCCTCCACGCCCCAGGCCATCAGCGCACGGTCCTCCTTCACCAGCAGGTCGTCGGGGAGGTAGCGCGCGAGGTCGTCGGCCATGGCCTCGGCGGCCGTGCGCGGTGCGCTGCCCACCTCGCGCGGCGCCGGGCGAGCGCACGCCGCCTCGCGCAGGCGCGGGCCCCGCAGGGCCGCGAGGGCCGGCTCGTCCTGCAGCCGCAGCAGCCCGCGGTAGGTCCCGCGTGCGTCGTCGGCGGCACCCAGCAGCCGGGCGGCCTGCGGGGCCGGTCGCCGCAAGGCGCGACGCAACGGCCGGCGCAGCCAGCCCGGCAGCTGCCCGGCGGCGCGGGCCCAGCGCAGTGCGCCGTAGCGGCGGTAGCCGCCGAAGACCTCGTCGCCGCCCGTGCCCGTGAGTGCCACGCGGGCCTGCGCACCCACGGCGCGCGCCAGCGCCCAGGCAGGCACCGCGCTGGCGTCCGCGAAGGGCTCGTCGAAGGCCTGCGCAGCGCCCAGCACCCACGCCGTGGGGTCGGCAGGGCAGGCGACCACCTCGTGCGGCAGGCCCAGCCGCTGCGCCGTGCGTGCCGCGCGCGACGACTCGTCCTGCGCCGCGTGGTGCGGGAAGGCGAGCGTGTAGCAGGGCAGGCGCTGCGTCGATGCGCAGAGCGCGGCCACCAGCGCGCTGTCCACGCCGCCCGAGAGCAGCAGCGCCGCCGGGCGCTCGAGCACGAGGCGAGCCTCCACGGCCTCGCGCAACGCACGCAGCACGGCGTCGGCGCCGGCAGCGCCCGACGGCCCCTCGCCGGCCCGCGGGCGCTGCGGGATGCGGTGCTCGCGCACCTGCAGCCTGCGGTCCACCTCCAGCACGCAGCCGGGCGGAACGCGCGTCACGCCCTGCACGGCGGTGCGCTCGCCCGCCACCACGCCGTCGCGCAGCACGTCCTCCAGCGCCTGCAGGTCGGGCTCCCACGGCCCCTGCTGCAGCGGACGCAGCCCCTCCAGCGTGCTGGCGAAGCACACCGCGTGCGGCGTGGCATGTACCACCAGCGGCCGCACGCCGCGGGCGTCGCGGCCCAGCCACAGCGGGCCCTCGGGCCCGGCGAGGAAGGCAAAGGCGAAGGACCCTTCCACGCGCGCGAGCCCGGCCAGTCCCTCCACCTCCAGCAGGGCGGCCAGCACCTCGCCATCGCCCTGCGTCGTGAAACGTGCGCCGCGCTCCTCCAGGCTGCGTCGCACCAGGGCGTGGTTGTAGACCTCGCCGTTCCACGCCAGCAGCGCACCCGAGGGCCGGTGCACGGGCTGGGCCGCCCGCCGCACGTCCACCTGCGCGAGGCGCCGGGCGCCCAGGTGCAGCACCTGCTCGCCCACCTGGGCCTCGGCACGCCCCTCGCCGTCGGGCCCGCGCGCCGCCATCCGCTGCAGGGCCTCGGCCAGCAGGCCCGGCAAGCCGGGCCGAGGCGCTCCGAGCCTGCCTGCGATGCCGCACATGGCGTGGATCCTTGCGGGAAGGCCTCACCCTACGGTGCCGCGCGCCCGGGACGGGGGTTGCGCGCCCCGGGCCCGCGCCGTATCCCGGCCGGCATGCGACTCGTGCCTGCCCCCGATGCCCGCATCGTGCTCTGCACCGCACCGCCGGGCGAGGGCCACGTGCTGGCGCGCCGGCTGGTCGAGGCGGGCCTGGCTGCCTGCGTGAACGTGGTGCCGGGCCTGCGCAGCATCTACCGCTGGGACGGGCAGGTGCACGACGAGCCCGAGAGCCTGCTGCTGGTGAAGACCACGGCCGCCGGCCTCCCCGCGCTGTGCGAGGCCCTGCGCGAGCACCACCCCTACGAGGTGCCCGAGGGGCTGGTGCTGGCGCCCGAGCAGGGCGCGGAAGCGTACCTCGCCTGGCTCGCGCAGGCCGCGCGCCGCGGCGACGCCAGCGCGCGCTGAGCGCTCCCCCCGGGCGGCGCGCTGGGGGCGCCCTTGCCCCGACGCCCTACACTGCGCGCATGTGCATGAACCCGTCGTCGCGCCGTGCGTGGCGCTCCCTGGCAATCTGCTTGCTCTGCGTGCTGCCGCTGGCAGCCTGCGCGCGGCCTGCTCCCGTGCGCCCCGGCGCTGCGCCGGCGGGCCCGGCGCGACGCGTCGCGATGGTCCTGACCAGCCACGACCGGCTGGGCAGCACCGGCAAGCCCACGGGCTTCTTCCTCAGCGAGGCCACCCACCCGTGGAAGGTGTTCGAGGCGGCGGGCTACACGATCGACCTGCTCTCGCCGCGCGGCGGCAAGGCGCCCATGGACGGCGTGGACCGGAGCGACCCGGTCAACGCCGCGTTCCTCGCCGACCCGGCGTGGGTGGCGCGCACCGAGGCCACCACGTCCATCGCCGCCGCGGACGCCTCGCGCTACGACGCCGTGTTCTTCGCGGGCGGCCACGGCACGATGTGGGACCTGCCCGACGACCCCGGCGTGCAGGCGCTGGTGCGCACGGTCTACGAGCGCGGCGGCGTGGTGGCCGCCGTGTGCCACGGCCCCGCGGCACTGGTCAACGCGCGCCTCTCCGACGGCCGCTTGCTCGTGGCCGGCAAGGCCGTCAGCGCCTTCACGGACGAGGAGGAGGCGGCCGTCCAGCTCGACAAGGTGGTGCCCTTCGCGCTGGAGGGCACGCTGCGCGCCCGCGGCGCCCGCTTCGTGGAGGCGCCGGCCTTCGAGTGGATGGTGGCCGTCTCCGGGCGGCTGGTCACGGGACAGAACCCGGCCTCCGCCACGGGCGTGGCCGAGGCCGTGGTCGAGATCCTGGAGGGCCGCACGCCCGCATCGCCGCGCCGGGAGCGCTAGGATCAGCAGGCCGGCGCGGGCCGGCCGGGAGCCGCGCATGGACCCCACCTCCGCCCACGGCCCTGGAGCGCCCCCGGACGAGGCGGGGCGCGGCGGCGTGGCACGGCGCGACCTGCTGCGCTGGGCGGCCGGCACGGGGCTCGCGGCAGGCGTGTCGGGCGTGTGGCTCGAGGGACTGGGCAACCCGCTGCGCCGCCGGCTGCTTGCGCCCACGCCCTGGGGCGCCCCGCGGGTGACGCTCGACGCCACGCAGTGGGCGGTGCTCGCCGCGGCCCTCGAACGCCTCATCCCCAGCGAGCCCGGCGTGCCCGGGGCGCGCGAGGTGAACGCGGTGGGCTACCTCGACCGCGTGCTCGCGGAGCCCGAGCTGGCGCCCGAGCGCCACCGCGACCCCATCCTCGCCGGCGTCCCCGTGCTGGAGGCGCGCGCCCGCGAGCGAGGCGCCACCGGCTTCGCCGCCCTGCCGCCGGAGGCACAGGACGAGGTGCTGCGCGGCCTCGAGGGGGACGCCGAGGGCGTGCGCTGGCTGCGCAAGACGCTCTACTTCGGGCTGGAGGCGCTGCTGGGCGATCCCGTGCACGGCTGCCAGCCCGGCGAGCAGGGCTGGACCTGGCTGTCCACCGGGTTGCCGGGCCCGCGTCCCACGCAGCCGCTGTGGCGCCCGGAGCGCCGCTGAGCATGCGCTACGACGCCTGCATCATCGGCAGCGGCGCGGGCGGCGGGCCCGTGGCCGCGGCGCTGGCCGAGGCCGGCTACCGCGTGCTGGTGCTGGAGAAGGGCCCCCGCTACGGCCGCGAGCAGTTCCTGCGCGACGAGATCGTGCAGGTGCAGCGCGACATGTTCACGCCCGACGTGCGCCGCGACCCGCACGTGGTCGAGACGCGCGACCTGCAGGGCCGCGTGCGGGTGGACGAGGCCTCGCAGGATGGCTGGAACGGCGTCTGCGTGGGCGGCGCCTCCAACGTCATGACGGGCTTCTTCCTGCGCCTCAAGCCCATCGACTTCCGCCAGCGCAGCGAGCTGGGCGCGGTGCCGGGTGCGCAGGTGGCCGACTGGCCCATCGCCTACGAGGAGCTGGAGCCCTGGTACGACCGCGTCGAGAAGGAGGTGGGCGTGTCGGGCCGCGTGGTGGCCCACCGCTGGCAGGAGCCGCGCTCCTCGCCCGCCTTCCCGCTGCGCCCGCTGCTGGAGCACCGCCTCGCACGCGAGGTGGACGCCGCCTGCAAGGACCTGGGCATGGCCTCGGTGCCGATGCCGCGCGCCGTGCTGCCCGATGCGCGCGGCGGGCGCGAGGCCTGCACGAACACCGGCTTCTGCGGGGGCTACGGCTGCCCCACGGGCGCCAAGGGCTCCTCGCTGGCCGCATGGATCCCGCGCGCCGAGGCCACGGGGCGCTGCACGGTGCTCAGCCAGGTGACGGCGCGAAGGCTGGTCAGCGACGGCAGCGGCCGCGTGGTGGCCGTGGAGGCCCTCGACGCCAAGGGACAGCGCGTGCGGGTCGAGGCCACCGTGTTCGTGCTGGCCGCGACGGCCGTGGAGAGCGCGCGGCTGATGCTGCTCTCGACAGGCCCGCGCCACCCGCGCGGGCTGGCCAACGGCAGCGGGCTGGTGGGCTGCCACCTGGGCAGCACGACCTTCGGCGCCGCGTGGGGCGACTTCCCCTACGCGGAGTTCGGCGCGCGCTGGCCCTGGCTGGCCGACGGCAACCCCTGGATCCACCGCTGCATCCAGGACCATTACGTGGTGGAGGACGAGCGCCTGGGCCGCCGCAAGGGTGGCACCATCTCGTTCCTGTTCACGCACCCGGACCCCATCGGCGGCGCCTACCGGCTGGCCACCGAGCGTGGCGCGCCCCTGTGGGGCCTGCCGCTCAAGCGGCGGCTCGAGCAGTGGTTCCGGGACGCCAAGCACCTGCGCTTCGAGCTGTTCTGCGAATGGCTGCCGGTGCGCGAGAGCCGGGTGACGCTCGACGCGCGCGTGCGGGACGCGTGGGGCGATCCCGCCGCCCGCATGTCGTGGGTGTCGCACCCGCGCAACCACGAGACGGCCACCTTCCTGCTGGGCCAGGGGCGTCGCGTGCTCGAGCGCATGGGCGCCCGCAACATCACGCAGCCGCTCTACGGCGGTCCCTCCAGCAACCTGCTGTCGGGCACCTGTCGCTTCGGCGACGACCCCGCCACCTCGGTGCTGGACCGCGACTGCCGCGCCCACGAGGTGGACAACCTCTACGTGACGGACGCCTCGTTCATGCCCACCTCGGGCAGCGTGCCCTTCACCTTCACCATCTACGCCAACGCCCTGCGCGTGGCCGACCGCATCGCCCGGCGCCTCGCCGGGCGTTGAGCCGGCAGGAGGCTGCGCGGCCCGGCGCCTACGCGCGCGGCGGCTGCACCGCGTCGACCAGGCGCTGGTCGAAGGGCTCGCCGCGTGCGAGGCGCCGGCGCAACTCCACGAAGTCCACCGTGCGTCGCTCCCTCGTGCCCTGCGCGAAGGCGCGGAAGCCGGCCGCGGCCTCGGTCACCATGTTCTGAGCCATCCACAGCCGGTCGCCCTCGCGGTGGCGGTGCCACAGGTCCAGCTTGTGGCGGCGCAGCGCCTCCAGCGTCTTCGCCAGGCAGCCGGGGAAGGTGTGCAGCCAGCGCGTCACCCAGCGCTCCACGGCGGCATCCAGCGGCGCGAGGTCCACCACTCCGCGCGCGCGCAGCGCCTTGGCGGCCTCCAGATCGGCGCCCTCCTTGCGGCGGCCATGGCACATGCGGCCCTGCGCGTCCAGCCAGCGGTCGGTGATCACCAGCGGGTTGGGCACGAAGGCCCCGTCCACGCGCGTCACCGGCACCGCCTCGGCCACGAGCCGCAGGCGCAGTGCCTCGTAGGCCGTCCACGGCTCGGCCGTGGTGCACGCGACGGTGGCCCACTCCTGCCCCACGTACAGGGGCAGGAAGTCGGTGGCCCCCATCACCGGTGCCGAGCCGTGGCGCGGCCCGGCCTGCCCGAACTCGGCCAGGTCGCTGGCCACCGAGACATCGCAGGCCAGCCCGAACTCCTGCCCGCCGGCGATGCGCAGGCCGTTGACGCGGTTGAGCACGGGCTTGTCGCAGTGCAGGATGGCCGTGATCACGTCGCTGAACAGGCGCAGGTAGCGCGCGAACTCCTGCGGCCGCCCGGCATACGCCTCGGCGTAGTGCGCGGCGTCGCCGCCCGTGCAGAAGGAGCGGTCGCCGGCGCCCGTGAGCACCACCGCCACCACGTCGCGCGCGTGGCTGGCGCGGCCCAGCGCCAGCAGCAGGCTCTTGAGCATGGGCGTGGTGTAGGCGTTGAGCTTGCTGGGGTTGTCCAGCACGATCCATGCGGTGAACAGGTCCGGCACGGACGCGCCCTCGGCCGTGCGGCAGGGCTTGAGCTCGTAGCGCACGCCCTCCAGCGGCAGGCCGGGGCCGACGGTGTGGTCCTCGAGGTGCTCGCCCATCGCGTCCTCCCCGCCCGGCGTGCGGGCGCTAGGCCTTGCCCGGCTCGCCGGGCTTGCCGGCCTTGTCGTGGCGCGGCACCTGGGCGGCCGGCGAGACCTTGCTGGCCGGGCCCACGTGCGCCATCTGGTCATCGAAGAAGATGTGCGGCCGCCACGCCTTCAGGATGCGGTCCTTGGCCACGCCGCCGAGGAAGAAGCACTCGTCGATGCGCACGTCCATCGAGCGCAGCGTGCGCACGACGCGCTGCTGGCTGACGGCGTCGCGCGCAGTGATGAGCGCCGTGCGCAGCGGGCAGGCCTCGCTGGGGAAGCGTTGCTGCAGCGCGCACAGCGCGCGCAGGAAGCCCAGGAAGGGGCCCTCCTGCATCGGCACGTCGGCATGCCGCGCCTCGTGGGCCTGGAAGGCCTCCAGCCCCTCGCGGTCGTACCGGTCCTGGCTCTCGGGCCCGAACAGCACCGCATCGCCGTCGAAGGCGATGCGCACCTCATGCTCGTGGGCCCCCACGCCCGGCGACACGGGCAGGATGCGCGCTGCGGGGAATCCGGCCTTGAGCGCCTCCACCACGTCCTCCTCGTGCGCCGAGAGGAACAGGTCGCAGGAGAAGGCCTCGAGGTACTGGTGCGCCGGGCGGCCGCGCGTGAAGGCCGCGCGCGTGATGGGCAGGTCCAGCGCCCGGATGCTGTGCGCGGTGCGCAGCCCCGTCTCGGCGCTGTTGCGCGAGAGGATCACGACCTCGACCAGCGGCTCGCCCAGCGCCTGGTTGACGTGCAGCAGGCCGCGCACCAGCGAGAAGCCCGGGCCGGGCTTGAGCGGCACGCGCTCGTGCTCGACCTGGTGGCGCGTGTACGCCTCCACGCCCAGGCTCTCGAAGACGCGGTTCTCTTCCTCGAGGTCGAACAGCGCCCGCGTGGCGATGCCGATCACCAGCTTGCTGTCGAGGTCGTAGGCCATGCCCCGACTCTACGCAGGCCCGGCGGGAGGGCAACGCCGGGGTAGGCTCGGGCCCATGCACGTGGCCACGCTGCGCGTCGAGCTGATCATCCCCGGCTCCTGCAGCCTCAAGGACAAGCGCAAGGTCGTGCGCAGCGCGCTGGACCGCACGCGCCACCGCTTCCGGGTGGCCGCCGCCGAGGTGGACGCGCAGGACACCCACAACCTGGCCGTGCTGGGCTTCGCCGCCGTGAGCAATGACGCCCGCCATGCCGCGGGCGTGCTGGAGAAGGTGCTGGATTTCCTGCGCAACTCGCCCCACGCCTTGGTCGGCGACCACGACCTGGAGGTGGACTAGCCCACGGGCGGGGGTGACCGCGCCAAGCCGGGGCAGGGTCCCGGGCATGGCTCACGATGGGGCCTCACCCCGGAGGCTCCCATGGCCCGTCCCCTCGCATCCCGCCTCGCCCTCGCCGCGCTGCTGGCGCTGCTGCTGCCCTGCACCGCGGTGCTCGCCGCGCCGGAGGACGCGCCCGCCGCGCCCGCTCCGGCAGGCGAGGCGCCCGCCAAGGCCGAGCCCGAGCCGGAGGCCGAGACGCTGGCGGCGGGCCCCTTCGCCGTGAAGGTGGAGCTGCCCGCCACCTTCGAGGCCCCCGTCACGCACGAGGTGGCGTGGAAGCCCAAGGCGCTGGGCGGCGAGGTCGAGGTGGTGGAAGCCGCCCCCGCCGGTGCGGTCGAGGCGGGGCAGGTGCTGGTGCGCCTCAAGGCCCCGCGCCAGGCCGAGCAGGTGGAGATCGCACGGCTGGACCTCGCGATTGCCGAGGCACAGGTGGCGCGCATGGCCGAGGAGGACGGGCGCCGCGAGCAGGCCCAGGCGCTGCAGCGAGCCGGCCTCGTGCGCGAGGCGGCGCGCGCCAAGGAGGACCTGGCCCGCTGGCTGGAGCTGGAGCGCGAGCTGCGCCGCTCCGAGGCCGTGCACGGCCTCAAGGGCAGCGAGAACAGCCTGCAGGACGCCATCGAGGAGCTCTCGCAGCTGGAGAAGATGTACAAGGCCGATGACCTCACGGAGGAGACCGAGGACATCGTGCTCAAGCGCTCGCAACGCGAGCTGGCTCGCCAGCGCGAGCGGCTGGAGTTCACGCGCCAGCGCAACGCCTGGGCGCTGGCCATCAGCCTGCCGCGCGACCAGGAGAACCTCGAGCACCGCGTGCAGGAGACGCGACTGGAGCTGGAGCGCTTCGAGGCCACGGCGGCGCTGGCCCTCGCCAAGGCACGCGCGGAGCACAAGAAGCAGCGCATGGAGCTGGAGCACCAGCGGCTGGCGCTGGGGCGCCTGGAGGCCGACCTGGAGGCGCTGGTGCTGCGGGCGCCGGCGGCAGGCACGGCCTACGCCGGGGCCCTCGTGCGCGGCCGCTGGCAGGGCATCGAGGAAGCGCTCAAGGCGCTGGTCCCGGGCGAGAAGGCCCGCGCGGGGCAGGTGCTCATGACCGTCGTGGCGCCGGGCGCCCTGCGCGTGCGCGCGCAGGTGCCCGAGGCGCTGGCCTTCGTGGTGGCGGCGGGCGACACCGGCAGCGTGGCCCCCACCGCGGCCGACGACCTGCGCCTGCCCGTCACGGTCCGGGCGCTGGCCGCCACCGGCGTGGACGGCAAGCACGAGCTGCAGGCCACGCTGGACGAGGGCGACCCGCGGCTGTTGCCGGGCCACACGGGGCTGTTGCGCCTGCGCAGCCGACCGCAGGCGTCGGCGCTGACGGTGCCCGAGGCCGCCGTGCAGCGCGAGGGCGACATCACGCGCGTCTTCGTGCGGGCGGACGGCGTGACGACGCCGCGCGAGGTGCGCCTGGGCTTGCGCAGCGACGGCCGCATCGAGGTGCGCTCGGGGCTGGCAGCCGGCGAGCGCGTGCTGGTGAAGGCCCCGGCCAAGTGACCTCGCCCGGCGCTCCCTCCCGCGCGAGCCGGCTGGCCCTGCTGGGGCTGGCCGGCCTGCTGGCCGCGGCGTGGCCCGCGCCTGTCGCCGCCGACGAGCCGGCTGCGGCGGCCGCCGCGCCCGCGCCGGCGGCGGGCCCGCGCACGCCGCCGCCCGTGACGGCCGCCGACGTGGAGGCGGCGCTGCGCCGCGGCGTGGACTGGCTGGTGGCCAGCCAGAACAAGGACGGCTCGTGGGGCTCGCCCGCCAGCAACCTGTGGGACATCTACGCGCCCTTCCCCGGCTCGCAGCAGGCCTTCCAGGTGGCCGCCTCCGCGCTGGCCCTGCTGGGCCTGGTCGAGGTGCAGGACCCGCGCCCCGAGGCCGCACAAGCCCTCGCGCGCGGCGCCGAGTGGCTGGTGGCCCACCACGCCGTGGGCCGGCCGGCCGTGGACGTGCTCTACAACACGTGGGCGCACGCCTACGCGCTGGAGGCGCTCTGCGCCCTGCACGGGCGCGAGGCCGACCCGGCCCGCCGCGCGGTGCTGGCGCGTGCGGCCGCAGCGGCCATCGACCGGCTCGACCGCTTCCAGTTCGCCGAGGGCGGCTGGGGTTACTACAACTTCGACGAGAAGACGCGCCGCCCCGGGCCCGGCTCCACCTCGTTCACGACCGCCACGGCATTGCTGGCGCTGGACCGCGCCCGCGCGCAGGGCCTGCAGGTGCCCGCGCGCCTCATCCCGCGCGCGGTGCGCGACATCGAGGCCTGCCGCTACCCCGACGGATCCTTCGCCTACGGCTACTACATCCACCTGCACCCGCGGCTGGGCGTGAACCAGGTCAAGGGCAGCCTGGCGCGCTCGCCGGCCTGCTTGCTGGC
Organism: Planctomycetota bacterium; assembly: GCA_964228555.1. GTDB lineage: Bacteria > Planctomycetota > PLA2 > PLA2 > JAEUHO01 > CAXQZU01. The sequence continues at coordinate 133,847 of CAXQZU010000052.1, forward strand.
CCTGCATGCATGGGCGCGCCCCTCGTCCACACGGCCCGTGCCGGTCACCGAGGCCGACGCGCGCAAGGCGCTCGACGACCTCGAGCGCGAGGCGCACTTCCTGTTCATCGCGCGCAAGTACCCGATGCCGCACGAGGCCTGGTACCAGAACTCCGGCTACTTCTGCTTCTATGGCTACTACTACGCCAGCCAGCTGGTGGCGCTGCTGCCCGAGGCCGAGCGCCCGCGCCAGCGCGACGCCATCGCGCGCCGCCTCGTGGCCGTGCAGGAGAAGGACGGCTCGTGGTGGGATTACCAGCTCTTCGGCTACCACAAGGCCTACGGGACGGGCTACGTGCTCGCGGCACTGGCTCGCACGCGCGCGCCCGCACCGCCGGTCCCTGCGGCGAGCGCGCCCAGCACGCCGCGCTGAGATGGGCCCGCGCCGCGGCGCCGGGCCATGCGTGGTAGCGTCGCCGGCATGACGCCCCCGGCCGCCCCGCAGCCCAGCCGTCGCGCCCTGCTGCGCGGCGTCGCGGCCGCGGGCCTTGGCCTGGCGTGGGCTGCGCGCGCGCGCGTCCCGCAGGCGCTGGCCGCGCCCCCGGGGCCCGGCGCGCCGCTGCCCCTCATGGGGCCGATGGTGGGCCACGCCACGCCCACCACGTGCAGCCTGTGGGCCTCGGCAGGCGTGGGCGCCCGCCTCTCGGTGGCGTTGCGCCGCGCCGACGAGCCCGTCGCGGCCGCCCGGCGCCTGCCGCTGGTCGCCGACCCCGAGGACCCGGCCGTGCAGCGCATCACGCTCGCGGGCCTCGAGCCCGGCACGCGCTACGCCTACCAGCTGGCCTGGAACGAGCACGAGGAGCCGGGCTGGGCGGGCGCCTTCGCCACGCCCCGGCCGGAGGGCACGCGCGGCCTCACGCGCCTGGCCACCTCCTCCTGCATGAAGCCCTCGTTCCCGGGCACCTCCTTCGAGCTGCTGCGCGCCGCGCAGCCCGACTTCCACCTGCTGCTGGGCGACAACGCCTACCACGACAGCACGCAGGAAGAGCTCATCTGGCGGGCGCACCGCGAGATGCGCGCGGTGCCCCAGCTGGCCCGCCTGCTGCGCGAGGTGCCCACCTATGCCACCTGGGACGACCACGACTTCGCCGGCGACGACACCGACGGCACGCACGTGGGCAAGCGCCGCTCGCTGCGCTGCTTCCGCGCCCTGTTCGCCAACCCCGCCTACGGGCTGCCGGGCGTGCCGGGCGTGTTCTGCTCGTTCCGCTGGAACGACCTCGAGGTGTTCCTGCTGGACGTGCGCTACCACCGCTCGCCCAACAAGCAGCCTGACGGGCCCGGCAAGCGCATGCTCGGCGAGGCACAGATGGACTGGCTGGCTGCAGGGCTGGCGGCCTCGACGGCCACCTTCAAGCTGGTGGCCTCGAGCAGCGTGCTGGACAGCCCGGAGGGCGACAGCTGGCAGCAGTTCCCCACCGACCGCGCACGGCTCTTCTCGGTGCTGCGCGAGCACGCGGTGGGCGGCGTGGTGTTCCTCACCGGGGACCTGCACTGGTGCGAGGTGCGCGTGCACCCCCCGGCGCTCACGGGCACCTACGGCGTGCCCGAGGTGATCTCCTCGGGCATCGCCAACAGCAAGGCGCGCGGCTTCGCCGTGCTGGAGGCCGACACGGCGCAGGACGACCCCGTGCTGCGCGTGCGCCTGCTGGACGGCCAGCAGCGCATCACGGCCGAGCACGCCTTCCTGCGCAGCGCGCTGGGCCCGTCCCCGCGCTGAGCGCCCGGCCCGGGCGCCGCGCATCGCGGCCCGGCGCCGGGCGGTAGGATGCGTGGGTCGCCGGAGGCCTCGCATGAGCAAGCGCGCCAAGACTGCCCCGATGGATGCCCTGGCGGCCGTGCTGCCCGAGCGCAGCGCCAAGGCCGGCGAGGTGCTGGTGCGCGAGGGCAGCTACAGCGACTCGCTGATGATCCTCGTCGAGGGCATGGCCGAGGTGCGACTGCAGGTCGCCAAGGGCGCCCTCATCGTCGGCCAGAAGGGCCCGGGCGCCTGGGTAGGCGAGATGGGCCTGCTCACGCCGGGACCGGCCTCGGCCTCGGTGGTGGCCACCGAGGCCACGCGCGTGCGCGTGCTCTCGCATGCCTCCTACCTCGACCTGCTCGAGACGCAGCCGCGCGCGGTGGGCGAGGCGCTGCACACGATCAGCGAGGACATCGTGGCGCGCCTGCGCAGCGCGCGCGAGCAGCCCGAGTCGGAGGGCGAGGACCAGGCCGTCTCCATGATCCGGGCGCTGGTGGGCGCCGTGACGCCCGACCTCGCCCGCACGACCAGTCCCCGGCGCGCCGCCGAGAAGCAGATGCCGCGCGTGGACGAGGAGGCGCTGATGGCCACGCTCGAGCATGCCGGCGTGTTCCCCCAGGCCGATGCCCGCACGCCCGGCCTGCGCAAGGCGCTGGCGGCCCTCGCAGGCAGCGGCCTTTCGGTGCAGACCTACCTGCATGGCGAGACCATCTTCAGCGAGGGCGACCGGGCGGACGGGGCCTTCGTGATGCTGGGCGGGCACGCCGTGCTGGAGGCGCGCGCCGACCGTCCCTTCGCACCGGGCGGCCGCCTCGGCCCCGGCGACCTGTTCGGGCACCACGCTTTCTTCGCCGACCGCGTGCGCGCCGCCACCGTGCGCAGCGAGGGCGCCAGCGTCGTGGGCGTCCTCTGGCCCGGCACGGTGGACGAGATCCTGCGCCAGGCACGCAGCGGCACCACGCTGTGGCTGCCCCTGCTGGACTGGTTCTCGCAGCGGCTGGCCAGCGAGGCCCGCGAGTTCAACCACCTGCTGGTGAAGGCCCTGCTGGCCTAGGCCCTGCGCTGCCCCCGCGCCCGCCGGCGTCGCGGAGGGGGGATGGTGGCCAGGACCGGAGTTGAACCGGTGACCCTGCGATTTTCAGTCGCATGCTCTACCAGCTGAGCTACCTGGCCACGTCGCGGATGCTGGATCCTGCGCGGAGGATGAGACACCGGAGGCCGGGCGAAGGCCAGCCTTGGCCCGGGTGAGGGCCCGCGCGCACCGCGGCCTAGGCTGGGCCGGGCGGCGGGCCGCCCAGCACCGCGGCAATGTCGGACCGCACCTGCGCCACCAGCGCCTCGCGCGAGGGGAAGCGCCGCTCGCCGCGCAGGTGGCGCACCAGCTCCACCTCCAGCGCCTGCCCGTAGAGGTCGGCCTCGAGGCCCGGCACGTGCACCTCCAGCGAGGGACGCACGCCCGGCTGCCCGTGCGTGAAGGTGGGCCGCGTGCCGATGTTGGCCACGGCCCGGTGCCGCCGCCCCCCCACCTCGACGGCCACCTCGTAGACGCCCGAGGGCGGCAGGATCTCGCCCTCGAGATCCACGTTGGCGGTGGGGAAGCCCAGCTGGCGCCCGCGCCCGTCGCCGCGCACCACCGTGCCGTAGAGCGCCACGGGCCGCCCGAGCATCGCGCCAGCGCCTGCAAGGTCGCCCGACTCGATCGCATCGCGGATGCGCGAGGAGGAGATGGGCCGCTCGCCCTCGGCCACCGGCGGGGCCTCCTCCACGAGGAAGCCGTGGCGCGCGCCCAGCGGCGCCAGCGTGCGGGCGGTGCCCGCTCCGCCGTGGCCGAAGCTGCCGTTGTAGCCGAACAACAGCGCACGCGCGCGCAGGCCCTGCACCAGCACCTGCTCGGCGAAGCGCTCGTGGTCCATCGTGCGCAGGGCGTCGTCGAAGGGCAGCAGCACCACCCCCGCGATGCCCAGGCGGGAGAGCAGGTGCAGCCGGTGGCGCACGGAGAGGATCTGGCGCGGGGCGGCGCGGTCGATCACGGCGCGCGGGTGCGTCGCGAAGGTGATCACCACGGGCTCGCCCCCCACGCGCGCAGCCAGCTGCCGCAGGTGCGCCAGCACGTGCTGGTGGCCGCGGTGCAGGCCGTCGAACACGCCCACCGTCACCGCCGGCTGGCGCCACAGGCCCGGCACCAGCCCGGCAAGGCCCTCGTGGACGCGCATCGGGCCCGGGCTAGCGCCGCGGCCCGGCGGCGAAGCGCGCACGCAGCGCCTCGAGGTCGGCCTCCACCTCGCGCCGGTCCTCGGGCAGCATGCGATCGATGAACACCTTGCCGTCGAGGTGGTCGCCCTCGTGCTGCACGATGCGCGCCACGAAGCCATCCAGCTCCATCACGTGCGAGCGGCCGTCGAGGTCCTCGTAGGCCACGTGCACGCCGCTGGCGCGCGGCACGCGGCCGTAGATGCCGGGGAAGGAGAGGCAGCCCTCCTCGCCCACCACCGTGTCGCCGCGCGGCGTGATGCGCGGGTTGAGCAGCACGCGCTCGTCCCCCGGCTGGCCCGTGGGGCACACCAGCATGATGCGCAGCGGGATGCCTACCTGCGGCGCGGCCAGTCCCACGCCCTGCAGGCTGAACATCACCGCACGCATGCCCGCCACCACCTCGCGCACGTGCTCGTCCACCTTGTCGACCGGCTTGGCGCCGGCGAGCAGGACGGGCTCGGGCCAGTAGGTGATCTGCAATGCCATGGGCGGGAGGATAGCGGCCGGGCAGCGACCTGCCCCGCCGGGCGCCTGCGCGGGCCGTGACCCGCCGCGGGGGCGCGGTAGACCCGCGCGCAGGCCTGCGCTAGCATGGCGGCCTTCCTGGCCCGGGAGCCCCGCCATGGCGTTCGATGACCTGAAGAACAAGGCCAAGGAGGCCTTCCGCCGCAAGAACTACGAGCTGGCGATCCAGATCTACCTGGAGGCCTTCCAGTTCGGGGCCAACGACGGCGAGGCGGTCGAGGGCTTCTTCGCCGCCGCCAAGAAGCTCAACGAGGGCAAGGGCAAGGGCCTGTTCGGCGGCATGTTCTCGGGCATCTCCGTGCCGGGCGGCAAGGACCCGATGAAGCGCATGGCGGGCGCGTTCCGCGCGCTGGCCAAGAACCCCGAGCACAAGGGCACGCTCATGACGCTGGGCGACGCGGCCGTCGAGGCGGGCCAGCTGGAGGCGGCCATCGGCGGCTACAAGCGCGCCGCCGAGCAGGACGAGTCGGATCCCGAGCCGTGGAAGCGCCTGGGCCAGGCCCTGGCCAAGCGCGGCCGCATCCCCGAGGCGCTGCAGGCGCTGGACGCCGCCGTGAAGGCTGCGCCCCGCGACCAGGAAGCCATCAAGCTGCGCAAGGACGTGGCGGCCGAGGGTGCGCTCAAGATCGGTGGCTACGAGACGGCGCGCAGCAGCCGCGACCTCATCAAGGACAAGGATGTCGCGCAGAAGCTGGAGACCGAGCAGCGCCTGCAGCTCACGCCCGAGCACGCCGCCAGCGAGATCGACAAGGTGACCGCGCAGTGCCAGGCCGAGCCCACCAACTCGCGGCTGCGCGTGCGACTGGGCGAGCTGCACCTGCAGCGCGGCGAGGAGTCCAAGGCCCTGGAGGCCTTCGAGGAGGCCGTGCGGCTCGACCCGCGCAACTTCGACCTGGGCGTGCGCGTGGGCGACCTCAAGCTGCGCCGCCTCGAGGACGCGCTGCGCGGGGCCCGCGAGGCCATGGAGAAGGCTCCGGGCGAGGCCAGCGCGAAGGCCGCCGCCGTGGCGGCGGAGAAGGCCCTGGTCGAGGCCCGCCTCGTGGAGTTCGGCCGGCGCGTGAAGGAGCACCCGCTGGACCTGGCCGAGCGCTTCAAGCTGGGCCGCACGCTGCTGGCGGCCGGTCGCATCGAGGAGGCCACGGCCGAGTTCCAGCAGACGGTGCGCGACCCCAACCGCAAGGTGGACAGCCTGCTGCTGCTGGCGCGCTGCTTCGAGGCCAACAACCTGCACAGCCTCGCGCTCAAGAAGGTCGAGGAAGCCGTGGCCGACTTCCCCTCGCTCACCTCGCCCAAGGCCCGCGACGTGCACTATGCGCACGCCGACTTGCTGGCGCGCATGGGCAAGAACCCCGAGGCGCGCGCCATCTTCGAGCGCCTGTACGAGGAAGACATCACGTACCGCGACGTGGCCGCGCGCCTGAAGTCGCTCTAGGCGCGCAGGGCCGCGTCGCGCTGCCTAACAGGCACCTTGCGCGGCGTCGGCGCCCCGCGGCGGCTGCTGTGACCCTGCTTCGGCAGCCCGGCCGCGGCGGGTACACCCACAGCATGAGCGTGAGCCGCCATGTCCGCGAGTCCATGGAGGGCGCCTCCTGGATCCGCCGCATGTTCGAGGAGGGCCGGCGCCTCAAGCAGCGGCTGGGCGCCGACCAGGTGGCCGACCTCTCGCTGGGCAACCCCGTGGAGGAGCCGCCCCCGGCGGTGCGCGAGCGCCTGCTGCAGGTGGCCGGCGACACGACGCCGGGCACGCACCGCTACATGCCCAACGCCGGCTACGACAGCACCCGCAGCGCGGTGGCCGCGTGGCTGGCGCGCCAGACGGGCGTGCCCTACGGCCCCGGGCAGGTCGTGATGACCGTGGGCGCGGGCGGCGGCCTGAACGTGCTGCTCAAGGCCTTGCTGGACCCGGGCGACGAGGTGGTGCTGCTGGCCCCCTACTTCGCCGAGTACCGCTTCTACGTGAGCAACCACGGCGGCGTGCCCGTGGAGGTGCCCACCGACGCGCGCTGGCAGCCTGATGCGGACCGCGTGCGCGCTGCCATCACCCCGCGCACGCGCGCGGTGATGGTCAACTCGCCCAACAACCCCACGGGCGCGGTCTACTCGCGCGCCCACCTGCAGGCGCTCGCTGGGGTGCTGGAGCAGGCCTCCCGGCAGCAGGGCCGGCCCGTGTGGCTGGTCAGCGACGAGCCCTACCGCGCCATCGCCTACGACGGCGTCGAGGTGCCGTGGCCGGTGACCTGCTACCGCGACACGGTGCACGTCACCTCCTTCTCCAAGGACCTGGGCCTGCCGGGCGAGCGCATCGGCTACCTGGCCATCCACCCGCAGTCCCCCGATGCCGAGGCCCTGGTGTCGGCCTGCACCTTCACGACGCGCATCCTGGGCTTCGTCAACGCCCCGGCCCTGCAGCAGCGGCTCGTGGAGCGGCTGCTGGACGTGCGCGTGCCGCTGGAGGGCTACGCGAGCAAGCGCGCCCGCCTGCTGTCCGCGCTGGCGCGCGGCGGCTACGAGGTCGTGGCGCCGCAGGGGGCCTTCTACCTGTTCCCGCGCGTCCCGCGCGCCGACGGCGACGACGTGGCCTTCGTGCGCGACTGCGTCGAGGAGCGGCTGCTCGTGGTGCCGGGCCGCGGCTTCGGCAAGCCGGGCTGGTTCCGCATGTCCTACGCCGTGACGGACCGCGACGTGGACCTGGCTTGCGAGGCGCTGGTGCGCGTGGCCGCGCGCAGCACGGCCTGCGGCCCCGGGGCTGCGCGCGCCGGCGCGTCGCGCTAGCCAGCCCTACTTCGCCTTGCCCACGCGGCGGGCAAGCTTGCTCTTGTGGTTGGCCGCCTTGTTGGCGTGCACCACGCCGCGCTTGGCGGCCTTGTCCAGGCGCGCGTAGGCCTCGGGCAGCAGGGCCTTGGCCTCGCCCGCCTTGCCTTCCGCCACCAGTTCCTCGATGCGCTTCTCCACGGAGCGGAAGGCCGTGCGCAGGGCGCGGTTACGGTCCGTGCGGGTACGGGTCTGGCGGACGCGCTTCTTCGAGGAACGGCTGTGCGGCATGACGGGTCCTGGGTGCCCCTCCACCTCGGGGGGCGCGGTCCCCCTCCACGCGGAGGGGGCGAGGGCAGGATTGTGCGGCCGCAGCCCGGGCCTGCCTAGGAACGCCGCAGGCGCCCCGGCCTCGGGCCGGCCCCGGAAACAAGCCCGGCGGCAGGCCTCGAGGCCTGCCGCCGGCACGGGTGCCCGGGAGGGTGAGCCCTGCGCCTACTTGGCGCCGAACACCTTCTCGTAGCGGTAGACCACGAGCAGGCACATCGCCAGCGTCGCCGTGCTGTACACGCGACCGCCGTCCGGGCCCCACGGGTCCACGGGATCCCACGAGCCCTTGAAGCCACAGTAGTTCCCGTCCATGCGCTGGTTGGCCACCATGGAGTCCATCATGGCCTTCTCCCACTTGCTCCAGTAGTCGCCGCCGATCTGGTAGATGGCCAGCGTCGCGTAGTACCAGTAGTACATGTCGATGCTGCCGTCGTTGGTGTTCCAGGTGGGCAGCAGCTTGGCGCACAGGTCGGCGCCCTTCTTGATGATCGGGTCCTTGCGCGGGTCATCGCCCATGAAGATGCGGGCCAGCATGCCCACGGCGGTCATCGACTCGCTCTTGTCGGCGGGGAAGCGGTCCACCAGCTCCATCGGGCGTGCCGGGCCCGAGCCGCGGGTGACGTAGCCCACGCGGCCGTAGTCGGGGTCGGTCATCTTGTCGAGCCACGCGCGGACGCCGTCGAAGGCCTCCAGGTCCAGCGTGAGGGGGTTGGGCTTGCCGCGCTTGTGCGCATCCTCGTTGATCAGCTTGGCGCTCTTGAGCGCCATCATCATCCAGCCGGTCACCGAGCTGTCGTTGTCGCCGGGCTTCACGCCGTAGCGCCACACGAAGTAGGGGTTGCGCGACAGCGAGATGAAGTCGAGCGCCTTCTGGGCCGGGCCCTTGTAGATGTTCGACTCGGTCATGCCGTAGGCCTCGACCATGGCCAGCGACGCGACGGCGTGGTTGTAGATGTAGTGCTGGGTGCTGCGCGGGCCGAAGCAGCCTTCGGGGTCCTGCACGTTCTTGAGGTAGTTCAGGCCCTTGCGCACCACCTTGGCGAACTCATGGTCGCCGCGGTTGGTGTAGCCGGCGCCCAGGAAGGCGCACAGCGCCAAGCCCGTCACGCCCGCGTCGTACATGGGCTTGCCGGGGCCGTCGGGCTTGTCGCCGGTGTTGGGCTTGCCATCGCACCACTTCATGAAGCCCTCGCACTCCCAGCCACCGTCCTCCGACTGGTGCGCCGCCAGCCAGCGCAGCGCGTGCAGGACGGCGTCATCGCGCTTCTTGCCACCGCCGCCCGCGCCGGCATTCTTCCGGCCGCCGCGGCCCTTGAAGGCGCCACCGGCACCGCCACCCAGGCCCAGCAGGTTGTTGCTCTGCGGGCCCTCGAAGGGCGCATCCGACAGGCCCTCCGTCTCGCCCATGGTCTCGTTGAAGTCCATGTCGTTGTCGGTCTCGTTGTGGTCGTCCGTGGGCTCGATCAGCGACGGATCCTTGGCGACCACCTCCTGCTGCTGGAGCTCCTCGGTCTCCTCCTGCACCTCGGGGACCTCTTCCTTGAAGTCATCGGCCACCGAGGCGGCCTGCAGGGTCTTCTTGGGCGGCTCGGTCACCTGGGGCGTGGTGAAGGCCGACAGCACCAGGCCCATCACCACGTGGAAGGCGATCGACATCATCCACCACGGGGACTTGCGCAGCGCGTCGTAGAGCTGTTCGTTGAAGTCCTTCGGCGGGTCGAACATGTCGCTCACGGAGGACTGCTCGTTGCGCGGGGTACGTGCCATGGGGGCTCCTGACTGCGGGACGGGTCGGGACAGGGTCGCGGCCGCAGCCCGCGGGGAGCAGGCTGAGCGCGCCCTAGCCTGCGCCGGGCGGCGCATTCTACGGACGGGCCACGCCTCGATCCAACGCAGCCCGGCCGCCTTGGTTCAGCCGCCTGCGGAGGCTCCCTCGCCCCGCAGGCCCGCCGGCAGGGAGGCCGACGCGGGCCTTGCGACGGGCCAACAAGTCCGACGTAAGTGCCTTTCAATACTAGTCTTGCGGCGAAAGTCCAAACGCCAAGACCAGTGCGGCGCAGGCCGTCTGGGTGACCCGGTCGGCGTACAGGCCCGCCGTCACGCGGCCATCGGGGCCGATCGCCTCCTGCAAGGCGGGCAGGGCTGCCTCGAACCAGGGCCGGGCCTGCGGCCCACCGCGCACGAGCCCGGCCTGCAGCAGCCACGAGCGCAGGTCGCTGGTCTGGCCCCCGTAGGCCAGCGGCTCGCGCGCGAGGCAGGAGGCCAGCACCGCCTGCGGGTAGGGGTCCGGCGTGCCGTCGCCCGAGCGCAGGCGCCGCACCAGGGCCTCCGCGAGCCGGTAGTCGCCGCAGTCGGGCTCGCGTCGCACCTCGCCGGCGGCCGGCAGGCGCCTCGGATCGGGACCGAGGCCGCCCGTGCGACCGGCGTCCACCAGCGCCTCCAGCGTGAGCGCCGACAGGCCGCGCTGCCATCCGTCGCGCAACCCGCCGACGACGGGCGGGAGGGCCTGCCCGGCTCGCCCCACCAGCAGGCGATCCGGCACGGCCTGCGAGCCGAGGCAGGCCAGCAGCGCCGCGCACAGCGCGGTCACCTCGGCGTCGCGCTCCACGCGGCCCAGCGCGTTGGGGGGCATCTGGCCCAGCGTGCCGTCGCCCTGCTGTCGCGCCACGAGCAGGGCCCGCGCACGCAGCAGGGCACCCTGCGCGCGCTCCGAGGCGAGGCCGTGCTCCTGCCCCAGCGCCAGCGCCCATGCGGCCATCGCGGAGGCGGCGGTGCGGCGCAGCTCCGGCGGAGGGGGCACGGGCCGGTCCTCGGGCCGCTCCAGCGCGAAGCCTCCGTCGGGATCCTGCCAGCCGGCCAGTGCATCGAGCACCAGCCCCAGCAGGCGCGCCGCCTCGGGCACCTGCGACGGCGCGAAGCCCGCGGGCCGTGCCCCGGCGGCACCCGGCCCGCCCGCGTAGCGCCACGCGGCTGCGCAGGCCAGCCCCGCCAGCAGCAGGCCCGCCAGCCCTCCCAGCCACGCGCCCGTCCGCGCGCGCGGGGGCGCGCCAGCGGGGCCGTTCACCGGAAGCGCGCCCGCGACAGGCGCTCGTCGGCGTCCAGCTCGGCCAGCCGGCGGCGCGCGTCGTCGAGCACCTCGTCGGCCAGCGAGGCGGGCCAGATCACCGCGCCGCCTTGCGCCAGCTCGAGGATGCGCTGGTTCTCGAGGCGCAGCTCACGACCGAAGCGTGTCACGCGCACCACGGCGTCCCATGACTCGCCCAGCGTGCGCTGCTTGGCCGCGCGCACCTCACGCACGCCCAGCACCACCGGGCCGCCGACCACCCGCTCGAACGTGAACACCTGCGCGTCGCCTGCGCGCCGGGCGGGGTCGAACAGCCAGGCCGCGCCGGCCGGGACCTGGAAACGGTCCACCACCTGCTCGTTCACGCGCCACTGGCGCTCGTCGAGCCCGAAGCGGCGGGCAATCGAGGCCGGCTCCTCGCCCGCGCGGAAGGCGGCGGCGATCTCCTCGGCCTTGCGCTGGGTGAGGGCCTCGGCCTCGACCGGGCTCACCGTGCCCACCATGGCGTCGATGGTGCGCAGCTGGAACAGCGCGAAGGAGGCACCCTGCTTCTCGTCGAAGAGGCCGGGCATCTCGCGGTACGTGCGCCGTACCTCGGCGGGCGTGACCGCCATGTCCACCTGCGGCCGCGTGCCGCGGCCCAGGCCCGACTTGACCTTGCGCAGGTAGAGCTCGCGCAGCACCTGGTTGCGCATGCGCGTCCGGAACTCTTCCTCGCTGACCCGCTCGGCCACCAGCACCTCGTCGAAGGACACGGGACGCCCGGTGTTGCGCGTGTACTCGCGCACCATCCGCGCCTTCTCCTCTTCCACCATGGGGTCGAACACCGAGGGCACCAGCCGGATGCCCTCCATCTCGGCGGCCTTGACCAGCAACTGCTCGCGCACCCACTCGATGCGGCGACGCTGCAGGTCGGACTCGATGCCGGGCTCCTCGGCGCTGGCCTGCGTGCCGCGCGTCTCGCGCATCAGGCGCCGGCGCGTGAGCACCTCGCCCCACACCACCGCGGTGATGGCGTCGAGCTCCTCGCCCTCGGCCTGCGGACGGCTCCCCCCCAGCCTGCGCTCGGGCTCCTGGTAGCCCGGAGGCAGGGGGCTGGGCGTGGCGGTGGATGCGGGGTTGGCGTCGAAGGGGTTGGTGCCACTGCACCCGGCCACGGCCACGGCCAGCAGGCACGGCCCCAGCGCGGCCCACGGCGATCGAGCCCTCGGGGCCCGGACGGCGACGGGGGGACGCGACGGTGCCACGCGCGCAGGATAGCCGCGCACGGGCCCACCCCCGCCGCGCGTCGTGCGCGCCCGCGCCCGGCGGTAGCCTCCCCCCGCCGCGCGCGCGACGCGGGCCCCCGGGACGACGCGGGCCCGCGTCGTGCGCGAGCAGGCACCTCCCCCGCTGGACCTCGGGACCCTGGGCGACCGCCTCGCGTCGCTGCTGGGACGGGAGCGCACTGTCCGCGTCGGGGGGCTCGAGGGCCCCGCCCTGGCCTACGTGGCCGCCGCGCTTGCCCAGCGCCACGGGGCGGTGCTGGTCGTGGTTCCCGACGCGCAGGCGCACGACAGGCTGCGGCTGGACCTCGGCACGCTGCTGCCGGGCGTGGCACGGGCCTTCCCGGCCTGGCCGCGCGCGCAGGGCGGCACGCCGCCCGACGCGGAGGTGCTGGGCGCGCGCACCGAGACGCTCTCGAGCCTGCGCGAGGCGCGCCTCGCCGCTGCGGCGGGGCGCACGCTCCCGCTGGTGGTGGTGGCCTCGCTGCCCGCGCTGCTCCAGCAGGTGCCCGCACCGCACGTCATCGACCGCGCCGCCCTCGCGCTGGCGGCGGGCCAGCAGCGCGCCCCCGGCGTGCTGCTGGAGCACCTGGCGCTGTGCGGCTACGTGCGTGTGCCCGCCGTCGAGGCGCCCGGGGAGTTCGCCGCGCGGGGCGGCGTCGTGGACACCTGGCCGCTGGGACGTGCCGGGCCGGTGCGCATGGACTTCCTGGGCGACGAGCTGGAGTCGCTGCGCGAGATGGACCCTGCCACGCAGCGCAGCGGGGCTTCCCTCGCGCAGGCCGACCTGCTCGTGCTGCCGCCGGAGCGCGTTCGGACGCCCGACCGTGACGGCGGCTCCGGGCCCCTGTGCGACCACCTGCCGCCGCAGGCGCTGGTGGTGCTGGCCGGGCCCGAGTCGCTGGCCGACGCGGCGGCGCGCCTGGCCGCGGGAGCCGGGGCCGAGGGCCGCCAGGCGCTCACGCGCCTCCAGCAGGCCCTGCACGAGCGGCCCGTGCTGGAGGCAGGACCGGTGGCGCTGGGCCCGATGGGCCACCTCGACGTGGAGGCCGGCGGTGCCGACATGCTGCGAGGCGTGGCGGCGCTGCGGGCCGAGCCGCTGCCCGCGCCTGCGGTGCGCGCGCCGGCCCGGCCCGCCGGGCGCGGCGCGGCCCGCCCCACCGCCGGGCCGGCCACGCCTCCGCCGCCCGTGCCGCGGACCACCAGCACCCAGCGCATCGTGCAGGCCTTCACGGCGCTGGCCCGGCGCGCGCCGCGCGTCATCGTCTACCGCCGTGCGGCCGGCGAGCAGGAGCGGCTGGCCGAGCTGCTGGCCGAGCACGCCCCGGACGTCAAGGTCGCCTTCGCCGAGGGCACGCTCTCGCGCTCGTTCGTGTTCGGCCCCACCGGCACGGCCCACGTGGCCTACGACGACCTCGTGGACCTGCCGCTGCGCGAGCGGCGCCCGGGCCTGCGCGGGCCGCGCCAGCGACCGCTGGCCGACGTGCTGGAGCTGGAGCCCGGGATGGCCGTGGTGCACCTGCACCACGGCGTGGGCATCTTCCGCGGGCTGGTCACGCTGGACGGGCAGGACGGGCCCGGCGAGTTCCTCGCGCTGGGCTTCGCGGAGGGCACGACCGTCTACGTGCCCGTGGCGCGCATCGACCTCGTGCAGCGCTACGTGGGCACGGGCGCGCGACCGCGCCTGTCGCGGCTGGGCGGCAGCGAGTGGGAAGGCCGCAAGAAGGCCGTGGCCGAGGCCGTCGAGGAGGTGGCCGAGGAGCTGCTGGAGCTGCAGGCCGCCCGCCAGCGCCGCCACGCTGCGGCCCTGCCGGCCGACAGCCGCTGGCAGCGGGAGTTCGAGGAGGCCTTCCCCCACGCGCTCACGCCCGACCAGGAGAGCGCCGTGCGCGCGATCAAGGCCGACCTCGAGGGCCCACGACCGATGGACCGCCTGCTGTGCGGCGACGTGGGCTACGGCAAGACGGAGGTGGCGCTGCGCGCCATCTTCAAGGTGCTGGCGGCGGGCCGGCAGGCCGCGGTGCTGGTGCCCACCAAGGTCCTGTGCGAGCAGCACGTGCGCACCTTCGCGCAACGCCTGGCCCCCTACCCGCTGCGCGTGCGGCCCCTCTCCTCGCTGCACCCGCCCGCCGAGAACCGCGCCACGCTGCAGATGCTGGCCGAGGGCAGCGTGGACCTCGTGGTGGGCACGCACCGCCTGTTGAGCGCGGACGTGCGCTTCCACCGCCTGGGGCTGGTGGTCGTGGACGAGGAGCAGCGCTTCGGCGTCCAGCACAAGGAGCGGCTCAAGGCGCTGCGCGCCGAGGTGGACGTGCTCAGCCTCTCGGCCACGCCCATCCCGCGCACGCTGCACATGGCGCTGCTGGGCATCCGCGACATCAGCAACCTCACCACGCCGCCGCTGGGCCGCCATCCTGTCGAGACCCGCGTGCTGCGCGAGAGCGAGGAGGCCATCGAGATGGCGCTGCGCCGCGAGCTGGACCGCGGCGGGCAGGCCTTCCTCGTCTCCAGCCGCATCGCCGAGCTGCCGCTCGTCGCCCTGCAGCTGCGCGAGCGCATCCCCGAGGCGCGGCTGGCCGAGATCCACGGGCGCATGGACAAGGAGCAGGTGGAGTCGCGCATGGTGAGCTTCGTGCGCGGCGAGGTGGACGTGCTGCTGGCCACGACCATCATCGAGTCGGGCCTCGACATCCCCAACGCCAACACCATCGTGGTGCGCGACGCCGACCGCTACGGGCTGGCCGAGCTCCACCAGCTGCGTGGCCGCGTGGGCCGCGAGCAGCGGCAGGCCTACGCCCTGCTGTTGCTGCCCGAGCAGCGCAGCATCAACGCCGAGGCGCGCGAGCGCTTGAAGGCCATCGAGGAGTACAGCGAGCTGGGCGCGGGCTTCCGCATCGCGATGCGCGACCTGGAGATCCGCGGCGCGGGCAACCTGCTGGGGGCACGCCAGTCGGGGCACATCGCCGACGTGGGCTACGAGCTCTACTGCCGCATGCTGGCCGAGGCGGTGCGCCGGGCCCGCGGGCTGGGCCCCCCGCCGCCCACGCCGGCCTGGCTCGCCATCGACCTGCCCGCCGGCGTGCCCGAGGGCTGGGTCAGCGACGAGCGCGAGAAGTTCCGCCTGCTGCGGCGCGTGTCCGCCACCGAGACGACCGAGGACCTCGCCTCGCTGCAGGAGGAGCTGGTGGAGCGCTTCGGCGGCCCGCCTCCCGAGGTGGCGCGCCTGCTGCTGGCGCAGCGCGTGCGCATCGTGGCGGGCCACGCCGGCCTCGCCTCCATCGCGGGCGCGGAGGTCCCGGGCGCCATGCTGCGCGAGGTCGACGGCTCGCGCGCGCTGGACCGGCTCGTGGGTGCGGGCCTGCCGCTGCGGCGCATGGACGGGCACACCGCCTTCCTGCCGCTGCCCGGCACGCACGGCGCCGAGGCCACGGTGCAGGGCGTGCTGGATGCCCTCGAGCAGGCCCGCGCGCGCAGCGGGCCACGGGCCGCGCCGCGCTAGCGGACGGATGCCCGGGCAGGCGCGCGCAGTGCGGCGGGCACGCTAGAGGCCGCTGGCGAAGCCATCGTCCGGCGGCGCCACCCACGCCGCAGGGGCCTTGCGCCGGGCCTCGACGGAGCCGAGGTGGTGCGCGCCGCCCGCCGCCGGCGGCGCCGCGGCATCCCGCGGCGGCGCGCCCCCCTCGAGGCCCTCGCTGAAGCCCGGGCTGGACGCGGCGGCTCGCAACGGCGACGGCGCGCCCTCGGCCCGCGGCGGCGCCCCTCGCCCCGCCCGCGCGGGCACGGGATCGCGGGCCTGCCCGGCGCCGCCGGCAGCGGGAACCGTGGCGCGGGCCCAGCCCGCAGGCGGCGCGGGCGAGGCCTCGTCCTCGCCGTCCTCCAGCGCGGGCGGCGGCAGGTCAGCCCCCGCCTCGGTGCGCGGCGGCGGCGTGAGGTCGTCGTCGAGGTGCTCGCCCACGTCGCGCGCGCCCTGCAGCACGCCGGCCTCGCCCTCCTCGCGCGCACGCCGGCGCCCGCGCCCGCGGCGCTGGAAGGCCTCCAGCGCGAGCCGCGCGGCTTCCTGCTCGGCTTCCTTCTTCGTGCTGCCGCCCGCGCGGCCCCACTCCTGCCCGCGGATGATGGCGGCGACCACGAACTGCTTGCGGTGGTCGGGCCCGCCCTCCTCCAGCGTGCGGTAGGTGGGCGTGAGGCGCATGGCTTCCTGCACCTCGTGCTGCAGCAGGCTCTTGTAGTTCTTGGCGCCGCGGTCCTCGAGCATGGCCTCGAGCTCCTCGCCCAGGTGGCGCAGCACGAACTCGCGCGCAGGGAAGTAGCCCGCGTCGAGGTAGATGGCCCCGATCACGCTCTCGACGAGGTTGGCGGTCACGCTCACGGGCAGCTCGTCGCGGCGGCCCACGCCGCGCGCAAAGTCCGCGAAGCTCACGAGCCCCAGGCGCTGCGAGGCCCGGAACAGGCTGCCGCGCGAGACGATGGCGCTCTTGAGGCGGGTGAGCTCGCCCTCGGCCTGGTCAGGCAGCTGGCGGTAGAGCTCCTCGGTCACCACGAGGCCCAGCACCGAGTCGCCGAGGAACTCCAGGCGCTCGTTGCACTCACGCTCCGGCGTGCGGAGCGAGGAGTGCGTGAGCGCCACCTCCAGCAACATGGGGTTGGCGAAGTGGTAGCCGATCACCCGCTGGCACTCGGCCAGGTCGGTGGGCATGCAGGCGTCCGGGGGGTGGCATGCGTCCGCACGGCACCGGTGCCGTGCAGGGGCAGCGGACGCGGGCCAGGACCGCTCCCGGCCGGCGCCCGTTCGCGTCAGGCTGCCTCGCAAGGATCGCGGCCACAGCCCCCACCGGCTGCAACCGCACCTACCCTAGCACCCGCATGCCCCAGCCCCAGCAACGGGCGCGTGACCCCGGCTCGCGCCGCGCGCGCGGGCGGCGGGGCCCGGCGGCCGCGCCCTAGTGGCGGAAGTGCCGACGTCCCGTGAAGAGCATCGCCGCCTGGCGCGCGTCGCACAGGGCCACCGCCGCCTCGTCGTTGCGGCTGCCGCCGGGCTGGGCCAGCGCGGTCACGCCCAGCGCCAGGGCCGCCTCGATGCCGTCGTTGAAGGGGTAGAAGGCGTCGCTGGCCACCACGGCGCCGGCCAGCGAGCCGCCTGTCTCGGCGGCCCAGCGCCGCGCACGCGTCGCAGCGATCTCCGTGGCCTCCACGCGGCTCATCTGGCCCGCGCCCACGCCCACCGCCGTCAGGTCGCGGGCCAGCACGATGGCATTGCTGCGCACGTGCTTCACCACGGCGCAGGCAAAGGCGAGGTCGGCAGCCTCGCGCTCGCTGGGCGCCCGCCGCGTCACGACGCGCGGGTGCCCCGGCTCGTAGAGCCCCCCGTCGCGTTCCTGCGCCAGCAGCCCGCCGTCCAGCCCGCGCACGTCCAGCCCAGCCGGTGCCGACCACGTGCGGCCCGCATCCAGGATGCGCAGGCTACGGCCCCAGCGCGGGGCGCTGGCGGCGAGGAACACCTCCTCGGCGCCGGGCTCCACGCCCGGGCACACCAGCACCTCGAAGAAGCGCTCGGGAACCGCCATGGCGCGCGCCAGCGCCACGTCCAGCGGGCGGTTGAGGGCCAGCACGCCGCCGAAGGCGCTGCGCGGGTCGCAGGCCACGGCGGCCTCGTAGGCCGCAGCCAGCGCCGGGCGCATGGCCACGCCGCAGGGGTTGGCGTGCTTGACCACCACGCAGGCCGGCTGCGCCAGCTCGCGCACCAGCGCCCACGCCGCCTCGGCATCGCCGTAGTTGTTGAACGAGAGCTCCTTGCCGCCCAGCACGCGCGCGCGCACCAGGCTGCCGGGGGGCGCCGCGGGATCGACGTAGAGCGCGCCCTGCTGGTGCGGGTTCTCGCCGTAGCGCAGCACCTGCGCCTTGCGCGCCGTGCCCAGCGTGGGCGGCAGCACCTCGCCCGCCTGCCGCGCCAGCCACGCCGAGATGGCCGCGTCGTAGGCCGAGGTGCGCGCATACGCGGCGATGGCCAGCGCCTCGCGCAGCGACGCGGACAGCCGGCCCTCGTGCACCTCGAGGTCGGCCTGCACGGCCGCGTACTGCGACGGATCGGTGACCACGCCCACGCTGCGGTGGTTCTTGGCCGCGCTGCGGATCATGGCCGGGCCGCCGATGTCCACCTGCTCGATGGCCTCGGCGCGCGTGACGCCGGGCCGCGCCACGGTGGCCTCGAAGGGGTAGAGGCTCACCACCAGCAGGTCGATGGGCTCGATGCCGTGCTGGGCCATGGCCGCCACGTGCGCGTCCACGTCCCTCAGCGCCAGCAGGCCGCCGTGCACGCGCGGGTGCAGCGTCTTCACGCGCCCGTCCATCATCTCGGGGAAGCCCGTGACCTCGCTCACGTCCACCACCGCGAGGCCGGCCTCGCGCCGCGTGCGCGCCGTGCCGCCGGTCGAGAGCAGCGTCACGCCGCGCGCGGCCAGCGCCTGCGCGAAGGGCACCAAGCCCTGCTTGTCGTGCACCGAGAGCAGCGCGCGGCGCACGCGCGGCGCCGCATCGCCTGCCGGGAGCGGAGAGGGGCCAGCCATGCCGTCATCGTGCCCGCGCACCCCGACAGGCCGGGGCGGCCCGGGCGCGCCTGCGCGCCAGCGCCCCAGCAACGCCTGCGCGCTAGCGCCCCAGCAGCGAGCGCAGGTGGGCCTCCATCAGGCCCGTGAGGTCGCCGTCCAGCACGCCCTCCACGTCGCTGGTCTCGAAGTCGGTGCGGTGGTCCTTCACCATCTGGTAGGGCTGCATCACGTAGGAACGGATCTGGCTGCCCCAGGCCACGTCGCCCTTCTCGTCGTAGCGGCTGGCCGCGCTGGCCTGCCGCTTCTCCTCCTCCAGCCGCAGCAGCTTGGCCATCAGCATCTGCATGGCCATCTTCTTGTTGCGGTGCTGGCTGCGCTCGTTCTGGCAGGCGGCCACCACCCCGGTGGGCTTGTGGCGGATGCGCACCGCCGACTCGGTCTTGTTCACGTGCTGCCCGCCCGCGCCGCCGGCGCGGTAGGTCTCCACCTCGATGTCGGCGTCCTTGATGGTGATCTCGGCGTCTTCCTCCACCAGCGGCGTGACGTCCACGGCGGCGAAGGTGGTCTGGCGCCGCTTCTGCGCGTCGAAGGGGCTGATGCGCACGAGGCGGTGCACGCCCGTCTCGCTCTTGAGGTAGCCGAAGGCATAGGGCCCACGCACCTCGATGAGCGCGCCGCGCACGCCGGCCTCGTCGTTGGGCGTGCGGTCGACCTCCTTGACGCTGAAGCCCTGGCGCTCGGCCCAGCGCGCGTACATGCGCTCGAGCATCTCGGCCCAGTCGCAGGCCTCGGTGCCGCCGGCGCCGGCCGAGACCTGCACGAAGGCGCCGCCGGCGTCATGCGGGCCGGCCAGCATCGCGCGCAGCTCCAGCCGGCGCAGGTCGGCCTCCAGCCGCGCCGTGGCCTCCTCGGCCTCGCCCAGCGCGGGAGCGTCGCCCGCCTCCACCGCGAGGTCCAGCATCACGCCCGCGTCCTCGAGGTCCTTCTCGAAGCGCGTCCAGGGCTCGACCACGGCGCGCAGCACCTTGAGCTGCTCCACGGTGGCCTGCGCGCGCTCGGGGGCGTCCCAGAAGCCGGGCTCGGCCATGCGGGCCTCGACGGCCGCGATGGAGCCGCGCTTGGCGGCGAGGTCAAAGCCGCCCGCGGACCGTGGCGAGCTGCTCGGTGAGCCCGGCGAGGCGGGCGCGCAGGTCGTTGGCGGAGGCGGGCATGCGCCCACTGTACGCGCACGCCTGCCGCACGCCAGCCGTGCGCGGCCGGCTCACGGGCTGCCGTCGACGAAGGTGCCGCCGGTGGCCTCGGCCAGCGCGCGCAGCAGCACGTGGGCGTCCTGGCTGGCCCCCACGGCGTGCAGGGGCGTGGCCGGCTGCGCCCACGCACGCACCTCGCGCAGCAAGTCGCTGGCGCGCGTGAACCGCCCCACGTTGGGCTCGCCGTCCGTGAGCAGGAACAGCGCGTCCAGCGGGGGCTCGCCGGCCACGGCCTGGCGCCCACGGCCGCCCATCCCAAAGGCCCGCTCGAGGCTGTCGTGCACGTTGGTGGAGGCCATGGGCTCCAGCGCCAGGAACCAGTCCACCGCGCGCACCTTCTGCACGGGATGCGCGCGCACGAGCCGGGGCGACCACGCCATCGGCTGCTCGTGGAACGCCACGAGGCCGAAGCGGTCCTCGCTGGAGAGATCCTTGAGCGTGGCCAGCAGCTCGCGCCGCGCACGGTCCAGCGGCGGGCCTTGCATGCTGTGGCTGGTGTCGCAGCAGAAGACCACGCGCGTGCCGTGCGGCTTGCGCGGGATCGGGATCCCGTAGAAGCGCGGCTGGTGCGCCCCCTCGGGCTGTGCGTAGCGCCCGTCGGGGTCCTCGCCGGGCGCCGCGGGCCCTGCGGTGCCGGCCTTCTCGCGCTGCGCACGCCACCAGGCGGCCCACGGCTCCTGCGCGGGCGGCAGCGGCTCGCCCGTCAGCCGGCGCAAGCCCTCCCACGCATGCACGCGCGGGCAGGCATCCTCGTGGCCCATCAGCTCCACCAGCGCGCCGAGGGCCCGCGGCCCGCCGCGCCGCGCGAGGCCCAGGGCCCGCCCCGACTCCTCCACCCAGTCGGCACCCTCGCGCGCCTCGCGCAGGCGCAGGTCGGCGGCGGTGGCCCCGGCCTGCCCCAGCGCCTCCAGCGCAAGCGCGCGCTGCGTGCCGGGACGCGCCTTGTCGCTGGCGGCCTCCAGCAAGAGCGTGAGCAGCGCATCGGCGATGGTGCCCGGCTGCAGGCCGTCGATGGCGGCACGCAGCACGGGCTCGGGCTGGCGCTCGTCGAGCGCGGCGTAGAACCACAGCTGCTGCCCGGGCCAGGTGGTCGCGCGGGCCAGCGCCTGCGCCGCGAGCGCGCGCTCGTCCTCGGCGCGCAGGCGCAGCACCTCGCCCAGCAGCGGCAGCAGGCGCGACTCCAGCGCGGCGTCCTGTGCCATCACGCCGGCCAGCTCGGCCAGCGCCGCCTTGCGCCGTGACGCCTCGCGCGAGCCCAGCGCCGCCGACAGCCGTGCCGCACGCGCGGCCCCCGGGCTGGGCGGCTCGGCGGGATGCGCACCCGAGGCGGCCCCCAGCAGGAGCACCGGCAGCAGCAGCCGGGGCAGCCAGGCAGCGCAGGCACGCGGCATCGACGCAGGCTCCGTGGGCAGGCCGGGCAGGCTACCGGCAGGCGTGCGTCCACGGGCGGCCGCGGCTGTGTATGCTCCCGCCATGACCTCCCTCGCCCCCTTCCTCGCAGCCAACATCCTCAGCACCGTGATCGGCGTCCTGCTCGCGCTGGCGGGCCTGGGCCTCACGATCATGGGCGGCATCGCCCTGGCCGACCGCTCGGTCAAGTCGGGCGCCGGCGCACTCGGCATCGGGCTCGTGTTCCTGCTGCTGGGCCTCTGGCTCGCCGGCTCGCTCCCGATCGGGGGCTAGGCGCGCGCTCGCGAGACGGCGCGCACACGACGGCATCCGGATGCAGCGAGGCGCGGGGGTGAGACCGCAGGCTAGGTGGCGAGCAGGCGGATGACGCTCGTGGTGCCGGCGGCGTCGCCGGGCGCGCCCAGCAGCGCCACGACGCGCGAGCCGGGCGGGATCTCGTCGCTGGCGCGCAGGGCCTCGCGCACGCGCTCGACCAGCAGGTCGGAGCCGAGCGGGCCGGCGGGCTGCGGCGCCAGCACCTGCGCGCGCACGCCCCAGGCCAGCGCGAGGCGCCGGCAGGTGGCCGCGTCCGGCGTGAAGGCGTAGACGGGGGCGGTGGGCCGCTCGCTGCTGATGCGCAGCGCCGAGGCCCCGGTGCGCGTGTAGACGGCGATGGCCTTCGCGCCGGCCTCGCGCGCCAGCGATACGCCGGCGCGCACCACGGCCTGGTCGGGATGGCCCGACGGCGGCTGGGGCGCCACCAGCGCCGGGTGGCCGAACACGGGCGCATCCGGGTCGTGCTCGGCCTCGCGCAGGATGGCGGCCATCGTCTCCACCACCAGCGCCGGGTGGCGTCCCACGGCCGTCTCGGCCGAGAGCATCACGGCGTCGGCCCCCCCGAACACGGCGCCCGCCACGTCGCTGGCCTCGGCGCGCGTGGGACGCGTGGCCTGCGTCATGCTCTCCAGCATCTCGGTGGCCACCAGCGCCGGGCGCCCATGGCGCCGCGCGGCGGCGAGGATGCGACGCTGCAGCACGGGCATGCGCTCGGGCCCGGCGTCCAGGCCGAGGTCGCCGCGCGCCACGATCACCCCATCGCTCGCCGAGAGGATGGCGTCGAGGTGCTCGAGGGCGGCCACTCGCTCGACCTTGGCCACCACCGGCAGGCGCGGCGCACCCCATGCCACGAGGCGCTCGCGCAGCCGCTGGAGGTCCGCCCCGGTGCGCACGAAGGAGAGCGAGAGCAGGTCGGCCCCGGCGGCCACGGCCGCCTCGGCCAGCGACACGTCCTCCGCCGTGGGCACGCTGGCGCGCAGGGCCACGCCCGGCACGTGCACGCCGGTGCCGCGCCCCCCGCGCCCGGCGCCCACCACGCGCGCCTCCAGCGCCTCGCCCTTGCGGGCCAGCACCTCGAGGCGCGCGCCGCCGTCGCCCAGCACGACCACGGCACCGATGGGCACGTCCTCCAGCAGGCTGGGCGGCTCCACCGGGATGCGGTCGGGGCCACCCTCGCCCCCCGGCACGAGCAAGACCACGGCACCCACCGGCAGCACCACCTCGCCGCGCGGGAAGCTGCCCGTGCGCACCTTCGTGCCGGGCAGGTCGACCATCACCGCGGGGTGGCGGCCGGCCCGGCTGCCGGCCTCGCGGACGCGTTCCACCCACGCGGCCAGCTGCGCGGGCTGCACGTGCGCCCCGTTGACGCGGAACACCTCGGCGCCGGCGGCCACCATGCGCGCCAGCACCTCCACCTCGCGGCAGGCCGGGCCCACCGTGGCGACGATGCTGGTGCGGGGGAACGCCATGCGTCCAGCATGCCGCGGGGCCGGCGCAGCGGGCCAGCCCTTTCCGTGGCCGCCCGTGCCTGCGGCGCGTGGCTCCCCGCGCAAGCGCGGCAGGGCCCCCTTTCCGTGGTTCCATGCTGCGTTCCCCTCGCCCCTCCCCGATTGCAGGTCCCATGCCCATCGCCCTCCGCAACGTCGCCGTCATCGCCCACGTGGACCACGGCAAGACCACGCTCGTGGACCGCCTGCTGGTCACCGCGGGCGCCGTCTCGGCCCTGCCCGAGGGCGAGACGCTGATGATGGACAAGAACGACCTCGAGCGCGAGCGCGGCATCACGATCTTCTCGAAGAACTGCGCCATCGAGTACCGCGACACGCGCATCAACCTGATCGACACGCCCGGCCACGCCGACTTCTCGGGCCAGGTGGAGCGCGTGCTGCGCATGGCCGACGGCGTGCTGCTGCTGGTGGACGCCTTCGAGGGCCCCCTGCCCCAGACGCGCTTCGTGCTGCGCAAGGCGCTCGCGCTCAAGCTCAAGCCGCTGGTCGTGCTCAACAAGATCGACCGCAAGGGCGCGCGGCCGAAGGAGGTGCTCGACCTCGTCTACGGCCTCTTCATCGAGCTGGGCGCGCAGGACTCCGACCTCGAGTTCCCGGTCTTCTACGCCTCGGGCCGCGAGGGCATCTCCGGCACGGCGCTGGACAAGATCCAGCCCAACCTGCTGCCCATCCTCGACGGCATCCTCGAGCACGTGCCCGCGCCCAAGGGCGACCCCGAGGGCGTGCTGGCGCTGCCGGTGTGCGACGTGGACAGCGACACCTTCCAGGGCAAGATCGCCATCGGGCGCGTGGAGAGCGGGCGCATCAAGGCCGGCCAGCGCGTGCTGTCGCTGGGGCCGGACGGCGCGCGCAAGTCGGTGGGCGCGGCGCGCCTGTTCGTGTTCTCCGGCATGGGTCGCACCCCCATCGACGAGGTGCGCGCCGGCGACGTGGTGGCGATCTCCGGCCTCGAGGAGATGGACATCGGCGACACGCTCACCGACCCGGAGACGCCCTGCGAGCCGCAGGGCCTCACGGTGGAGTCGCCGACGCTGGCCATGGAGTTCCGCGTCAACGACTCGCCCAAGGCCGGCCAGGAGGGCGAGTTCGTCACCTCGCGCCACGTCAAGGACCGCCTCTACAAGGCGGCCAAGAGCGACATCGCACTGCAGGTCTCGCCCATGCCCGAGGCCGACTCGGTCGAGGTGCGTGGCCGCGGCATCCTGCACCTGGGCATCCTGATCGAGACCATGCGTCGCGAGGGCTACGAGTTCGCCGTGGGCCGGCCGCGCGTGATCCTGCAGGAGACCGACCGCGGCGTGGAAGAGCCCATCGAGATGGTGCACGTCGAGGTGCCGCCGGACATGGCCGGCAAGGTGATCGACCTGCTGGGCCAGCGCCGCGGCGAGATGCGCAAGATGGAGACGCACGGCGACCTCGCCAGCCTGGAGTTCGAGGCGCCCTCGCGCGCGCTCATCGGCCTGCGCACCAAGCTGCTGTCGGCCACGCGCGGCGAGGCCGTGCTCAGCCACGTGTTCAAGGAGTACGCGCCGCACCGCGGCGAGCTCCCCACGCGCAAGACGGGCAGCCAGGTCTCCAGCGAGACGGGCAAGGTGACGGCCTACGCCCTCAACGCGCTGGCCGACCGTGGCACCTTCTTCGTGGACGCCGGCGAGGAGGTCTACGAGGGGCAGGTCACGGGCGAGCACCGCCGCGACGAGGACGTGCTGGTCAACCCCTGCCGCAAGAAGGCCCTCACGAACATGCGCGCCTCGGGCACGGACGAGAAGGCGGACTACCCGCCGCCGGTGCGCAAGAGCATCGAGGAAGCGCTGGAGTTCCTCGTGGACGACGAGCTGCTGGAGGTCACGCCCAAGAGCCTGCGCATCCGCAAGCGCACGCTCAAGGAGACCGAGCGGCGCAAGATCGCGCGCGCCGAGCGCAACCGCCTCTCGTGAGCCGCCCGCCCGCCGCCCGGGACGTGGTGCGCCCGTCGCGCCTCGTTCCCGGCGGGTAACAGCGAGCCCCCCCGCGGCCCGCCTTGGCCGGCGTGCCGCCCGGGCGCCGCCCGCGCAACTCCTTGGCGCGGAAGGCCTTCCGCCACGTCCCCGCCCACCCGTCTGGCGTGCCGTCCGGGATGCGCCCCGGCACCCTCCGTGCTATACGAAGGCCAGCCCT
>CAXQZU010000053.1:0-25018 GCA_964228555.1 Planctomycetota bacterium
GCTGGGGGGTGGGGGGTGGGCGCGGGAGGGGGAGCGAGAGGGCGTGAAGGCGGGGGCAGGCCGCGAGGGCGCGGCCTACTTCACCTTCAGCGTCTTGGGCTTGGCCTTCTCGCTCTTGGGGACCTGCACCGTGAGCACGCCGTCCTTGAAGCTGGCCTCGGCCTTGTCGGCGTCCACGGCCTTGGGCAGGGTGATGGAGCGCTGGAAGGATCCGTAGGCGCGCTCCACGCGGTGCCAGCCCTTGCCTTGCTGCTCCTCCTCGCGCTTCTTCTCGCCCGTGATCACGAGCGTGTTGTTCTCCAGCGTGATCGTCACGTCCTCCTTGGCCACGCCGGGCAGCTCGGCGTGCACCTGGTAGGCGGACTCCGTCTCCGAGACGTCCAGCGCCGGCTTGAGCAGGCGGTCGACCTCGCCGTTGCCGAACGGGTCCGGCCAGCGGCCCAGGGGCATCCAGTCGTCCAGCAGGCGACCGAAGGGCACGAGGTCCGTCGGTTCGCGGTGTGCGGAGCGCTGCAGGGTGCGGGGCAGGGTCGTCATCGTGGGTCCTCCATGGCTGTGCCGGCTCCCGGCACGACCACCCATCGACAAGCAACGCCCGGGCCATGAGCGGGCCCCGCCTGCGGGCCGCGGGCGCGCCGCCCCCGCGCCCGCTCACGGCGCGCTGCACGCCGTCGCCGTGCAGGATTGGCAACCGTCCCCAAGCACCCTGCCAGCGCGGCATGCCGTCGCGTGCGCGGCATGCTTGCCGTGCCCGCCTACGCAGGCCGCAGGCTAGCCGAGCGGCAGGTGCAACGCGCCGTCCCCCAGCAGGCCTGGCGCCGTCATCGCCGCAGGTGCATGCCGCGCCCGGGCGCCTGCGAGGCTCAACGCACGTAGAAGCCGAAGCGGTAGGTGAGGGTCTTGGACTGGCCGGGCTCGAGGGTGAGGTCCCAGGCGACGTCGCTGTGGTTGTTGACGGCGTAGGCGCCACCGGACCAGTCCTCGGCCTTGAGGTCGTTGACGAGCACGCGGCCTGCGTCGGATGCTTCCTCGACCTTGCCGCCCACCGAGACGGTGACGCGCAGCGGGGAGGCCTCCTTGCGGAAGGAGGTCACCGTGATCGTGCCCTGCTTGAGCACCAGCGAGTAGGCGTCGCCCGACCAGGAGAGCGCGTTGGAGCGCCGCTCCAGCTCGCGCTCCTCGTAGCGCCCGCGCAGGTCTACCGCGACGGTCATCGGCAGCAGGGTCTTGGCGCCCGGCGAGGTGTAGCGCAGCACGTCCTGCCCCAGGGGCAGGTCGCCCTTGAGCAGCAGGGCGGCGCCGGTGGTCCAGGGCTGGGTGCCCGTGTTGGCGAGCTCGAGCTCGTGCCACACGAGGCTGGCCGGGGCGCGACGGGGGCCCCGGGTGGGCGCTGCGGAGGCGGCCTTGGCGCTCTGGTAGACGTGCTCGCCCGAGCGCTGGTTGCGCACCACCTCCACGTCCAGCGTGTAGAGGTGGCGCAGCGGCGCGGTGGCCTGCCACAGGGGCACCGTGGCCCGTGCCCCGCGCGCGAGGCTCAGGCGCCCGACCGGGTAGACGAACAGGTCCTGCTCGCTGCGTCCCACGAGCTCGGCTGGCGTCGCCGGGGCCGTGTCGCCTTCCTGCACGGCCAGCTCCGACTGGTCGTTGCCGAAGGCACGGCTGGAGTTCGACAGCATCTGCTGGGCCAGCTGCGGCGCTGCCGACTGCAGCGCCCCGCGCATGGCGCCCTCCAGGCTCAGGGGCGAGACCACGTCGCGGAAGCGGAACGAGGGCACGCCGACGACCAGGTCCACGGCCGCGTCCTGCACGTCCTCGGACTCGTTGAGGATCTCGCCCTGCAGCGCCAGCCGCGCGTCGGACTCGAGCGCGCCGCCCACGCGGTAGGTGGGGATCCAGTGCAGGCCCTCGGCGAAGTAGAGCAGCCGCAGGCCCACCGGCTTGCCGGCCGAGGCGGCCCCGAAGTCGAAGGAGAGGCGCTTGGCGCGCTTCACGACGCGCTCCGTGCGCAGCAGGCGCGTGGCGAGGTCCTTGCCCGACACGCTGCGCACCTCGGCCACCGGCAGCGCGATGCGCGTGTCGCCGGCCTGCAGCACGACGAGCTGCCCGCCCAGCGGCGCCACCTCGGTGACGGCCTCGCCCGCCGGGCCGCCCTCGGGCCCGGCCGGCGCGGGCTCCGGCGCGGCGGGCTGCTCGAGCAGCTCGAGCACCCCCTCCACGTCGGCCGCCCCCTGGCGCGTGAGGCCCAGCGTGACGCGCCGGCCCACGTTGGCGCGCAGCAGCTCCAGCGGCGTGACCGCCGCCGTCTCGCGCGTGCGCGTCGTGCGCGTCGCGTGCCAGGCCGAGCGCATGGCGAGCACCCGCTCGTCGTCCTTGCCGGTCACGGCCCACACGCAGCCCAGCACCGCGGCCTCGGGCACGGCGTCCGTGAAGGCCTGGCCGCGCGCGTCGGCCGTGCCCTGCGCGGCCTTCACGTACAGGGCGTAGCCGTCCTTGAAGACCACCACGCGCTCGGTGGCCAGCGTGAGCCGGCCGGGCTCCGTGGCCGCCTGCGCCTCCGCCGGCTCGCCCGCGCCGGCGGGGCTGAGGCCGCAGAGCACGCCCAGCAGCGCCCACGCGCCCGCCCAGCAGGCTGTACGCCGCACGCCGCCACGCCCATCGCTTGCCTTGCGCATGACTGACCTCCGGGAACCGTGCCCCGGCAGCGTAGCCCGGCGGACGCAGCGGCCGGCGCGACCCGCGCTAGTCGGGCGTGCGGAAGGGCTCCAGCGCCCGCAGCAGCAGGGCGCGCGTGGCGGGCGTGGCCTCGGTGAGGGGCAGGCGCAGGGCGCCGTCCTCCAGCAGGCCTAGGGCGAGCAGCGCGGCCTTGCAGGGGATGGGGTTGGGCTCGACGAAGAGGGCGTGGTGCAGGGGGGCGAGGCGCTCGTGGAGCGCCAGCGCCTGCGGGAAGCGGCCCTCCAGCGCCAGCCGCACCATGCTGGCCACCGGGTGGGGCACGACGTTGCTGCTGACGCTGATGGCGCCGACGGCGCCCAGCGCGATCATCGGCAGCGTGAGGCCGTCGTCGCCCGAGAGCACCGGCACGCGCGCCGCGAGGCGCAGGTCGGTGACGCGCGCGACGCTGCCGGTCTCCTTGATGGCCAGGATGCCGCCGGCCTCGGCGCAGCGGCGCACGGTGTCGACCTCGATGGAGACCACCGAGCGGCCGGGGATGTGGTAGAGCACCGCCGGCAGGCCGCCGCGGTCCACGATGGCGCGCACGTGGCGGTAGATGCCCTCCTGCGTGGGCTTGCTGTAGTAGGGCGTCACCACGAGGCAGGCGTCGGCGCCGGCCGCGCGGGCCTCCTGCGTGAGGTGCACCGAGTGGTGCGTGTCGTAGGTGCCCGTGCCGGCCACGACGGGCACGCGCCCGGCCGCCGCCTGCACCGTGGCCTCGATCACCGTGCGGCGCTCGGCGTCGGAGAGCGTGGGCGACTCGCCGGTCGTGCCGCAGGGCACGAGGAAGGACACGCCCGCTGCGACCTGCGCCTGCACCAGCCGCTGCAGAGCCGGCACGTCCACCTGGGCGCCGCGGAAGGGCGTCACCAGCGCGGTGCCGCAGCCGCGCAGGGCGAGCGGGGCGCGGCCGGCCGGGGGGGAGGCCGGTGCGCTCACGCCTCGCCCTCGGGGGCCTGCCGCGAGCCCGCGGCAATCTCGGCGCGCAGGTCGCGCACGGCCTGCGTGAGGCCCGTGAAGACGGAACGCGAGAGTGCCTCGAAGCCGACGTGGGCCTCCTCGAGGTCCTCGAGGCTGGCGACGCGCGCGAGCGTGCCGGCGTCCAGCCCGCCCCCCGCGCACACGCGCAGGCCCACCTGGCGCGCCGTGCTGGCAGCGCCGAGCACCGTGCGGAACTCCATCACCTTGCGGGCGTCCTGCGTGGCGGCGCCCAGCGCATGCGTGTCCAGGTCGGCCCAGGCGGCGCCGGCCTCGTTGGCCAGCAGCACGGCGTCCTCGCGCGCAGGGATGCGCAAGGCCACGGCCAGCCCGCCCGCGGCCAGCTGCTCCACGAGGGGCGTGAGCACGGCGGCCGTGCTGCCCTCGCGGGGCACGAGGCAGACGCGCTGCGGGCGCATGCGCAGCGCCGCCTGCACGGCGGCGGCCTCGGGCGGGATGTCCAGCAGCAGCGCGCCGTCGAGCCGCCGGCACAGGTCGGCGGCCTCCGCCTCGTCGCCCAGCGTGAGGCGCACGCCGGCCGCACCGCCCAGCATCGCGGCATGGGCCAGCGCGTGCAGGTCCGGCGTGCGGCCGCGCGGGGCACCGCGCAGCGCGGCGAAGGGATCGAGGCTCACGACGAGGCGCAGCATCACCCCAGCCTACCGCCGCCCTGCCCGGGACGATGCGCATGCGGCGCGCGCGGGCCTCGGGTACTACAGGCGCATGCGCATCCTCGCGGGACGCTTCAAGGGCCGGGCGCTGCCGGTGCCGCCTGCGGCACGGCCCGCCGGCTCGCGCCTGCGCACCAGCCTCTTCGGCGTGCTGGGCGCCTCGCTGGACGGTGCGCGCGTGCTCGACGTGTGCGCCGGCGCGGGGGGGCTGGGCCTGGAGGCGCTGTCGCGGGGTGCCGCGCGCGTGGTGTTGCTGGACCGCGACCCGGGCACGGTGCGCATGCTCACGCAGTGGATCGAGCACGTGGGCGCGTCGGCGGCTGCCTTGGCCGTGCGTGGCGATGCACTCGAGCACGCCTGGCCCGAGGGCCCCTTCGACGTGGTGCTGCTCGACCCACCGTTCGACTTCTGGGGCGACGGCCGCGCCGCGCGCCTGCTGGAGCGCGCGCAGGAGGCGCTGGCGGCCGGGGGGCGGGCCGTGGTCAAGCTGCCCTCGCGCCAGGAACTGCCTGCGGGCCACGCCTGGCGCCTGCGCGACAGGCGCCGTGCGGGCGACGTGGACTTCGCCATCCTCGAGCGTCTGCCCGACGCGCGCTGAGTGCCGGGCTCGCGGTGCGCGCACGGCCAGAAATGGCCTCCGCAGGGCAGGCATCAAGGGGCCCGTGGCGGGGGCCGATCCTTCCGGGTGGCCGTCGGCGCGTGCCTGTACGGCCGGGCCTCGCCGACACGCGGGGTCGACCTTCCGTAGACTGGTCCACGGTGGCCTACTCACCCCTCCACGACCCGAAAGCAGCGCCGGCGCCCTTGATCCCCGCCGAAGACCCGTCGCCGCTGCGCGCCATCGGCCCCGAGCGCCTGCGGGCGCTGCGCGAGGCCATCCTGAACGGGACCTACCCGATGCAGGACGCCGTCGAGGAGGGCCTGACGCGGCTCTTCGGCGGCGCGCGCGGCAGCGAGGGGCCCCCGGCCCCGCCCGCGCCGGACACCAAGGCCTAGCCGTCGGCCGGCCCCCCGGGGGGCGCCCCGGGCCGGTAGCATCGTGGCCGTGAGGGCTCCCTCGCTTCCCATGATCCCGCATCCCGCCACGCGCGCCCGGATGCGCATGCGGCGGGCGATCCCGCGAACGGTGGCCCCGGCGCTGGGCCTGCTGCTGGGCCTGCTCGTGGCCACCCCCCGCCCCGCGCAAGCCGAGGGCGGCTGGTGGGGGGACCTCGACAAGGGCCTGGGCGTGCGGCTGGCCGACGTCGTGCAGTCGCCGGAGCGCTTCCGGGGCCGCTTGCTCACCTTCCCCTGCGTGTTCCACCGGGTCGAGCGCGAGTTCAACCCCCTGCGCACGCGCTTCCATGTCGAGCGCTACGACAACGTGTCGGTCTGGCCTGACGGCGCACCGCTCTGGCAGCGCGAGGCCTTTGCCCAGGATTTCCCGTTCCTGTACGTGGCTCGCGCGCATGCGCAGCGCGATGCCCTCGTGCAGCAGGCTACGTACACTCGGCTGGAGGTGACCGCCCGCATCGAGGCCATCGTGGACGGCTATCCCTTCCTCGAGGTCACGGCCGTGCGCGCGACGGGCCACAAGCTGGGCGCGCAGGTGATGGAACGCATGCTGGCCGGCGAGGTGTTCGGCAGCCAGGACAGCCCAGAGGCGCAGGAACTGGCGGTGCAGCGCTTCCGCGCCGCGCTGGAGGTGCTGCCCGACCTGGCACCCGTCTACGACCTGCGCATCCGCGAGCGGCTCGCGCAGGCCTTGCGCCGGCTCGGCCGCGACGAGGAGGCCGGGCGCCTCCTCGAGCCGCGCCGCCCGCCCGCTGCAGGCCTTGCCGAGGGCCGGGCAGGCGTGGGCACTCCCGGGGCCGGGCCGGCCTCCCGGGCCGTGGTGCGCACGGGCTCGCCCGACGGCGAGGAGGTGGTGGCCTCGCCGCCCGACGCCTTGCCCGCCGCGCCGCCCACGCCGGACCTGCCGCTGCCCGTGCCGGGCGAGGTGGCCCCTGCGCGGCGTGCGCGACTTCAGGGGGTGCGCTAGCCATGCTCGAGCCCAGCGCCGACGCGCCTTTCGCCTTCCTGGTGCGGCCTGCCTACCTGCCCAAGCCCTGGGGTGGCCGGCGCCTGGAGTCGTTGCTGGGCCGCCGTGACCTGCCTGCGGGCCCGGTGGGCGAGTCGTGGGAGGTGAGCACCCTGCTCGAGGCGCCCTCGCGCGTGGATGGTGGCCCCGAGGACGGCCGGCTGCTCTCGGAAGTGCTCGACGCGCCGCTGCCGCTCGTGATCAAGCTGCTGGATGCGCGTGAGGACCTGAGCGTGCAGGTGCACCCCGACGGGGCCGACGGCGAGCCTCCGGCCAAGGAAGAGGCGTGGGTGGCGCTGGCCGATGGGGGCAGGGTGGGCCTGGGCCTGGACGCGGCGGTGGCGGCGGAGCGCCCGTGGCCCGAGCGCCTCGCGCACGTGGACCTGCGCGGGCCCGACGATCAGGGCGTGCGCCCGCCCTCGCTGCTGCACGTGCCGCCGGGCACGGTGCACGCGCTGCGTGCCGGCTGCCTCGTGTGGGAGGTGCAGACGCCCGTCGAGGTCACCTGGCGACTCGATGACTACGGACGCAAGGGCCTCGACGGCAAGCCGCGACGACTGCACCTCTCCGAGGCGGCCGGCGTGCTCGCGCGCGGCCCGCGACCGCGCGGCTACGCCGACACCACGGGTCGCCACCTGGTGGGCAAGCGCTTCCGCGTGGACCTCTACCCGCCGGGCACGTCGCGTCGGGGCTCGGCCCGTGTGGCCTTCATGCCGCAGGGCGGCCAGGTGCGCGGCGGGGGACGGGGCGTGCTGGAGGTGCCGCCGGGGCGCAGCGTGGTGCTCACCGACCGTGTCACCAGCCTGCGCAGCAGCGGCTGGATCTTCACGGCGGCCCCGCGCTGAGGCGCGGGGTCCACGGGGCGCGCGCCGGGGCGTCGGGCGGGCGGCGCCAGGGGCCCGGTGCGGCAGGAACGGGCCTGGCCCTGCCTTGGCGCTAGTCTCGCCGCTGCCCACGAGCACGCCGCGAGGCGCCGCGCGTAGGCAGCGCGCCGGATCCGGGCTCACCGTGAGGGTGCCGCCCGCCCCGCGCCGACGAGGGAGATCCACCCATGGCCAAGGCCCGCACCAAGAAGACCGCTACGCCCTCGCCTGCCAAGGCCGAGGCCAAGCCGCTTGCCGCCAAGGCCCCGCCGCGCAAGGCAGCAGCCGCCAAGGTGTCCGCACCCAAGGTCGCTGCACCGAAGGCGGCTGCGCCCAAGGCCGTAGTGGCCAAGGGCACCGTGGCCAAGGCCGCTGCGCCCAAGGCGCCTTCGCGCAAGAAGGACGTCCCGGCCGCGCTGGGGGCTCCTGCTGCTGCTCCGCTGGCCGCCGCTGCGGGCACCACGCCGCGCACCTCGTCCCGCCGCGAGCGCGGGGTGGTGCTGTACGCCATGCAGCTGCCCGATGCTGCGCCCTCGCCCGACGAGCCCAAGTCAGCGCCGGCGCCCGGCACGGCCAAGCCCTCGGCCAAGGCCGCCAAGACGCCCAAGGCGGCGGCCGAGCCCGCGGCCCCGGCCCGCCAGCCCAGCATGCGCCTGCACAAGTTCCTGGCGCACGGGGGAGCCGGCTCGCGTCGCGAGGCCGAGACCTTCATCGACCAGGGCCGCGTGTCCGTCAACGGCAAGACGGTCACGCAGATGGGCTTCAAGGTGGATCCGGCCGTGGACCGCGTGCTGCTGGATGGCGAGCCCATCAAGCAGGAGAAGCGCGTGTACTTCCTGCTGCACAAGCCGGCCGGCTTCGTGTGCACCAACCGTGACGAGAGCGGTCGCCCGCGCGCGGTGGACCTGCTGGGCAACGTGCAGCAGCGCGTCTACACCGTGGGCCGCCTGGATGCCGACAGCCTGGGCCTCATCCTCGTGACGAACGATGGCGACCTCGCCAACGTGGTGTGCCACCCGCGCTACCGCATCCACAAGCGCTACCACGTCGCGGTCAAGGGCCGCATGACGCACGACCAGGTGGCGCGCCTCGAGTCCGGGGTGTGGCTGGCCGAGGGCAAGTCCTCGCCTGCGAAGGTGGTGGTGCTGGGCCGCAACGACCGCCACGACGAGACGATCCTGGAGATGACGATCTTCGAGGGCCGCAATCGCGAGATCCGTCGCGTGTTCGCGGCCATCGGGCTCAAGGTGCGCCGGCTGCTGCGCCTGAGCATCGGGCCGCTGGAGATCGGCGACCTCAAGGCGGGCCAGGCGCGCGAGGTCTCGCGCAGCCAGCTGGGCTTCGTGGACGATGCGTTGCGCCTCTACGAGGCCAACCGCGAGGCCTGGGACGCCGAGCTGCCCCCGCCGCGCCCCAAGCAGCGACCGGCCTTCCGGCCCCGAGGCGGGCGGCCCGACGGCGGCCGTCCCGGCTTCGGTGGGGGGGCGCGTCGCGAGGGCTTCGGGGGCCGCCGGCCTGCGTGGGGCGGGGCTCCCCGGCGCGAGGGCTGGGGCCCGCCCGCCCGCCGTGACGAGGGGCCGCCGCGCCGTGGGCCGGACGAGGGTCCCGCCCGGCGGGAGGGCTTCAGCCCTCGCCCCGCCTGGCGGCGCCCCTTCGACGGCCCTCCCGGGCGCGATCCCCGGGGCGGGCGCGAGGGCTAGCCGCCCGCCACGGATGACCCGAGGTGGCTTGCCGACCCGTGGTGGCTCTCGGCCTCGGCACCGCGCCTCCGCTCCCGGGGGGTACCATGCGCGGCCCACGCGCCCTTAGCACAACGGATAGTGCACTGGCCTCCGGAGCCAGGGATAGGGGTTCGATTCCCTTAGGGCGTACCAGGTGACGGGAACCGGCGGCCGCGCTGCGGCCGCCGGTTCCTGTTCGGGGCGGCCGGTGTCCGGGCAGTGCGCCCGGGCCCGCAGCCCCGGCGGCCGGGCCCGCGCCCGCGCCGTGATCTTTTGCCCCCTCCCCGCCTGCTGGAGCCCACCCATGGCCCGTTGGGATGACCTGCGTCGCGCGTTCTCCGCCAAGGCGGATGACGAGGCCAAGAGCCTCTGGACCGAGATGATGGACAGCGTGCCGTCCGTGGCCTCGCTGGTGGGCATGGCGCGGCAGCTGGGCCAGATGCAGGGCGGCAAGCGCATGGCCAGCGAGCTGCTGGAGATGCTGGCCCAGCAGCTCAAGGACAAGGGCCAGGGCAAGGACCTGGTCAGCGTGCTGGGTGCGCAGGCCACGATGACGCCCGACAACGGGCCGCTGCGCGCGGCGCTGGTGGAGGCCGTGCGCAGTGCCTATGCGGGCCGCGCCGACCTCGAGGCCCTGCTGGAGAAGAGCGGCGTGGTGGGCGGCACCACCAACGACCTCGCAGCGCAGGCGCAGAAGCTGGAGCGCTACCTGCGCCTCGAGCCCGAGGCGTGGGTGCTGCATGCCACGGGCTGGGGCGTGGGCCAGCTGCGCGCTTACCACGCCGAGCGCGGGCGCTGCGTGATCGACTTCCTCGCCAAGGCGGGCCACGAGATGGACATCGATGCCGCCGCCACGGCGCTGGAGCGCCTGTCGCCCGACGACCTGCGCGTGCTGGCCGTGCGCGACCCTGCCGGCCTGCGCACGCTGGCCGAGGACAAGCCCGACGAGGTGGTGCGGCTGGTGCTGGTGCGCATGCAGGGCGAGGCGGTGCTGCGCCAGGTGCGCAGCGCGCTGGTGCCCGACGCCGTCAGCGACAAGGGCTGGACGGCCTGGTGGAAGAAGGCCAAGAAGCTGCTCCTGATCGACCCGCGCTTCGCCGTGGGCACGGGGGCTGACCCGCGCATCACCTTCCAGGAGGGCGCGTCGGTCGACTTCCAGGCGCAGGTGAACAAGACGCTGCGCGCCACGGCGACGACCGCCGGCCGCCAGAAGGCCATCCGCGACCTCATGTCCACGGTCGGCGCGGACGCCGCGGCCAAGGACGTGCTGGCCAAGGCGGTGGAGGTCGAGCTCTCGCGCGGCAGCCTGGCCGAGGGCGAGCGCGTGGGCTGGGACCTGCTGCTGGCCGACCTGCGGGGCCGTGACCGCCACGAGGCGGCCAGCATGCGCCTGGCCGACGGGCGCGCCGAGGCGGCGGCCCAGCTGGCGGGGATCGCGGCCGACGACACGCGCGCGTCGGTGGCCCGGGCCGTGCTGGCCCGCCGCGCCGACGGCGTGGACGTGGTCTTCGACGCGGCGCTGCGCGACGACCCGGTCGTGGCCGAGGTGGCGGTCGAGGGCTTCGAGGCGGCCCGCCGCAAGGACCTGCTGGAGGCGTTGCTGGACCGCATCGAGCGCGCCCCGCTCGAGATGCCCAACCTGTACGTGTGGATGCTGCGCCACACCGCGCGCAAGCGCTGGGCCACGCGTCCCTACGATCCCAAGCAGGTGCTGACGCGTGCGCTGCGCGCGCTGGACCAGGTCGAGTACCGGGCCAAGCGCGAGGGCCAGCCGCGCGACCGCAAGGCCTCGCAGGCCCTGCAGGACTTCCTCGGCGAGAAGGAGTGCCGCGTGGCCAAGGACGTGGCGGCCGTCATCGACGGCGCCGAGGCGGCCTGGCTGATGGGGCTGCTGGACAAGAACCGCGGCCTCAAGGTGCGCCTGCAGCAGAAGCTGCAGGAGGTGCTGATGCGCGTGCACCCCACGGCGGGGCGCACCCGCACGGGCGGCGGCGCCGAGGCCGAGGAGCCGGCACGCGCCTCGGAGGCCGTGTTCATGACGCGGGCGGGCCTGGAGCGCTGGAGGGCCGAGCTCGAGCGCCTGCTCAACGTGGAGATCCCGGCCAACGCCGCCGAGATCGCGCGTGCGCGCGAGTTCGGCGACCTGCGCGAGAACGCCGAGTACCACGCGGCCCGCGAGAAGCAGTCGCTGCTGCAGGCCAAGGCCGAGACGCTGCGCAACGAGCTGTCCCGGGCCGTGCCGATCACCCCGGAGATCGTGCGCCGCGACTCGGTGAGCGTGGGCGTGTGCGTGCGCGTGCGCGAGGACGACGGTCGCGAGCAGGCCTACACGCTCTGGGGCCCGCCCGACGTCGACGTCGAGCGCGGCATCATCAACTACCTCACCCCGCTGGGCCGCGCCCTGATGGGCAGCTCGGTGGGACAGCAGGTGCGCCTCGAGGTGGACGGCTCCGTGCGCGGCCTCACCATCGTGGCCATCGAGGTGCCCGAGCTGCCCTAGGCGCGCCGCACGCCGGTCGCGGGCTAGACTGCCCCCATGCCCACGCCGGCCGACACGCTGGGACGCCCGCTGCGTGACCTGCGCATCAGCGTCACCGACCGCTGCTCGTTCCGCTGCCCCTACTGCATGCCGCGGGAGGTGTACGGCCCGGGGCATGCCTTCCTGCCGCGCGCGGAACTGCTCACCTTCGAGGAGCTGGAGCGCGTCGCGCGCGCGTTCGTCGCGCTGGGCGTCACCAAGCTGCGCCTGACGGGCGGCGAGCCGCTGCTGCGGCGGGACCTCGACCGGCTGGTGGCGCGCCTGGCCGCCATCCCGGGGGTGGAGGACCTGGCGCTCACCACCAACGGCACCGCGCTGGCGGCGCAGGCCGCGCTGCTGCGACAGGCTGGCCTGCGCCGCCTGACGCTCTCCTGCGATGCAGTGGACGAGGCCACCTTCCAGCGCATGAACGATGCGGCCTTCCCCTTCGCACGCTTCGTGGAGGGGCTGGATGCCGCCGAGCGCGCGGGCTTCGGCCCGCTGAAGGTCAACTGCGTCGTGCGTCGCGGCTGGAACGAGCACGGCGTGGAAGACCTCGTGCGCTTCTTCCGGGCACGCGGGCACGTGGTGCGCTTCATCGAGTACATGGACGTGGGGCACACGAACGGCTGGCGGCTGGACGACGTGGTGCCTTCCTCCGCGCTGCTGGCGCGCCTGCAGGCGGCCTTCGCGCTGGAGCCGGTGGGGCCGCGCGCGCCGGGCGCCACGGCCACGCGCTGGCGCTTCCGCGACGGGCCGGGCGAGGTGGGCTTCGTCTCCTCGGTGAGCCAGCCCTTCTGCGGCGACTGCACCCGGGCGCGCCTCTCGGCCGACGGGCGCGTGTTCACCTGCCTGTTCGCCACGCAGGGCCATGACCTCAAGGCGGACCTGCGCGGCGGCCTGGACGACGCGGCGCTGCGCGAGCGGCTGGCGGGCGTGTGGCGGGCGCGCGCCGACCGCTACAGCGAGCTGCGCACGCAGGCCACGCCCGCCGCGGCCGGGGGCGCGCCGCGCGTGGAGATGTCGTTGCTGGGGGGCTAGGCCCCGGGCGGCCCCTCGCGGCGGAACTGGTAGGGGCCGGGGTCGGCCAGCGGCGGCAGCAGCGCGCTCTGCACCAGCAGCGTCTTGGAGGCCCACAGGTCGGCAAAGATGCGGTAGGCGGTGGCCGTCTGCTCGAGGTAGGCCAGCCCGCTGGAGCCGCCCGTGCCCATGCGGCGGCCGATGATGCGCTCGACCATGCGGGCATGCCGCTGGCGGAAGATGATGAACAGCTGCTCGACCTCGACCAGGCCCGACAGCAGCTGGTGCGGCCAGGCCAGCAGCGGGAGGTCGCGGTAGCCCTCGATGAAGAGGATCGCCG
This sequence comes from Planctomycetota bacterium, assembly GCA_964228555.1. Taxonomy (GTDB): domain Bacteria; phylum Planctomycetota; class PLA2; order PLA2; family JAEUHO01; genus CAXQZU01. The sequence goes on from CAXQZU010000053.1 coordinate 12,883, forward strand.
CGCGGATGCGCCGCCGGCGGGGGTCCTCGGGCGACAGCCAGGCGAGGGCCGTGCGCATCTCCTCGGCCAGCCGCGGGTCCTCGGGCGTCTTCGAGCCCAGGGCCCACGCGCTCCAGCCCGACTGCACGCCCAGCGCCCGGCCGTACTCGTCGAGGAAGCCCCGCACCACGGACTCGTCGCCCGCATCGCCGGGCACGCTGCCTCGGATCGGGGTGCGCCACAGCCAGGCCTCGAGCGCCTCGCGCAGCGTGGGCCCTGCCTTGCGTCGCGCCTCGACCCGCGCCAGCGCCGGCGAGGTCTCGCCGCTGGGGCCGCGCAGCGCCTTGAGCCACGCCCCCTGCGCGCCCAGGCCCACGCGCTCCTCGTCCCCGAGGCCCATCAGCACCTCGATCTCGCGCAGCTGGGCCGACTGGAAGCCGCTGGCCGGGAACAGCTTCTCGCGGAAGTCGAGGTAGTCGGTGGTGTTGAGGCTCTCCACCACCTCCCAGTGCTGGACCGCCGCCCGGAAGATGCGCTGCATGCGGTCCAGCGAGCGCACGCCCTGGGCCATGCGGGTCTCGGGCACGTGCGGCGCGGCCAGCAGGTCACGCACGGTGGCCAGCTCGCGCAGCAACAGCTTGAACCACAGCTCGTAGACCTGGTGGACGGTGATGAAGGTGAGCTCGGCGTTGCCCAGCTCGGCGTCGTCCTCGCCCAGCCCGCCCTGCAGGCGCAGCAGGGGCTCGACGCGGATGTAGTCCCAGTAGGTGGTGCGTCCGGCGCTCATGGGCGCGCAGGATACCCCGGACGAGGTGCCCGGCTGCACCCATGCCGTCTGGCGTCCGATCGATGGCTAGGGCCCGCGACCTGCGCTGCAGGGCCCCCGGAGGCGTCCTCGTGGCCATCCCCGCTGCCCGTCCCGTCCTGCTCGTGCACGCCGGGGCGTGGGACATGCCCGAGGCCGAGCGGGGCCCGCACCGCGCCGCCTGCACCGCCGCCCTGCAGGCTGGCTGGGCGGCCCTGCTGCGCGGCGCCCGTGCGGTGGACGCGGTCGAGCAGGCCATCGCCGTGATGGAAGGCGATGCGGCGGTGAATGCGGGCACGGGCAGCGTGCTCACCCGCGAGGGCTGGGTGGAGATGGACGCGGGCATCATGGACGGGGCCACGCAGCAGGTGGGGGCCTTGATGGGGCTGCGCACGGCGTGCCACCCCATCCGCGTGGCCCGCTCGCTGCTCGGGGCGGAGCACGTGCTGCTCGGAGGGTCCGCGGCCGAGCAGGCCGTGCGCGATGGGGGGCATGCCACGCAGGCACCCGAGGCCTTCATCACCGCGCGCGAGCGTGCGCGCCTCGCCGCGTGGCAGGCCGACGCGGCGCGGCGCGCGCCGGGCGGCTGCTTCGGGCCCCGGGCGCCGTCGGGCGCGCAGCCCGCGGACACGGTCGGCGCCGTGGCCCTGGACATGCAGGGCCGGCTCGCGGCCGGCTTGAGCACGGGCGGGGCCTGCGGCAAGCCCAGCGGCCGCGTGGGCGATGCGCCCATCCCCGGTTGCGGCTACTGGGCCGACGAGGAGGTGGCCGTGGCCTGCACCGGCTGGGGCGAGAGCATCCTGCGCGTGGGCCTGGCGCGTCATGCGGCCGACCTCGCGCGCAGCGCGGGCGCCGAGGCGGGGGCGCGCGGGTCCGTGTCCGTGCTCGCGCAGCGCGTGGGTGGGCTGGGCGGGCTGATCCTGCTGCGGCGCGACGGCACGCACGCCTGCGCCTTCAACACGCCCCGCATGGCGCGCGGCTGGATGCAGCAGGGGATGACGGGCCCCGCGGCGGACGCCTAGGCAGTGGGCCGATGCGCAAGCGTCAAGCCACCGCGATGACGCGCGCGCGGGGTGTGCCCAGGTCCTCGACGTAGATCGCTCCGCAGGCAGCCAAGCGCTCGACGGACGCGCGACGCAGGTCCTCTTCCAGGTCTTGCACCGGAGACGCCCACTCGCGCACCCACCACGCGAGGTCCAGGACTACGAGCGGGTTGCCGTGCTGGCGCGAGAGCAACGCGCGCCGCAGGCTGTGGAGGACCTGAGCATCGATCTCCTCGTCGGAGGGCAGTACCCAAGCCACGTGCGGGTGTTGCGGATCGGTGCTGTCGAGTCGCACCTTGCCCTGCGCCACGAGACGCTGCAGGGACACGCTGCGCGCGTGGGCGTTGACCTTGATGAGGCTAGGCCGCCAGCGCTCCAAGTCGGCGACTGGCACGGGCGTCGTGGGCCGCGCATGCCGCTTCGTGCCGGCCACGCGGCGCAGCCAGCGCAGCAGGGCCTCGTCCACCTCGCTGTCGGTCGGCGTGCCCACGAAGCCGCTGTCGGGCTGCGAGGTCATGTGCCAGGCTTGGCAGGAGCGGCAGTGGTAGACACGCAAGCCTTCTTCGCCCTCACGCATGCGGGCGTTCGCCTTGCGCTGTGCCTGCTCGCGGGACGGATAGGGGTTCTTGCCGCAGCTCATGAGCCGCATCCACCTCCGCGAGAGAGGCTACCACGGCGTGCACGCGGCGGGGGCCGTGCCTCACCCGGCCGCGCTCGGCCCGACTAGCCCGTGGCCCGCCGGGCTGCGCTCAGCCTCCCCGCGTGGCTCCCGCCCGGCACAGCCAGAACAGGTCCCGGCGCACCTCGCCCCGGGCGTCGCCGAAGCGCTCGATGCGCTCGCCGATGCCGTCCGTGGAGCGCTGGGTGCTCCAGTAGCGCAGCCCCACGATGGATCCTGCGTCGTCCCGCTCCCAGCCCAGGAAGATGGCCGCGTGGCCGCTGCCGCCGTGCCGCCACAGCTGCACGAAGTCGCCAGCCTCCGCCTGCTCGAGGTGGGTCACCTGCACGCCCAGCCCGTTCTCCACGAGCGCCGTGCGCAGCGTGCTCAGGTCCTCGGGCGAGCCGAACCACTGCTGCTGCAGGCGGCGCATGCCGGCGAGGTCGAGCGTGCCCACGCGTGCGGGCCGGCCGGCCGCCTGCTCGCGGGCCAGCCAGGCCTGCACGAACACCTCGAAGGTGAGTCCGCTGCAGTGGCACCGGCCCTGCGGGTCGCCGGGGCTGAGCACCGCGCCGGCGTAGTGCAGCGTGCGGGCATTGCCGCGCCACGGCGCCGGGCGGCCCGGCTCGTCCTTGGGCCAGTGGTAGCCGTGCCTGCCGTCCGTGGGGTAGGAGCGCAGCACGGACAGCACCCACGGGTTGAGCGCCGTGGGGGCGGCCACGTGCGCGGTGCGGCAGGAGGCCAGCGCCAGGAGCGCGAGCATGCCGGGCAGCAGGTGGCGTGCGTGCCTCACGAGGGCGGCGGCACGGGGCCCGGGGGAGGGCCTTCCAGCTGCAGGCGGCGGGCCAGCGGCCCGGCCACGGCCGCCTTGCGCCGCGGCGGGAAGCGCTTGGCGAACTTGTAGGCGTCGTGGATGGCGATCTCGAAGGCGTGGGGGCCTCGCTTGCGCGGGAAGCCGCGGTACTGCGCGTTGCACGCGTAGCACACGGCCACGGTGGGCATCAGCAGCCAGAGGCCCGCGTCCACCACCACGGCCACGATGGTGCTCACCCAGCCGGTCCAGGGGCCCAGCGCCAGCCCGATGGCGGCCAGCACCAGGCCCAGCACGCGATTGAAGTCGCGCTGGCCGTAGAGGTCGGTGCTGCCGCACACGCAGCAGGTCGCGGGCGGGGCGTCGCTGGGGCAGGTGCGGGCCTCCGGCAGCGGGGTCTGCACCTGGCAGCCCGGGCAGGCCAAGGCCTCGACGGCGGGTCCCAGGCGGCCCTCCACGGGGGCGCCGCAGCCGGGGCAGGCGAAGGCGATCTCCAGCGTCATGCGGGCAGCCCCGTGGAGATCTCCAGGTACACGGCGGCCAGCTCGCCCATCAGCGCGAAGGCCACGGCCACGTACAGCAATCCCGTGGCTGCCTGCGTGTGCTGCAGCCGCACCGTGTCCTTCACCATCCACAGCAGCACGGCCGGGCCCACGAAGCCGAACATCCCGCGCCAGCAGGCCCAGATCACCTCGGGGCCCAGCAGCCGCTCGGCCGCGCCGCCCCACAGCGCCAGCGTGAGCGCCGACAGGAGCACCTTCGCCACCAGCACCCACGCCACGAAGCGCCCGGCGCGCTTGAGCGCCTCCAGCGGCAGGCCCTTGATCATCAGGTAGAAGTGGCCGAGGATCATCGCATTGTTGATGCTGCCGATGAGCGCGCCGCTGAGCAGCGCCGACAGCGCCAGCACCGACAGGGCCCCGGCGCCCAGCGTGTCACCGCCCGGCCCCAGCCGCACCGTGCCCAGCGTGGCCAGCACGCCGGCCAGCAGCGCCAGCACCAGGCTCACGCGCGCGGCGGCGCGCCGGAACGTGCCGAACAGCGCGTTGGTGACGAGGCACAGGGCCGCCAGCAGCACCAGCGCGCCGGGCATGCCGCCCTCCAGCGACAGGAACGCCTCGGCGCCGCGCGGCCAGCCCGGCTCCCCCTCGCCCAGCGCCGGCAGGTAGAGCGCGGCGGCGCAGGCGGCGAGGCAGGCGGCCAGCACCAGCTGGAAGCGCAGGTGGCGCTCCGCCGCGCGCATGCCCCACAGCGGGATCAGGCTCACCAAGGTGCCGACGGCCATGCGGGCGAGGAACGCGTAGAAGACGAGCGAGAGGCGCACGCGGGCGTTCTACGCCAGCGGGCCGCCCGGGCAGCGGGTTTCCTCCGAGGTGCCGCCGCGGCTACGATGGGGCCAGCCAGCCGGGAGGTCCCCATGCGCTCGCGCCGTACCCTCCGCATGGCCACGTGCCTCGCGCTGCTGGCCGCATCGGCCCTCGCGCCGCGCGCGGCCCAGCCGGCCCCGCCGGTGGGTGGGGCGGTGCCGCGCGCACCCGAGGCCCACGCAGAGCTCGGTCGCCGCCTGTTCTTCGACCCGGCCGTGAGCCGCTCGCAGGGTCGGTCTTGCGCGTCGTGCCATGACCCCGAGCACGGCTTCAGTGACACCAGCCCGCGCAGCCAGGACGACGTGGCCATGACCCGGCGCCACAGCCAGTCGCTGGTGGACGTGGCGCTGGCCCCGCGGGTGCACTGGGACGGGGAGTTCGAGTCGCTGGAGGACCTGGTGCACGCACGGCTGGGGCCTGTGGCCGGCATGCGTGGCATGGCCGGCGGGCGCAACCTGCGCGCCCCCAGCCTCGGCGCTCACGGGCCGGCCGGCGAGCTGGGCCTGCCCGCGCTCTCCGGGCTGGCCGAGCGCGGCGCCTCGCGCGGGGATGGCTATGCGCCGCCCGGGCGCACGCCGGGCGACCCCACGCCGCCCGGCACGCCCGCGCCCGACGATCCCTCGCCGCTGGCCCCGGTGCCCGACCGCCCGGAGGACCGCGTGGTCACCCCGCGCGACGAGGGGCCCACGTCCGGGGTGCCCAGCGACGAGCGTGCCGCCCTGCGGGCGCGCAGCGGCGAGCGCGAGCAGGCCGAGCGTGCTGCGCGCCGCCTGCCGCTCGAGCTCTCGCGCGTGCCGCAGGTGGAGGAGACGCTGCAGCAGTCGGGCCGTTACGACGAGGCCTTCCTCGCCGCCTTCGGCTCGCGCACCGTGACCACCTCGCGCATGGTGGAGGCGCTCTCCGCCTACATGCGCTCGATCCGCAGCGGCGAGGCGCCCATCGACCGCTGGCTGGCCGGCCGCAAGGAAGCGCTCGACGAGCCGGCGCGTCGCGGTCTCGAGCTGTTCCGCGGCCGGGCGGGGTGCGTGGCCTGCCACAGCATGGCCGGGGCGCGACCGGCCTTCACCGACCAGGCGTTCCACAACACCGGCATCGCGTGGAGCGGCCACAACGTGGCGCGGGGCGTGCGCGAGCAGGTGGACCTCGACAAGGTGGCCGGCAGCGATCGGGGTCGCGAGGGCCTCACGGGCAGCAGCAAGGACCGGCGCGCATTCCGCACGCCGACCCTGCGCGACGTGGTGCGCCACCCGCCCTACATGCATGACGGCTCGTTCCGCACGCTGGAGGGCGTGGTGCGCTACTACGCCGCCGGCGGCTCGCGCGACGACAAGCAAGACCCGGCGCTGCGGCGCTTCGAGGCCAGCGAGCAGGACGTGGCCGACCTCGTGGCCTTCCTGCACGCGCTCAAGAGCGACGAGGCTCCGGGACAGGCCGCCCGGGCGTGGGCTGCGCGCGCTGCGCGCCAGCGCGTGCGGCTCGTGGATGCGCAGCGCCAGCCTCTGGCGGGCTGGGAGGTGCGCGTGCAGCCTGCGGGCGACCTGCTGCCGCTGCCCGACGGGCTGGCGGGCGAGCGCGTGCTGGTCACCGACGCGCAGGGCCTCGTGGAGCTGCCGCGCAGCCCCCGCACGCACTGGAGCGTGGCGCTGCCCGAGGGGCTGGAGCCGGCGGGCGGCTCGCTGGTGCCCGACACCTGTGCCGAGGCCACGCTGGTGGTGCCGGTGGATGGACGCTGGAGCCTGGCCGTGACCTTCGCCGCGGGCGTGGGCGCGCCCGAGCGGCTCGTGGCCGAGCACCCGCTGGAGGTGCGCTGGCCCGGCCTGGGCCTGCCGCGCACCTTGCTGGTCCGCGTGGGGCGGCCGGTGGCCACGGAAGGGCACGACACGGCCCTCTACGAGGGCTGGCGCCGCAGCGACCTGCCGCCCGACGTGCGGGTCCACTTGCCGGGCGACGAGGACGGCGAGGGCCGGCCCGTGCGCATCGTCAGCCAGCGCACGGTGCGGCTGGACGCCTCGCGCTGAGGGCAGCGGCCTAGGCGGGGATCTCCGCGTCGGCCTCGACCTCGATGAGGGCCTCGGGCTCGTAGAGGCGCGCCACCTCCACCAGCGTCATGGCGGGGAACCAGCGGCCTAGGTGCGTGCGCCAGCCCTTGCCGATGGCTGCGGCGTGCGTGGCATAGTCGGCCGCCGAGCGCACGAAGAGCCGCATGCGCACCACGTGCTCGGGGCGCGCGCCGGCGGCGTCGAGCACGGCACGCACGTTGGCAAAGGCCAGCGTGGCCTGCGCGACGAGGTCTCCGGGATGGCGCATGCGGCCGTCGGGGCCGAAGGCCACCTGGCCGGCGACGTAGAGGCGGCGCGTGGGCCCGTGCGCCACCACGCCGTTGGCGTAGCCCACGGGCGGGGCCCAGCCCGGCGGCTGCACGGCCTGCCAGGGGCCTTGGGTGGCCTGGGGGGAGGACGGCGCGGGCGTGCTGCTCATCGGCGGGCTCCCTCGTCCTTGCCCAGCAGGTGACGCGAGAGGATCACGCGCTGCACGTGGCTGGTGCCTTCGTAGATCGTCAACGCGACGATGTCGCGATAGAGGCGCTCCACGGGCAGCTCGTCGCTGTAGCCGCGCGAGCCGTGCAGCTGCACCGCCTTGGTGCAGGCCCGCAGCGCGGCCTCGGTGGCGTAGAGCTTGGCCTGGGCCACCGCTTCGGCGCTGGGCAGGCCGCGGTCCACCAGGCGCGCCGCGTGGTGCACCAGCAAGCGCGCCGCCTCCAGCTCGCAGCCCATGTCGGCCAGCTCGGCACCCACCTGCTGGAAGTCGCCCACGCGCTGGCCGAACTGCCGCCGCGTGCGCGCGAAGGCGACGCAGGCCTCCAGCGCCGCCCGGTGCATGCCCACGGCCCCGGCGGCGACGTTGAGGCGACCCTTCTCGAGCGCCTCCATGGCCAGCGCATGCCCGCCACGGGCCGCTCCCACGCGGTTCTCGCGCGGCACGCGCACGCCCTGCAGCACGAGGTGGGCGTGGTTGCTGGCGCGGTGGCCCAGCTCGCGGCCGGGCATGGGCTCGGCCCGCAGGCCCGGCGTGGAGGTGGGCACCAGCCAGCACTCCAGGCCCTTGCGGCCCGAGCCCGGCTCGGCCTGCGCGAAGACCAGCGCCACGTCGGCCACGCCGCCGTTGGTGATCCACACCTTCTCGCCGTCGATCACGGCGTGGTTGCCTTCCTCGCGCACCGTGGTGGCGATGGAGGCCACGTCGCTGCCGGCGCCCGGCTCGGTGAGCCCGTAGCAGCCGATGGCCTCGCCCGACATGAGGCGCGGCACCCACGTCGCGCGCTGCGCGGGCGTGCCGTGGGCCAGCAGGGGCGTGAGCACGAGGCCGGCCTGCACGGCCATGAAGCCGCGCAGGCTGCCGTCCACGGCGCCGACCTCCTCGGCCACCAGGGCGGCCGCCAGCGCGCCGGCACCGCCGCCGCCGGCCTCGGCCGGCAGGCCTGCGCCCAGCAGGCCCTCCGCGCCCAGCCGGCGCACGAGGTCGCGGTCGAAGCGACCTGCACGATCGTTCTCGCGCACGCGCGGTGCCGCCACCTCGCGGGCGAAGCGCGCTGCGGCGCAGCGCCAGCGTTCCTGCGTGGCATCCAGCCCGTAGCGCTGGGCCACGCTCGTGGTGGGGGGCAGGGGCTCGCCCATGGCGCTAGCGCCCCGTGAAGCGCGGCTCGCGGCCCGCCTTCCACGCCTCGTAGAACTCGCGGTGGTCCCCGGCGCGCAGCAGCAGTGCCTGCGCGATGGCCTCCATCTCGATGGCGCTGGCGAGGTCCATCGACTGCTCGTCCAGCAGCAGGCGCTTGGTCATCGACAGCGCCAGCGTGGGCCCGCTGGAGAGGCGCCGCGCCAGGGCCATGGCCTCGGGCAGCACCTGCTCTGGGGGCACCACGCGCTGCGCCAGGCCTGCCTGCAGGCACTGCTGGGCGTCCACGCCGTCGCCCAGCATCAGCCACTCGGTGGCGCGGCCCAGGCCCACGACGCGGGGCAGCAGGTAGGCCGCGCCCATGTCGGCGCCCGTGAGGCCCACTTTCGTGAACAGGAAGTGGATGCGCACGCGATCGCTCATCACGCGCAGGTCGGAAGCCAGCGCGATGACGGCACCGGCGCCCGCCGTGGGCCCGTTGAGCGCGGCCACGATGGGCTTGTCCAGGCGGCGCATGTTCTCGATCAGCTCGCCCGTCATGCGGGTGAAGGCCAGCACCTGCTTGGTGTCCTGCGCAAAGAGCTGGCCGATGATGTCCTCGACGTCGCCGCCCGAGCAGAAGCCCTTGCCGCGCCCCGTGATGACCACCACCTTGACCGTGTCGTCCAGCCGCAGCGCGTGGAAGCGGTCGGCCAGCGCGCGGTAGAGCGCGAAGGTGAGCGCGTTGAGGCGCTCAGGCCGGTCCAGCGTGATCGTCAGCACGCCCTGCTCGAGCGTCTCGGCGAAGGGAGGGGCCTCAGCCATGGCAACGGCTCCTGCGCGGGGCTGCGCGGAGTCTAGCGGCCGGGCGCCCGCGGAGCCGTGGGGGGCGCGGGTGCGGGCACGGCGGGCGTGGCCGCCGGGGCCCTCTCCGCGGGCGGGGGCGGGTCCGAGGGCGTGATCACGGGTGCCGCGTGGCGCGAGGTGGCGCGCTTGAGGAAGAGCAGGGCGAAGCAGGTGTCCACGGCATGGCCGAAGGCGCCCTGGGGTGCCTGCTGGCCCATGAGCGCCTCGGCCCCGTCGAGGTACCAGTCCCGCTCGCCCAGGAACCGGAAGCGTCCGAGGATGCCCGAGCGCTCGAGCCCGTACATGTAGTACGCGTACCACGGGTCGCGGTCGCGCCAGCGGCCCCGCCTGGCGCCGTCCTCGCCCTGCTCGCCGGCGCCCGCCTCGCCCGGCTGCGGCGGCTGCACGGGATTGGACTCCACGTCGTAGTGCTGCTGCAGCCACGCCATGGCGTCGCGGATGCCCTCGCGCGTGCGCTTGCGCACCTCGCCCGTGAAGCGCCGCGTGCCCCACAGGCGCGACTGGCAGATGATCAGCCCCGCGAGGCCCGCAGTGGTCATGGAGCCCGTGGGCCGGGGCTGTGCCTCGCCGGGCACGTAGCGGAAGCCGCGGGCCAGCGCCGGCTCCTCCCACTGGAAGCGGTAGCGGCCGCGCACCTCGTTGCCGCGGTAGAGGCAGGGGCGCCCGAACACCTCCTGCTTGTCCAGCAGCCACGTGAGCGCGGCCAGCCACGCCTTGGGCGGCACCACCGTGCCACACCGGTCGGCGGCCTCGAGGCCCAGCAGGGCGTACTGCGTGTTGGAGAGGTCGCTGGGCGCGTCCTCCGGACCCGGGTAGCGCCAGACACCGTCGGCGTTCTGCTGCGCCAGCAGCCAGTCCACGAGGCGCTTCATCCACGCCTCGTCCTGCTCGCTGATGCTCGTGGCGCAGGGGTCCTTGGGACGCGACGAGGAACCGTAGCGCTCGGTCTCTTCCGTGGCGAAGGTCTCGACCGCCGGCGCGTACCTCGCGGCCAGGGCCATCAGCAGCACGCCGGCGTCGTAGGTGCGGTCCACGTCCTGGCGAGCCAGCCACGCGAAGGCGCGCTGGATCGCCGGGTCGTCGGCACGCACGCCGCACTTGAGCAGCGTGAGCGCGCCCAGCGCGGTGTGCCCGCTGCGGTAGGCGCCGCCGAACACCGCCGGCCAGCTGCCGTCGGCCAGCTGTGCCTCGCGCAGCCAGCGCACGCCGCGCTCGATGGCCGCCTGCACGCGCGCGCGGAACTCGGCCGGGTAGGGCGAGTCGGCCACCTGCTCCTCGCGCAAGCCCTCGCCGGCGTGGGCCCGCACGCGGGGGCCGGCGCCCAGCGCCAGGGCGCACAGGCAGGCCAGGGCGGCCCACGCACCCGCGCGCCGGGGCCGTGCGGGAGCAGGGCGGGGCGGGAGGCCGGGCACGCCGTGAGTGTAGGCGCGGCCCGCGCGCTAGGATGCCGGCCGAGGCCTTCCATGCCCCTGTACGAGTACGACTGCCCTGCCTGCCGCCAGCCCTTCGAGGCGCTCGTGTTCGGTGCCGAGCGGCCGGCCTGCCCGCGTTGCGGGCGCACCGACGTGGAGAAGCGCCTGTCCACCTTCGCCGTCACCTCGGGCGCGCCCGACCCGGCGCCCACGGGCGGCTGTGGCTCCTGCGGCGACCCCCGCGGCCCGGGCGCCTGCCAGCGCTGAGGGCGCGCGCGCCCGGCCCTCGTGGCAAGACGCGTTCGGGGCAGCCTACTCCAGCACCACGTGCTCGCCGTGCCGCCGCGGGTCCAGCGCCAAGGCCACGATGGCGTCGGCCACCTCCTCGGGGCGCACGAGCCGGCCCGAGGCATTCATCGCGGCCACCGTGCCGCGCGCCTCGGCGGCGTCGCGACCCGTGGCGCGCACGATGTTCTGCACCGTGCGCTCGGTCATCGGCGTGTCCATGAAGCCGGGGCAGACGGCGTTGACGGTCACGCCCTTGCCGCGCACGTCCTCGGCCAGCGCGCGCGTCAGGCCCAGCAGTGCGTGCTTGCTGGCCACGTAGGCCGCCACGTACTTGTAGGCGCGCAGCGAGGCGGTGCTGGCCACGTTGACGATCGCGCCGCGCCCTGCGGCCAGCATCGCGGGCAGCACGGCGGTGGACGCGATCCACGCACCGGTGACGTTGACGGACAGCGCACGCGCCAGCATGGCGTCGTCGGGCGGCAGCAGCGGCCCCGACTCGGCGATGCCCGCGCCATTCACCAGCACGCCCGGGGCGCCCAGCCGCTCGCCCACCTCAGCCACGGCCCGCTCCACGGCCTTGCGGTCGGTCACGTCGGCGCGCACGTGGTGGGCGGCGAGGCCGGGGGCCACGGGGGCCTGGTCGTGGCGGTCCAGCAGGGCCACGCGATGCCCTGCCGCCTGGAAGCGGCGGGCCACGGCCAGCCCCAGGCCCCCCGAGCCGCCGGTGATCAGGACGACGGGTGCGTGCGCCATGGAGTCTCCGGGCCGGGGCAGGTTGCCCCCGCTATGCTGGCATGCCAGCGCCGAGGACGCCCCATGACCGACCAGCCGACCACGGAGCCCCGCCCGGCCTCGCCCGCCCCGGCCAGCCCGGCGCCTGCTCCCACGCACGACCCGGCAGCCCACGCCGCCGACGTGCAGCAGATCCTGCAGGTGCTGCAGAACGTGCGGCCCTACCTCAACGCCGACGGCGGCGACGTCGAGTTCCTCTCCTACGAGGAGGGGATCGTGAACGTGCGGCTGCACGGTGCCTGCGGCACCTGCCCCAGCAGCCTGATGACCTTGCGCATGGGCATCGAGAATGCGTTGCGCGAGGTGGTGCCCGGCGTGCAGGAGGTGCGCAACGTGGCGCCGCCGCCGGCGCCGCCGGGCGCGCCCGGCACCGTCCAGCTGCGCGGCCTCTCCGAGGCGGCCGCCATGGCGGTGCTGCCGACCCAGGTCGACACGTGCTCGGCCGCGGTCCGGGCGCGACGCC
>CAXQZU010000054.1:0-24145 GCA_964228555.1 Planctomycetota bacterium
CCGGTGACCTACACCGAGTCGCTGGACCACGGCTGGGTGCCGCAGGTGCACGACGTGGTGGGCCAGGGCCCGCAGGTGCTCAAGCCCTTCGACAGCTTCGGCAAGCTGGTGCTGCCGCCGGCGCCTGGCGCCGTGGACGGCGCGCGTCGCGAGATCGCGCGCGTGCGCACGCAGCTGGAGCAGCAGCGCCTGCGCGACACGGACTTCGACGAGGAAGACCCGAACGAGGACGTGGACGACCAGAACCACTGGCCGCAGCTGGCCAGCAAGCCCAAGGGCTACTCGTGGGACGCCGAGGCCTGGGACAAGGGCGAGCACGCGATCATCCGCTACGGATGCCAGGGCTGCCACAAGATCAAGGATTTCGGCCCGCAGGTGGGCTACGAGCAGCCGCCTCGCGTGGGCCCGACGCTGACCTACATCTTCGACAAGGTGACGCCGCAGTGGCTCGAGCGCTGGATCAAGCACCCCGACGCCTACCGGCTCGACACGCGCATGCCGTCCTTCTTCTGGTTCCAGCCCAAGGACCGCCAGTGGCGGCCCATCGGGCCGGACGGCAAGCCCCTGCCGGAGGGCCAGCTCGCGCCCGCGCACGTGCTGGACTCGCACCTGTGGGACGCCAACCCCGAGATCCGCGGGCTGGGCCCGCAGAGCACGCCCGACGACATCGTGCGCGGCAACATCCAGGTGGCGGCGATGACCACCTACCTGCTCAACCAGCGTGACGCCGCCGGCCGGCGCCACAGCCGCGCCGACATGAAGGACCCGGAGTTCGATGCGCTCTACGCGCAGGACCCGCTGCCGGGCGACCTCGAGAAGGGCCGCGAGGCCGTCGAGGCCTACGGCTGCGTGGCCTGCCACGTGGTGCCCGAGGTGAAGGACGCTGCCGGCGCCTGGGTGAAGGACGACGGCGCGCGCTTCAAGGGCGAGCTGGCGCAGGGCCCGCGCCTGACCTCGCTGGGCAGCAAGCTCAAGGACGCCCGCTGGCTCAACGCCTGGCTGGCGCGCCCGCGGCACTTCACCGCGCACACGCAGATGCCCAACATGCGCTGGAAGGACGTGGTGGGCAGCGACGGGAAGGTGCTGCGCAGCGCCGGCCAGGTGCGCGCCGACGTGGTGGCGTACCTGCTGTCCTTCAGGGACGCGGCCTTCGACGGCCTGCCGGGTGCCGGCTGGGACGACACGTGGAACGAGAAGCTGCGCGACATGTACGAGGAGTACTTCGGGCGCCAGGCCGGCGGCGAGCAGGCGGGCAACCTGCGCCGCAGCAGCGAGGTGCGTGGCGAGTTCGAGCAGCTGGGCCGCGACGCGGTGCTGGTGAAGGTGGGCGAGCGCCTGATGGCCCGCAACGGCTGCTTCGGCTGCCACGAGGTGCGGGGCCACGAGGACGACCAGCCCATCGGCGTGGAGCTGACCTACGAGGGCAGCAAGGACCTGCACCAGCTGGACTTCGGCAGCGTGCACGTGGTGGCCCACACGCGCGCGGGCTTCTTCCGCAACAAGATCGCGCACCCGCGCATCTGGGACCTCGGCAAGGTGCGGCGCTGGACGGACCAGCTCAAGATGCCGCGCTTCAACTTCCCGATGGACGACCACGGCGGCGAGATCAGCACGCGCGCGTCCGTGGCCGGCATCGTGCTGGGCATGGTGAACGAGCCCATCAAGGAGGGCGCGCTCTACAAGCCCGACGAGGCTGCGCTGGACCTGATCCGCTTCCGCAAGGTGGTGGAGCGCTACGCGTGCGACTCGTGCCACCCCATCGAGGGCAAGATGAGCCCGATGTGGCGCTACCTGGGCGCGCCCCAGGACGTGCTGCCCGGCGAGGAAGCCCCGGCACCGTCGCCCAACTGGGACCTCAAGTGGGTGGTGCCGCCGCTGTTCGCGCAGGGAGAGCGCACGCAGGCCGGCTGGCTGCAGGACTTCCTGCGCGAGCCGCGCAACCTGCGCCCCAACGTGCGCCAGCGCATGCCCAAGTTCGAGCTCACCATCCAGGAGGCTGACGCGCTCGTGGCGGGCTTCCAGCGCCTCGCCGGCATCGCGGTGCGCAACCGCTACCAGCCCGAGTCCACGCTGGCGGGCCGGGCCTACGCCCGTCCGCTGGAGATGGTCGTCACCGACGACCAGGGCAGGGTGGTCGGCTCGCGCACGGTGCGCGGGGCGGTGGAGGAGGCCGAGTACCTCTTCGACACCATCAACTGCAACAAGTGCCACCTGCCCAAGGGCGCGCCCGGCAGCGACCCGACGGACGGTGGCGTGGCCCCGCCCTTCGACCTCAGCGAGCGGCGCCTGGGCCGTGACTGGGTGGTGGCGCTGCTCAATGACCCGCAGCACCTGATCCGCGGCACGGGCATGGTGTCGCCGTGGGGCCGTGACGGCTATGGGCGCAGCATCGATGCCAAGTACCGCGCGTTCCAGTTCGGGCTGCGCGACGACCCGGAGTGGCAGCGCCTGTGGAAGGCAAGCGACCAGGGCCGCAAGAAGGGCCCGGAGCGCGACGAGGCCACCCGGCGGCTCGTCGAGGTGCAGCGCGAGGCGCTGGCCGACTACGTGCTGCATCACTACCGCTGGCCGCGCCAGCAGCCGGCGGAGCCGAGGTGACCGTGAGCACCGCGCGCCCCCCGACGCCTGCGCTGGTCCTCGTGGCCGGGCTGCTGGCTGCGCTGGGGGCAGCGTGGATGCTCGCCACGCGCGTGGCCGGTCCCAAGCCCACGCCGGCGCCGTCGGGACGCCCGGCCGCGGCGGCCCCGGTCGCGGTGCCGCCGGGGGCCGGTGGGGGCGGCGAGGGGCAGGCCGCAGCCGCCAAGCCGCGCAAGGGCGGGGCCTACGAGGTGGTGGAGGTGCAGCAGGGAGGCACCATCCGCGTGACCTGCCGCCTGTCGCGGGCGCCCGCCTTCGCGCTCACCTTGCCGCTCAACAGGGACCAGGCGGGCTGCGGCCACCCCACCATGCCCAACGAGCGCTGCGTGCACGACGCGGCCACGCTGGGGCTGGCCAACTGCATTGTCTCGCTGGTGGACATCCAGAAGGGCAAGGCCTTCGAGGGTGCGCTGGCCGAGAAGGGTGCCACCGTGGTGCTCGACCAGCACGGCTGCGCCTACGTGCCGCACGTGCAGCTGGTGCGGACGGGCACGCAGCTGGCCGTGAAGAACAGCGACCCCGTGCAGCACAACGTGAAGTCGTTCCTCAACAACCGCGCCACGCTGCAGTTCAACCTGATGTCGTCGAGCAACTCGCTGCTGGAGCCGCAGGCCGACACCGTGCTCGCGCGTGCGGGCACCTACCTGCTGTACTGCGACATCCACTTCTGGATGACCGGCTACGTGCGCGCCGTGGCGCACCCGTACCACGCGCTCAGCGGCAAGGACGGCACCTGCACGCTGACGCAGGTGCCGCCGGGCCAGTACCGCATCGGCTGCTGGCACGAGGGCATGACGGTCAAGCTGCAGCAGGCTGGTGCAGACGTCACCGGCTACGAGTTCTCCCCCGACATCACCCTGCCGGAGCAGGTGGTGGACGTGCCGCCCGGCGGCACGGTGGACATCGTCTTCGTGGTGGACCCGGCCTAGCGCCGGCTGCCACGAGGCTTCCCAGGCCGCACACCCCCCAACCCACGGAGTCCCTCCCATGCGCACCCGTTCCTCCCTGCGCCGGATTGCGCCCGTCGTCCTGCTCTCCCTCGTGGCCTGCGGCCGGGGCGAGATGCCCATCGACCCCGAGGGCGTCGCCCGCTACGGCGCCTTCCGCTACGAGGAGGGCGCCACGGTCAACATGACCGGCGGCGGCAGCGCCAGCGCCATCTCCACGGCCGCCGTGGTGCTGCCCCCGGCCGGCGGCGCCGCCGCGCCCCAGCCCGGCGTGGCGGAGCCCGAGCCGCAGGGCGGCGCGGGCCCGCGCGGCAAGAAGGGCGCGAAGTACGAGGTGATCGAGGTGACCGACGGCGGCACCATCAAGATCACCTGCAAGGTGAGCTCGATGCCCGACCAGGCCGAGATCCCCTTCAACAAGGACAAGGAGGGGTGCGGCCACCCCGGCATGAAGAACGAACGCGCCGTCGTGGACCCCGCCACGATGGGGCTGGCCAACTGCGTCGTCTACCTGGTGGACATCGCCAAGGGCAAGGACTTCGAGGGCGAGATGGCCGAGAAGGGCCGCACCGTGCTCCTGGACCAGCACGGCTGCCAGTACGTGCCGCACGTGAGCCTCGTGCGCACCGGCAGCAGCATCTCGGTCAAGAACAGCGATCCCGTGCAGCACAACGTGAAGGCCTTCCTCAACAACCGCGCCACGCTGCAGTTCAACCTGATGTCCTCGTCGAAGTCGCTGCTGGATCCGACCGACGAGACCAAGCTGGGCAAGGCGGGCAACTACCTGCTGTTCTGCGACATCCACTTCTGGATGACGGGCTACATCCGCGCCGTGGCGCACCCGTACCACGCGGTGACGGGTGCCGACGGCGTCGCCACCCTCACCAAGGTGCCCGCCGGCACCTACAAGGTGGGCTGCTGGCACGAGGGCATGGTCCTGAAGGTGGTCCAGGCCGGCGCCGAGGTGACCGGCTACGAGCCCAGCGCCGACTTCGAGGAGGAGGCCCAGGACGTCACCGTGACGGCCGGCGGCACCTCCGAGGTGACCTTCAGCATCAACCCGCGCTAGTGAGCGTGGCCCGCGAGGGCCTGGCCCGATCCCCCTGACCCGACGAGAGACGCCATGAGCCACGACCCGCACGACAAGCCGGCCCCGCTGCCGGTGCCGGAGGGCCCGCGGCCCCTGGTCGACACGCGCTACGTGATGGCGTGGTTCGCGTTCTCGCTGTTCTGGGTCGTCTGGGGCCCGGTGCTGGGCCTGCTGGCCGCCACGAAGCTGGACGACCCCGAGCTGCTGGCCGGCATCCACTGGCTGCAGTTCGGGCGCCTGCGCATCGCGCACGTCAACGCGGTGATCTTCGGCTTCTTCAGCACGGCCATCTTCGGCTTCATGTCGTATGCCGTGCCCAAGCTGTGCCAGCGGCCGCTGACGAACATGCGGGCGGCGTGGTGGGGCCTCGCGATCTTCAACGGGGCCGTGTTCGTGGGCGAGGGATGCCTGCTCACGGGCCGCCTGCAGGCCTTCGAGGCCGGCGAGTACCCCTTCATCGTCGACCTGCTGGTGGCCCTCGCCGCCGCGATCATGACGTGGGTGATGCTCGACACGGTGGTGAAGCGCAAGACCGAGCGCATCTACGTGTCCATCTACTACTGGACCGCGGGCATGCTCTGGACGGTGCTGAACTTCCTGCTCGGCGCCTTCGTGTTCCCCTTCGTGCTGGGCGGCGCCA
Source organism: Planctomycetota bacterium (assembly GCA_964228555.1). Taxonomy (GTDB): domain Bacteria; phylum Planctomycetota; class PLA2; order PLA2; family JAEUHO01; genus CAXQZU01. The sequence goes on from CAXQZU010000054.1 coordinate 5,315, forward strand.
ACAGCGCGGCCAGCCACGGCTTCTACCTGCACAACGTGGTAGGCCTGTGGATCACGCCGATGGGCCTGGGCCTCGTCTACTACGTGCTCCCGGTGGCCACGCGGGCCCGGCTCTACAGCCACAAGATGTCGCTGATCGGCTTCTGGGCGCTGGCCTTCTTCTACCCGCTCAACGGCATCCACCACTACATCCACAGCCCCATCGCCGAGTGGGCCCAGACCATCGCCATCGCCGCCTCGATGATGCTGATCGTTCCCGTGTGGGCCTTCAGCATCAACGTGTGGGGCACGATGCGCGGCCAGTGGAAGCAGTTCACCGGCCCGGGCAACTACGCGCTCAAGTTCCTCGTCCTGGGCGCGGTGTGGTACCTGATCACCTGCTTCCAGGGCCCCACGCAGGCGCTGCGCGGCATGCAGGCGCTCACGCACTTCGGCGACTACAACGTGGGCCACGCCCACAGCGCCGTGTTCGGCGCCTTCTCCATCTGGAGCATGGCGGGCATCTACTACGTGATGCAGCGCCTGACGGGCCGCAGCCTGTGGAGCAACCGGCTGGGCTCGTGGCACTACTGGCTGGAGATCATCGGCTTCACGCTCATGTTCGTGTCGCTGAGCATCGCGGGCTTCGTGCAGGGCAAGCGCCTGCTGACGGCCAACGACATGTGGATCACCACCGTCAACGACATCAAGGACTTCTGGCTGGCACGCACCATCGGCGGCACGCTGATGGACGTGGGGCTGGCCCTGTTCGTGTTCAACATGGTCATGACCTGCTTCCTGGGGAAGAAGGAGTCGGAGCCCGAGTTCCCCGTGCAGGCACCCAAGCCGGCCATGTCCGGCGGGGAGGTGTAGGCCCATGCGCTTCTACGAACGCTTCGGGGGCGTGGTCGGCCTCGGGTTCTTCTTCTGCTACGTCTTCGCCCTGTCGCTGCTGATCGTGTGGCACGTGGTCGGCACCACCGCCGACGAGCCCAAGGTCATCGACGTGCACGGCAACGAGGTGGTGGTGCCCGAGTACACGGCCCAGCAGGCCAGCGGCATGCAGGTCTACAAGGACCAGGTGTGCTGGCACTGCCACAGCCAGTTCGTGCGCCCGGTGAACCAGGAAGACCGCCGCTTCGGGCCGGTCTCCCAGCCCGGCGAGAGCGCCCGCGACAAGCCCCACCTCTTCGGCACGCGCCGCATCGGGCCCGACCTGAGCCGCGAGGGCGGCCTGCGCTCGGATGACTGGCAGCTGGCGCACCTGTGGAACCCGCGCGCCACCATCGGCGCCTCGGTGATGCCGGGCTTCACCTGGCTGTTCCGCGACCACCCGCAGCAGGCCGAGGTGTCCTCGTTGCTGGCGGAGTGGGACTACGACGGCGACGGCGTCATCTCTGCGCTGGACGCCGTGGTGGGCACCCCGCCCAGCGACCCGTCCGTGCTGGCGCGCATCAAGGGGGCCGACACGCGCGGCCTGACCTCGAGCCTCTACCGCCAGAGCGACACGGGCGCCGACCTCAAGGCCGGAGCCGACGGCAAGCGGGCCTACAAGGACGAGTTCACGCAGGTGAAGGACGAGACCGGCCGCTGGTCGGACGTGGCCGACGGCGTGGTCAGCGACCGCGATGGTGGCCCGCTGGCCTCCACCGAGGCGCTGGACGTGGTCTCCTACCTGCAGCGGCTGGGCACGGCCATCGGGCCCTGGCGCCAGCCCCAGGGCGCCTCCACGCCGGTGCGCCCGGTCCAGAGCAACCCGCCCAAGAAGGGCGTCAAGGTGGCGTGGACCGACAGCACGGGCGCAGCGCAAGAGACCGAGATCCCCGACGGCGTGATGCCGCGCCGGGCGCGCGAGCGCCGGCTGGGCGGCAAGGCCTACGAGGCCGCGAGCGCCGAGCGGCGCCAGCAGGCCAAGGACCTCGAGCTGGAGTACGCCGCGGTGATGGCAGCGTGGCGCAAGGCCAATCCCGAGTGGGACACGCGCCTGTCCGAGGGCAAGCGCCTCTACCAGGAGCACTGCGCGCCGTGCCACGGCGAGCAGGGTCGTGGCAACGGCCTGGCGGCGCGCTTCCTCAACCCGCGCCCGCGTGACTTCACGCAGGCGCAGTACCGCTACCGCCACACGCAGGCCGGCAACCTGCCGCTGCATGGCGACATCTACCGCACGCTGTGGCGTGGCCTGCCGGGCAGCGCGATGATGCCCGGCTTCCGCTGGCTGGGCGACGACAACCTCTGGTACCTCGTGGACTACGTCGAGCACTTCCTCGAGACCATCGACGGGGACGCCAAGGCCTTCGACGACCAGGCCGGCGCGCTGGCCATCCCGTCGGTGCCGCGCGTGAGCGACGAGCAGCTCTCGGCGCTGGTCCGGCGCGGCAAGGCTGTCTACGCGGCGGCGAAGTGCAGCAACTGCCACGGCACCGAGGGGCGCGCCGACGGCCCGTCGTGGGACTCGCGCATGGACGCAGGCCACAGGATGCGCCCGCGCGACCTCAAGCCGCGCTTCGAGGGCGACCAGCCGGCCCTGCGCATCCGGGGCGGCGTGTTCCCGCAGGAGCTCTACCGCACGATCTTCACCGGCCTGGGCGGCTCGCCCATGGCCTCGTCGCTGGCCGACTTCCAGGGCGGCTGGGCCGAGGCGGCCAAGCTCGACCAGCTGGTGGCAGCCAAGGCGCCCGAGGCGCAGGTCGAGGCCCAGCGCAAGGCGGCCCGCCGCGCGCTGATCGTGCCGCTCTACGAGGACGACCTCGTGGCGGAGCACGGCGTGATCCGCGAGAAGAGCCCCAGCGGGCAGGACCTGGAGTTCCTCGATCGCCTGCGCCAGACCGGCAAGGGGGTCGTGGGCGATGACTGGGCGCTGGTCTTCTACGTGATGGACCTGCTAGGCGTGCGCGACCTGATCCCCGTCACGAACAGCGAGGAGTGATCCGGGGCGGCAGGCGCTGCCCCGTGATGCGGGCCGGCCGCGGCGCCGGCTCCCGGCCATGCTGACCCTGTTGCTCACGGGCCTGCTGGGTTCGTTGCACTGCGTGGGCATGTGCGGCGGCTTCGTGCTGGCGCTGGACCGTCCCGGTCGCGTGCCGTGGCGGCGGCTGGCGGTGCAGGGCTCCTTCCTGCTGGGCAAGGCCACCACCTATGTCCTGCTGGGAGCGCTCGCGGGCCTGCTGGGCACGGCGCTGGCGCGCGCGCCGTGGCTGGCAGCCGCGCAGGGCGTGCTGGCCGTGGTGGCTGGCGTGGCGATGGTGATGGCGGGGCTGCAGCTGCTGGGCTGGCTCAAGGCCTTCCCGGTGGGCTCGCTGTTCGGCCCGGGCAGCGCGTGGGACCGGGCCTCGCGCTCGGTGGCCGAGGCGCGCTCGGTGGCGGCGCCCTACGCACTGGGGGCGCTCACGGGCCTGCTGCCCTGCCCGCTCGTGTACGCCTTCCTCGCCAGCGCGCTGGCCACGGGCTCGCTGGCGCAGGCACTGCTCGTGATGGCCGTGCTGGGCCTCGCCAGCATGCCGGCCCTGCTGCTGGTGGTGCTGCTGGGCGCGGTGCTGCGGCCCTCGCGCCGTGCCGTGGTGGTGCGCGCGGCGGGCGTGGTGGTGGTGCTGCTGGGCCTGGTGACCGTGGCGCGCGGCGTGGCCCCCGGCTGGCTGCACCTGCACCACGTGCCCTGAGCGCGCACGGCCTGCCCCGGTCCCGCGGACGGGCGTGACCGGCCCGGGTGGCGCCCCGTGTGCTCGCGGGCGCCGGCAGGCGGCGTGCGAGACTGCGCCCATGGCCGTCCCGGCTGCCCGACCTGCGCCCCTGGCCTGCGCGCACTGCGGCCTGCCCGTGGGCGTGGGGGGCACGCGCCGGCGCGAGCAGGGCGGCGAGCATGCGTTCTGCTGCCTGGGCTGCTCGATCGCGTGGCGCATGGCCGGGCGTGCCGCCGGCGAGGGCAGCGAGGCGGCCGTGTACCTGGCGCGCATCGCACTGGGCTTCGGCCTCTCGGCCATCGTGATGCTGATCCAGTGGGTGCACTACATCGACCCCGAGGCCGCAGCCCACCCGTCCTTCGTGGCCTTCTCGCCGCTGGCGCAGGTGCTGGCCAGCACGCCCGTCCTGCTGGTGCTGGGCGTGCCGTGGCTGTGGGCCGCCCTGCAGGGCCTGCGCGCCGGGCGCGTGGGCACCGACCTGCTGGTGGCGCTGGGCATCTTCGCCGGCTATGGCGCCTCGCTGGTGACGCTGCTGCGCGGCGAGCACGAGCCGCTGTTCCTGGACACGGTGACGAGCCTGGCCACGCTCATCGCCGTGGGCCGCTGGCTGGAGGCGCGTGCCAAGGAGCGGGCGACGTCGGGCCTGCGCGCCTTCGTGAGCGGCGCCGCGCGGCCTGCGCTGCGCCTCGTGCCCGGCGGCGAGCCCGAGCGGGTGGTGGCCAGCGACCTCGCGCCGGGCCAGCGCGTGCGCGTGCTGCCCGGCGAGAAGATCCCTGCCGACGGCGTGGTGCGCGAGGGCCGCGCGCTGGTGGACGAGGCCTCGCTGACCGGCGAGCCCCTGCCGCGCGCGGTGGGGCCGGGCGATGGCGTGCGCGCGCCGTGCGTGCCGCTGGACGGCCCGCTGGAGGTCGAGGTGACGGCCGTGGGCGAGGGCACGCTGCTGGCCGAGGTGGGCCGCGTGCTGGAACGGGCGCGCCAGGAGCGCGCGCCGCTGGAGCGGCTGGCCGATCGCGCCAGCGCAGTCTTCGTGCCGCTGGTGCTGCTGCTGTCGGCGTGGGTGCTGTGGCGTGACCTGCAGGCGGGCGCCGATGCCGCCACGGCCGTGGTCGGCGCGCTGGCGGTGCTGGTGGTGGCCTGTCCCTGCGCGCTGGCCATCGCCACGCCGCTGGCGGTGACGGCCGCGCTGGGCCGCCTGGCCGAGCGCGGCATCCTCGTGCGCTCGGGTGCTGCGCTGGGAGCCTTGCCGCGCCTCTCGCGCGTGGCCTTCGACAAGACGGGCACGCTCACGGAGGGCAGGCCGGAGGTGGACGCCCTGGTGCCCTGCCCCGGGGTGGGGGAGGACGAGCTGCTGGGCGCGGCCGCGGCCCTGGAGGCCCACAGCGAGCACGCGCTGGCCCGCGGCATCCTCGCCGCCGCGCGGGCGCGTGGCCTTGCGCTGCAGCCTGCGCGCGACGTGCGCGTGGTGCCCGGGCGCGGCATCGAGGGCTGGGTGGGCCCCCGTGGGGCCGAGCAGCAGGTGCAGGTGGGCAGCCCTGCGTGGCTGGGCGCGCCGCAGGATGCGGGCCAGGTGGCCGTGCGGCGGGGCGACCGGCTGCTGGGCACGCTGTCGCTGCGCGACCGGCCGCGCGCGTCGGCACGTGCGGCGCTGGAGGGGCTGCGCGCCGGCGGGGCCGAGGTGCGCATCCTCAGCGGCGACACGCCGCAGGCCGCCGAGGCGCTGGCCGGCACGCTGGGCCTGCCGCCGGGGTCGGCCGAGGGTGGCCTGCTGCCGCAGGACAAGGTGGATCGGCTCGCGGGCTGGCGCGGCGGCCGGCGCACGGCCGTGGCCTTCGTGGGCGATGGCCTCAACGACGCGCCGGCGCTGGCGGCTGCCGACCTGGGCATCGCCGTGGGCAGCGGCACCGACCTCGCGCGCGAGACGGCTGCCGTGAGCCTGCTGGGCGACGACCTCAGCCGCCTGCCCGCCTTGCTCAAGGCGGCCCGGCGCACCCGGGCCGCCGTGCGCTGGAACCTGGTCTGGGCCTTCGCCTACAACGTCGCCGCCGTCGCGTGGGCCGTGCTGGCGCATCCCGCGCCCGTGCTGGGGGCCCTGGCCATGGTGCTCAGCAGCCTGTTCGTGATCGCCACCAGCCTGCGGCTCAGGGCCCGCCTGGCCGAGGACCTGGGCGCGGGCGAGGGGGGGGCGGGCGGGCCGGGCGGGCCGGCCGCCGTGCCGTGGCCGGCCGGCGCAGGAGGCAACGTGCCGGCCCCGGAGGCGCCCCCGATCGGCATTCCGGGGGGGCCTCCCGGCCCGTAGGATCACGGCATGGAACTCACGTTCTTGTTCTTCCTGCTGACCCTTTCCATGGGCCTGGCGGCGTGGATCGTCTTCTGGTGGACGGTGCGCACGGGCCAGCTCAAGGAGCCCGAGGCGCCGGCCGCGGAGATGCTCGAGAACGACGCCCGCGACCTGGCCGGGCCCATCACGGGAGACGCGCGATGAGCGACAGCAAGCACGACGGCGAGCACCACGACGTGCACGTCTACGAGGGCCCCGGCATCGAGGAGGGGAACGCGCCGGTGCCTGGCTGGTACAAGGGCGTGCTGCTGCTGCTGGGCATCTTCGCCGTGGTCTACATCCTGGGCAACCTGAGCGGCTGGAACCCCTGGGCCGCCAAGTGGAAGTAGGTCGCGCCTAGCCGCGCGTCGATGGCTGGCACGGAGCCGCGGCCGCAGCGCCTCGAGGATGTCCCCGGGCTCGTGGCCCCGCCCGTGGGGCAGGCGCCCGCCACGCGCGTGCTGCTGCGCCTGCCCAACTGGCTGGGCGACATCGTGATGGCCGCCCCGGCCGTGGAGGCCATCACGAGGGCGTTGCCCGGCGCGCGCGTCACTGCGCAGTGCATCGCGCCCTTCGTGCCGCTGGCGCGGCTGCTGCCGGGCGTGCACGAGGCCGTCGCGGCGGGCCCCGATCGCGGGCCGCTGTCGCTGTGGAGCTCGCGCCGCGCGTTGCGCGCGGCCGGTCACGCCCTCGCGGTGGTGGTCCCGCGCGGCGTGCGCGCCTCGCTGGCGCCGTGGCTGGCGCGCGTCCCCGTGCGCGTGGGCTTCGGCGATGCCGGCAAGCGCCTGCTGCTGACGCACGGCCTGCGGGGCTGGCGTCCGCTGCGTCGCGCCCACCGCTCGCTGTTCTACGGGGCGCTGGCGCGCTGCTTCGGGACCACGCCCGCGGGCCCGTGGGCATTGCAGGCGCCGGGCGCGGCGCTGGCGGCGGCCGATGCCCTGCTGGAGCGGCTGGGGGCGGACCGCACCCTGCCGCGGGTGGTGCTGGAGCCGGGCGCGCGCTACGGCCCGGCCAAGTGCTGGCCGCCGGAGCGCTTCGGGGCCCTGGCGCGCCTGCTGATGGCGGAGGGCTGCAGCGTGGCCACCGTGGGCACGGCCGCCACCCAGCCGGTGGAGGACGACGTGGCACGGGCCAGCGGCGGCGGCCTCGTGCGCACGGCGGGGCGCACCGACGACCTGCTGGCGCTGGTGGGCCTGCTGGCCCGGGCGCGCCTCGTGGTGGCCAACGACACCGGGCCGATGCACCTCGCCGCGGCGCTGGGCACGCCCGTGCTGGCGTTGTTCGGTGCCACCGACCCCGAGGTGTCGGCACCGCGCGGTCCGGGGCCCATCCGCCTCGTGATGCAGCCGGCAGCCTGCTCGCCGTGCTTCCTGCGCACCTGCACGGTGGCGGGCCATCCCTGCATGCGCGACATCCAGGTCGAGCGCGTGCTGTCCGAGGCCCGCGCGATGCTCGCGCAGGGCCCGCGGGCCCCAGCGCCCGGCTAGGCGCGCAGGGCGCTGGCGCCGGAGGCGTCCTCGCCCGGCTCCAGCAGGCCCAGCGAGGCCTCCTCGCGGTCGAAGGCGGCGCGGCGCTCGGCCAGCGACAGGGCCATCCAGCGCTCGCGCTGCGCGTCGGGGGCCACGACGAAGCGTGCCAGGCGCCCGTACTCGCGCGCGGCGCGGCTGCGCGGGAAGGCGCGCGTCACGGGCTCGCACACCAGCGGCGCGCGCACCAGCGCGGGGTCGATGTGGATGGGGTCGAGCAGGCGGCCGGGGAAGGCCTCCTCGATGGCGTCGAGGATCTCGACGGCCAGCGGCACGCGGCGGTCCACCTTGGTGGGGAGCAGCCACACGCGCAGGTCGTGGCGCAGCTTCTCCTTGAGCAACGCGAACGTGCTCGTCAGGTCGCTCACGGCCTTGATGGAGTAGGACTGCGTCTCGATGGGGACCACCACCTCCTGCGAGGCCAGCAGTGCGTTGATCGTGATGCGCGAGAGGTTGGGCGGGCAGTCGAAGACGATGGCGTGGTAGCGGTCGAACAGCGGCTCGAGCTTGGTGCGCAGCACCTGCTCGCGGTTGTAGGCCTCCTGCAGCCGCGCCTCCACGTTGCACAGGCGGATGTCGGCCGGGATGGCATGCACGCCCTCGATCGCCGTCTCGAGGATCACGTCCTCGGGACCCACGTCGTCGCGCGCCAGCAAGTCCTCGCTGGTGAGGGTGAGCAGGTCGGGGTCGAAGCCGAAGGAGGAGGTGAGGTTGGCCTGCGCGTCCAGGTCCACGGCCAGCACGCGCCGGCCCAGGTCGGCCAGCGCCGCGGCGAGGCTGAAGGCCGTGGTGGTCTTGCCCACGCCGCCCTTCTGGTTGACGACGCACACCCGCCGCGGCTGGCCGCGACCGCCCAGCTCCACGCAGCGTGCGGCCTGCTCGAAGCCGTAGGCCGGGGCCCCGTCGCTGCCCCGCGGCACGCTCCCCAGCAGGCCCTGCCGCTCCCAGCCCGCCACGCGGCCGGAGGCCACGCCGGCCAGGCCGGCCAGCTCGGCGAGGGTGTAGGTCTTGGCCATGGGGCAGCTTCCGGGGGCGGACTCTACCGCCGGCACCCGACGGCGCCCCCGGCCCCGCCTCCGGCGCGCTGCCGCGCCTGCGCCGTCGCCGTGCCGGGCCGCACGGCGTAGGATGGCGCCCCGCCCAGCCCGCAGGGGCCCGGGCGGCCCTCCCCGGGGGCGGTCCCCCGGGCTCCCCGCTGTCCTGAGCCCCCCGTGCCCCGCCTCATCCTCGACGAGAACGAGCGCCGCACCGTCCTGGACCTGGACCGGGACGTGGTCACGGTGGGGCGTGCGGCCGGCAACGACGTGGTGCTGATGGACCTCAAGGCCTCGCGCCACCACTGCCGCCTGGAGCGGCACGGCGACCAGTGGCTGCTGCTGGACCTGGGCAGCCAGAACGGCACGCGGCTCAACGGGCACCTCGTGGAGCGGGCCGGGCTCAAGCCGGGCGATGCGGTGGGGGTGGGCGAGGCCCGCCTGTGGTTCGGGCAGCCGCCCGCGGCCGAGGCCGACCCGGGACGGGTGACGCAGGCCATCGACCCCCGCGTGCTGGGCCTCGAGGGGCAGGACCGCCTGCAGCGGCTGCAGCGCGTGGTGCGGGCCCTCAACAGCGAGCTGCACCTGCAGCGCATGCTCGAGATCGTGGTGGACCACCTCGTGGAGCTCTCGGGGGCCGAGCGCGGCTTCCTCGTGCTGGTGGGCCCGGACGGCAAGCCGCTGGCGCAGGTGGCCCGCAACTTCGAGCAGGAGGACGTGCAGTCGCCCGAGGTGGCCTTCTCCACCTCGCTGGTGCGCAAGGTGGTGGCCACCGGCGAGCCCATCCTCACGGCCAACGCCGTGGAGGACGCGCGCTTCTCCGACAACCTCTCGCTCAACGCCATCCGCGCGCGCAGCGTGCTGGTGCTGCCCTTCCGCGTGCGCGGCAGCGCCATCGGCGCGCTCTACGTGGACAACCGGCTGCAGAAGGGCGCGTTCGCGGAGGCCGAGCTGCCCACGCTGCTGTCGCTGGCCGACCTGGCCGCGGCGGCCATCGACCGCGCGCGCCTCTACGAGCAGGTCGAGCGCCACGCGCGCGAGCTCGAGGAGCTCAACCGGCGGCTCGAGCTGCGCGTGGAGGTGCAGGAGCGCGAGCTGGGCGACGCGCGCGACCGCCTGCGGCTGGTGGGCGAGCCCGGGGGCTCCTACCCGCAGATCGTGGGACGCAGCCCGGCCATGCGTGACGTGCTGCGCCTGCTCGACAAGCTGGTGCAGACCGAGGAGCCGGTGCTGATCACGGGCGAGTCGGGCACGGGCAAGGAGCTGATCGCGCGCGCCATCCACGGCAAGGGACCGCGCGCCAAGCGGCCCTTCCTGAGCGAGAACTGCGCGGCGCTCACCGACACGCTGCTGGAGAGCGAGCTGTTCGGCCACGTGCGCGGCGCGTTCACGGGGGCGGACCGCGACAAGAAGGGCCTCTTCGAGCTGGCCGACCAGGGCACGCTGTTCCTCGACGAGGTGGGGGACATGAGCCCCGACATGCAGAAGAAGCTGCTGCGCACGCTGCAGGAGGGCGAGGTGCGCCCGGTGGGCGGCAAGGCCGTGCGCAAGGTGGACGTGCGCATCGTGAGCGCCAGCAACAAGGAGCTGGACCGCCTCGTGCGGGCCGGCGAGTTCCGCGAGGACCTCTACTACCGGCTCAAGGTGCTCACGATCCGCCTGCCCCCGCTGCGCCAGCGCAAGGAGGACGTGCCCGCGCTGGTGGAGCACTTCCTGCGGCTCCACGCGCCGCGCGGGCGCCGCCCGCAGCGCCTCGCGGCCGGCGTCATGGAGGCGCTCGTGGCCTACGAGTGGCCGGGCAACATCCGCGAGCTGGAGAACGAGGTCAAGCGCATGATCGCGCTGGGCGACGAGGAGATCACCACGGACGTGCTCTCCGACGGCGTGCGCCGCGGCCCGCGGGGCAGCGCGCTGGCCGGCGCGGCCGGCGGGCCCGCCGCGGACGGGCCCGTGGGCAACCTCGTGGAGCTGGTCGAGGGCATCGAGAAGCGCGAGATCACGCGGGCGCTGGAGCAGGCCGCAGGCAACAAGACGCGTGCCAGCGAGCTGCTGGGGATCTCGCGCTTCACCCTCCAGCGCAAGCTCGAGAAGTACGGCATGGAGGCGGCAGGCGGCGAGGAGTAGGACGGCCGCGGCCCGTCCACGGTCGAGGCGGGGTGCGGCGTATCATGGGCGGGTGCGCATGCCCTCATGCCTCCCCGTCTCGCGCAGGGCCTCCCTGCTGGTGCTGGCCCTGCTCGGCATGCCGTGGTCGGCGCCCGTGGCGCGGGCCCACACCGTCACGCGCACCGACGGCAAGGTGCTGGAGGGGCGCGTGCTGGAGGAGACGGCGCAGGAGGTGGTCATCGAGACCACCTTCGGCGGCGTGCAGCGCGTCCCGCGCGCCGAGGTCAAGGCGGTGGACAAGGCCGCCCCGCCGCTGCGCGACCAGCTGGCCTACCGCAGCGAGGCGGCGGGCAGCGATCCCGCGCGCCTGTGGGAGCTGCACGCGTGGGCGCGGCAGGCGGGCTTCAAGGACGAGCTGCGCGGCGTGCTGGAGCGCATCGTGGCGGTGCGCCCGGAGGACGCCAAGGCCCGCAAGGCGCTGGGCCACGAGAAGGTGGACGGCCGCTGGATGAGCCCCGAGGAGAAGGCCGCCCACGCGGCCGGCCAGGAGGCCGCGGCCATGCGGGCCAAGGGGCTGGTCCAGCACGAGGGCCGCTGGGTGACCCCGGAGGAGAAGGCCGCGCTGGAACAGGGGCTGCGCAAGGACGGCAACGACTGGGTGAACGAGGAGGAGTGGCACCGCCGCCGCGGCGAGGTGATGGTGGATGGCGTGTGGGTGCGGCTGGGCGAGAAGGAGGGCGCCGCGTGGGCCAAGGACGCGGCCGACGGCGCGCGCGTCTCGCTGCAGCACCTCTGGAGCCCGCACTTCGACATCGCCCACGAGGTCCCGCGCCCGCTGGCCGAGCAGGCTGCAGCCGGCCTCGAGCAGTCGCATGGCGTGCTGCGCAGCCTGCTGCGCCCCGGCCCGGGCGAGCTGCCGGAGGGCCTCGAGGGTCGTGTGCGCGTGGTGATGGTGGGCAAGGCCCCGGCCTACGCGCGCGTGGCCGACTGGTTCGGCGCGCGCGTGAAGGCCGACAGCGTGGCACCGGGCTGGTCGCGCTCGGTGCAGCGCCAGCCCTGCTTCTGGTGGGCCGACCCCGACCCGACGGTGGCCGTCTACCAGTTCCCCAACATCGACCGCACCGTCATCAGCAACGTGGTGCACAACGCCGCGCTGGTGCTCCTGACGCGCTACCGCTTCAACTTCCGCTTCGTGTCGCCGTGGCTGCGCGAGGGCTTCGCCTACCTGCTGGAGATGCGCTCCATCGGCTACACCCTCACCTTCACGCTGGGCCGCGGCGGTGGCACCAGCCAGGGCGGCACGGACACGGCCCCGCCGTGGGCCGACAGTGCCCGCTGGAAGGACGCGCTCAAGCAGGCCGTGGCGGCCGGCACCGACCCGCCGCTCAAGCGGCTCGCGGGCCTGCCCATGGAGGGCCTCGGCTATCCCGAGCTGGTGAAGTCGTGGAGCGTGTGCGAGTTCCTCGCGGGGCGGGACGGGGCCGGCCTCAAGGCCTTCGTGGACGCCATCAAGGCCGAGCGCGACGTGCCCGAGGAGGAGCTGCTGCGCAAGCTCACGGGCAAGGACTTCCGGCAGCTGGATGCCGAGTGGCGCGCCTGGGTGGGGGCCGGCTTCCCGGCGCGCTAGGCCCGCCCGCGGGCCGGGGCCGCCTGCGTGCCCGCCTTGCCACGGGTAGCATCAGGCCGTGGCCCGCCACCCTGCCGCCCGCCTGCGGTCCCTCGCGTGGGCCCTCCCGCGGGCCCTGCTGCTGTGCGGGCTGGCGCTGCTGGCCGCACCCTCCCGCCCGGCCGGGGCCGACGAGGACCTGTGGCAGCCGGTGCCGCCGTGGGTGTTCTTCCGCGAGCCCGACGAGGAGGCCGCGGCCGCGCTCGAGCGCATGGTGGAGAACACCTTCGCCGACCTCAACCTCGTGGTGGAGTCGCGCGAGCGCATGGTGCGGCGCTACGGCGCCTGGAGCGTGCCGAGGCTGGCCCGGGAGCTCACGCAGGCCATCAACGAGCCCGGCATGATCAACGCCGCGCTGACCGCGGCGGCGCTGCGCATGCACCTGGGGCCGGCGCCCGAGCTGGCCCCGCTGGTGCGACCGCTGCTGGCGACCGGGCGCTCGGTGGAGGAGTGGCGACGCTTCTGCGCGCTGCTGGCGCTGGGCACCTTTGCCGGGCCGGAGGGCGTGGGCCTGCCGCGCCGGCGTGCCGACCCGCTGGTGGCGCACGACCCGGTCGCGGAGGCCCGGCGGCTGCTGGAGGTCGAGTCGCTCGACCTGCTGCGCGGCGCGCTGCGCGACCAGAGCTGGCCGGTGCGCTGCGCCGCGGCCTTCGCGCGGGCCAAGACCGGCGGCGCGCGCGCTGCGTCGGTGCTGCGGCAGGAGGGCCCCGTGGCGGACGCGGCCGTCGGCCCGCGCATGGCGGTGCTGCTCTCGCGCGGCTTCCTCGCGGTGGGCGGGGCGCACGACCAGGACCTGTTCGTGGAGGGCCTGGCCGACGGCGAGCGCCTCGTGCGCGCGGCGGCGGCGCTGGGGGCCGCGCTGCAGGTGGCCTGCGACCACCCCCCGGCCTGGGTGGACGCCCCGGGGCGCCTGCTGCGCGCGCGGGCCTCGGCCGCGGCGATGACGGGCAAGGAGGACACCGCCGAGGGTGCCTTCGCGCGGGGCTGCCTGGCCTGGCGGGCGCGCGATGCGGCGCTGTGGGACGAGCTGCTCACGCAGGCGGTGGCACCTGACGTGGAGGGGCAGGTGGCCGTGGCCGCGGCGCAGGCGCTGGTGGGCTGCGACGACCCGGCCGCCCGCGCGCGGGCGCTGGCCCAGCTGCGCGAGAACGCGCGCGCGCTGCACCCGGCCGTGCTGGCCTCGTTCCTCCTGCGCGCGCCCCACGACGGCAGCCTCGCCGGCGTGGAGGCCTGCGAGCCGTGGCTCTCCAACGGGGGCCTCACGCCGCGCGCGGCGCGCGACTGGGACCCGCGCTGGCACGCCGTGCTGGGCCTGTGCCGCGGCCTGTGCGATGGCAGCCTGGTGGAGCCGGCGCCCCGTGCGCGCGCCGTGGCCCTGCTCGAGCAGGCCGTGCGCCGCGGCCTGCACCGCGAGTGCGCCCTGCTGCCCGTGCTGGAGTCCGCGCTGGCGGCGCACGGTCCCGCGCTCGCGGCCGGCCCCGCCGCGCGCCTGCCGGCCTCCGTGCTGGCGCTGCTGGAGCAGGCCGTGCCCTGCCAGCACGGGCTCGTGGCGCGCGACCTGCCCGCGATGGCGGTGGCGCGGGCCAACAGCATGGCCTACGTGGGCATCCTGGACCTCGCGGGCCTCAAGCCGCTCGTGGGGCGCGACCCGAAGGATTCCAAGGACCGCGACAAGGACGGCACGGCGCGGCGTTTCGTGCAGCGCTTCCTCGAGCCCTGGCCCTACTTCCGCCGCATCGACCTGCTGGAGGAGCGCGGGCGGCGCCCCGCGCCCCAGCTGGCCTTCGATGACCCCGCCAAGGTGCTGGACCGGGGGCCGCGGTGAGCAGCAGCAGCGACGACTTCCTGTTCGCGCAGCAGGCGCAGGCGCTGGGCTACGTGAGCGAGGCGCAGGTCGAGGAGGCCTTCCGCCTGCAGGGCATCCTGGGCAAGGACCTGGGCATCGAGGAGCGCATCGAGGGCATCCTGCGCAAGCGCGGCTGGCTCGACGAGGAGCAGTGCGCGCGCGTGCGCGCGCGCATCGACCCCTCGGGCGGCAGCGCCGAGATCCCCGGCTACCGGCTGCTGCAGAAGGTGGGCCGCGGGGCCATGGGCACGGTCTACAAGGGGCTTCACCTGGGCCTGCAGCGCGAGGTGGCCATCAAGGTCCTGCACCAGGACCTTGCCACCGACAGCACCCAGGTGGCGCGGCTCCAGGCCGAGGCGCGCCTGCTGGCCAGCCTCGACCACCCCAACATCGTGCGTGCGCTCGACGCCGGCGAGAGCCACGGCTTCCCGTACATCGTGACCGAGTACGTGGAGGGCGAGTCGCTGCGCGATCGCCTGGCGCGCAGCGGCCCGCTGCCCGAGCTGGAGGCCTTGCGCATCGCGCGCGCGCTGGCCGACGCGCTGGAGAAGGCGCGCCGCATGGGCGTGGTGCACCGTGACGTGAAGCCGGGCAACGTGCTGCTGACCCGGCAGGGCGAGCCCAAGCTGATGGACCTGGGCCTGGCCAAGGGGCCGGTGGACACGGGCATCACCCAGCAGGGCGCCACGGTGGGCACCCCGCAGTACATCTCGCCCGAGCAGGCCCAGGACCCGCGCAAGGCCGACACGCGCAGCGACATCTACAGCCTGGGTGCCACGCTCTATGCGCTGGTCACGGGCAGGCCTCCCTTCGAGGGCAGCACGCTGGCCGAGGTCATCGCCAAGGTGCTCTACGAGACGCCCACGCCGCCGCGCGTGCTCAACCCGGCGGTGAGCGCCGAGACGGCCTACCTCATCGAGCGCATGATGCTGAAGGATCCCAGCCTGCGCTATGCCGTGCCGGCGCAGGCCGTGGCCGCCATCGACGCCATCCTCGCCGGCCGCAGCATCGTGCCCGCCGGCTTCCGCGGCAGCTGGGAGGGCTACCTGCTCCGGCAGCGGGTGAGGCGCTGGGCCGTGCGGGGCGCCGTGGGCCTCGTGGCCAGCGTGGCGCTGGTGCTGGGCGGCCTCGCCTGGCAGGAGCAGCGCGCGGCCGGCGAGCGCCGCGTGCAGGCCGAGGCCCAGGTGGATGCGTTGCTGCCGGCGCTGGCGTGGGGCCGCGACGACACGCGCGCCAGCGTGGAGGCCAAGCTGGCCCGGGCCCGCACGCTGCAAGCCGAGGTGGGCGACCTTGCCTTCCCCGGGGGGGCGCGCCTGGCGGCGGCGGAGCGCGAGCTGGCCGTGCTGGAGGCTTGCCAGGACCGCTGGTACGCGCTGCTGGGCGGGCCCGGCGAGCCGCCGCCCGCCGATGGCGGGCCCGTGGTGGCCGCGCTGGTGGGCGCGGGCAACTGGCGTGCGGCCTACGCTCGCGTGGAGGGCTTCGCGCGCGAGGTGGCGCCGGCCTCGCCGGCGCATCCGGTGGCGGCGGAGCTCGACGACCAGCGCCTCGCGTTGCGCATGGCCAGCCGTGAGGCCTGGGACGCGCTGGAGCGTTCGGCCCGCGAGGTGCGGCCGGCCACGCTGGGCGCGTGGGTGGAGCACTGGGCGAGGCTGGCGCAGGCGGCGCAGCAGGGCTTCATCGAGGAACGCGAGGTGCGCGAGGGCATCGCGCGTGCGCTGCGCCTGCACGAGCAGGCGCGCGCCGTGGAGGCCGCCGTGCTCGAGCACGAGGCCGCCTTCGATGCGGCCTCGCGGGATCTGCGCTTGCGCGGCGATGCGGGCGGGCGCCTGCTGGCCGAGGAGCTGCCCGCTGCCCAGCGCGAGCTGGAGGCGCGGGTCGTGCAGGCGTGGCCGGGCGACCTGCAGGACTGGACCCCGCGCGCGCAGCTGCTGGGCGAGCGCGGGCTGGTGCGGATGCGCATGGACATGCTGGCCGCGCGCGTGCAGGGCCAGGTGCAGGCGTGGGCGGGGCAGGGCCTGGCGCAGGCGGCCCAGCTGGAGCGCGACGGCCAGCTCGCTGCAGCCGACGAGGCGCTGGCGGCGCTGGAGGCCCGGCTGGAGCGCCTGGGCGCTCCGGCGCTGCAGGCGCGTGCGCGCGCGGCGCGCGAGGGGGTGCGCACGCGGCTGGCCAGCGTGCAGGCCGTGCAGCAGGCAGCGCTCGACGGCGTCGTGGACCGCGTGCTGGAGGCGCTGGCGCAGCTGGACGCCGGCACGCTGGCCCGGCTCTCGGGCCTGGCCCGTCCCGACGAGGCCGCCGTGCAAGCCCTGGGCACGCGCGCCGCCGAGGTGCAGGCGCTGGAGTCCCTGCTGGAGCCCGCGGCCCGGCTGCAGGCACGGGCCATCGAGACGCTGGCTGCGATGCACTCGGCCCGCAAGCGCCTGCTGCCGCGCCTGCGCTCGGGCGCGACCGTGGATCGACCCTGGACCTTGCTGTCGGTGGACGTCGGCGGCCTCTCCTTCGAGGTGGGCGGCGGGGGCGGCACGCCGCGCGAGGCCCGGCGCGTGTCGCTGCACGACCTCGCGCCCGCCCAGGTGGTGGGCCTGGCGCGCGAGGGCCCCGTGCCCGCAGCCGACCGGCTCGCGCTGGCGCTGGGCGCGCTCGCCCTGCTGCCGACGGGCGGCGAGGGCGTGGAGACGGCGGCGTGGGAGGCGCTCGAGGCGAGCGAGGCGGCGCTGCGCGCGCTGGAGGAGGCCCAAGCCCCCGCGCTGCTGGTGGCACGCGTGCGCGCCTTGCGCGACGCGCACGAACGCGTGGTGCGCAGCGCCGAGGCCACGGCCGCGGGCTACCACGAGAATGGCCGCATCTATGCCAGCCAGCGCAAGCTCTCGTCGGCCTGGTACTACCTCTCGCAGCTGCTGGGCGATGCGCGCCTGCGGGCCACGCGCTACGTGCGCGAGCGCGAGGCGGAGATCCGCGGGCTGCTGCGCGTCATCGACGGGCAGATCGAGGCGGGCAGCGTGGAGCGCATGCTGCCGGGCGTGCGTGCGCGCGGCCTCGGGGGCGATCGCTGGGAGATCACCTACGACTTCGACACGGACCTGCAGCTGGGCCTGCAGCACTGGTCGGCGGGGCAGGCGGTGCTGGAGCCCCAGCCCGGCGGCCAGGTCACGCCCGATCCCTTGCGTCCGCAGCAGCGGCTGCACCTGCTGCGGGGCTTCGACGCTCCCGCGCGCGACCTGCCGCTGGCCTGGCCGTCGATCTTCGACCCCGCCGAGCCCATCAGCGTGGAGTTCGACGCCTTCGCCGCGCCCACGCCCTACCTGCTGGCGGTGGACATCGACGGCGCCAAGGTGGCCGTGCTGGGCCTGGACCCGCGCTGGATGCCGCCCGCGGCGCGCACGCCGGCCACGCCCCTGCTGGAAGGCGAGCGACGGCTGCCCGCCGTGGATCCCTTCGGGCGCGGCCGCGGCGTGGCCTTCCACGACGGCGTGGACTTCGGCGACCCGCCCGCCTGGCGGCGTCCCGACGGCAGCAGCGCCTGGCCGCAGGCGGGGCGCGGGCCGGCCCTGCCTGCCGAGGCGCCCGCGCCCGTGGCCACGGGCGAGCTCTTCGCCTTCCCCCCGGCGGGTGCGCAGGGCCCGGACCGGGTCCGGGTGCGCGTGCTGCGCGAGTGGCGGCGGCTGAGCCTGTTCGTGGACGGGCGCCTCGTGGCCAGCGAGGAGCGCAGCGAGTGGGAACGCCGCGGCACGGGCAGCGAGCGCCAGCCCGGCATGCGCCAGGGCTCGGGCGCCATCCGCCTGCTCACCTACACCCCGCTGGCCATCGACAACCTCGTGCTGGCCGGCACGGTGCGGCGTGGATGGCTGGAGGCGCAGCGGGCCAAGGTGAAGGCCGAGGCCGCGCCGCCGCCGATGGAGCCCGAGGAGGGGCGCTAGGTCCCTGCGCGACGGGCCGGGCCCGCACGCCGCGCGCGGGCACCTAGGATGGGGCAGGCGAGCGCCACGCGGCGCCGCCGTCACCGGGAGCACGCCATGGATGTCCACGCCTCGTCGCCTGCGGGCAGCCCGGCTGCGTGGTCCGTGCTGGTGCGCGCACGCGACGCCCGGCTGCAGGGCGAGACCGTCACGCTGGTGCTGGGCGGCCGCCTGGTGCTGGGTCGCAGCAAGGCCTGCGGCTGGTCCCTCAAGCGCACGCTGCCGTACTTGCAGGCCGACGAGGCCGGGCGCCAGCGCCTGCGCAGCGATCCCGCCTTCGCGGCCGTCAGCCGCCGCCATTGCCGCATCGCGTACCTGGCGCCCGACATGCTGGAGGTGGAGAACCTCTCGCGCAACGGCACGTGGGTGGACGGCCTGCGCGTGGAACGCTTGCTGGTGACGGACCTGCGCGCACGCCCGCACACCCTGCAGCTGGGTCCCGAGGGCCCCCTGCTGGAGGCGGTGGCGGTCCCGGGCGCCTAGGCCTTCCCGGGGCCCGGGCTGGCCCGCTGCCCCCCGTGCGCTAGACTACCCGCATGATGTCGCGCCTGTGCTCCCTCCGATGGCTGGCCGTCGCGGCGGCCCTGCTTGCTGCGCTGGCCCTGGATGCGCACGCTCGTGGCGGCGGCGGCGGCGGCGGCGGCGGCTCCTTCAATCCCAACCCGTTTCGCTCCCAAATGGAGGCATCGGGCACGCTTTGGGCCGCAATGGCCGGGACGGCGGCCGGC
>CAXQZU010000055.1:0-10684 GCA_964228555.1 Planctomycetota bacterium
GCTGACCTCGGCCATCGTCTGGCTGAGCTCGGTGCCCGTGGCGCTGATCTCCTTCACGGCGGCGGCGATCTGCGAGCTGCTGGCCCCCAGGCTGCTCACCGTGGCCTGCTGCTCCTGGCTGGTGGCGGCCATCTCGGTGGCAGTGCTGCGCAGCTGGATGCTGGACGACTTCACGGCGCGCACGAGCACGGCGATCTTGGCCACGAACTCGTCGATCCAGTGGGCCAGCTGGCCCATCTCGTCGCGGCTCTCGATGCCAATGCGGGCCGAGAGGTCGGCGTCCGCCTCGGCCATCTGGCGCATGCGCGCGTTGATGCGTGACACCGAGCGCAGGATGGAGCCCATCACGAGCCAGGCCAGCAGGGTGATGCCCGCCATGAAGACCACCGCGGACACCATGCCGCGATCCTCGGTCGTCTGCATCGCAGAGTCCGCGATGGCCTCCTTCTGCTTCATCATCGCATATGCGGCCTTGCCCACCTTGTCCATGGACTCCACGTGCGCATAGAAATCCGCGTCGATCTGCTTCGCGATGGAGAGCTTGGTGGTGATCTCGCGATCCTTGTCGGCGAGCAGGCTGGTGCACATCTCGACGACACGGTTTGCGCTGGTGGCAGCCTCACCGCCCTCCTTCAGCAGCTCGGCCATCTCCTGGAACGCCTCGCCCCCGTCCTTGAGGTCCTGCATCCACCTCAGGCGGCTTGCCTTGTAGTTCGCGATCTTCTCGGCGAGCTGGCCAGCCAGGTCCTCGATCTCGCCAGCGTTTTCCGAGAGGGCGATCTGGTGCGCGAGCATGACGCACCGCTGCACGGACAGGCTGGGGTCCGTGACGGCGCAGTGGAGGCTGCTGGTCATGTCCAGCCGCTTCGCGACCTCGCCCGTGAGCGTGACGGGCTTGATGCTGGCCCACGCAAACCACATGATCGAGGCGCAGCCCGCGAGGAAGACCAGCCCCAGGAGGGCAAAGCGCGTGCGGAACGAGAGGTCGGTGATGCGCATGGATCGTCCTCGGCTGGCCCGGCGTGACGCGGCGCGCGCCCGGGGCCAAGCGTCCGAGTCTAGCCCGCCCGCGCCCGGCCCTAGGGGCGCCGAGAGGCTGTTCTCGGGCCTCGCGGCGGGGGCTTGGGCGGCGCAGGGCCTAAAACCGACCTAACGGTCCCGCGCGGGCAGGAGCGGCGGCATGCCGTAGCCGCGCAAGGCCTGCTCGAGCGCGGCGGCCGCCGTGGCGTCGGCCTCCCCCATGCGTTGCGCGCGGCCGAGGTCCTCGGCCAGGTCGAGGCTGCGCAGCGCCGCGGCCAGCCGGTATCCGCGCGCGCGCACCTCGGGGTCCGAGGCCATCATCCAGTCGCGTGCGCGACGAGACACCTCGGGCAGCAGCAGCCACGCATCGCGCGTGACGAGGGCCCACGCCTGCGATTCCAGCGTGGCCCGCGCCTCGGGGTCCTCCTCGAAGCGCCCGCCTCCGATGTCTTCGAGGGTGTCCAGCGCCACGGCGACCGCACGCTGCAGCGGCTCGCGGTTGCGCTGCCACCACGACGACCAGCGCCCGGCGCTGCGTCCGTGCACCACGCCGGTGAGCCGGCCCAGCGCCTGCTCGGCGGCCAGCAGCACCGGGCCATCCTCGGACGCCAGCGAGGCCACCAGCAGCTCGACGTCCTCGGCGTGGCCTACACGCCCGAGCGCCTCGACGGCAAGCCGCCGCAGGTCAGGATCCTCGCCTCGCAGCACGCGCAGCAGCTCGCGGTCGTCGGCGGCCGTGCCCCGCGTGCGCAGGCCCACGCGCGCGATCCCGAGCAGCGCCGCGTACTTCACGTCCCGCGAGGCATGCGTGAGCAGGGTGCGCAGGGCGAGCGCCGCCCACGGCCCGCCCGCATGCCCCAGCCGCAAGGCCGCCGCCAGCGCGAACCGCTCCTGCCGCACGGCCGGATGGCGCATGAGCGCCCGCACGTCGGGCTCGCGGGCAGCCTGCTCGACCGCCGCCAGCAACGGCGCCATCGCCAGCGCCTCCGGGTCGTCCACGGCGCCCGCTCCCTCGCCGGGCGCAGGTCCGTCGGGCGGCGCTGCCGGGGTGGCCGGCGGCGGCTGCGCAGGCAGGCCCGGGTTGTCGGCCAGGACGTGCGAGCCGCAGGCGAGGACCACCGCGGCGGCCATGGTCGCCGCAGCCGCGCGCCCACGCAGCCAGCGCAGGCGCCGGGGCACGAGCCGGGCGGCAGGCACGCCCGGGATCAACGGCGCGGCGGCGCCGGCTCGGCCCAGTACACGCGCTCGACGCTGGAGGTGGGGTCGGTGCGCAGGTCGCCCAGCGACTTGTCGTAGTGGAAGTTCACGCCACCGCTGGCGGTGATGGTGCGCGCGACGGCCGCCCCGAACAGCTCGCTGCCGCCGTGGATCTCGAAGGGGAACTCCGGGGCGTAGAGCGACATGGCGCTGGCCACGCCACCGGTGAGGCGCACCATCATCTGGCTGGGCACCGGATACGAGCCCGTCGGCATCCCGGAGTGCGGGTGCGCCACGATCTCCAGCTGCCGCGGCGAGCCCGTGTTCTGCAGCGTGCTGTTGCCCGCCATGGTGAAGGACTGGGTGATGTAGATCTTCACGTACTCACCCGGCTGCACGGCCAGCGTCGAGTTGGACCCGACGGTGAGCGAGGTGAAGAAGTACGGCACGGCCGTCGCCGCCGAGGTGCCCCCGCGCAGCGTGAGCGTGCGGTTGTTCCCCAGCGAGAGCGTCATGGCCGCGATGTTGTAGTTGACGGCCCCGCTCGCATTCCACCGCGTGTGCTGCGGCTGCTGGGTGCCGTTGGGGGCCATCGCGCCGCCGGTGGCGATCGTGAGCGCATTGGTGAACTCGGCCGCCGTGGGCGTGGTGATCGTGCGCGTCTGCGTGCGCGGGGTCATGTCGCCCGTGACCTCGACGGGGCCGCGCAGGTCCACGTACTGGTTGCTGCCCGGGATGGCATTGCCGCGCACCGAGGTGCTGCTGCCCATCAGCGTGATCATGCCCAGGTTGCTGCCGATGTCGCCCCCGGTCTCGACGTACATGCGGCCGCGCGAGTCCATGTTGCCGCCCGCAGCCAGCTGGGAGGCGTACGACACCACGGCACCCGAGGCGTTGAGCGAGCTGTAGGCGTCCGTCGTGCTGTTGCCGCCGAACTGCAGGTTGTAGATCGCGAACAGGCCCTCGCGGTAGAGGCCGGCGGGCCAGCGACGCAGGTGGGTCTCCACGGTCCGGGTGCCCTGGCCCACCCGGCCGGTGGACACGACCCAGTAGCGGTTGCGGTAGAGGTCGGCAGCGTTCGCGCCCGTCATGTCCGAGGGGATCGGCAGCGGGTCGGGCTGGTGGCCCTGCCGGTAGGCCACCTCGCTGGCGAGGTCTCGCACCGTCGTGACATAGGTGCCGTTGCCGAACGCTCCCTGCAGCGTGAGCGTGCTCACCGTGCGGTTGGCCAGCTCGAGCTCGGCGCGCAACACGCCGGCCTCGGCCAGCTCGAGCGCGCGCATGGTGGTGTCGCTGCGGATCATGTTCGCGCG
Organism: Planctomycetota bacterium; assembly: GCA_964228555.1. GTDB lineage: Bacteria > Planctomycetota > PLA2 > PLA2 > JAEUHO01 > CAXQZU01. Next base: position 3,531 of record CAXQZU010000055.1, read on the forward strand.
CGCCGCGAAGCCCTCGGTGAGCAGGCCGAAGGCCAGCCCCGCGACCACCATCGCGATGAAGAGGGCGGCGAGGAGCACGCTGCCTTGCTGGGAACGCAGGGCGAGGACGGGGCGCAGGGTGTGCATGTCAGCGGTTCCTCACGAGGACGGTGGCCGATGCCGTCACGGTGGCCGTGGTGTTCGGGGCGGGAGAGCTGTAGGTGGTGAGCAGGACCTCGAGCGAGGCCTCGCCCACGCGACGGATGCGGAAGCCGTTGCCCGGCACCCGTGGGGCGATCACGCTCACGCGGGAGCCCACCGTGTGGATCACCTCGCCGGGCGTGGGAATGCCGTTCACCGGGGCCGCCGAGCGCCAGGACAGCGTCTGGATCACGCCGGGGGCGTAGGTGGCCTGGTCGTCGTTGGGCTGCTGGAAGGACAGCTGCGTGGCCCACTGGTCGCGCCAGTCGTCGATGGTGATGCCCGCGACGCCGTCGCTCTCGACGATGGCAGGGACGGGCGTGAGGGTCGTCAGCATCGCGCCGCGCAGCAGGCCGCTGATCGCGTCCAGGCTGCGATGCACGTCGTCGTGGCTCTGCAGGTGGGCCCGGGCGGTGCCGTAGAGGCGCGTCGATGCGCCCAGCGTCTGGCCCAGTGCCGCGAACATGATCCCGGCGATGGCCACGACCACCAGGGTCTCTACCAGCGTGAAGCCCGTGGCGCGTGCGCGGCGCATGGCTAGGAGCCTCCCGGCGGACGGCGCAGCCACAGGGGCATGACCAGTTCCTCGGGCGAGCGGCCCCGACGCTCCCAGCGCATGCGCACGATGCAGGGGATGACGCGATAGCTGTTTGCCGTCTCTACCTCGTCGCTGGCGTCGCCATCCCCGTTGAGGTCGAGCCCGTCGGGCACGTTGTCGCCCGTGTAGTCCACGTTCATGCCGTAGCGCGCGGCCACGTAGGCCTCGCGCAGCCGCAGCGTGGGGTCGCCGGTCGTGCCGGCACACGGCACCTCGACGAGGAAGCCCACCTCGCCCAGCGAGGCCGGGATGTCGAAGGCCTCGTAGGGATCCGTGGCCCCAGGCAGCGGATTGGGCGCGATCCACCCGTAGTGATCGCCCTCCGAGGCGGCTGGCACCCGGGCGTTGGGCCGGACGGGATGCAGGCCGGCCGCGTCCAGGTCGCGCGCGATGCGCAGGCCCGGGTCGATGCCGATGTCCTGGCGGCTGGGATCGGCTCGCTCGGTGGTGCACTCGGAAAGGAAGGCGATGTGGGTGGCCTTGAGGCGCAGGTAGAGCGTGCCCGCGGTGTCCTCGGCCGCCGCATCGCGCAAGCGCTCGATGAAGCGCCGGAACACCTCGTGGGCCATGCGGCGCTCGGCCACGACCTGCTGGTTGGTCTGGCCACTGCCCACCGTGCCCGCGTTGGCCAGCAGTGCGATCACCAGCACGAACGCGGCCACGAGCACCTCGACGAGGCTGAAGCCCGCGTGGGCAGCAAGCCGCCGGCCCGGCCCGCGGCGGGCGGGCGAGGCGAGCGCAGCGGGAAGGGAGTGGATCCGCGGGATCAAGCCGGCTCCAGCAGGGCCCGGGAAGGGTCCGTAGCGCTTTCGACCAAGGCCGGGAACGACTTGAACGGGCCCGGCCCCCCGGCGCGCCCCTCCGAGGATACCCCCGGGCGCATGCCGTGAATGCGTACAGGAGCCTTACTCCGTGCTGCAGGCTCCCTAGGCGCGGCCGGGAGGCGGGGGCCCCGGCCTGCCGCCCCCCCGCCGGGGGGCCCGCGGCTAGGGCCGGGCGCCAGCCCCCGGCCAGGCCGCGAGCACGGCGCCCGGCTCGCCCCACTGGCGCAGCACGCCGGCGTCCAGCCAGGCCAGGTGCGTGCACAGGCTGCGCAACGCCGCGCGGTCGTGGCCGGCCAGGACCACCGTGCCGCCGCGGGCCGCGAGGCTGCGCACGTGCTCGTGGCAGCGCTCCCGGAACGCGGGGTCGGCCGCCGACAGCAGCTCGTCGAGCAGCAAGAGGTGGGGCTCGAGGTGGGCCGCCACGCTGTAGGCGAGGCGCAAGAGCATGCCCGACGAGAGGCGCTTGGCCGGCTCGTGCACCCAGGCGCCCACGCCCGCGAAGTCGAGGATGGCCGGCAGGCGCTCGCGCACGTCACGCCGCGCCAGCCCGTGCACGGCTCCCTGCAGGAACACGTTCTCCAGGCCCGTGAGCTCGGGATGGAAGCCCGTGCCCACCTCCAGAAGGCTGGCCGTGCGCCCGCGCAACACCACGCGTCCGCGGCTTGGATCCGTCACGCGGCTGAGCACCTTGAGCAGCGTGCTCTTGCCCGCGCCGTTGCCGCCCACGAGCCCCGCCACGCAACCGGCGGGCACGACGAGGTGCACGTCGCGCAGGGCGTGCATGTCCTCGCGCGCGGCCCGGCCGAGTCGGCGCGACGGGCCCGGGGCCCGCACGCGGTAGGTCTTCCACAGGCCCTCGATCTCGATGGCGGGTGCCGCGCCGGTCATGCGAGGTCGGCGAAGCGCCGCTCCACGTGCTGGAACGCGACCAGCCCGGCCACCAGCACCACGAGGCCCGCCCCGGCGGAGGCAAGGCAGCCCCCCAGCGGCAGCGCCGTGCCCAGCACCGCGGAGCGGAAGGCCTCCACCGGGCCGGTCATCGGGTTGAGGAAGGCCACGGGCCTCCAGGCCGGGGGCAGCAGGCTGAGCGGGTAGAGCACCGGCGTGACGAGCATCCACGCCTGCAGCAGGAAGGCCATCGCGTGGCCCACGTCGCGCCACAGCGTGACCAGCGCCGACAGCAGCACGCCCACGCCGCAGGCCACCAGCGCCACCCACAGCATGGCCAGCGGCGCCAGCACCAGCGTCCAGGGCACCGACACGCCGTGCCACGCCAGCAAGCCGCCCAGCAGCACCGCACCCACGAGGAAGTCGAGCGTGGCGGCACCCACGGAGGCCAGCGGCAGCAGGACGCGCGGGATCCACACCTTGGTGACGAGGCCGCCGGCGCCCAGCACCGAGGTGGACGCCGCCTGCGCTGCGCTGGCGAAGAAGCCCCACGCCAGCACGCCGGTGAAGGCGTAGAGCGCATAGGGCCAGCCGTCGGCCTCCACGCGGGCCAGCTGCCCCAGCACCACCGTGAACAGCGCCGTGGTGACCACGGGCCGGATCACCGCCCACAGCACGCCCAGCACCGCCTGCCGGTAGCGCGAGCGGATGTCCCGCCACACGAGCGCCCACAGCAGGCCCCGCCACGGGACGACCTGCGCCAGGCCCAGCCCGCGCCAGCCCCGCTGCGGCACCAGCACATGCGTGGGACGATCGCGCGCGCCGGCGCCCTCGCTCATGCGCGTGCGCCCGGCCCGTGCGCGCGGTACCACGCCACGGTGGCCGACAGGCCCTCCTCCAGCGCGGTGCGTGCGCGCCAGCCGAGGCGGGCCTGCGCACGCTGCGTGTCCAGCGCCCGACGCGGCTGGCCGTCGGGGCGCGTGGCATCCCAGCGGAAGCGCCCGGCGAACCCGGTGGCCGCGGCGATCCGGGCCGCCAGGTCGCGCATCGAGATCTCGCGGCCCGTGCCGAGGTTGACCGGTGCCGGATCGTCGAGCGAGGCGGCGGCCAGCACCAGCGCCTCGGCGCAATCCTCGACGTAGAGGAACTCGCGCGTCGCCGCGCCGGTGCCCCACAGCACCACCTCGTCGCGGCCCGCCACCCGGGCCTCCTCGCACTTGCGCACCATGGCCGGGATCACGTGCGAGGTCTCGAGGTCGAAGTCGTCGCGCGGCCCGTACATGTTGGCGGGCAGCAGGAAGGCGCCGGCGAGGCCGAACTCCAGCCGGTAGGCCTCCAGCCCCGTCAGCAGTGCACGCTTGGCCACGCCGTAGGGTGCGTTGGTCTCCTCGGGGAAGCCGTCCCAGAGCGACGACTCGAGGAAGGGGACGGGCGTGAACTTCGGGTACGAGCACACCGTGCCCACCACCACCACGCGGCGCACCCCGGCACGTCGGGCGGCCTCCAGCACGTGCACGCCCATCAGCAGGTTGTCGCGCCAGAACGCTCCCGGATGGCGCTGGTTGGCCCCGATGCCGCCCACGTGCGCGGCCAGGTGCAGCAGCACCGACGGGCTGGCGGCGGCCACGGCGGCGCAGGTGGGCTCGAGGGCCAGCAGCTCGAGCTCCGCGTGCGTGGGTGCCACCACCTCCGCGCCCGCCTCGGCCAGGCGCCGGCAGGTGGGCTGGCCCAGGAAGCCGTGCCCGCCCGTCACGAACACGCGCTGGCCGGCCAGCGCACGCACGCCGGCGGGGCTCACCGCCCGGCCTCGCGCGGCTCGTGGGTGTCGTGGCCCGCGTCGCGCAGCACGCGCTCCCGGCGGGCCAGCACCGCATCCGAGGCCACCATCATGCGCACCAGCTCGCGGAAGCCCACGCGTGGCGCCCAGCCCAGGCGGGCGCGCGCCTTGGCGGCGTTCCCGCACAACGCGTCCACCTCGGTGGGACGCAGGTAGGCCGGGTCGAAGCGCACGTGCTCGTCCATGCGCAGGCCCGTCTCGGCGAACACCGCCTCCACCCACTCGCGCACGCTGTGCGTCTCGCCGGTGGCCACCACGTAGTCGTCGGGCTGCGGCTGCTGCAGCATGCGCCACATGGCCTCCACGTAGTCGCCGGCGAAGCCCCAGTCACGACGGGCGTCGAGGTTGCCCAGCCACAGCTGCTGCTGCAGGCCCTCGCGGATGCGCGTGGCAGCGCGCGTCACCTTGCGCGTGACGAAGGTCTCGCCACGTCGCGGGCTCTCGTGGTTGAAGAGGATGCCGTTGACGGCGTAGATGCCGTAGGCCTCGCGGTAGTTCACCGTGGCGTGGTGCGCGAACACCTTGCCCACGGCGTAGGGACTGCGCGGCCGGAACACGGTGTGCTCGTCCTGCGGCGGCGGGGCGGCCCCGAACATCTCGCTGCTGCCGGCCTGGTAGAAGCGGATCGTGCGCGGTGCCACGTCGCGCACGGCCTCCAGCAGCCGCAGCGTGCCCATCGCGACGGCGTCCGCGGTGAACACCGGGAGGTCGAAGGAGACGCGCACGTGGCTCTGCGCAGCAAGGTGGTAGACCTCGTCGGGCTGCACCGCCTCCAGCACCGAGCGCAACGAGCTGGCGTCGAGCAGGTCGCCGTGGTGCAGGCGCAGGTCCGGCTGGTCGTGCGGGTCGCGGTCGAGGTGGTCGATGCGCCCGGTGTTGAACTGGCTGCTGCGCCGCACCAGCCCGTGCACGGCGTAGCCCTTCTGCAGCAGCAGCTCGGCGAGGTAGGAGCCGTCCTGCCCGGTGATGCCCGTGATCAGCGCCTTGCGGCGGGCGGGCGGGGCGCTGGCAGCCGCAGCAGCAGGCGATGCGGGAGGGGTCATCGGGGCAGCACCGTGGGGAGCCGTGGAAGGGGTGGAGGAGGCGGGCACGCGCGCCGCGCCGGCCCGTGCGCGGCCAAGGTAGCACCCGGGCCGAGGGCCACGGCGCGCGCCGTGGCGGCGGCACGGTCAGCGGGAGGGCCGCCCGATGGCGTGGTAGGTGAAGCCCAGCGCACGCATGCGTTCGGGCTCGAACAGGTTGCGGCCGTCCACCACCAGCGGGCAGCGCATCAGCCGCCGCACGCGCTCGAGGTCCGGCGTGCGGTACACCATCCACTCGGTGACCAGCGCCAGCGCGTCGGCACCCGTGACCGCCTCGTAGGCGTCGCGGGCGTAGGCGACGCGCGACCCGAAGTGACGGTGCGCCCCCTCCATGGCCTTGGGGTCGTGCACGCGCACGGAGGCGCCGGCCGCCAGCAGCGACTCCACCAGCGGGAGGCTGGGGCTCTCGCGCATGTCGTCGGTCTCGGCCTTGAAGGCAAGGCCCCACACCGCGACCGTGGCGCCGCGCAGCGACGGGCCCAGGGCCCCCTGCAGCTTGGCGAACAGCACCTGCTTCTGGCGCTCGTTGACCTGCTCGACCGCCTCCCACAGCAAGGGCGCCATGCCCAGCCCGCGCGCGGTTCGGATCAGGGCCTTGACGTCCTTGGGGAAGCAGGAGCCGCCATAGCCGGGCCCGGGGAACAGGAACTCCTTGCCGATGCGACGGTCGCTGCCCAGCCCCATGCGCACGCGCGACACGTCGGCCCCCACGCGCTCGCACAGGTCGGCGACCTGGTTCATGAACGAGATGCGCGTGGCCAGCATGGCGTTGGCCGCGTACTTGGTGACCTCGGCCGAGGCGATGTCCATGAACAGGATGGGGTTGCCGGCTCCCGTGAAGGGCTCGTAGATGCCGGCGAGCAGCGTGCGGGCCTCGTCCGACTCCACGCCCAGCACGACGCGGTCAGGCTTCATGAAGTCATGCACCGCCGCGCCTTCCTTGAGGACCTCGGGGTTGGCGCACACCTCGAAGGGGTGACGCGCCGACTCGCGCAAGGCCTCGCGCACGCGCGCGGCGGTCCCGACGGGCACGGTGCTCTTGGTCACCACGACCTTGGGGCCGTCCATGTGCTGGCCGATGGCGCGCGCGACCCCCAGCACGTGCGTGAGGTCGGCCGAGCCGTCCTCGCCCGGCGGCGTGCCCACCGCGATGAAGATCACGCGCCCGTGGCGCACGGCCGCGGGCAGGTCGGTGGTGAACGCGAGCCGGCCCTCGGCCTGGTTGCGCCGCACCATCGGCTCGAGGTCCGGCTCGTAGATGGGGATCTCGTTGCGCCGCAGCCGCTCGACCTTGGCGGCATCCACGTCCACGCACTGCACGTCGTTGCCGGCCTCGGCAAGGCAGGCCCCGGCCACGAGGCCCACGTAGCCCGAGCCGACGATGGTGATGCGCATGAGGCAGGTCCCGTACGCGACGCGCGAGCCGACGAGGCTACACCCGCGAGGCGCGCTGCCCCCGCGCCGGCCGTGGCACGCCCGCCGCCGCGAGCGACGGGCCCGCGCCGTGCCCCATCCCCCGCCCCGGCGCAGCCACGCACGACCCGGGCACGCAGGCAATGGCGGAGGGACAGGGATTCGAACCCTGGAGACCCTTGCGGGCCTGGCGGTTTTCAAGACCGCTGCCTTCGACCGCTCGGCCATCCCTCCGTCGGGCGCCGCCCGCGCAGTCTAGCGCGACGTGCCGCACGGGCAGGCTGCGGGGCCGGTGACCCGTAGGCTGCGGCCCATGGCCAAGCTCTACTTCC
>CAXQZU010000056.1:0-55562 GCA_964228555.1 Planctomycetota bacterium
GTGGTGGCGTGGTTCGCCCGGCCGCACAACCGGGACATGCTGGCGCGCATGGCGGCCTGCGGCGTGGCCCCCACGCGGGTGGAGGCGCCGCGCGGCGGGGCCTTCGCGGGCCTGACGGTGGTGCTCACCGGCACGCTGGAGGCGCTCAGCCGCGACGAGGCCAAGGCGCTGGTGGAGGCGCAGGGCGGGCGCGCGGGCTCTTCGGTGTCGCCCAAGACGCAGCTGGTCGTGGCCGGGCCGGGCGCCGGCAGCACGCTCAAGGCGGCGCAGGCGCTGGGCATCGAGGTGATCGACGAGGCCGAGTTCCTGCGCCGCGCCGGGCGCGCCTAGCGCGCCCAGGCCACGGCCGCGCCTCCCTCAGCGCGCCGCCGGGGGCGCAGGCGGCGGCTGCGCCACCAGCGTGAAGTCCACCCGCGCACCGGGGCGCACGCCCGCCTGCCGCTGGCCCTCGTAGCCCAGCGCCAGCCACACCACCACGGTGCAGGGCTGCGGCGGCAGCCGGTCGAGGCGGTAGCGGCCCTGCGCATCGGCCTGCGTGGCCACCAGCGCCCGGATGCGGCCCGGGTCCTGCGGCTGCTCGGCGCCGGGGCGGTCCTCCTCGGCGTACACCCAGGCCCCCGCGATGGGCTGGCCGCCCTCGCGTGCCGTCACGCGGCCCTCCACCGACAGCGCCCCCACCAGGGTCACCACGCGCTCGCTGGCATCGCCGCTGGCGGGGATCACGAGGTCCTGCCGGTAGAAGTCGCTGTAGCCCTCCAGCTCCACGCGCAGCAGCAGGCGACCGGGCTCGAGGTGCTCGATGCGCACGCGGCCCTCGCGGTCGGTGAGCAGCACGCGCGTGCCCAGCGCCCCGTCGGCACGATAGGCATCGCCGCGCTGCACGTGCTCTTCGCTGCCGGGCCCCAGCATCCCCCAGCGCACGCGCGCGCCCCCCAGCGGGCGCCCGCCCTCGTCCTGCACGCGCCGCGGCAGGGTGGCCCCGGGGCCCAGCACGAGGTCCACGGACTGCCGCTGTCCCTCGCGCAGGCGCAGCGGGCCCTGCTCGGCCGGCGCCCAGCCGTCGTGGCGCGCCACCACGCGCAGGTCGACGCCCGAGGGCACGCCCACCACGCGCCAGCCCCCCGCCCCGTCGCTCACCACCACGAGGTCGCGCACGCGGCCGCGCAGCGCGGCCGCCACGGCCGACACCTCCACCTGCGCGCCGGCGACGGGCGTGCCCTCGGCCGTGCGCACGCTGCCCTCCAGTACGCCGCCCTCCACCAGCCGGATGTCGTGGCGCACCACGGCGTCGTTCGTGGGCACCTGCACGGTGCCGTCGCCCTCCGCCAGCGTGGGCGCATAGCCCGGGGCCGTCACGCGCACCTCGTGGCTGCCCGCGCGCAGGCCCTCCAGCACATAGCCCCCGTCCACGGCGGTGACCGCGGCCACCTCGCCCTCCATGCGCCGGCCGGGCGGGGCCAGCGCCACCGAGGCATAGGGCACGCCCCGCCCGTCGGGGCCCAGCAGGCGGCCCTCGACACGCCCACCCCGCTCCAGCACGGCATCGAGCACCAGCGTGGCTCCCGCCACCACCTGCTGGCCGGCGAGGTCGTTGCCGCCCCGCGCGTGCGGCAGCCAGCCCCCTGCGCGCGCGGTGAACAGCAGCGGCGTGCCGGGCGGCACGGCGGGCAGCACGTAGGCTCCGCCGGCGTCCGTGGAAGCCGACATGAGCGCGAACTCGCGCCCCAGCAACGTCACCTGCGCACCCGCCACGGGCTGGCCCGTGACCCCGTCGCGCACGCGGCCCTCGACGCGCCCCGCGGCGCGCAGCACGAGATCGCGCTCGGCCACGCCCTCGGCCACGGCCACGAACACCTCCGGTGCCAGCGCCTCGCCCCACGCCTCGACGTAGTAGCGCACGCCCGCCACCAGCGAGTCGAGCCGGTAGGTGCCGTCCGCGGCGGCGGTGGTGTCCACGCGCTCGGTGCGCGCCGAGGACTCGCCGCGCATGGCCAGCGCCACCAGCCGGGCGCCCGCAACGCCGCGTCCCTCGCTGTCGCGCACGGTGCCGCGCCAGCCGGCGCCCGGGTCCAGCACCACCCGCACGCCCCCTGCGCGCTCGTCCACGGTGACGCGCACGTCGCCGCGGAAGGTGCTGGCGTAGCCCGGCGCGGACACGCGCAAGAGGTAGCGTCCGGGGGCCAGCCCCGCGACCACGAAGGTGCCCTGCGCGGAGGCGCGCGCCTCGGCCAGCGGCTCGCCGGCGGCCTGCACCTCCGCCAGCGCACGCAGCAGGTCGAGGCTGTCCGGACGGCTGCGGTCGGCCAGCACCTGCACCGTGGCGCCTGCCACGGGCCGGCCGCTGGCGTCCACCACCTCCCCGGCAAGGCTCGTGGGCGCGCCCAGCAGGATGTCCCCGAGGTCGAGCGTGTGGCCGCTGGCCACGGCCTGGCCCATGCGCACCACCTCGCGCCACGGGGGCTGCTGGATCACCAGCGCGTACGTGGCCGGGGCGGGCACCGCCTCGAAGACGAAGGCCCCGTCCGTACCGCTCGTGGCCCGCAGCGGGGCGGCCCCGCTGCGGCCCGCCTGCGCCGACAGCAGCAGCACCTCCACGCCGGGCAGCGGCCGTGCGGGCTCGCCCGCGGCATGCACCTTCACGGCGCCCAGCACCACGCCCCGGCCCGTGGGCAGCGCCTCGGCCACGCCCGGCAGGCTGCGCAGCACGAGGCGCCGGTCGAGCTCAGCCTGCACCGCGGGCAGCACGGAGGCCGCGCCCGCCTCGTCCGCGAGGCCCCCGCGCGCGTCCTCGTCCTCGAGCCCGGGCGCGGCCGCGCCGGGCACCCGCACCAGCACGAGGACCAGCGCCGCGGCCACCGCCAGCGACGCCAGCGCGGCCAGCGCCAGCCGACGGGCACGTGAACGCTCGGGTCCCATGGCGCGAGGCTACCCCGGGACCCTCGGCGACGGGAAGCCGCCGGGAAGCCGCGCTAGCGCGGCGCGGGCATGCGGCCGCCGGCGTTGCCGCCGCCGCCACGCGGCATGCCGCCGCCGAAGGGGTTGGACCCTGCCTCCTGGGCCTTGAGGCGGAACTCCACGTCGCGGGACGGCATGCGCACGTTGCGCTTGATGGCGTTGTCGTCGCTGGCGCCGAACCAGCCCACGTGCCCCTGCGCGAAGCCCACGGCCACGTTCCAGTCGCCGGCGGGGATGTTCTCCACGCGGAAGCGGCCCTCGCTGTCGGTCTGCGCGTTCATCGAGGGCTCGACGCTGTCCTGGCTGCCGGCCGGGGCGGGCTCGTCCTCGCCACGTCCGCTGCTGCGCGAGGTGACGACCACCAGCGCGCCCGCGATGGGCTTGCCGTCCGCGCCCTTGACCACGCCCTCGCACACCTCGCCGCGCTGGAGCAGCACCTGGTGGTTCTCCAGCACCTGGTCGCTGGCGAGCGTGAGGCTGCGCTTGTACGACACCACGTAGTCGGGATGCTCGACCTTGAGCAGGATGCGGCCCGGGCGCACGTTGGGGATCATGAACTGCCCGTTCTCGTCCGTGGTGAAGCTGCGCGGGTCGAGGTTGCGGTCCATCTGCCAGCCCGACAGGAAGCCCCGCTGGCTGTCCTCGTCGCCCAGCGTGCCGACGCGCACGCGCGCGCCCCGCACCCACGATCCGCCCTCGCCCACCACGCGGCCCTGCAGCGTGGCACCGCCGGCCAGCACGAGGTCCATCTCGCGCACCTCGCCCGGCTTGAGCTGCATGCGCTCGCTCTGCGTCGAGACGTACTCCTCGGCCTCGACCTCCACGCTCCACTCCGTGGCCGTGGGCACGCCCTCGAGCCGGTAGCGGCCCTGCGCGTCGGTCAAGTCAGCACGCGTGGCGAGCGCGGTCACCATGCGCGCGCCCATGCCGGCGCCGCCACCTGCGCCGCCGCGGAACATGCGCCCCATGTCGGCGCGCGTTCGCACGCGTGCCCCGGCCACGGGCTCGCCCTTGGTGTCCGTCACGCGCCCCGTCACGACGCCGGCGGCCGTCAGCACCAGGTCCATGGTGAGCGTGCCGCCCGCCTCGGGCACGGTGACCTTCGTGCTGTCGCTGCCCGCATCGGCCTGCGCGAACCCGGGCGCGTCGGCGGTGAGGTTGTAGTCGCCAGGCGGCACGCCGGCGATCGTGAAGGCGCCGGTGGGATCGGTGGTGGCCGTCGGGCTGCCCACCCACATCGCGGCCATGCCCATCATGCCGCTGCCGGCCGCCACCACATTCGCCCCCGCGATGGGCAGGCCGTCGGCCGAGCGCACGCGGCCCGTGATGCTGCCGCCGCGCTTGAGGCTCACGTCCACCGTGCCCACCTGCTCCACGGCCACGTCAGGCCACGGGTTGCCGGTCCACATGCTGGCGCTGAACGAGGTGTAGCCCGAGGCCTTCACCACGGCCGACATCACCGGGCCGGGAACGACCGGGCCGATCTTGAAGCGGCCCTGCGCGTCGGTGCGCGCCGAGGCCGGCGTGGTGGGATCGCCTGCAGGCTGCTGGCCGGGCTGCGCCGCGCCAGCCTGGCCACCGCCGCGACCGCCCCGGCCGCCGCCCATGCCACCCATGCTGAAGCGGCCCACGACCACGGTCACCGTGGCGTCGGCCACGGGCGTGCCCGCACCCTCCTCGCGCACGACGCCCTCGATGTAGCCGCCTCGCTGCAGCGTGAAGTTGCGCTCCAGCGCCTTCTGCACCTCCACCGCGGCCTGGTCCCAGGCCGGGGCGAAGCCGTCGGCCATCACGCCGAAGCGGTACGACGACCCGTCGTTGAGCGTGTCGATGAGGAACTGGCCGCGGCCGTCCGTGACGGCCTCGTCACGCTCCAGCGAGCCGTTGAGCGAGAAGCGCTGGCCCATGTCACGCATGGCCACCACGCGCGCGCCGGGCACGCCCCGCCCCTCGGCGTCCGTCACCTTGCCCGTGACCTTGGCGCCCTCGCCCAGGCGCACGACCAGCGGGCTGGCGGCGCTCTCGGCCTTGACCACCACCTCGTTCTGCTGGCGCGTGCCGTAGCCGGGATGGCGCGCGACGATCGAGTACATGCCGTCGGAAAGCGTCACGAAGGAGAACATGCCCTCGTCGTCGCTGACCACCTCCTCGCGCGCGCCGGGCATGCGCAGCGCCTGGTCCACGAGGTAGACCACGAGGCCCTGCGCTGCCGTGCCACGCTCGGGCAGGAAGGCGGCCACCGTGGCCCGGGGCACGGGCTTGCCGCTGGGATCGATCACGCGCCCGCGCAGGGCCACGTTGGCGCCCAGCAGGATGTCGCCCAGGTCGGTGGTGCCGCCCGGCTGGATGGTGATGTTCACCAGCGAGACGGCGCGGAAGCCGCTGCCCTCGACCAGCACCTGCCAGCCGCGTCCCGGCATCAGCTGCCCGAACAGGACCTCGCCCGAGGCGTCGCTCGCAACCTTCGTCTCGCTGCCCGAGCGGCTGCGCAGCAGGACCGCCTGCCCGGCCTTGGGCTTCTTGGCCACGGCGTCCATCAGGCGCATGCGCAAGCCGCCGAGGTCGCCCGCACCGTAGAGCGCGGCCAGCTCCGGGCCCGAGCGCTTGGCCGAGGCATCGGCCCCGCCAGCCTGCGAGGCGTCTGCGTCCAGCCCCGGCTCGCCCGTGCCCGCCGCGTCATGGCTGGCCGAGGGCCCGAAGAGCTTGAGCGGGTCGCCAACCACGAGGAAGGCCAGCGCCGCCACGGCCACCAAGGCCACGACCACGAGGCCGGCACGGCCCGCCTCTGCACGCAACGGGGAAGGGTTCGGACGATGCATGGGACAAGACTCCTCAGCCAACCGCGCCCGGATGCTACCCGTCGGCCCGGGCAGGCCAGCCCGCGCGCGAGCGCCGGGGGGGCGACGAGGGCCTGCGCGGCCACGTCCTGCGCACGCCGCCCCCACGGCGGGGCCCGGGGCGCCCGGTGGCGGCAGCCTGCAGCCGGGGGCATGATGGAGGGTCCCGGAGGGACTCCCCATGCCCCGCAAGAGCGAAGGTGGCCGCCAGAAGAAGGGTCGTGGCACGAAGCCCGAGCGCAAGGCGGCGCGGCGCGCCGCGGCGCAGGAAGGACGGGGTCCCACGCACCCCAGCCGCACCGATCGCGCCATGCCCGGCGAGGTGAAGCGCCGCCTGGGCCCGCGCCGCTCCACGCGCTAGCCGCCTGCGGCGCGCGCTCAGGCGCGACGCAGCAGCAGCACCAGCAGCACGGGCGCACCCACGGCGGCCGTGACCAGGCCCGGCGGGATCTCCAGCGGCGGGCACAGCACGCGGGCCAGCGCATCGGCCAGCACCAGCAGCGCACCGCCCAGCAGCGCCGACGCCGGCAGCAACGAGCGGTGGCCTGCACCGACGACGCGCCGTGCGAGGTGCGGCACCACCAGCCCCACGAAGCCCACCAGGCCGGCCGTGGCCACCGCCGTCGCCGCCAGCAGGCAGCCCACCGCGCCCAGCCACAGCAGCGTGCGACGCGCATCCACGCCCACCAGCCATGCGGCGTCCTCGCCCAGCGTGAGCGCGTCCAGCTCGCGCGCGCGCCACGCGGCCACGCACAGGCCCAGCAGCAGGGCCGACCCCACGGGCAGCGCATCCAGCCACGCGCTGCCCACGAGATGGCCCAGCAGCCACTGCATGACGAGGTCCCAGCGTGGCACGGCCACGTACAGCATGCCCGTGGCCAGCGCCTGCACCAGCAGGCCCAGCGCCACGCCGCTGAGCACCAGCGTGGCCGCGCTGGTGCGGCCCGCCCGGCGTGCGCCCGCGAACACCAGCACGGCCACGCCCACGGCGCCGAGGAACGCCGCCAGCGAGCGGGTGGCGGCCGAGGGCAAGGCCTGCGCGCCAGCCAGCCATGCCGCCAGCGTCACGCCCAGCGCTGCCCCCGGCCCCACGCCCACCAGGTAGGGCTCGGCCAGGTCGTTGCGCAGCAGCGCCTGGAAGATGACGCCCGCGACGGCCAGCGCGGCGCCCACGAGCACGCCCAGCAGCACGCGCGGCGCACGCAGGTCCCACACGATGCCGGGGTCCCAGCCCGCGGGACCCAGCAACAGCGCACCGCCCACCGCCAGCGCCAGCACGGTGACGAGCAGCAGCCAGCGTGAGGCAGGCGCGCGCATCAGCGGCCTCCCCCCAGCGCCGAGGGCGGCAGGCGTCCCGCCAGCACCGCGGCCAGCCGTTCCAGCGCCTCGGGCGTGCGCGGGCCGGCGCGCAGCAGGTCATCGGCACTGGCGTGGGCCACGTGGCCCTGCACCACCGCGGGCACGCGAGCCCAGCGCTCCCGCTGCGTGCCCGGCAGCGCATCCCAGGTCGTCAGGATCCAGTCGGGCGCACGCGCCAGCAGGGCCTCCTCGCTGAACGGGCCGCTGGGGCGGCCCAGGTCGCCCGCGACGTTGCGCGCCCCGCAGGCGCGGAGCATGTCGTCCAGCAACGAGCCCGGCCCGAGCACGTGCAGCGGGTCGGCCTGCCCCACCACCAGCACGCCGGGCCCGTCACGGCCCGCGGACGCGCGCACGCGCTCGCGCGCGCCGCGCAGCCGCTCCACCAGCGCCGCAGCCCGCATGGCCGGCGCACTGCCCTCCCCCTCGCCCAGCACCTCGCCGAGCAGCCGCACCGTGTCCTCGAGGTCATCGAGGCTGCGGCTCTGCAGTGCCAGCCACGGCACGCCCGCCCGGCCCAGCGCCTCGAGGCTGGCGGCGTGGAACACGCGATCGCAGAGCACGAGGTCGGGCGCCAGCGCGCGCAGCCCCTCGAGGTCCAGCGGCATCACCGACACGCGCGGCAGGCGCTCCAGCCCGGGCGGGTGGTTGCAGTGCGGCGAGACCGCCACGAGCCGCCCCACGCCCGCCAGGTGCGCCACCAGCTCGGTGAGGTTGGGCAGCGTGCTGGCGATGCGCAGCGTCGAGGGGGGCAGCGGCACACGCGTGCCGTCGTCGAAGGCCACGAGGCGCAGCCCACCCTCTTGCAGCAAGCGCGCGTAGGGCGCCCGCACGCCACCCGCCGGCGCCGGCGCAGCCTGCGGTGCCCCGCACCCCGCCAGCGCGAGCAGCACCAGCACCATCCCCAGCACGGTCCCTGCGCGCAGCCCCGGTGCGTGGCTCATGCCGGGCCTCGCGGCACCAGCAGCGGCCCGCCGCCCTCGGGATGGGACAGCACGTGCACCGGGGCGCCGAAGGCGGCCTCCACGCGAGCCGCCGTGAGCACCTCACGGGGCGTGCCGTCGCCCGCCAGCACGCCGTCCACGAGCAGCAGCACGCGGTCCGCCCACGCCGCCGCGAGGTTCACGTCGTGCAGCGCCGCCAGCACGGCCACGCCACGCGTGCGCGCCTCGCGGCCCACCGCGGCCAGCAGCCGCTGCTGGTGGCCGAGGTCCAGGTGCGCGGTGGGCTCGTCCAGCAGCAGCACGTCGGGCTGCTGCGCCAGCGCGCGCGCCAGCGCCACGCGCTGGCGCTCGCCGCTGCTCAACGCGGGCACGGGCCGCGCCGCCAGCGCCACCAGGTCGCAGGCCTCCAGCGCGGCCTCCACGGCGGCCTCGTCGCGCGCCGCGGGCGGCCCGAAGGCCGAGCGCCACGGATGGCGGCCCAGCGCGACGCTCTCGCGCACGAGGAACGGGAACGCAGCCGACTCGGAGGCCGCCACCCCGCCGATGCGCTGGGCCGAGAGCGCTCGCGGCAGCCGCGACAGCAGCGTGCCGTCGAGCCGCACCTCGCCTGCCTGCGGCAGGAGGCTGCCCGCAGCCACCTTGAGCAGCGTGCTCTTGCCCGCGCCGTTGGGACCCAGCAGCGCCACGCGCTGGCCACGCTCGAGACCGCACGAGACGCCGCGCAGCACCTCGTGGGCGCCGTAGGCGAAGCAGACGTCGTGGAGGGCCAGCAACGGCATGGGCCGGGAGCCTATCCGCGCACCTGCCGCGATGCCCGGCCGGGGGCCGTGCCGGCCGGCAGGCCATGGCAAGGCCTCGGAGGCAGCCCCTAGCGCAGCGGCTCGCGCAGGGCCTCCACGGGAGCGCCCCCGCCCTCGCGGGCGATGTCGTCGAACTCCGCGGGGATCCGCGGGCGGGTGCGCAGCACGTAGGCGACGCTGGTGCGGGTCTCGTCGGCGCGCCAGTGCAGCGCCGCCAGGGCCGTGGCGGCCTGCGGGTCATCGCAGCGGCTGTCGGCCACCAGCCGCACCTCGCGCGTGGCCTGCCGGCGCCAGGCCATGCGGTCGAGGGCCTCGGAGAGCGCCACGGACACGGCCGCGCCGCGATCGTCGGTGCCCGAGGGCTCGATGGAGGCGAGGAAGGCCTCGATGCGCTCCGGGTCGAAGCAGGGCAGCAGCACGTCCATCTGCCGGCGTGCCTCCACGCCGCGACCGCCACGGTAGCCCACCACGCCCACGCGCACGTCGGATCCCAGCCTCACCAGCAGGCTGACCTCCTCGCGGATCCGGCGCAGGGTGTGCTCGATCGTGGTGGAGGTGGATCCGGTGACATCCAGCGCATAGACCAGGTCGAACTGCGGGCGCGGCATCCCGCGCCGGGGCGGCGGCAGGTCCTCGTCCTCCGGGCGGCGTGCCGGTGCGTAGCGATCCGCGCCCCCGGCCGGCGGCGCAGGGGCTTGCCCGGCCATCTCGGCGGCCGCGGCGCGCGCCCTGTCCAGCATCGCCACAAGCCGCGCGGCGCACCGGCGCACGAAAGGGTCCTCGCCGCCGGCCCGTTGCAGCAGCACCGGTCGCAAGGACTCGTCCAGCGCACTCTCCATGGCATCGAGCACCTGCAGGGCCGACTCGCGGTCCGGCGCGCTGGCCAGGCCCTGCGCCAGCGCCCCCAGGCGCTCGGCCCGGCCGTCCTCGCGCCGGGCCAGGGCCCGGGCCGCGGCGCCACGCACCCAAGGAGAGGGCGACACCACCTGCGAGGCCAGGAACGAGCGACTGGCCTCGTCGTCGAACGCGAAGAGCGCTTCCAGCCAGAGGATGCGCTCGCCCTCCCGCCGCCCCGTGTCCTCCACCGCCTTGCGGGCACGCGCAAGGCCGCCGTCCCGGCGTGCCAGCGCACGCGCCAGCGCGTCCCGCACGATGCGCGGCCCGCCCTCCACGAGCACGCCGGCGAGCAGCTCGAGGGCCTGGTCTGCGTCGATCTCGCCCAGCGCGCGCGCCGCGGCGGCCCGCGCCACCGGGTCCATGTCCGTGCGCACGCTGCGCGCCAGCGTCTCGGCCGCGCCGCGCCCCCCCAGCGCCGCCAGCCGCGGCATGAGCGCGGCGCGCTGCGCTCCATCGACCTCGCGCGCGAGGCCCGCCCGCAAGACCTGCAGGTCATCGCCGCCTGCCCACGAGCGCGCGGGCGCCGCCCCGACGCCCGCCGCAAGGGACAGGCACAGCAACCATGCGAATCGGGTCATGGTCCCTCCCACGCGCCGCGCAGCACGGGCATCACGCGCCGGGCCTGCCAGCCCTCCCCAGCCTACGGCCACCGTGCGTGGGCGTGGGGCCCGCGGTGTCCCCCGCGACGGCGACCGCACGTGCGGCCTACTGGTTGCGCGGCTGGGCGGTCACGCCCCGCCCGGCCTCGGCGTCCGGGTCCAGCGGGCGCACGATGGGGCCGCTGTACTGCTTGCGGGCCAGCACGCCGAACTCGTCGAACCACAGCACGAGGTCCTGGCCACGGCCGTGCGGGTCGTCCACGCGGTAGTCCAGCCGCTCGAGCGTGCCGTCGGGGCGGCGCACCACCGCACGGGCCATCGGGTACTCGGCCAGGATCCAGGCACCGTCCACGCCCGGGTTGAGCACCTGCACGGTGGAGAACGAGATGCGCCGGTCGGCGCCCACGGCCGAGCAGCCGGCCGCGGCCGCGCAGGCCAGCAGCAGGGCCAGCCTGGGCAGGACGGGGCGTGCGGGCCTGCGGGTCATGCGCCCATGCTACGCGAGGCGGATGCCACGCCGCGTGCGTGGGGCCGCAGCGGGGCCCGTACGATGCGCGTGATGCCGCGTGTCCCCCCGTCGCCCGGCTCGCCGGGCCCGCAGGCCTTCCGCGGCCTGACCCTGTTCCCCTTCCAGCAGCAGGCCGTGGCCGCCATCTTCGCCGGCAAGGGCGTCGTGGTCGCCGCGCCGACCGGCGCCGGCAAGACGCTGGTGGCCGACTACGCCATCGACCTCGCGCTGGGCCAGGGCCGGCGCGTGCTCTACACCTCGCCCATCAAGGCGCTCTCCAACCAGAAGTTCCGCGACTTCCGCGCCACCTACGGCGAGTCGCGCGTGGGCCTGATGACCGGCGACGTCACGCTGGAGCCCGACGCCCCGCTGCTGGTGCTCACCACCGAGATCTTCCGCAACACCATCTTCGAGGCTCCCGAGCGCCTCGCCGGCTTCGAGTTCGTCATCTTCGACGAGGTGCACTACCTCGACGACCGCGAGCGCGGCACGGTGTGGGAGGAGGCCATCCTCTACGCCCCGCCCCACATCCGCATCGTGGCGCTCTCGGCCACCGTGCCCAACGTGCGCGAGCTGGCCGCGTGGATCGCCGAGGTGCGTGGGTGCGAGGTCGAGGTGGTGGTCGAGGAGCGGCGTCCCGTGCCGCTCACGCACAAGGTATGGGTCGCCGGCAAGGGCCCGCGCGCCCTCGACGAGGTGCGGCGCCACCTGATCGAGATCGGGCGCATGGACCACGACCGCCGCGGCCGTGGCCCGCGCGGCGGGCGGCGACACGCCGCCGCGGCGCTCGACCGTGCCTCGCTGGACCTGATCACGCACCTCGAGCGGCACGCCCTGCTCCCGGCCATCTACTTCTGCCTCAGCCGCCTGGACTGCGAGCGGCTGGCCCACGCCAATGCCCGCCGCGAGCTGCTTGACCCCGACGGGCGCGCGGCCATCCTCGCGGCCTTCGACGCGCTGGCCGCGCGCTACGAGGCCACCGACGCGCCCACCACGCGCGAGCTGCGCACGCTGGCCGGCCGCGGCGTGCTCTTCCACCACGCCGGCATGCTGCCCATCGACAAGGAGATCGTGGAGCGGCTGTTCACGTCAGGCCAGGTGCGGCTGCTCTTCGCCACCGAGACCTTCGCGCTGGGCGTGAACATGCCGGCCCGCAGCGTGTGCTTCCACGCGCTCTCGAAGTTCGACGGCATCTCCACGCGCCCGCTGATGGGCCGCGAGTACTGGCAGATGGCCGGGCGTGCGGGCCGACAGGGCCTCGACGACAAGGGCTGGGTGTTCGCGCTGCTGGACGAGGGCCGCATCCGCCACGCCGACATCGCCTACCTGCACAGCGGCAAGGTGGAGCCCGTGCGCAGCCGCTTCAACCTGACCTACACCACCATCCTCCAGCTGTGGAAGCGGCTGGGCGAGCGCGTGCCCGACGCCTACGAGCGCTCCTTCGCGCGCTTCCAGCGCACGCACGGCAAGCCCGACGGCGGGGGCGCCGCCGGGGTGCGCGTCATCGAGGCGCGCCTGGAGGTGCTGCGGCGCTTCGCCTACCTCGACGAGCACGGCCTCACGGCCAAGGGACGGCTGTGCAGCCTCGTGAACGGCTACGAGCTGGCCGTCACCGAGGCGTGGGCCGGCGGCTGGCTGGCCGAGGCGCCCCCCATCGAGATCGCCATGCTCTTCGCGTCGATGGTCTACGACGCACGCCCCTCCGACGCCTCGGACCTGCCGCGCCGCACGCTCAAGGGCCTGCGCGTGCCGTTCAGCGAGCGCATGGCCGGTGTGCAGGAGATGGAGCAGGCGCTGGGCCTGCGCGACCTCACGCGGGGTCCCGACTTCGGGCTGGCCGGCCCGGTGGAGCTGTGGGCCGAGGGCCGCTCGCTCGACGAGGTGCTCACGCGCACCAACCTCTCGGGCGGCGACCTCGTGCGCGTGCTGCGCATGACGTTGCAGCTGCTGCGGCAGGCCTTCCACGCCCTGGACCCGGCCGACCCGGCCCGGCCGGCGCTGCTCGAGGCACGCACGCGGCTGGACCGCGACGAGGTGGACGCCCGCCGCCAGCTCGAGCTGGGCTAGCGCGCGCTGGCTAGTCGAACCCTGCCCACGGGGTCGTGCTCGAGTCCTCGCAGGTCCCGTCGCTGCCGGCGTCGTCGTGCCTGCGCGACACCGAACCTCCGCCGGGGCAGGGGCCGCCGTCGTGGATCACGGCCTGCGTGACGGGCTTGCCGGCCGTCGCCGCGCTCGTGACCTGCTCGCGCGCGGCGACCCGCTGGGCTGGAGCCTGCCCCGGGCGTCCTGCGCGGGACGCACGGCTCGCGGCACGGCCTCCACGGCCACGTCGCCCGCGGTGGCACCGCAGGACGAGGGAACCAGCCCCCCGTCGAGACCGCCACGCCCGATCCGCCCCCGCCCCTCCGCAGCCCGGCACGTGGCTGCTGCAGGGCACCACCGGCCCGGGTGCGCGCCATGCGCCGGGCATGGCTTCCTCTCCCGGGACCTGGTGCCCAGACGCCAGGCACCCCGCTCGCGAGCGTCCAGCGAGCCTGCCTGCCGCGCCCGGGCCCAAGGTCCCCATGCCGGGCGCGCACGCCTGCAGCAGGCGCCACGCAGGGGCTACACTCGCGCCCGATGAGCGACCGCGACACGCCCAAGCCCCCCCGACCGGCGCAACCGGCGCCGCCCGCCAAGCCCGCCGCCAAGGCCGCCACGCCCGCCAAGGCCGTGCCGGCAGCCCGGCCCGCACGCCCCGCACCCGGCGCGGCACGACCCGAGGCAGCCCCCGCCCCGGCCCGGGACCCGCTGCTGGGCCAGGTGCTGGGCAAGGTGCGCCTCGAGGAGCGCATCGGGCAGGGCCGCACGGCCACGGTCTATCGCGGCACCAACACGGCCACGCAGGGCACCGTGGCCGTCAAGGTGCTGCTGCCCGAGTCGCGCGCCAACGCCGAGATCGTGGCCAAGTTCGCGCGCGAGGCGCGCGCCATCGCGCGCATCGACAACGAGAACGTGCTCAAGATCTTCGACGTGGGCCAGCAGGGCGAGGAGCAGTTCCTCGTGATGGAGCTGCTCGACGGCGAGGAGATCCTCGACCTGATCCAGCGTGAGGGGCGCATGGAGCCCACCGACGCGCTGCGCGTGGTGCGGCAGGCGGCCAACGGCCTGGCCGCCGCGCACGCCCAGGGCATCATCCACCGCGACGTGAAGCCGGGCAACCTCGTGCTGCTCGAGGACGGCACGGTGAAGGTGGTGGACTTCGGCCTGGCCGCCGGCATGGACGCCGAGAGCCAGCGCGTGGGCACGCCCCACTACATGGCCCCGGAGACCTGCGAGTCGGGTGCCAGCGAGCCCGCCAGCGACATCTACTCGCTGGGCATCACGCTCTACCACCTGCTGCTGGGCGCCACGCCCTACGCCGGGAAGTCCGTCAGGGAGATCCTCGCAGCGCACATGGCCGGCGAGCCGCTGCGCCCGGAGCGCAAGCTGGCCTCGCTGCCACGCGAGGTCAGCGACCTCGTGCGGCTGATGACGCGCCGCGCACCGGCCGAGCGGCCCTCGGCCAAGGACCTCGTGGCCGAGCTCGACCGCATCGGCGGGCAGGACCTGCGCAAGAAGGACGCACTGCGCGGCCGCAGCCCGCGCTGGCGCGCGCACCGGCAGGCCAAGGCCTCGGGTGCACCCATCACGCTGCTGGCGGCGCTGGGCGTGGGCGTGGTGGCCATCGTGGTCGTGCTCGCGACGGGGGGCGACGACCCGGCCCCGGCCCCCGGCCCCGCCCCCACGGCGGCCGGCAGCGCGGCCCCGGGCCCGACGGCGGGCTCGCGCGGGCGAGGCCCGGAGCAGAACGTGCCGCTCCCCCCGCAGGAGACGGCCGAGCAGAAGGCCGCGCGCGAGAAGGTCGAGGCCGACGCCGCCCGGCGCCGCGCCGAGGTGGAGGCCGCGGGCGCGCTCAAGAGCCTCGAGGACTGGATCCGCGCCAACTGGCACAGCAAGGCCGACGACGGGATGGTGGTGCAGCGCTACCGCACGCATGCCAAGCAGCACCCCGGCACGCCGGCCGGCGAGGTGAGCGATCGCCGGGCGCGCGAGATCACGGCCGGCAAGGCCCACGCGCACCCGGACAAGGCCTACGACGCCGCCGACGAGGTGGAGCGCGTGCGCGCGGCCTGGACCGAGGCCAAGCCCAAGGTGGAGGAGGCGCTGGCGCGCCACGACTACGCCGCGGCGCGCAGCCTCGTGCCCGAGGCGGTGCAGGACGCCGAGGGGCAGCTGGCGCTGGACCTCGCCTTCTGGGCCATGCTCTGCGACCACCTCAAGGCACTGCGCCTGACGCTGGTGGGCCCGGCCGACCGGCTCGACAAGGCCGAGCGCACCCTCGCGCTGCCCGGCTCCAAGGTGAAGGCCCGCCTGCTCAAGATCGGCACCGAGGCCCTCGAGGTGGACGACGCCGGGACCGTGCGCAGCCTCGCATGGCAGGAGGTGCCTGCGGCCGAGCTCGCACGCCTGGCCCGCGGGCTGGCGGGTCCCAAGGGCACGCGCGGCGGCGTCGAGCTGATGGCCTTCGCCTGGGCCCACCGCCTCGTGGACCCCTTCTACGCCGCCCAGCTGGAGGTGGAGCTGGCCTCCGACCTCGGCAGCCTCAAGAACGACGTCACGCGCCTGAAGGCCACCTTCGACGAGCGCAGCGCGTCACGCTGAGCGCCGCACGCCGGTCAGTAGGGCCAGTAGCCGTAGAGGGCCAGCGCGAGCGTGACCGCGTAGGTGGGCAGCAGGATGCGCCCCAGCCAGGGGTGCCACGGCAGGCGGCGCCAGCCCGCGAAGGCCGTGAGCAGCAGCAGGCCGGAGCTCACGTAGGCCGCCCGCCGATGCCAGTGCACGACCTCCAGGTCGTTGTAGTCCCACGGCCACTGCAGCACGCGGTGCACCAGCAGCACCACCAGCGTGCCCGCGAGGTCCAGCGCCAGCCCCGTGAGCGCCAGGCGCATGTGGCGGCGCGTGTCCTTGCGCGACCGGTAGGCCCGCACGAAGCACGCGAAGGCCCCGCCCATCACGAGCAGGTAGACGGGGTAGAGCAGGGCGGGCGGCAGCGGGGCCATGGCGCTTGGGTGTACCCGCCGACCCCCTCGCTCGCTCCTGCCCTTGACCCGCCCCCCCCACGGCCTATCCTCGCGCGCATGCGGGTGTAGCTCAGTTGGTAGAGCCCAACCTTGCCAAGGTTGTTGTCGTCGGTTCGAATCCGATCACCCGCTCCACTCTCCCTGCCTGCCAGCGTGGAAGCAGGCGGGGCGCCACGCCGCAGCGGCCAGGGCAACCACCGCCCGCCGGGGGACGGCCCCGGCCGGCCCGTGAGCGCGCCGGCTAGGGCCTCGAGGCGCCTGCCACGCAGGCCGCCAACGACTCGCGCCACGGCGGCAGCCGCACGCCCAGCACGCGCGCGGCCCGTCCGGTGTCCAGCCGCGAGTCTCGGGGCCGGCGCGCGGGCTGCGGCCACGCCGACCGCGAGACCGCCTCCACCGCCGAGGGCACTCCCAGCAGGCGGCACAGCTCCACCGCGAGGTCGTGCCAGCTCGCCCCGCCCTCGCCCGCGAGGTGGTAGGCACCTCGCACCGCCGGCGGCGCGATGTCGCCCGCGGGACCCACGCCTCGCAAGCGCTGGAGCAGCGCCGAGCAGGCGTCGGCGAAGGCCGGCGCCCAGGTGGGGCTGCCCCACTGGTCGTGCACCGCACGCAGCGGCGCGCCCGAGCGCAGGCGCTGCTCCATCGCCGTCAGCCAGCACGGCCGCCCCTGCGCGTAGGCCCACGACGTGCGCAGCACGAGGTGCGGGCCGGGGTCGGCCAGCACCGCCTGCTCTCCCGCCCACTTCGTGCGCCCGTACGCCGAGAGCGGGTGCGGCGCGTCCTCTTCCCGGTACGGCTGCCCGCGCGTGCCGTCGAAGACATAGTCGGTGCCCACGTGCACCAGCACGGCGCCCGCGCGCGTGGCGGCGCGCGCCAGCACGGCTGGGGCCACCGCGTTGAGCGCCTCGGCAGCCTCCGCCTCCTGCTCGGCGCGGTCCACGTCCGCGTAGCCGGCAGCGTTGAGCACCACGGCCGGACGCGTCGCCGCCACCGCCGCCTCCAGCGAGGCCGGCTGCGCGAGGTCGGCCGCCACGACGTCGCCCGCGCGGCGCCCGGCGCCCAGCACCTCGCACCACGTGCCCAGCACGCGCGCCAGCGGCTCGCCCAGCCGGCCGCGCGCACCCAGCAGCAGCACGCGCGGGCGCCGGCTCATGCGTGCCGCGGCAGCCGGGCAGGGTCGAGCGCCTCCAGCCGCGGGGCCTGCGCATCGCGCGCGCTCAGGATGGGACGCGCGACAGGCCAGGCGATGCCCAGCCGCGGGTCGTCGTACGCGATGCTCACCTCGTGCTCCGGCTCGCGGGCGACCGTCATGCGATAGAGCACCAGCGCCGGCGTGCTGCCCAGCACGGCGAACCCGTGGGCGAAGCCGGGCGGCACCCACAGCAGGTGGCGCGCCTCGGCGTCCAGCCGCACGGCGACGTGCTGCCCGAAGGTGGGCGAGCCCACGCGCACGTCCACGGCCACGTCGTGGATCGCCCCGGCGAGCACCTCCACGAGCTTGCCCTGCACGCCGGGATGCTGCAGGTGCAGGCCGCGCAGCACGCCCGGCCCCGATTCCACGAGGTTCTCCTGCGCGAGCGAGCCCGGCAGGCCCACGGCCACGGCATCGCGGGCGTTCCAGGCCTCCATCAGCCAGCCGCGGGCATCGGCGTGCTGGGTGCGCACGAGGCGCAGCACGCCGGGCAGGCGCAGCGGCTCCGCACGCAGCCCGGGGACGGCAGCGCCGCTCATCGCGCACCGCCCGCGAGGCGACGCAGGGCCTCGCCGTAGGGCGTGCCCTCGAGGCCCTCGGCGAGCCGCAGCAGCTGCTCGCGGTCGATCCAGCCCTGCGCGTAGGCCTCGGCCTCGGGGCAACCCAGCTTGCGGCCCGACGCCCGCTCGGCCGCGCGCACGCCAGCTGCGGCATCCAGCAGCGAGTCGGGCGTGCCCATGTCGTGCCACGCCACCGTGTCCGGCAGCCGCTCCAGCACCAGCGCACCCTGCGCGAGGTAGAGGTTGTTGAGGTCGGTGATCTCGAGCTGGCCGCGAGCGCTGGGCCGCAGCGTGGCTGCCCGGTCCGGCGCCGAGGCGTCGTAGAGGTAGAGGCCCGTGATGGCCCACGGCGAGGGCGCGCGGGCCGGCTTCTCGACGATGCGCAGCAGGCTGCCGGTGCTGTCCAGCTCGGCCACGCCGTAGCGCTCGGGCCGCTCCACGCGCGCCGCGAACACGGTGGCCCCCTGCGTGCGCTGGGATGCGACGCGCACCTGCTCCACGAACCCCGGGCCGTGGAAGAGGTTGTCGCCCAGCACGAGGCAGGCCGGGCTGCCCGCCAGGAAGCCACGAGCCAGCAGCAGGGCCTCGGCCAGCCCGCGCGGCTGGGCCTGCTCGGCATAGGCCAGCCGGATGCCCAGCGCGCTCCCATCGCCCAGCAGGCGCTCGAAGCGCGAGCGGTCCTCGGGCGTGGTGATGACCAGGATCTCGCGCATCCCCAGCGCCAGCAGCGTGGCCAGCGGGTAGCAGGCCATCGGCCGGTCGTACACCGGCAGCAGCTGCTTGCTGATCATGCGCGTCATGGGATGCAGGCGCGTGCCGGCGCCACCCGCCAGCAGGATGCCCTTGCGCGCCGCCCCGCCGCTGCGCGTCATGCGCGACCGCCCAGGCCCAGCCGCACGCCCACCCCCTCGCGCTGCGCCATGCGCTCCAGCCAGTCGCGCTCCGACACCGCCCACGCGGCCAGCGCCGGCAGGCTTTCCTGCAGCCGACGCCCGGGCTTCCAGCCCTGCAGCGCGGCGCCGCCCGCCTCCAGCGCATAGCGGCGGTCATGGCCGGGACGGTCCGGCACGTGCTCGAGCAGGCGCGCGTGCGGCGCCCCCTGCGGGTGCACGCGGTCCAGCGCCGCGCACAGCCGCGAGGCCACCTCGAGGTTGGTGCAGGCCTCGCCGCCCCCCACGAGGCACGGCTCGCCCGGCACGCCCCGCTCCACCAGCCGCACCAACGCCTCGGCGTGGTCGTCCACGTGCATCCACTCGCGCACCTGCGCACCGTCGCCGTACACCGGGATGCGCTCGCCGCGCAGGGCCTTGAGCAGCAGCAGCGGCAGGAACTTCTCGGGCAGCTGCCACGGCCCGTAGGTGTTCGAGCCATGGCTGACCAGCGTGGGCAGCCCCCACGTCGCGTGCCACGCCTGCGCGAGGTGGTCGGCGGCTGCCTTGCTGGCCGCGTAGGGCGAGCGCGGTGCATGCGGCGACTGGGCGCCGAAGCAACCCGACGGCCCCAGGCTCCCGTACACCTCGTCGGTGCTGGCCAGCAGGAAGCGGAACGCCTCGCGCGAGGCCGCGGCCTGCCCCTGCCACCAGCCGCGCACCGCCTCGAGCAAGTGCAACGTGCCGACCGCGTTCGCACGCAGGAAGGAGGCCGGATCGTCGATGCTGCGGTCCACGTGCGTCTCGGCCGCGAGGTGCAGCACGGCGCGGGGCTGGTGGCGCTCCAGCAGGCGCAGCACCAGCGCGCGGTCGGCGATGTCGCCCTCGACCAGCTCGTGGCCCTCGTCCCCCTCCAGCGTGGAGAGGCGCGCCCGGTCGCCCGCATAGGTGAGGAGGTCCAGCGTGACCACGCGCACGCGACCCTCGCGACGCAAGGCGCGCACGAGCGCTGCGCCCAGGAAGCCTGCACCGCCAGTGACCAGCCAGGTCGTCACGCACCCATGCTACGGAGGCGGCCACGCCGCCGCCCGGCGGGACACCAGGGCACCGTGGGCCCGGCGCCCGATGCCCATGGAAGCGCCCGGCGGAGCGGGGCTCCGCCGGGCGCGAGGATGTGCAGGACGGGCTGCGGGGCCTAGGCCTTGCCGCCGGCCTTGAGGGCCTCGTGCACCTTGCCCACCATGCGTGCGTTGGGCGTGAGGGTCAGGTCGCCCTCGTCCTTCCACTTCGACGGGCAGGCCTCGGTCGTCTTCTTGCTGAGGTACATGTTCGCCTTGAACTTGCGCATCAGCTCGTCGATGTTGCGGCCCACGTTGAAGAAGTTGACCTCGGCGTTCGTCAGGCGGCCGTCGGGCGCCACCAGGAAGGTGCCGCGCAGCGTCAGGCCGCTGCCCTCGTCGAGCACGCCGAACATGCGGCCCACGTCACCCTTGACGTCGCTGGCCATGAGGTACTTGACGGTGCCGAGCTCCTTCTCGTGCGTGCGCCACGCGAGGTGCACGAACTTGGTGTCACGGCTGATCGTCACGATGTCTGCGCCGAGCTTGTGGAAGCGCTCGTGCTGCTCTGCCAGAGCAGCGAACTCCGTCGCTCACACGAAGGTCCAGTCGGCGGGGTAGAAGAACAGCACGGTCCAGCGACCGGCGCCCTTCTGCTTGGCCAGGCTGAACTTGGCGAAGTCACCCGAGGCCGGGTCGTAGGCCTCGAGCTCGAAGTCGGGCACCTGGTGCCCGACCTGGATCGTCTGGGTCATGGGGATCTCCTGGGAAGTGGACCTATAAGGCAACCGGGATGCCCCGTGCGTCAAGGCTTGTCCGCCCCGAGCCCGCGGTGGCGCCCCGCCGCGGGCCTGCGCCGAGGCTGGGCCGGCTGGTGGCCCACCCGCGCCGGCGGCTCAATCGCCCACGCGGCTCCAGAACGAGCAGGGGATGCCGCAGCGCCTGAGGAAGGCCAGGTCCGCGCAGTCGGGCTGGTCGGCGATGGCCACCCGCAAGCAGTCCAGCGCGTCGTCGCCGGGCGCACCGCCCAGCACCTGCACGTAGGCGGGCACCGCCTCGGCGGCCACCGAGATGGCCCACTCGTACTCGCTGCCGCCCAGCAGGCCGGACACCGTGGGACCTAGGTCGTGTCCCTCGATGCACAGGTTGCCCTGCGCATCGAGCCGTGCGTGGAGGGACCGCGTGTCCGCGCCGTCGCGCGCCTCGCGCAAGGTCACCGTGCGTGCGCCTGCGCCACCGCCCGTCTCATCCGCGGTTCCCATCCACCACCTCCCTTGGGCTCGCTACGTGCATCCCAGCCGGTCCGCTGCGCGGCCGATGGGCGGCGAGATGCGAGTCTAGCCCGCGCCATCGAGCGTGGGAAGCCGCACACCGCACATCGCGTGGACTGCGGTGCTGCCTGCCAAGACACCCTGCACGTTCCTGACGACTCCTCGTGACTGTGGTCGTCTCGGGACAGGAGCCGCTGTCCCCGAGGAGCTCGCCCGAGGCCGGGCCGCAGCACGGCAAGCACGTTTGGAGGCCAACCGCGCGCGCCGGTGCGCGACCTGCGCGTATGAAGCGGCCGCTTCGGAGCCAGATCCCGGGCCGGAGGTGTGCCTGGACACACCCTGCCGCGACGCCACCGGAGGGGCGGCTCGCGCGGAGGGGGCCGGCACCAACCCGGAGCCGGCCTCCGACGCCGTCCCGCGCCCGCCGCGACGAGGACTCGTCGGCGACGTGCGATTCCGCCTGACAATCAGCACCGCGCAGTGCCGGGCCGCTGCCGACGAGCTGCTGATGCGCCTCACTAGGGCTGGCGCAGAGGTCCCCAACCCCAGGCGGAGTACCCGGAGCTGTCGAGTCTGGCATCCATCTATTTCAGTCCAGTCCTGCGAAGCTCGACCAGTCCACGGGACACCCGAAACTCCTCGTCTAGCCAAATGGAGACTCGGTCTGGTGCTGAGCGAAGCGAGTGCGCGCCGCCGTCACCGCGGTCGAGACGGAATGCGTCTGCCCCATCAATCAGGTCGCCCTCCCACCAATCCACGAACTCGGGGCCGCCCGGGTTGCGGTCGATCCGCAATCGCACGCGACCGGTGTCAAGGACCCAGAACTCGATTGGCACTCCATCGACAGCGCCACTGTATCTGCCGACACGAGGCAGCCCGCGCTGCTGCTCGCTGTCTGTCGAACGCCCGGCCACTACGCCCGACAGGGTCCGGGCTGCGCCACGGCCACAGTTCTGCCGACAGGCCGCAAGTGATGTCAACGTCACGAGGCACGCAAGCCCAACGCCAGCCTGGGAGAACACGTTCACAGCCATGCTACGGCCCCTTCACCGCGCCTGATTTGTGGTCCGGTGACTTCGTCTTGACTGCAACCGTGCCGCTCGCGTCGGTCGTAGGCCATGTTGGTGGTGCTCGAGCCGCCGATAACGACCACCAGGCGGATCTGCTCCTTGAGGCTGCTCACGTCCAGCGTGTGGACGCCGGTCGACGAGATGCTCGCGAACGTGCCCGCCGTCGTGAAGGAGGTGTCCTCCTCGTTCTTGTGCTCGACGGTGATCTCGACGGTCGGGCCGGTGCCGGCGAGCGCGAAGACCTGCACGCCGAACGTGGCCGACAGGCCGCTTCGGGGGACGGTCGGAGTGGGGTAGGCGACGCCGCCGAGGCGGATGTAGGGCTGGCCGATGTACACGTGAGTCTCCCGGTTGGTTGTCCCTGAGGGCGATTGCCAGCGCATGCCCATGATCTCGCACGCCGGCGAGGGGCGCGTCAAGGGGGTCCCGCGAGTCAGCATGTGAAATCAGCGTGAATCGCAGCCGGATGGGGTTCCACGCCTCAACCGCCACTACGGTTCGGGGCGCGCGCGCGGACCGGCGACCACGCGGCGACGGGCACCGGCACGGGCACCTCGTCGTACGTGCGGCCGTGGACCTCCGCGATCGGGCTCAGCCCAGTGACTCGGCGCAGGCCCATACGACTTGTGAACGCAGGGGTGAAGGACCAGCGTCCTCTCCCTGCACTTCCCAGCACCTCGGCCGTCTGGGCGCCCCCCCACCCGGACCCCGCCGACCTCGCACGGATCGCGCACGGTGGCGCAACGTCGCGCGCGGACGCGCGGGGGGAGTGGAGCGCCTGATGGGGTTCGAACCCACGACATTCAGCTTGGGAAGCTGACGCTCTACCAACTGAGCTACAGGCGCACGCTGCGTGCGAGGCTAGCCCCCGCGCGCGGGGCTGTCAACCCAGCCCCCTACCAGCGCACGGCGGCCTGCAGCGAGCGCAACAGGGCGCGCAGCAAGGGCAGGTCCTGCTCCTGCTGGGCCAGCCCGCCCGGGCAGGACCAGGACAGGTGCAGCACGAGGTCGTCCACGCGCCAGAAGGCGCTCAGCATGCGGGCCTGCGCGCCCTGCGCGGGGTCGGGGTGCGCGCACAGCCAGGCGCGGTCCACGCCGGTGGAGAGCGTGAGCTGTTCCAGCGGCGTGCGCGCGTCGGCCGGCCACAGCTCGTGCCACTCGCGCGCCACGGCCGCCACGTCCTGTCCCGCGCGCGGCGGGTGGTGCGCGATGCGCAGCACGGCATCCGGCGGCCCGCCGGCCACGGGCAGGCGTTCCTCGACGAGCACCCACTCGCCCTGCACGGCGTCCAGCGCCGGCGTGGGCGCGAAGCCGGCGGGCAGGTCGAAGGCGACCAGGCGCACGGGGAAGCGCCCGTCGGCCGTGGCGAAGAGGTCGTTGAGCTGCACGCGGCGCGTGCCGGCGTGCAGGCCGCGCGTGGGCAGCACGTCCATGCGCGCGGTGACGGCCTCCAGCGTGGTGCCGCCGCCCTTGGCGTCGAGGAACACGTAGGCCAGCACGTCGGTGCCCGGCGGCTGGAACAGCAGGCCCTCGCCGGCGAACACGGAGTGCGGCCCGCCGTACTCGCCCGGGTGCGTGCTGGTGCGCGCGGTGCGCCAGCCCGCCACCGTGCGGCTGCCCAGGCGCACCTTGGCCGGGGCCAGTGCCACCGGGCCGCCCACGAGCACCCAGTCCAGCCGGCGGTACTTCTGCGCCAGCGTCACCACGAAGTCGGAGGCCGCGCGGCTGGCGCGGTCGGTGGGCGCGTCACCGGGCAGCGCCGCGCCCAGCGGCACGCAGCCCAGGTAGAGCATCGACACCGTGCCCGCACGCTCGTTCATGTACTGCAGCACCTGGCCGCGGCCCTCCAGCGTGGTGGCCACGGGCAGGTGGCGCGGGCACTGCAGCCAGAAGTGCGGGCCCAGCGGCAGCACGAGGCTGAGCGTGTCGTCCAGCGCCACGCTGGCCGTGGTGGGCTCGTCGCGCAGGCTGGGCGCCGGCGCAGGCCCTGCGGGCGGGGGCTTGCGCTCCGTCTTGCCGCGCGCGTGCGCGCCCGGCGCCAGGCAGAGGCTGGCCAGCAGCACGAGCAGCGCGGGCAGCAGGCCGCGCACGCGGCGCGCGAGCGATGCGGGGGACGGCTCCGCCATGCCCCCATCCTCGCGCCGCACGCCGCGCGCGTCCATCCCCGCCCGCCGGGCGGGCACGCAGGCGGGCAGGCGGACGGCCGGGCGGGCATGCGTCGCGTGCCGCGCGGGGACCTCGGCCCCGGCCGGGCTCAGCGCAGCGGCGTGAGCGCGTCGTTGGCGATGAGCAGGCCCTTGAGCCCCTCCTCGCGCAGCACGAGGTCGCCCTGGCGGCTCACGAGGCGCACGTCGCCGCGCGCGTTGACCTGCACGTCCTCGCCGGCCTCGCGCGTGCGCACCGTGATGCGCTCGGCCTGCACCGTGAGCTCGCGCAGGCGCAGCGTGGCGCTGCCGCTGGCCACGCGGCGGCCGGGCGTGGGCTCGCCCACCGTGCCGGCCTCCAGGCGCACCTCGGACGCCAGCGCCGCCGGCAGCACCAGCGAGACCTGCGCCGCGTGCAGCTCGGTGGGCTGGGCGAGGAAGCGCTCGCGGGGCGCCACCGGCGCGTCGCTGCGCCGTGCGCGCGCCACGGGCACGGGCAGCAAGGGCCGGGCAGGCAGCGTGGCCCGCAAGCCCGGCGAGTGCGCGAGGCTGGCGACGCGATCCAGGCCCGCCGGGCCGGGCGAGGCGTCGTCGCGGGGAGCCGCGTGCCCCCCGGCCGTCGTCGCCATGGGCGCCGGCGCCCGCGCGGCCGCGATCGACTCGCGCCACGGGCCCTCGGGGTCCAGCGAGAGGCTCACGCGGCTGGCGTCCACCACGGGCAGCACGGCCGTGCGCTCCACGCTGCAGCCGGCCAGCAGCATGGCGCAGGGCAGCCACGCCAGGCTGCGCAGCCGGGAAGCGCGCCGCCGGCCGGCAGGCATGCTCAGCGGGCCTCGCGGCCGGCCTCGGCGGCTCGGCGCTCGACGAGGTCGCGGCAGGCGGCCTCGCGCGGGAAGAGCAGGTCCTGCATCTCGGGATTGCTGCGGCAGGGGCCGCAGTCGGGGCGCTCGCCGCCCGCCTCGCCGCGCTCGAGGCGCTTGAGCTCGGCCGGCGGCGCGATGATGCGCGGGTTGGCCGCCTTGCGCATGATCTTGGGCGTGAGCAGGAACACCAGCTCGCTCTTCTGCTTGGCCTCGCGCTGGCGCGTGAACAGCGTGCCCAGCACCGGCACGTCGCTCAGGAAGGGCGTCTTGGCCTCCTCGCGCACGGTGCGGTTGGTGTACAGGCCGCCCAGCACCAGGGTGTCGCCGTCGCGCATCGTCACGGTGGTCTTGGCCCGGCGCTTGGTCTGGATGGGCGAGAGCGTGCCTCCGATGCGCGAGGCGAAGCCCGCCAGCCCGTCCACCTTGGGCTCCAGCTCCAGCGTCACGTGGTCGCTGCCCACGTGCAGGGCCTTCACCGTGAGGTCCACGCCGGTCGTGGCCGGCGCGCTCTTGTAGCGCTCGTTGCCGCGGTCGGCCGACTCCAGCTGGTTGATGTTGATGGTCTCGGAGGTCACCACCTGCGCGGGGATGCCTTGCGTGCACACCACCGAGGGGTTGGACAGCACCTCGGCCTTGCCGCTCTCCTGCAGCGCACGGAACGCGGCGCTGAAGGCACCGAAGTCCACCGCGTTGGCGCCCACGAAGCCCAGCGCGAGGCTGCTGCCCTGGAAGGGCAGGCCGCCCGGCAGGCCCGAGGCGAGGAACGAGGAGGGCGAGAGCACGCCCTCCACGCCGCGGAACAGCGTGTCGGGGCCCACGGCGTTCCTGTCCAGCAGGTAGTCGAGGCCGAACTCGAAGTTCGAGTCCCAGGTGATCTCCACCACCTTGGCCTCCACGAACACCTGCGGCGTGGGCATGTCGAAGTACTTGAGCGCCTCCAGCGCCATGTCCACGTCCTCGACGAAGCCCTCCAGCAGCACCTGGTTCTGCGCCGGGAAGGGCGTGAAGGTGACCCCGATGCCGGGGTTGTCCTTGTTCTCGAAGGGCAGCTTCATCAGGCGCGCGCTGGCCACGAGGTCGGCCGGCGTCACGTGCTGCGTGGTGTAGAAGTAGACCACCGTGCCGTCGGCCCGGTAGATGACGCCCGTGCCGGCCGCATCGATGCCGCGGTCCTCGGGGAAGGCCAGCAAGGGCTTGCGCTCGGGCTGGACCGCTGCGGGCGCGGGCACCGGGGCAGCAGGTGCCGGGGAGGGCGCCGGCTCGTCGGCCCAGCCCGGCGTGGGCCACCCCACCAGCAGGGCCAGCCCCACCAGCAGGGCCAGCAAGGCGGCGACGCACGTCGCAGCGGCAGGGGCGGGGTGCCGCGAGGCGGCGCGCAGGAGAAGGGATCGGTGCAGGGGCATGGCAAGGCTCCGGGAAGGCGCGACGAGGATCGAAGGCCGGGCCCAACACCCGCAGGCCCGTCCCGCCGCAAGCGCCACGGGACGACGCCCGCATGGAATGGCCTCCCACCGCGGCCGGCGAGGTGACGGGGCCGGGCGCAAATCGGCCACGATCGGCCATGCGGCCCCTCGCGCCATCGCACAGGCCGCACGCGCGGAGCAGGGCGTGCGCAGGCCCGCGCCTCTCCCGGCCGGCCATCCAGACCGGCGCGCGGGGCTGCGTTGCCCCCCACCCTCGGGGGGCTACAATCCGCGCCACGCCGCGTCGGGGCAGGGTGCGGGAGCGAGGTCGCTCGCCCCGGCCGTGCCACGTCCGGCCCGGAGGTGCCGCGATGTCCGAGAGCCACGACCTGGGCCTGATGCCGCGCAGCACCTTCAGGCTGCCACGCGTGCCCTTCGACTTCCGGGCGCTGGCGCTCGCGATGCTGGGCTTCCTCGTCTACTGGGGCGGCGGCTGGATGGTGACGCGCGTGGTGCACGGCGGCCACGGGCCCAGCGTGCCGGGCGCCTTCCTCGACTGGTTCACGGGCCTGCTGCTGGGCCTCGAGCCGGTGGGCGGCCAGCTGCGCGGCTTCCTGGAGGAGGTGTTCGGCCTGGGCGGGGGCGGCAACGCCAAGCCGCTGGAGATCGCCGTGGGCGGCGCCTGGTTCGTGGGCTGCTGGGCCTTCTTCGGCCAGGCCGTGCGCCGCATCGTGGCGCTGCGCATCGCGCGCGACGAGGGCCTGAGCCTGCGGCAGGCCCTGGGCTTCGCCGCCAGCAACTGGACCAGCGTGGTGATGGCCCCGGTCATCGTCGCCATCGCGGTAGGCATCTTCTGGGGACTGAATGCGCTGGCCGGGCTGGCGCTCTCCATCCCGGTGGGTGGCATGATCCTCTCGATCCTGCTGGTGCCGCTGGCCGCGATCAGCACCCTGCTGATGCTGATGATCGCGCTGGGCGGGGTGCTGGGCTTCCCGCTGGCGGGTGCGGCCGCGGCATGGGAACGCAACGGCGCGCTGGACGCCATCAGCCGCTCGTTCTCCTACGTGTTCGCGCGACCGCTGCAGTACTTCTTCAGCACCTTCCTCGTGCTGCTCTTCGTGGGCGTGATCCTCTGGGGTGGGAGCTGGTTCTCGCGCCTGCTGGTGCACAGCGTGGCCTCGGGCACGGCCAACAGCCGCGTCCAGGTGGCGCTGGACGCCCCCACGCCGGGCACGCGCGCCCACCAGAAGCTGGGCATCGACGCGCAGCAAGATGCGCGCGAGTACCGCCTGCGCACGGGCCTGGACGGGAGCGCGCCGCTGGGGCTGGGCCTGGAGCGCGAGGAGCCGGCGCTGGACGTGGCGCCGCCGGAGAAGGACCAGGGCCAGCGCGAGCGCGAGGCTGAGCTGGATCGCCTCGCGGGCGAGCTGCCCACGGCCACGCCCGGCCGCGGCGGCCGCAGCCAGCCCTTCGTGCGCGACTTCGAGGCCGTGCTGCACGGCCCGGGTGCCCACAAGGTGACGCTGTTCATGTTCTGGCTGTTCGTGAACCTCGCCTGGGTGGGCGTGCTGGGCTACGCGCTGTTCTGGTACCTGGGCGCCACCTGCTGCCTCTACGCCGACCTGCGCTACGACGTGGACGGCACCGAGGAGACCGAGATCCACGCCGACGGCGACGAGCCGCCGCCCGAGGGCGGCTCGCCCGCGGACGCCGAGCCGTCGGCGGCCACGGCGGCCCCGGCCGCGCCGCCGGCCGGCACGACGCCGCCGCCGGCCAGCGCCTAGGCACCCCACGACGGACCTCGGCGGAGGCGCCCCCAGCGGGCCTGTACGCCCAAGCGCACGGCAGGTGCGGTCCCCCTCCCCCCGCAAGGGGCTTCGGGGTAGGGTGGCCCGTGACCCCCGCCGTGGGGGCCGGGAGACCGACGCATGCGCGCCTTCACCCTGCGACCCGCCGCCCTGATGGCCGTGGCCGCCGCCCTGCTGGCGGTGGCGGGGCTGGGCCGACCGGCCACGGCCGAGAACGCCGAGTGGCCCCGGCTGGCCAAGGAGTTCGCCGACCAGTTCAAGGCGAAGCCCGGCGTGAGCCTCGACCAGAAGCGCAAGGCCGTCAACAGCCTGGCCAAGAGCAACGACATGCGGGCGATCGACCTGCTGGCGGGCGTGCTCGACGACCAGGAGAAGTACGCCGGCAAGATGCGCAAGGAATGGGAAGAGGGCGAGGCGGCGTGGAAGGAGAAGACCGACCGGCTGCAGAAGTCCGTGGACGCGAAGTCCAAGGCTGCCCGCGAGCGCGGCGAGGACCAGATCAGCGTCTCCCCCGAGGAGGCCGAGTGGCTGGGCGCCAACAACCAGCCCGGCAAGATGGAGGAGGCCAAGCGCCAGCTGGGCACCAAGTACCGCGGCGTGCTGGCCGAGGAAGGCCTCGCCGTGGGCATCGTGCGCGCGATGGCGCGCGTGGTGAACACGCTGGAGGGCGACGAGCTGGACAAGGCCACGGCCAAGGTGGTGGGCGGTGCCACGGCCGCGAAGGACACGCGCAAGTCGATCTACCTGCAGGGCCTGGGCTACGCCAAGGGCGAGCGCATCACGGCCTTCCTCGAGACCATGACCAAGGACGCGAGCGTGGACCTCGTGCAGTCCTCGCTGGAGGCGCTGGGGCGCCAGAACAGCGAGCGCGGCGCCGACATCCTCATCGCCAAGCTCGACGACGCGCGCTGGCAGGTGCGCGCGTCGGCCATCACGGGGCTGAGCTTCTACCGCAACGGCGCGGTGGTGGGCAAGGTGATGGACGCGATGCTGGAGCGCGCCAAGAAGGAAGACGGCGTGCTGCAGCGCAACTTCTTCGTCGCGATGGCGAAGATCGTCCAGGAGGCCGTGCCGGCCACCATCGAGGCGTGGGAGTCGTGGTGGAAGAGCAACCGCGACGAGATGATCAAGAAGCTCGGCGCGCGCGAGGGCAACGGCCTGCCGGTGGAAGAGGATCCGCCGGACATGATCGTCGAGACCAACCAGGGCTCGTCGTCCTTCTATGGCATCACCACGAACAGCAAGCACATCATCTTCGTGGTGGACGTGTCCGGGTCCATGCGCGTGGACAGCAAGGACCCCAGCAAGGAGAACCCGGGCCCCGAGGACAAGACGCGCATCCAGGTGGCGCGCGAGGAGCTCAAGAAGGCCCTTCAGACGCTCAGCGCCGCCGACGGCGATGACCGCGGCGAGGCCACCTTCAACATCGTGGTGTTCTCGAGCGGCGTCGAGGTCTACAAGGAAGGCAAGATGATCGACGCCACGAAGAAGAACAAGGAAGACGCGATCAAGTGGATCGACGAGAAGGTCATCGCCGAGGGCATGACCAACATCTTCGATGCCATGGAGCAGGCCTTCAACATCATCAGCGCCACGAGCGACGCCAAGAACCTCAAGAAGGGGGCCGACACCATCTTCCTGATGAGCGACGGCGCGCCCAACCGCGGCAAGTTCTTCGAGCCCGACCTGATCGTGGCCGAGGTGAAGAAGCTCAACGCCAAGCGCAAGATGACCATCCACACCATCGGCGTGGGCGACGGTCACGACCCGCGCCTGCTGCGCGAGCTGGCCGCCACCAACGGCGGCCAGTACCTGGCCCGCTGAGGCGCGACGCGGGGCCGGCCCCGCCGGCCCTGCGTCCCCACGCGCGCATGGCCCTGCCGTCCCGCCCCCGGATGCGCGTGCTGCGGCTGGCGTGCCTGCTGGCCATGGCCGGCCTGGTGCTGGGCTGCTTCGCGGGTCCCGCACGGCCGCCGGGCACGCCCTACGGCCTCGCGTCGACCTTCGACCCGCAGACGCTGCGCCTCGAGCTGTCGTGGACGCGCGGGCCGGGCCCCTGGCCGCTGGACTACCTCGCCGAGTACCGGCTGGACGCATCCCAGCCTTGGTCGCACAGCACGGGGACGCTGGACATGGCGAGGCCCTCCTTCACCGGCCAGGTGCCGCCCGGGATGTACGAGCCCCTGGAGCTGGACCTGCGCGTGACGGCGATCGGCCGCGAAGGCCTGCGCAGCGAGCCCAGCGAGCCCCTCCACGTGGTCATCCCGCCCGTGCCCCGGCCCACCAGCCAGCGCTTCGTGGCGGCCTCCGCCGCGGGCGCCCTGCTGGCCGACCACGCCACCCTGCTCGCCAAGGGCCTGGACACCTTCCCGGACGGCCTCGTCTCGGTGGTGCCCACGTCCACGCCGGGCGTCTACGACTTCTACGCCAACCAAGGCAATGCCAGCGACGGCCTGGGCGGCGTGCTGGGCACGGGCTACGGCCGCACGCGGGGCACGCTGGCGGATCCCTTCGCGTCGGTGATGGACACGCGCGGGCCCATCGCGGGGCTGGTCGTGCCGGTGGACTACATCGGCGGCGGCGCGGTGTGGCGTGACCCGGCGACGGGCGCGCTCGTGATGCTCTACCACCGCGAGATCTACACGCGCGAGGGCGGCGTGCCCTCCGGGCCGTTCTGGTCCTCGATCGGTGCGGCGGTGTCCACGGACGGAGGCGCGTCCTTCGTGGATGCCGGCGAGGTGCTCACGCCCGACATCGGGCTGCTCTCCCCCAGCCGCGGTCCCTCGGGCAACGGGCCCGGCGACCTCTCCACGCTCGTGCGGGACGGCTGGCTCTACGCCTACTACAACGACAACCTCGAGGACGGCTCGATGGTGGTGGCGCTGGCCCGCACCAGCGTGGCAGGGCTGGCGGCATGCGTGGCCGGCGGGCCCGCGCCGATGTTCTGGAAGTGCAGGGACGGGGTCTTCAGCGAGCCCGGGCTGGGGGGCACGCCCAGCAACATCACGGGATCCCACGTGCCGTTCAATCCCAGCGTGGCATGGAGCAGCTGCCGCGAGGAGCTGGTGATGGTCGGCACGATCCATTCCGGCAACACCGGCTCGATGCTCGGCGTGCTCACCTCCCCCGACGGCATCCACTGGAGCGAGCCGGAGGCCCTCTACCCGGAGCTGGCCCCCTACCGCATCTACAACACGCTGCTGGGCGACAGCGTCAGCCCCGAGGGCAATCGCGTGATCACGGGCGCGACCCTGCGGGTGCTGGCCGTGGACTTCACGTCCGCCACCGACTTCTGGTCGGCCCACGCCGTGCGCATGATCGAGATCACCGACAGGGCCGCCGAGGCCGGCTGCGTGCGCTAGCAGGAGCCGGCCAGCTCCTCGGCGCGCGCGGCGTGCTGCTCGCGCAGCCTGGCGATCACGGCCCCGTGGATCTGGCACACGCGGCTCTCGGTGAGGCAGAGCATCTCGGCGATCTGCCGCATGCCCAGGCCCTCCCAGTAGTAGGCCTCCATCACGACCCGCTCGCGAGGTGCGAGGTCGCGCAGCAGCATGGCGCGCACGTCCTGGCGCTGCGGCCCGGCCAGCGGGTCCGCGCACCGCTTGTCGCCGAGCACGTCGGCCAGCGAGGTGCCCGGCTCGCCGCCCTCGTGGGCCGCCGCACCCAGCGACAGCAGGGCACCCGGGCTGGCCTCCTGGCGCAGCCGCTCGAAGGCGGCCACCGAAAGGCCCAGCGACGAGGCCATCTCGGGCACGGTCGGCTCACGGCCCAGCTCGCTGTAGAGGCGCCGCAGCGTGCGTTCCACCAGGCTGGCACGCATGCGCACCAGCCGCGGCACCCAGTCATCGCTGCGCAGGCGGTCGAGGATGGCGCCTCGCACGCGGCGGGTGCAGAAGGTCTTGAACTGCACGCCGCGCGAGGGGTCGAAGCGGTCGATGGCCTCCAGCAGGCCGAAGGTGCCCATGCTGGCGAGGTCGTCGGCCTCCACGCTGGCCGGCAGCGTGGTGGCCATGCGCTCGGCAAGGTAGCGAACCAGGGGCAGGTAGGCCTCCACCAGCCGCGCCCTCGCCTCGGGCGAGCGGCTGGCGATGTAGGCATCCCAGTGGTGCCGCAGGTCGGCATCGCAGATCTTCTTCATGGACGTGCTCCCGGGCGCGGAGGCCTCGCATGGAGGCCGCCTGCCCTTCCTCGACCGCCTGAACCCCGTCGGATGCGCGACGGGCGGGGCGAGGCTCGCCTTGCGGCGGGTCCACACCGTCCATGTCGCACGGATTGGCAGCTGGCTGTCACGGGGTGAGCCCATGACCCTGTAGCTTTGCGTCGCCCGCTTGCGCGGGGTTTGCCCGTTCATCCGCGCGGAGGGTGCAAAGAACCGGGCAGGCTGGCGTGGGAGCCAGCGCGCCCGCTGCGGAGACCGTACCCCATGCTGAGGGCCTGGCAGGGGCGGGCCCCAGGGGCCTGTCGCAAGGCCAGAAATGGCCTCCGCAGCAGGGTCCAGGCCCTCACAGGCGGTAGGTGTCGGGACGGCGCTCGGCCAGCAGGTCGTTGCCCGAGGGCGTGCGCTTCTGCCGGGCACGCTGCGGATCGACCTCGGCCACGAGCAGGGCGGTGCCCTCCACGGGTCCGCGCGCCAGCGACTCGCCGCCCGGCCCGACGATCACGCTCTGCCCCGTGAAGGCCAGCGGCGGGCGCGGCGGGCGGTGCTCCTGCCCCACGCGGTTGGCCGTCACGCTGTACACGCCGTTCTCGAGGCAGCGCGTCACCATGGCGGCCTGCGCGTAGGGCAGCACGAGGTTGCTGGGATGCGCCAGCACGTCCGCGCCCGCCAGCGCCAGGGTGCGCGCGGCCTCGGGGAAGCGCCAGTCGAAGCACACCATCACGCCCACGCGCAGGCCGCCATGCTCGAGCACGGGGAAGGGGCCCGGGCCCGCATCGAACACCTCGCGCTCGAAGCCGAAGAGGTGCACCTTGCGGTACGAGGCCAGCGGCCGGCCGGCAGCGAAGACCGCAGCCGCGTTGTAGAGACGCGCGCCGTCGCGCTCGACGTAGCCCGCCACGGCCAGGCCACCCGTGCGCCGGCTCAAGGTGGCAAGGAAGCGCGACGTGGGCCCATCGCCGAGGCGCTCGCCCAGGCCCTCGGCCTCGGCACGGTCACGGAAGGCGTAGCCCGTGGCGCACAGCTCGGGGAGCACCACCAGCGCTGCATCCACGCCCTCGAGCGCGCGAGCGGCCGACGCGAGGTTCTCCTCGACCCGCCCGAAGGCCGGGTTCGTCTGCAGGGCCACGACGCGCAGCATGGGCGCGATGGTACGCGCCGAGGCCGGGCTAGCGCTCGCGCGCGCCCCCGTCACGCGAACCACCATCCCGGCCGCCCTCGCCGCGACGGGGCCCGGGCAGGGCCGGTGCCGGGCGATCCGGCAGGCGCCGGCCGGGCCCGACGCGCTGCCACTCGCGCGGGGCCGCCTGCTGGAACCACGCTCGCAGGGCCTGCGCACGGGCCTCGCCGGCCTCGCGGGCAGGCAAGGAGGCGTAGGCCGCCTCGGGCATGCCCAGCTCGCCCACCAGCGCCGCGCGCAGCACCACGTCGGCCGCGGCAGCCAAGGCCGGCTGCGAGGCAAGCCAAGGAGCCGCGGCTTCCAGGCCCAGCACCGCCTGCATCGCATGCATGCGGCGCTGCTTGCCCGCGTCGTGGCGCACGGCGCCGGCCGCAGCCTCGCGCACGAGCGCAGCCAGGCCCTCGGCACCGCGCTTCTCGCCCATGCCGCGGAACTCGGCGTGCACCTCGTCGTAGGCCGCCGGCTCCAGCCCCGCCAGCCGACTGCCCAGCGCCAGGCGCCCACCCTCGCCACCCGAGGGGGTGAGCGCGGGCGCCGTGGCCGGGGCGGCCGCGGCGAGCATGCGGCCCAGCAGCACGCGACCGCGCAAGTCGGCCATGCCGCGCACCGTGTCGGGATCGGCCAGCGCCCGCTCGCGAGCCCGGGCGAACTCCATGCGCCACGGCTCGGGCGCGTCGGCCGCGGGCTGCCAGCCTCGCACCTGCTCGTCGCTGGGCGCGGCAGCAGCCTTGCGCGCGAAGCGCGCATGGAAGGCGACCGGCCAGGCGCTGGCCTCGAGCGACGCCAGCGAGGGATGCGTGCGCAGCGCCTCGGGCAGGTCGGCCCACGCCCGCGCGCCCAGCGCGCGGATGGCGCGGCCCATGCCCTCGGCCTGCGGCCGCCGGTCGCCCAGGCTGCGCCAGGCCTGCTCGCGCTCCACCAGCTCGCGAGGCTCCAGGCCCGCCGCACGCGCTGCGCCCAGCCGCCGGTCCACGAGCGCCTGCTGGGCCGGGGTCAGGCCGCGCAGGCGCTCCACGTTGCGGACCAGCTGCTCCTGCCGCTCGCGCGGCAGGCTGGCGAGGCCCTCCTGGCCCTGGTCCACGAGGCGCTGGTCGAGCAAGCGACGCTCGGCCGGCAGCAGGCGCGCCAGGGGGTCGTCGCCCTGCGCGTGCAGGTCGAGTGCGAGGGCGGCCCCGCCCGCCACGAGGGCGAGCGCCAGCAGCAGGCTGCGAGGATGGAGGCGCAGCATGCTCGCCTAGCCCCCCGTGCTCGCGTCGGCCAGGCGGGCGGGATCGTCCGCGAGCAAGGCCTCGAACTCGGCGTCGCTCAGCGACAGCAAGGCGTCGAGGCTCCCGTGCTGCACGAGGTCGAGGTCGATGGCCGCCAGCGCCGGCGCGCCCGTCTCGGGTGCCTGGCGAACCAGCAAGCCGGCCCCGGCACCCAGCGCCAGCAGCAGGGCGGCTGCCGCGGCCAGCGTGTAGGGACGCAGCCGCAGCCGGGGCCGCCGCACGCCCGCGGCCTCGAGCACGCGCGCGCTGAAGCCGGCAGGGACGGGCTCGTCCTCGTAACGGCCCAGCAGCTCCCACGTGCGCCGGTCATGCTCCAGCGCGCGCAGGGCCTCGGGGTGCGCATCCAGCCACGCCACGACCTCGCGTGCGCTGGCATCGTCGAGCTCGCCATCGCGATAGGCCGCCAGCACGGCCGCGCGCTGCTCGGGGGAAAGGGCGTCGAGGTCCATCATGCATCGTCTCCAGCAGGCACGGTGCCGGGCGCGGCCAGGTCGGCCAGCACGCGGCGCAAGCGATCCCGGGCACGCATCAGCAACGACTTCACGGCCGGCACGGTCGTGCCCATCACCGCCGCCACCTCGTCGTGGGAGCAGCCGTGGAAGCGCGAGAGCACCGTGGCCAGGCGCTGCTGCTCGGGCAGGCCATCCACGGCCGAGCGCACGCGCGCGGCCACGGCACCGGTGACGCCCTCCCCCGCGGCGGCCGGCTCGTGCAGGTCGGCCACGCCCCCACCTCGGGCGGCCTCGCCCTCGCCGTCGGCGCCCTCGCCGAACACGGCCGTGAAGGATCCCACCAGCCGGTGCTTGGGGCTGCGCAGCTTGCGGATCTCGTTCAGGCAGGCGTTCACGGTGATGCTGTAGACCCAGGTCTTCACGCGCGCCCGCGGCTCCCAGTCGTGGCGCGCACGGTAGATGCGCACGAACACGTCCTGGGCCACGTCATCCACCCCGGCATAGCGGCTGCCCAGGTAGCGGCGCACGAGCGAGAACACGAGGCCTTGGTAGGCATGCACCAGGACCTCGAAGGCGGCAGGGTCTCCTTCCTGGATCCGGCGCATGAGGTCCTGGTCGGCGTCAGCAGGGCTCATGGATGGAGGATCCAGCCACTGGAACCCTGGCCGGGGGCCCGCGGTCGCGCCGGCAGCGGCCCCCGCCCCTGGCCCGGCCAGCCGCCCGGCGCGCGCGCCGCGCCGGAGGCGGCCGTGAACGGTGATTCCAGACCGATCGGTCTACTCTGCATCGCTGTCCGGGGGCCGGCCCGGCGAGCCGAAGCGGCGTGGCGGCCACAGGCGCCACACCACCGGCCCCACCAGCTGGGCCAGCGGCACGTCCCCCACCTCCTGGAAGCGGCTGTCGCGGCTGTCGGCCGTGTTGTCTCCAAGGCAGAACACGGCCGCGGGCCCCACGCGGTGTGCCGCCTCGCGCGGGCCCGTGGCGCTGCCGTCGCGCGGCACCGCCAGCGCGCCCTCGGCGCCCCAGTGCTGGTCACGATCCAGCGCCAGGGCCAGCACCCGCGCGCGGCCCTCCAGCGCGAAGCCGAAGTCGGCCGCCGCCGCGGGCACGGCCACCTCCTGCTCCACGCGCAGCGACCCGGCCCGCGCTCGCAGCACGCCGTCCACCAGCGACAGGGACAGGCGCGCACGCCCGCTGCCGGGCGTGCCGGCCGCCTGCGCCAGCACGGTCTC
Source organism: Planctomycetota bacterium (assembly GCA_964228555.1). Classification (GTDB taxonomy): domain Bacteria; phylum Planctomycetota; class PLA2; order PLA2; family JAEUHO01; genus CAXQZU01. The sequence continues at coordinate 36,525 of CAXQZU010000056.1, forward strand.
GCCCGCATCGTCCTGCCGGCGCAGCACGGCTGCGCCCGCGCCATCGAGGTCCAGCAGGAACGCGACGCCACCCACGCGACCCGCACCACGCGCAAGGCGCAGGCGCACCCGCGAGGCCGCGGGCAGGGCGTCGGCACCCGGCAGGCTGGCCTCGAGGTCGAGGTAGACGTCCTGCAGCTCGAAGCGCCGGCTGCTGTCGTGGCCGGGCGCCCACAGGCGCTCGCCCGGTCGGACCCACACCTCGCCGCCGCGCGCATCCCGCGCCACGCCCCAGCCCGCGGGCGTGCCGCGCGCGAAGTCCCAGCGCGCGACGCGCGTGCGCAGCAACGCCGAGAGGTCGTCGGGCTTGCGCTGCAGCCGGCCCTCCACGTAGAGGTCACCGTGCCACAGCGCCACTTCCTCGCCCGGCAGTGCCACGACGCGCTTGACGTAGGTGGTGCGGGGACCATCCTGGCCGGGGCGCTGGTAGGTCACCATCTCCCAGCGGGCGGGCACGCGCTGCCCGCCCAGCTTGGTCACCACCACGCGGTCGCCGGGACGCAGCGTGGGCTGCATGCTGGCCGAGGGGATCACGAACACCTGCAGCACCCACAGGTGCAGCACGGCGTAGAGCAGCGCGGCCAGCACGATCCAAGGCCCCTCGTGCAGCAGGAAGCGCAACGCGTGGCCGCCCACGCCATGCGCCAGCATCACGCTGGCCCGGCCACGGCTGGCGCGATCCAGCAGCAACCGGGCGCTGCCCAGCGAGCCCAGCTCGTGGGCAGCGCCGCGCGCCTCCAGCGTGCGCAGGTGCGCCTCCAGCCCGGCCGCGAGGCGCGGCTGCACGCTGCGCGGACGCACCCGGGCGACCGCACGCTGCACGGCCGGGCGCACGTCCGCGGCCGGATGCGGCGACCGCGCCTCGTCGGCCGGCAGCGAGGCGCCGGGCAGCCCGTAGAGCGCGAGGCCGCGCGGCCCCGGGCCCCCGGCCTGCACACGGCCCGTCCGCTCCAGCTCCAGCAGCACGGCGTGCACGCTGGCCTCCTGGCGCGAGAGCGCAGCGCCCAGCGCGGCGCGCGCCGCCTCCAGCAGGTCGATCACGTCGGCGGGTCCTGCCGCCAGGCGCGCCTCCAGCGCGGCCGCCAGCGCGAGGTCCGCCGTGCCCTTCACGACAGCAGCGCCACGACCAGCAAGAGCACGCCCAGGATCACCAGCACGAGGATGCCGGTGATGGATGCGCTGCGCTCCTCGCGCGCAGCCGGGCCCTCGGCCTGGCCGTCCAGCAGGTCGGTGACCACGTAGGCCTCGTAGTCCTCGTCGGTGAGGTAGCCCACCGGCTTGCCGTCCTCGTCATCCTCGTCGGAGGTGCCCTCCTCGCGCTCGCGGCGCGTGACGGAGTCACCCTCCTCCTCGACCTCGTCGTCGTCGTCGTCGAGGGCCGGGTCCCAGTCGAGGTCGTCGTCGTCCTTCGCCCTCGCCTGCATGGTGGCTGCCTAGGCGCTCTCGGCGGCGGAGATGCGCCCAGCCCGGGCGAAGAAGGGCTTCCACGATGGGCGCTGCTCGAGCGAGGCGGGATCCAGCCCGCCCGGCCAGCGCGGCGCCACGGGCACGCTGTGCAGCACGAGGCCGCAGTCCATCGCGTTGCGGTTGGCCTTGCGCGCGTTGCAGCGGAAGCAGGCCGTCACGCAGTTCTCCCACGTCGTGGCACCGCCGCGCGAGCGGGGCAGCACGTGGTCGATGGTGAGCTGGTCAGGGCCCGGCCGCGACTGGCAGTACTGGCAGCGGAAGCCATCCCGGCGGTAGACGTTGCGCCGCGTGAAGGCCACCGGCCGGTCCGGCACGCCGTTGTAGCGCAGCAACACCACCACGTCGGGCAAGGGCAGCCGGAATCCCACGCATGGGAGCCCGTCGCCATCCTGCGGGCCCCGCTCCAGCCAGTCGTCCCAGCCCGCCACCTCGTAGGTGACGGGGTGCACGGCACCTGCCGCCCCGCGCGCCAGCAGCAGGATGGCGCGGCGCACGCTGGTGGTGCTGATGGGCATCCACGAGCGGTTCAAGACGAGGGCGCGGCGATCCAGCACGCGGGCAGGATACCGGGGGGAGAGCCCCGCACCACGCGCCCCGGCCCGCCGGGCTCCGGCCATGCCCGGGCCCGTGTCAGCCGCCGTAGGCCTCCTCGATGAGCGCCGCGCAACGCTGGGCCACCACGTGGCGACGCACCTTGAGCGTGGGCGTCAGGCAGCCACCGGCCACGTCCAGCGGGGCCGGCAGCAGGGCCACGCGGGCCACGCGCTCGAAGGGCTTGAGGCGGGCCGTGAGGCGCACGGCCTCGGCGCGCAGCAGCTCGCGCACGGCAGGGCGGGCTGCGGCCTCGGACGGCGTGAGCGGAGCCTGCAGGCCCAGCGCCTGCGCGAGCTCCTCCGCACGCGGCAGCACCAGCGCGGCCAGCACCTTGCGGTCCTGCCCCACCACCACCACCTGCTCCACCAGCGGGCTGGCCAGCAGCGCCTCCTCGACGTGGCTGGGCTCGACGTTCTCGCCGCCCGACAGCACGATGGTCTCCTTGGCGCGCCCGCGGAAGCAGAGGTCGCCCGACGGCGTCAGCGCCCCGAGGTCGCCGGTGTTGAACCAGCCCTGCGCGTCGAGCACGCGCGCCGTGAGCTCGGGCTCCTGGAAGTAGCCGCGCATCACCTGCGGCCCGCGCGTGAAGACCACGCCCACCTCGCCCGACGCGAGGCGCTGGCCGGTCTCCGGATCGCGCACCTCCAGCTCCACCTCGGGCACCACGCGGCCGATGCTGCCCACCACGTTGCGGCGCGGGCTGCGCAGCGTGAGCACGGGACTCGTCTCGGTCAGTCCGTAGCCCACCAGCACGGGCAGCTCGATGGCACGGAAGAAGCGGTCGATGTGGTGGGGCATCAGGCCGCCGCCGCTGATGGCGCCCTTGAGGCGGCGGCCCACCAGCGCGCGCAGGCGACGGAACACCACGCGGTGGGCGAGGCGGTCCAGCGGCAGGGCGAGGCCAGCCAGGAGGAGCGCGCCACCCCGCAGCAGGCCCTCCACCGGCGGGCTGTGGCGCCGCCACTGCAGCGCGTGGCCGCGCGCACGGTCCCACGCGAAGGCACGTGCGCTCGCCACCGCCGTGGCCCCCCGGAACAGGCCGCGGCGCAGCGCGCTGCCCTCGGCCAGCGACTTCTGCACGCGCTGGTAGACGGTCTCCCAGATGCGCGGCACGCTGGGCACGAACGAGGGCTCCAGGGCCGCGAGGTCGTCCCGGAAGTGCCGCTGGTCGGTGTACGCCAGGCAGCAGCCCTGCGTGAGCGCCACGTACTCGACGATGCGCTCGAAGATGTGCCACGGCGGAAGCAGCGAGAGGAAGGTCTCGTCGTCGTCGATGTCCAGCAGGGCGGGCAGCACGCGCAGCTGGTGGGCGAAGTTGGACTGCGCCAGCATCACGCCCTTGGGCCGGCCCGTGGTGCCCGAGGTGTAGATGATCGTGGCCAGGTCGTCGAGGCGCACGCGCACCGCGCGCTCGCTGAAGGAGGCCCCGCCGCGGCCCTCGCGCTGCAGGTCGTCGGCCGTGCGCCCGGTCGCACCCTCGGGCTCCAGGCAGACGATCTCGCGCAGGCCCGGGTGCGCGCTGCGCACGGCTTCCAGGGCCTGCGCCGCGCGGGCGCCATGCACCAGCACGGTGCGCACGCCCGCGTGCCGCAGCAGCAGGATGAACTCCTCGGCGGGCGTGTCGGTGCCGCGCGGCACCGAGACCGCGCCGGCCGCCTGGATGGCCAGGTCGGCCACGATCCAGCGCCGCGAGTTGTCGGCGTAGAAGCCGACAGGCTCGGCATGCGCCACGCGGAGGCGCTCGAGGCCGGCAGCCAGCGCGGCTGCCTGCTCCAGCACCTCGCCCATCGTGACGGTGCCCTGCCGGTCGCGCAGCGCCACCTTGCCCGGCGCGCGCGCACCAGCCTGCGCGAACCATGCGGGCACCGTGGGCACGGCCGGCGGCGGGTGCACGTGCGCCATGGCCTAGGGCCGGTCCAGGTCGCCGTAGCGGAACACCTGCGGCTTGGCATTGGGCTGGCCCGAGTTCATGCGCAGCTCGACCAGCCCGGTGACCAGCGCCTCGGGGACCAGGAATGCCTGCCAGGTCCAGCCGCGCGCGTCACGGAGCACCACCTCGTAGGCCAGGCGCTCCTGCCCGCGCAGCTGGATCCACAAGGGCCGCACGCTGTCGGGCCGCACCATGGCATCGCTGGGCAGGCCGAAGGCGTTGAGCGGGTAGAGCAGCACCTGCTCGTAGAGCGGCGTGCCCGCCCCGCAGGAAGTGCCCGCCGGCATGTGGCGCTCGCTGGCCGCGAGGTAGGGCGGGTGGCGACGCAGGTTGATGCGCTCGCCCAGCTGCGCGGGCCCGGAGGCGGGGCGCAGCACGACGGCCTCGGGCCGCACGCGGATGCAGGGAGCCTCGCCGGGGGACTCGCGCGCGAAGACCTCGATGCTCTCGCCGGCACGCGCATCCAGCATCGGGTTCTTGAGGTCGAACTCCTCGACCTCGGCCACGCCGCCGCGACGCCTGAGGCTGCCGTTCACCCACAGCAAGGCGATGGCCATCACCAGCAGCGCGCCCACGGCACACCACTCCACCCACGAGATGGCGCGTTGCGCACGAGGCCCCTCGCCCGGCGCGCCCGCTTGCGCCCCCGCCGCGGCCTCGCCGGCCCCATCGGCCTGCGGCGGCAGCAGCACGGGCGGCGTGGGGCCGGCGCCGGCCGGGGACGGCCCGCCCGACGGCGGCGGCGGCGACGAGGCCGGCTCCTGCGGAGGCTGGCTCACGAGCCACCTCCCCGGCCGCCCACCAGGGTCCAGGTGCGGCCGCCACGATGCCACTCGACGAGGCCATAGACGGGGGCCTGCTCGTGGAACCAGCAGAGCACGCCCTCGGCGCCGGCCGGCAAGGCTGGATCCACGGCGTCCACGCGCCAGCAACGCTGCTCCTTGCCGTGCACCACGCGCTGGTCGCGACGGATGCGCGCCCAGACCCAGAGGCGATCGAGGCCCTGCGGGTCCTGCGGCGCCATCAGCGGGAACCAGCCGTGGCGCAGCACGTCATGCTCGTAGACCATGTCGCCCCAGCGCGGGTCCACGAGGTTGCCCGCCTTGTCGTAGAGGCGGCGACGCACCATGACGCGTTGCTGCTCGCCGGCCGAGCCGTCCGTGCGGCGCTCGACGGTCCAGACCAGGCGATTGCCATCCTGGTCGCTGTAGACGGCCTCCTCGCCCACCTTCGCGTTGGGCAGCAGCAGGCCCACCATGAACGCCTCCCCCGCCTTGGCCTGCCTCGCACCGCCGCCCTCGTGCCACAGCACCGGCACGGCGAGGGCGACGACCAGCGCGGAGAGCAGGAGGATGAGCGCGCGCATCGGGCTCCGCAGGCCGGGTCGGGCCGGATTCTACGGGCGCCTGCGCGGCGCGCCGCCGGTCCCTGCCGCACGCGCGTGGCCGCGCACCGGCGCCGGCAGGGCCCGCCCTCTGCAAGGCGGCCGGCCAGGCGGGTCCCCGGGGCGGCCGGCAGCCACCCGCCGCCGCCGAGGGCACGCCGGCCGTGGGGGAATCTCGGGCCGTCCCCGGCCCATCGTTATCCTGTCGCCCTTCCCCCCCGGAGACCGGCCATGGCAGCAGGCGCGATCGCCCTCACGGACAAGAACTTCGACCAGGAGGTGCTGAACAGCACCGTGCCGGTGCTGGTGGACTTCGGCGCCACCTGGTGCGGCCCCTGCCGTGCGCTGGCCCCCATCGTGGAGGAGCTGGCCAAGGAGTACGCGGGCAAGGCCAAGGTGGCCACCGTGGACATCGACCAGGCCGCCAATGTGGCGCAGAAGTTCAACATCATGAGCGTGCCTACCTTGATCTTCTTCAAGGGCGGCAAGCCGGCCGACAAGGTGGTGGGCCTCAAGCCCAAGGCAGACCTCAAGGCCCGCATGGACAAGCTGCTGGCCTAGCGCCCCGCAGCGGCCGGCGCGCTGGCGGCACGCGCCACGTAGGTGCCGCCCGCGTCGCGGGCCACGTCCTCCAGCGCGTCACGCCAGCGGCGGGCGACGTCCTCGACGCCGGCCGCCACCACGTCGATGCGCGCCCGCCGGAAGCGATTGGCGCGTGCCAGCTCGGCGCGCAGGTCGGTCTTGGTGAACCACTGCCCTGCGCTGGGCGCGCCGTCGCTGAGCACCACCACGCTGTCCACCTCGGGATCGGACAGCCCCCAGGCGATGCCGTCGTAGAGCGCCGTGCGACCGGCCGGCTCGCGAGCCCGGACGAAGCGCATCAAGGCGTCGCGCCGCACCCCGTCCAGCGGCAGGGCGCGCGGCAGCGCGGCCTCCACGCGGTCGTGGAACACCGCGAGGTTGACATGCGCCCCCTGCAGGGCGGCAAGGCAGCGTTCCAGCTCTTCCACGACCGCCGCCCAGCGCGTGCGGCCATCCCGCGTCAGGGCGCCCATGCTGCCGGAGGCGTCCAGCACGAAGGCCACGTGCCGCGAGCGCACCGCGAGGCCGAGGAAGCGTGCCTCCTGGGTGCGCGAGGCCACGGGCGGCGGAGCCGGGCGTGCGCCGGCCCCCTCGGCCGCCTGCGCCGGGTCGAAGTCACGGCCGTCCTGCGCCAGCCACGTGCGCCACGGCCCGGGCTCGCTGTCGAAGGGGATGCCCGTGAGCGCCACGAGCGATGCGCCGGCGGCGTCCACGACGCAAGAGCGAACGTCCTCCAGCGCGCCCACGAGCGGCGCCAGCAAGACGCGCGAGCGCACGCGGGCGGCCACGCCGGCCGCGACGCGCCGCACGCTCCACGAGGGATCGGCCAGGGCATGGACCACGGCAGCCGCCGCCGCGCTGCCGCCTTGCGCGACCAGCACCTCGAGTGCCGCCAGCCGCACGCGCGCATCCGCATCGGCCAGGGCCGGCTGCGCCGGGGGCACCTCGTGCCCGGGGCCGAGGCCCGTCCCGGCCTCGGCCGGCCCACGCGGCACCCACGCGGCCCAGGCCTCGGCGCGCACGGCGCCGTCACGGTCCGCCGTGGCGGCACGCAGCAGCTCGCCCGCCTCGGGGCGCGGGTCATCGGCCAGCCAGCGCAACGCCTCGCAGCGCACGGCAGGCGCCGGATCGCGCGCCGCCGCACGCAGGCCCGCCTCGCCGGCAGGGTCCAGCCACAGGGCAAAGGCCTGGCAGGCCTCCAGGCGGGCCAGTTCCGACCGCCAGCGCGGCACCTCGGCGGCCAGGCGCTGGCGGGCGCGCGCGTCGTCCAGCGTGCCCAGCACCCCCGCACTGGCGCGCCGCACGTAGGGATGCGGGTCCTGCAGGCCCTGCAACAGCAAGCCCAGCGCCTCGGGCGAGGCGTTGCCTGCCAGCCGGCGGTAGGCCGAGGCGCGCGCCGAGGGCGAGGGATCGCGCACCAGCCTTCGCAGGGCGGGCAGCTCGTCGCCCGCCTCGCCCGGCCACGCTGCGCCGAGGGACCCCGGCAGGCACGCCAGCGCCCAGCCCAGCAGCCACGACACCACCCGCAGGGCCCCCACCGAGCGCGCCTCCGCCCTCGCACGGCACGACGGCGCGGCAGGTGACGCGGGCCGGAGGGCTGGCAGGCCCGGGCAGGGCGGGGCAGGCAGGCGGCGGGCGATCATCGGGCGGCCCTCCGGAGGCTTGCAGGCTCTTCGCACGCTGATCGCGCGCGGTCACGCACCCCGCGGCAGCCTCCAGCGCGGAGGCGGTGTCCCCTCCTGCCGGTAGAAACCCGGGGCAGCAGGAGGTGCTCGTGCCCCGTCGCGGCTTGCCGCGGCAGGCACGGCGGCTTCCTCGCCTTGCCGGACCCACCCCGCCGGACCCCGCATGCTGCCCACCAACCTCAGCCCACTCGAGATCTTCGACGTCGGCATCCACAGCGAGTCGCTCGCCTTCCGGATGTACGACACGCTCTCGCGCCGGGTGGAGATCGCCACGCTGCAGGCCCGCCTGGCCCAGCTCAAGAAGGACGAGAAGGACCATCGCAAGACGCTGCGGGCCCACCGGCGTGCCATCTTCGGCCAGGCGCCCGTGACGGTGACGGAGGCCGACGCCGACGCCATCTTCGGCGGCAGCGCGGTGCCCGAGATCCGCGACAGCGAATCGCTGGTGCAGGCGCTCTACGCCGCGGTGCGCTTCGAGGAGTACGGCGCCTACTTCTACGACCGCCAGCGGCACAAGATCCCGAACCGCGAGGCACGCATCTTCTTCGAGGTGCTGGCCAACGAGGGCACCTACCACGCCAGCATCCTCACGCAGCAGATCGAGGCGGTGCGCAGCCTGCCGGTGCGCCTGGACCCGCGCGGGCGCACGGTCGAGGCCTGAGGCCGGCCGACGGATAGCCTCGCGGGCATGACGGCCCGCACGCACGCCCCCGCCTGGGTCTTCTACGACGGCACCTGCGGCTTCTGCCACGGCGCGGTGCGCTTCTGCCTGCGCCGCGACCCCGACGGCTCGCGCTTCCGCTTTGCGCCCTCGGGCCAGGCGGCGTGGCGCGAGCGCCTGCCCGGCTACGGGCCGCAGGGCTCGATGGTGGTGCTGGAGGGAGGCGGGCCGCCGCGGCTGCGCTCCAGCGCCACGGTGGCACTGCTGCGGCGCATGGGCGGCGGCTGGCGCGTGCTGGGCGTGCTGCTGTGGCTGGTGCCCTGGCCGCTGCGCGACCTCGGCTACCGCCTCGTGGCGCGCGTCCGCCACCGGCTGGCCTCGCGCCCCGACAGCACCTGCCCGGTGCTGGAGCCCGCGCTGCGCGCGCGCTTCGACCTGCGCGCCTAGAGAGGCCGGGTGCCCCGGCCCGGGGCCCTGTCCGGCGAGGCGGGCTTCCAGGCGCCGCGCGAGCCGCGAGAGCGGGAAGGTGAGGCCGAGGTAGAGCACGGCCACCGGGAGCAGCACCTCGAAGGAGAGGTAGGTGGCCGACTGCACCTCGCTGGCGCGCTTGCTCAGCTCGGCCACGGCGATCACGCTCAGGATGCTGCTGTCCTTCACCAGCGAGACCAGCTCGCCGGCCAGCGGCGGCAGCATGCGCCGGAAGGCCTGCGGCAGCAGCACCAGCCGCAGCACCTGCGCGTGGCTCATGCCCTGCGCGAGCGCCGCCTCCACCTGCCCGCGGTCCACGCTCTCGACGGCCGCGCGCACGATCTCGGTCACGTAGGCGCCGCAGAACAGGCCCAGCGCCAGCACGCCCACCAGCGCCGGCTGGTCCAGCAGGCGTGCCACGGCCTGCGGCGTGCCGGCGTCCAGCAGCAGGTCGCGCAGCGCGGGCGCGATGCAGTAGTAGGCCACCAGCACCTGCACGAGGAAGGGCGTGCTGCGCACCACCTCCACGTAGAGCGTGCCCACCTGCTGCAGCGCGGGCGAGCGCGACAGGCGTGCGCGCCCGCCGGCGAAGCCCAGCAGCAGGCCCAGCACCATGGCGGCCAGCGACACCCATGCCGTGGTGAGCAGGCCCGAGAGCAGCAGCGACGCGTAGCCGCCGCTGCCCCAGATGCGCCCCCACTGCCACGGCGTGCGCGGCGCCAGCAGCAACAGCGCCAGCAGGCCGCCGACGACGGCCAGCGTGACCAGCGTGCGCTGCCAGGCGGGCGAGAGGCGCAGGGCCACGGCTAGCGCGGGGGCTCGATGCTGCCGGTGGGCCCGTGACGGGCCTGCAGCGCCGCCAGCCGGCCGTCCTTGCGCATGGCCTCCAGCGTGGCGTCCACGCGCGCCATGAGGTCGCCGTCCTCCAGCCGCCCGGCGACGGCGTAGGCCTCCACCGTCACCGGCGTGCGCAGCAGCACCGTGCGATCCGGGTGCTGCGCGTGGTGCTGCTCGACGCTGTGCAGGTCGTAGAGGAAGGCGTCGGCGCGGCCCTCGGCCACGTCCAGCGCGGCGCCGTTCTCGGTCTTGTGCGACACGAGGCGTGCGCGCGGCAGCATCGCGCGCGCCGACTGCTCGCCCGTGGTGCCCTCCTTGACGGCCACCCGGCGCGCCGGGTCGTCCAGCTCCTTGGCCGAGGCCACCGTGCCGGCCGAGGCGCGGTTGAGCAGCAGCGCCGTCACCGTGAAGAAGTAGGGCTGGCTGAAGCGCACGCTCTGTGCCCGCTCGGGCGTCACGGTCATGCCGCTCACCACGAGGTCGGCCAGCCCCTGGCGCAGCTCGGAGAGGATGCTGTCGAACTTCACGTTGCGCACCTCGAGCCGCACGCCCAGGCTGTCGGCCACGGCCTGTGCGAGGTCGATGTCGAAGCCCACCACCTTGCCGCTGGGCTCCACCCACTCGAAGGGCCGGAACTCGGCCTCGGTGGCGATCACCAGCACGCCGCGCTCGCGGATGCGGTCCAGCGTGCTGGAGGAGCCGCCGCGGCCGCAGCCACCCAGCAGCACGGCCAGCCAGGCCAGCAGCGGCACGACCACGAGCGCAAGCAGGCTGCGCGAGGGCGTGGGACCGGACGAGCGAGGGCGGCGCATCCTGCGAGCATCCCGCAGGGCGGTCGGCAGGGCAAGCGCTGCCGCTGCGTGCGGGCCGGGGCCGCCCGGCTAGGGTCAGGGCGACCGCACGCGAGGCCTGCCGATGGATCCGCTCACGCAAGGCCTGCTGGGCGCCGTCGCGGCGCAGGCCCTGCTGCCCGCCCGCCACGCGCGCGCCGCGTGGGCCGGGGGACTGGCCGGCGGGCTGCTCCCGGACGCCGACGTGCTGCTGCAGCCCTGGTCGGACCCGGCGCTGCCCTGGGAGCTGCACCGGCACTTCACGCACGGCCTCGTGATGGCCCCGGTGCTGGGCCTCGTGGCCGCGGGGCTGCTGCTGGGCCTGGCGCCCCCGCTGCGCGGCGCCCGGCGGCCCCTGCTGGCAGCGTCCATCGTGGGCGCGCTCACCCACGCACCGCTGGACCTCTGCACCAGCTACGGCACGAAGGCGTGGTGGCCCTTCTCGCGGGCCGACCTCACGTGGGACCTCTACCCCATCGTGGACCCGCTGTTCACGCTGGTGCTGCTGCTGGGCGTGGTGTGGGCGGCCGTGCGAGGCCGGCGCCGACCGGCCGTGCTGGCCCTGGCCTTCGTGGCGCTGTACACGGGCGCAGCATGGAGCCAGCGCGCGTCCGCGCTGGAGGCGCAGGCCACGCTGGCGCGCACGCGGGGGCACGTGCCTGCGCGCTCGCGCGTGCTGCCGGCGCCCGGCAGCCTGCTGGCGTGGCGCTCGCTCTACGAGGTGGAAGGCATGGCCGTGGCCGACCTGCTGCGCATCACGCCGTGGGATGGCGTGCAGTGGATCGAGGGTGGGCGCCTGCCCCTGCTGCGCGCCGGCGAGGAGGCCGACGGGCTCGGGGAGGAATCCGCACGCCGCCGCGTGCTGGACGTGGCACGCCGCTACCGCACCTTCGCCGCCGGCTGGGTGGCCCGCCTGCCCGGCGAGCCGGGCGCGCTGGGTGACCTGCGCTTCAGCCTCGACCCGGGCTTCCGCCCGCCATGGGCACTGGTCGTGGCCGACGCGCCCGGCCTGCCGCCCGTGCGGTGGCAGGGACGCGGCATGCGCGAGGGCGACGCCGCGCGCCTGCTGGGCGTGCTGGGCGGCAGCGACCCGGGCCTGCGGCCGCTGCCCGGCGCACCCTGAGGGCCGCCCGCCGCCGCGGGGCCCTGCTGCCCGGCTGCCTAGGCGCCGCGCCCCACCAGCGCCTCGATCTCCTCGGGTTCCTTGGGGACGCCCGCGGTGAGCACCTCGCAGCCGTTCTCGGTGACGAGCACGTCGTCCTCGATGCGCACGCCGATGCCCCGGAAGCGCTCGGGCACGCCCGGCTCGTCGGCGTGGAAGTAGAGGCCCGGCTCGACGGTGAACACCATGCCGGGCTCCAGCGGGCGGCCGGTCTCGCCGGGACGCGCGTAGATGCCCACGTCGTGCACGTCGATGCCCAGCCAGTGGCCGGTGCCGTGCATGTAGTGCTTGCGGAAGGCCTTCTTCTCGATGGCCGCGTCCACCGGGCCCTCCAGCACGCCCAGGTCCACGAGGCCCTCGGTGAGCGTGCGCACGGCCTGCTCGTGCAGCCGGTGCCAGGGCAGGCCCGGCTTCACCATGCGGATCACGTCCATCTGGGCGCGCAGCACGAGGTCGTAGATCGCGCGCTGGTGCCCGGTGAAGCGGCCGTTGACCGGCCACGTGCGCGTGATGTCGCCCGTGTACCAGCCCACCTCGGCACCCGCATCGACCAGCACGAGGTCGCCGTCGCACAGCGCATCGCGGTTCTCGATGTAGTGCAGCACGCAGGCGTTCTTGCCGCCGCCCACGATCGTGGTGTAGCCGGGCGCGCGCGCGCCCGAGCGGCGGAACACGTACTCGATCTCGGCCTGCAGCTCGTACTCGCGCAGCCCCGGCCGGGTCATGCGCATGCCGCGCAGGTGGCCCTCGGCCGACACGCGGCACGCCGTGCGCAACAGCTCGATCTCGGCCGGCGTCTTCACGAGACGCATCTCGTGCAGGTACAGGCCCGGGTCGTGGATGCTGTGCGGAGCCTGCTGGCCGCGCCGGGCCAGGTGGCGCACGCGCTGCAGCGTGGTCACCACCTGCCGGTCGGTGTCGTGGCACAGGCCCAGCGTGTAGACCAGCGAGGCACGGCCCTGCAGCAGGGCGGGCAGCATCGTGAACAGGTCGTCGATGGGCGCCGCCAGCGACACGCCCAGCCGCGCGGCCGCATCGTCCACGCCCAGCCGGAAGCCGTCCCAGATCTCGCGCTCGCGGTCCCGCTTGCGCACGAAGACCACCTCGGGCGTCTTCTCGTGGCCCGGCAGGAGCAGCAGCGCGCTGCCCGGCTCCTCGAAGCCCGTCAGGTACCAGAGGTCGCTGTGCGGCCGGTAGTCGTACTCGGTGTCGTTGCTGCGCGTGCGCTGGGGCGTGGCCACGAACAGGGCTGCCCCGTCGGGCCCGATGCGACGCATCAGCTCCTGGCGGCGGCGGGCGTAGATGTCCTGGCTGGGCGGGGTGCTCATGTGCCCGAGGATACGAGCCCGGCCCCGGGGCCGGCGCGGACATGCCAGCGCCCGGCAGGCGGGGCCTGCCGGGCGCCGGGGGACGTGGCCTCGAGGGCGGGAGGGCCCTAGCCGACGCGCGCGAGGGCGGCCAGCAGCTCGGGCTCGAGCCCGTGCGTGCCCAGCCAGCCCGCCTCCACGACCGGGATGCCCAACGTGCTGCCGATGCGGTGCATCTCGCCGCGCAGCTCCGCGCCGGCCAGCGGGTGCACCACGATCAGGGTGGACTGGCCGATCTGGGCCTCCATCTCGCGCAGGGACTTGAGCGCGGGCCGCGAGCCCACGAACAGCCACCAGCCCTGGAACCCCACGCGCTGGCCCAGGTCCGACAGGCCCTTGTCCTGCGCGGCCTTGCGGCCCTCGTCGCCACCGATCACCAGCACGCGGGCCGGGGCTTTGCGCGCCTCCAGGCGCGCCTTGATGTCGTCCGCCGACGGCACCGCCGTGGACGCACCGGACGCACGCGCACGGGCGAGCAGGTCCTTGCCCGCGCCGGGCTCGTGGGCCTCCACCTCGCGCAGCAGGCCGGCTGCGCGCTGCGCCGCCGCCGGGTCGCTGGTGTCCAGCAACGCCTGCGCGGCAGCCAGCGCCGCCGTCACGAGCTCGCGCCGGCGGTTGGGCATGGCGTCGTAGAGCTCGACCAGCTCCTGCTGGAAGGCCGCCTCGCCCAGCACGCCCCGCAACACGCCCTCGGGGTCGAGCAGCAGGCTCTCGATGCGCGCGAAGGCCGAGCGCTGGAACAGCTTGGCGCGGAAGCGCTCGTAGGTGCTGAGCGTCTCGCCCGGCTCCTTGAGCGCCACGAGCGCCGAGAGGCGCACGCGATAGGCCCCGAACCAGGTCTCGAAGTCCGGCTTGGCCTTGAAGGTGCGGTCCACCAGGTCCAGCGCCTTGTGCGGGTCGGCAGCCAGGGCGCGACGCGCCTCGGCCAGCATCGCCGGCGGGCTGCCGGGCGGGCCGGAGGGCGCCGCCTCGGGCGCGCGCGGGGCGCGCTCGCCGCGCTCCATGCGCGGGCCGCGCTCCCGGCCGCCGCGATCACCGCGATCACCGCGGTCGCCACGGTCGCCACGGTCGCCACCACGGTCGCCACGGTCGCCCTGCGACTCGCGCTCGGGACGATCGCCACGCTCGCCGCGCGGGCCGCGCTCGCGGCCGCCGCGCATGCTGATGCGCGCGTCGGGCTTGACCGCCAGCAGGTCGTTGACCACGGGGTCGCGCAGCGCCGGGTCCAGCGACACGGAGCCGGCCTCCTTGCCGATGGTGGCCGCCACGTCCTCGAGCGCAGCGCCCTCGGCGCCCTGCTTGAGCAGGCAGTGGGCGCGGAAGAAGCGCGCGCGGGCATGGACGATGCGCGCCTTGGCACGGTTCTCCTGCATCAGGGCATCCGCCTGCTGGAAGGCGTCGGCGGCCTCCGCCCACGCCCCGCGCTCGTAGGCCAGCACGCCCAGCGTGTAGAGCACGTTGTAGGAACGGCCCTCGCCCTGCGTGCCCTCGGAGCGCAGCAGCGCCTCGGCCTCGGCGGCCTTCTCGCGGCCCGCCTGCGGCAGCAGGTCCAGCGTGCCGCGCACGCCCAGCATCGACAAGGCCAGGTCGCCCACCAGCACGCTGCGGTAGGGATCGTCCTTGGGCAGGTGCTTGAGCGCGCTCTGGTAGCAGCTCACCGCATCGGGCCAGCGCTGGCCCAGCTGGTGCAGGCGGCCCTTCTTGCGGTCCACCTTCGCCCCGGCGCGTGCATCGAGGCCCGCATCGCGCACGAACTGCGCCGCACGCTCGAGGTTCTTGATCGCGCCCTCGTCGTTCTCGCTCTCGTCGTCGCGGTCGGCGCGGCGCAGGGCCTCCTCGAGGAGGAACTCGGCGTCGCGCCGGCTGCCTTCCTCGTCCACCGCCTTGAGGTGCTGCGTGTAGAACTCGAAGGCGCGGTCCTCCTCGCCGTCGCGCAGCAGCATGCGGCCCACGGCACGCAGCGCCACGCGTCCGGCCGGCGTGGGGATCAGCGCCGCGAACTCCGGCGCCGCCATCAGCTCGCGCACGCGGTCACGGCCGTTCTTGCGGCCGGCGCTGTCCAGGCGACCCAGCATCTCCCAGCGGCGGCTGTCGGCATCCGGCGCCTCAGGCAGGGCCTGCGCGGCCTCGCCCAGCACCTCGCGGGCCGCACCCACGTGGAACCACGACTCGTGGCGGCCGGGCGCCAGCGTGAGGTAGTCCGTCACGGCCGTCAGGGCACGCTCCTTGTCGGCGCCCTCCTTGGCCGCGTCCAGGACGCAATGGGACACCAAGCGATCGATCTCGTTCTTCCAAGGCATGTGGTCGCTCCTTTCGAAGCGGGGTGAGGGTTCGCCCAGGGCCTAGACCCCGTGCCGCGGTGGCATCGGGGGGGCCGGGCGTGAAGGGCGGGATGCTACCGTCGGCCTTCCCAGCGGCTCAGGCCGACGCAGGGCGTCGCCGCGCCACCCCCCTGCGCCCGCCCTTCGGCGGCGCCTGCGCCTTCTTCGCAAGTCGTTGTCAATAAACGACTTGAGATCTAGAACTAGGCCTTGGGCAAGTCCCTAGAAGTCGAAGGCGAGGCTGGCGAAGACCGAGCGGCCAGCCATGGGCAGGAGGGCCGCGGCCGGCACCTCGTCCTCGTCCAGCAGGTTGGTGACGCCCACGTTGAGCCAGCCGCCGCGGCCGCAGCCGCCGTCCAGGCCCACGCCCAGCACCAGGTCGGCCGTGGCCCATGCCCCGCCACCCCGGGGCCCGTCGCGGCTGGCCGAGGCGCCGTGGAGGGCCAGGTCGCCGAACCAGCGACGCACGCGCCAGCCCTGCGGCTGCGGCACGCTGTAGCGCACGGAGGTGCGCCACTGCAGCGGCACGCCCTCCACCACGTCCTCGTCGTCCGAGCGCGTGGTGCCCAGCGTGCCCACCAGCTCGAGCCCCTCGATGGTGGTGAGGGGCCGCCACGACGCGGCCAGCTCGCCGCCCACCAGCAGGGCATCGCCCACGTTCTCGAGGCCCTGGTCCGGCCCCGGAGCCAGCGTCACGGGACCGATGCAGTCATCGGTGTAGTGCGCGAAGAGCGCGGCCTGCAGGGCCCAGCGATCCTTCATCGCCATCTTGGTGCCCAGCTCGAGGTTGCCGTGCAGCTCGGGGTCGAGGTCCGCGTTGCCGAACAGCACGCGGCCGTCCACCACCTCGGTGGCGCCCAGCTCGAAGGCGCTGGGGCGGCGCCAGCCCAGCGAGGCGTTGCCGTACACCGACAGCCTCTGCGTCACGTGGTAGCAGAGGCCGCCGGCACCGCTCACCAGCAGGCGCACGTCGTCCTCCACGTCCGGGCGCGAGTCGTCGAGGGCGTAGAAGTCCGCGCGCAGGCCGCCCGTCCAGTCCCACGAGGCGTTGTGGCACTCGTCCTGCAGGATGGCGATGACCGACAGTTCCTCGGCCTCGTAGGTGTTGGTGGCCGCCACGCAGTTGTCGGCAGACACCAGCTTGGCGCCCCGCGCCTGGAAGCGCTCGAGGGTCAGGGGGCCGCCCACGATGGGCGAGGTGCCGGCCGGGCGCGGGGCGCACACGATGGACTCGGTGCGCTGCAGGCTGCCCAGCCCCACGGTGAGCTCGGCGTACGTGGTGTGGCAGCGGAACAGGTCCAGCTGGCCCTCGAGGTGGAAGTCCAGGCGGTTGACATCGCTCTCGCCGTTGAGGCCGGAGCCCGCCCCGCCCAGCGTGCGATCGTCGTCCTGGAAGAAGCTGTCCAGCGCGAAGCTGGCGCGCGTGCCGTGGAAGAAGCTGCCCACGTCGAAGGAGGTGAGCGTGAGCGCGAGGTAGAGGCGATCGTAGCCCGGCTTGTTGACCGACGAGCCCAGCGCGAGGGGCGAGCGCACGTCCTGCGCACTGCTGTACTGCGCCGTGAGGCCCAGCCGGCTGCGACCCGTGATGAAGTAGTCCAGCGCCACGTCGGCAGACCAGCGCTCCCAGCTGCTGGGGTGCAGCGTGCCGTCTCCCGTCTCGCGGTCGTCCACGCTCGTGGCCGACAGTCCCGCCAGCACCGCCCAGGCGCCCGAGCCGGCATCCACCTCGACGCGGCTGCGCCAGCGCTGCTCGGCGGACGACCACCCGCTGGAGAAGCCCACGTCGGCGCTGCCGTCGCCGTGGCGGCGCGGCCGGCGCGTGACGATGTTCACGAGGCCGCCGGGCGCATCGATGCCGCGCAGCCAGGCGCCGGGGCCGTGGTAGACCTCGACGCGTTCCACGGTCTCGGGGTCCCACAGCGAGAGGGTGGCCCCGAAGAAGCCCAGCGCCTGCGTGCTGGGCCAGACGCCGTCCGTGAGCACGCGCACGCGGTCGCCGCCGAAGCCGCGCATGCCCGGGATCTGCAGGAAGGGACTGCCGCCATCGCCCATCGTCACGTTGGGCAGGCGCGCCACGTGGTGGCCCAGCTCCAGCGGGCGCCACTCCACGAGGTCGCTGCGCTCGAAGGTGTCCACCCACTGCGGGATGCGCCGCACCTCCAGCTCGCGCGCCGTCACGCTGCCGCGCTCGGTGTCGTGGCGCCAGCGGACCGCGCGCAGCGGGAAGGGATCCTTGCGCGGCGGCGGCGGGCCCAGGCCCGACTCGGCCGAGAGGTGGTCGCGGTCATAGGCCGTGATCAACGGCTGCGGGGGTGGCGGGGCCGGCGGGCGCTCACGCACGTCGGGTGCGGGGTCGCCCACGCCATCGGCCCGGGCCGACGGCAGCGCCAGCGCGGCCAAGGCCAGCAGCGACGCTGCGAGCAGGCCTTGGACGATGGGCAAGCCAGCACGGGCGGTCACGAGGGCACCCTCCGGGCCCCGCACGGGGCCCACGGCGTCACCCTACCGCCCCCCCGCACGCGCCGCCACGACCGCACGCCCCGACCCGCCGCGACCGCAGGGCCTGCGCGCGCACGCGCCGGGCACGGCCTGTCGGGGGCCTGTCAGGGTGCTCCGGCCCGCGCGCAGGCCCGCACGTAGGCGTCCGGGTCCTCGCGCAGCCGCGCCAGCAGCTCCATGCCCTGCGCGGCGAGCGCCGGCGTGCCCCCGGCGGCCGGCCGCGCCCACGCGGAGAGCACGCGCGCCACGTCGGCGCGCACGCCCCAGTCGGCGTGCACAGCCAGTGCCTCCAGCGTGTCGCTGGCGCGCGGCGCAAGGCTCGCACGCAGCACCGCGTCCAGCAGCGTGCGCAGCGCGCGCGCCTCGCCGCCTCCCGGTGCCGCCAGCGCCTCGAGCACGCGCGCGCCGTAGGCCTCCTTGCGCTCGGCCAGCAACGTGGCCACGCGCGAGCGCACGGTCAGCAGCGGGTGCCCGGCGAGGGCGCGCGCGGCCTCCCACGCGTCCTCGCCGCTGGCGAAGAGCGCGCCGAGCGCGGCCAGGATGCGCGCCTCGTCGCGCGCGAGCCAGCCGCGCAGCACCTCGTTGCCCGCGGCGCTTCCCAGCAGGCCCAGCACGCCCGCCGCACGCCGCGCCAGCATCTCGTCGGCACTGGACAGCAAGCCTGCCACCGCGTCCGCCAGCGCGGCCTCCTTCATCTCGCCCACCAGCGCCAGCGCCACGCGCGTGCGCCGCAAGGCCACGCGGGCGGCCTGCGCGACATCGGCCGCAGGCGGGCCCCCGACGAGGTTGCTGCGCAGGAAGTCCTGCACGCCCTCGCCCGCGCCGGCTTCGCGCAGGCCCCCGAGGATGTCGGCGAAGGCGCGGATCTCCAGCCCCGACTCGTCCTTCTCGACCTTGCCGTCCAGCAGCGGCAGGATGGCCGGGCCGTAGGCCACGAGGCGCTTGCGGGCCAGCGGCACGATGACGCGATTGTCGCCCACCTCCCAGCGCACGCTGATGGCCCACAGCTCGTCGAAGACAGCCTGCCCCAGCGGCGCCTCGGTGCTCACCACCGCTGGCACGGCCGCGCGCCCCGAGGGCTGGTCGGCCGCGGGCGTGTTGCCGCCCGGCCCGCCGGCCACGCTGCCCGCCGGGGCCACGTCCACGCCCAGCCCCATGTCGCTGCTGCGCCAGAGGCGGTCGTCCTGCGGGCCGTCGGTCGCAGGCGCGCCC
>CAXQZU010000057.1:0-39507 GCA_964228555.1 Planctomycetota bacterium
ACGGTCCAGCACGGGGGCGAGCCGTGCCGGCACGCGACTGGCAAGCCGCGCGATCTGGGCCTCCTGCTCGAAGCTGGGGTAGCCCAGGTGAATCTTGAAGAGGAAGCGGTCCAGCTGCGCGGCCGGCAGCGGGTAGGTGCCTTCCTGCTCGATGGGGTTCTGCGTGGCCAGCACCACGAAGGGCTCCTCCAGCCGCCGCGAGACGCCCAGGCTGGTCACCTGGCGCTCCTCCATCGCCTCCATCAGCGCCGCCTGCGTCTTGGGCGGCGCGCGGTTCACCTCGTCGGCCAGCACGACGTGCGCGAACACCGGGCCCGGCGCGAAGCGGAACTCGCGCTGGCCCGTGGCCGGGTCCTGCACGAGGTACTCGCTGCCCGTCACGTCCGAGGGCATGAGGTCGGGCGTGAACTGGATGCGCGAGAAGGAGAGGTCGGTGAGCTCGGCCAGCGAGGAGAGCACCAGCGTCTTGGCCAGGCCGGGCACGCCCTCCAGCAGCGCGTGGCCGCCGGCGAAGAGCGTGATCAAGAGCTCGTCGATGGGCTGGTCCAGCCCCACGATGCGCTGGCGCAGGCCGCTGCGCAGCTGGGCGGCCACGCCGGCCAGCTCGTCGATGCGGGCAGGGGCGGCGGGCATGACGGCCCGAGTCTACCGGCCCGTGACGGGCGGCGCCGCCGGGGCGGCGGACAGCAGGCGTCGGGCGGCCTCCACCACGCGCGCGGGCGCGAGGTCGCGCATGCAGCGGTGGTGCCCCAGCGGGCACTCGCGCGCGTGGCAGGCGAGGCAGTCCAGCCCCTCCACGCGCAGTACCTCGCCCCCTCCACCGGCGCCCCAGCGCGGGTCCGTGGGACCCACCCACGTGACGGTGGGCACGCCCAGCGCCTCGGCCACGTGCCGCGGTCCCGCATCGGCGGTGAGCAAGAGGCGGCAGCGCGCCAGCAGGCCCTTGAGGGTGCCCAGGCCGGGCGGGTCGTCGGCGGTGGTGACCAGCGGCAGGCCGGCTGCCTGCGCCACCTCGCGCAGCAGGGCTTCTTCCCCGGGCCCGCCCAGCAGCAAGGGCAGCACGCCGGCCTCGGCCCGCAGGCGCGCCAGCGCCTCCCCCAGCAGCGCCGCCGGCCAGCGCTTGCTGGGCCCGAAGCCGGCCCCGGGGCTGACGCCCACGAGCGACGTGCCCGGGGGCACGGCGGCCAGGCAGCGGGCAGCACGCTCTGCGTCGAAGGGCAGCACGCGCAGCTCGGTGGGCAGCCCATCGTCCACCGCGCCGAAGGGCGCGACGAGGTCGAGGTAGTGCGCCCGCATCGGCCGGGGCGCGAGGCGCCCGCGCGCATCGCGTTCCACGGGCAGCGCATGCGTGAGCAGCGGGCCGCGCCGCTGCAGGCCCGTGCCCACGCGCACCGGGATGCGCGCGAGGCGCGCCGCGAGCGCCGAGGAGAACGAGTTGGGCAGCAGCAGCGTGGCGTCGGCCCCGAGGCGGCGCAGGGCGCGCGCCGCACGCCACGGGCCCCGCGCGCCGGCCAGCATGCCGGCCGGCAGGGCCAGCACGTCGTCACGCCACGGCAGGCCCTCGAGGGCGGCATGCACGGTGGCGCCCGCCGCCCACGTGATGCGCGTGGACGGCAGGGCACGGCGCAGCGCCCGCAGCGCGGGCGTGGCCATCACGGCATCGCCCAGCGGGCCGGGCAGCCGCACGACGAGGTGGCGCACCGGCGGGACAGCCGTGGGCGAGGGGGTCGCGGCGCTCATGCCAGGCACGCCTCCACGGCCGACACGACGCGCGGGGCCCACGCCGCCTGCGACCAGCGCTCGCGCACGCAGGCCTGCGCAGCCGCGCCCATGCGCTCGCAGGCGTGGGGGTCGTCGCACAGGCGCAGCAAGGCCTCGGCCTGGCTGGCCTCGCTGCCCGCATGCAGCCCGCTGACGCCGTGCTCGACCTGCTGCGCCTGCACGCCGACAGGCGAGGCCACCACCGGCCGCCCCGCCCCCATCATCTGCAGCACCTTGAAGCCGCACTTGCCGCGCGTCCACGCGTCGTCGGGGAGCGGCGCGAAGCCCACGTGCATGCCCGCCAGCGCGGCGGCCTCGCCCGACTCGCTCCACGGCACCCACTCCACGGCGAGCCCCGCCGGCGCCCGCGGCGCGGCATCGGCCACCACGCGCAGGCAGATCGACCGGCCGGCGCGCGCCACCGCCGCCAGCGCCGGCAGGCCTTGCTCGAGGTAGGGCAGCGTGGCGCTGGAACCGATCCATCCCACCACCAGCGGCGGGCGCGCCGGGCAGGGCGCAGGACCTGCCGCCACCTCGACCGTGGTGGGCACCACCAGGGGCGGCCGCTGCGGCGCCTCGCACAGCGTCGCGAGGTGCTCGTTGCCGACGATGCACTGGTCGGCGAGCGACACCAGGCGCGCGAAGCGCCGGGCGCGCGTGCGCGACGGGCCCGCCCCGCGACGGCTGTCACGCAACGGCATGGCGTCGTCCACGTCGTAGAGCAGGCGCCGCGCACGCTGGCGCAGGCGCAGCGCCCACGGCCGCGGCAGCAGGCGTCGCGAGAGGACCACGCCGTCGGCGCCGGCCGCGCGCACCAGCGTCGCCTGGCGTCCGGCACGGTCCTTGGGCCAGTCCGCCACCTGCAGCACCACGCCTGCGCGCTCGAGGGCCGGGGCGAAGGCACGCCAGCGATGGCGCACGGAAGGGCCGTCAGGCTCCGAGGAGATCACCAGCAGCAGGCGGGTGGCCACGTGTCCAGCCTACGCCTGCGCCGCATGGCGCAGCAGGTCGAGCAGCTGGCCCAGCCGGGTGCCCAGCCGGTTGCGTTCCGCCACGTAGCGCGCATCCTCGGCCGTGAAGTCGCGCAGCGCGGGGTCGGCCAGCACGGCCAGCGCCACCGCCAGCGCCTCGGGATCGCCCGCCGCCTCCACCGCGATGCCGCCGCGGCGTCCCATCAGCTCGCTCACGCCGTTGTGCACGGTGGTCACCACCGGCAGCGACATCGAGAGCGCCTCCAGCGTGGTGAGGCTGCAGGGATCGTGGTACGTGGGCTGCACCAGCAGGTCGGCGGCCGCGTAGGCCGGTCGCGGGTCGTCCAGCCCGCCCAGCACGTGCAGCCGGCCGGCGAGGCCCAGCCGACGTGCCAGCGCCAGCGAGGCGCGCTCCACGTGCCGCCCCGCCACCGCCAGGTGCAGCGGCGTCTCGAAGGCCCGCGCCTTGGGGCTGGCCATGGCCTCCAGCACGGTGTGCAGGCCCTTGAGCCGCGGCCGGTGCGCCACCATCAGCGCCAGCGGCGCCGTGCCCACGCCCAGCCGCTGGCGCAGGGCGGCGCCCTCGGCGGCAAACGGCTCGCGGGCGAAGCGCTCGGTGTCCACCCCGTTGGGGATCACCACCGTGCGGCCTGCCGCCGCGGGGTAGGCCTGCGCGATGCGCGCGGCCAGCCCACGGGACAGCGCCACCACGCGCGGGCCCTCGCGCCCGCCCAGCAGGGCCTGCTCGGCCTCGAGCCAGAAGGCGTGCTTGCCGCCCAGCGCGCGCGCCAGCCGCGCCAGCAGCCCCACGCCGCCGCGCGACGCATCGGCGGCAGCCTGCGCGTCCGCCACCCGCCCGCCGTGCGGCAGGTAGACGTCGCAGGCCAGCACGTGACGGAAGGCCAGCACCACATCGCAGCCCGCCTCGCGCAGCCGCCGCTCGCCCTGCGTGGCCAGCACGCGGTCGCGGGCGGGGCGCCTCCGCGGCGCGTCGCTGCGCAGCGTGGTGCGGCCCGCGGGGCCCTCGCCCTCGAGCACGGCCAGCACCACCTCGTCGCCCTCGGCCAGGGCACGGCGCACCAGCGCGTCGGTGTGTGCCTCGGCGCCGCCACGGCGCGGGTCCGCGCTGTCGTGCAGGATGCCCAGCCTCACGGCCTGCGCTCCTGCCCCGTCCCGCGGGGACGGGCCGCCTCTCCCACCGGCGTGCGCGGGATGCGCCGCCGGATGCGGCGCGCCTTGCGCAGCAGCCGTGCCTCCAGGCGCGGCGCGAGCGACGCGGGCAGCCCACGCGCCTCGAGGTAGGCCTGCACGAGCCGGGCCGCTCGCGCGGGCTCCCACCACCTCTCCGGCCCCGAGGCCAGCAAGCAGGCGAGGTCCTTGCGCACGCGGCGGCCCAGCCGCGTGCGGTGGCGGCCCACGCGCTCGGCATCGATCACCACGACGCGGCCCGGGGCGCCGCCCGCGCCCGGATCGGCGTACAGGTGGTTGAGGTAGAGGTCACGGTGGTGGAGGCCCGCGTCGTGCATGCGCGCCGCCATCCCGGCCAGCGCCTCGAGCAGGCCCTCGGCGCCGCCCGACGGCAGCCAGCCCTGCGCGAGCAGGTCGTCCAGCGGCTGCGCCGGCGCGAGGTCCACCGTGGCCACCAGCGTGCCCAGCCGCGGGTCGCGTCCCCACAGCACCGCCGTGGCGCACGCCACGCCGGCGGCCGCCAGCAGCCGCAGGCCGCGGGCCTCGGGATCCTCGCGCGGCACCCGGCGCAGGAAGCCGCGCGGCTTGGCGCGCTTGGCATGCAGCGCCTGCCCCCCTACCACCAGCCGGTGATTGCTGCGCTGCGGCAGGTCGCGGACGTACTCGGCGCGGTCCAGGAAGTCGCCCACGCTGGCGATGCCCTCCGCCCTCGCGGCCTGCGCCAGCGGGCCCTCCAGCAGGCCGACCGGCATGCGCGACGCGCGCGGCGGGCTCATCGCGCCTCCCCGTCGCCTGCGGCGAGCGAGGCGGCCAGCAGCGTGGAGAGCTCGGCCCGCAGCAGCCCATGGCCCCGGTCGTTGAGGTGCCCGGTGCCGCCGAGGAAGACGTGATCCTCCGCACGCTCCACGCGCAGGCCGCCGGGCGGGCGCCACGCCTGCGCGTGCATGCCGGCCGCACGCGCCAGCCCCAGCACGCGCTCGCTGGCCGTCCAGCGTTCCACGTGCTGGCCCGCGGGCCGGGGCCGCGACGCGAATCGTTCCCACAGGTCATCGTAGGCCTGCTCGGCACACGGGATCACCAGCACGGCAGGCCGGGCGCCCGCGGCGCGCGCGCTGGACGCGAAGCGGGACAGCACGGCGCCGGCCATGCGCCACGCGTCGTGCAGCAGCGGGTCGTCCTGCACCTCCAGCGCGCGCAGGCCGGGCCGCGCCGAGTCAGGCACCTGCGACACGAGGCGCCCCAGCATCCGCTTCTGCCAGGTGTAGAGCCGGCTGTGACGTGCGAGCCACTCGCTGGCGGGACGGGTCTCCTCCTCCATCGGCAGCCAGGCCAGCGCGCCGGCTGCGTCCAGCGTGGCGGCCTGGGCGCGACGCCCGCCCAGGGCCGGCCAGTCGTCGGAGAGGTCGTTGCCCACGAACCAGCACAGGACGGCCACGGCCGGCCGCCCGGCCAGCACGCGCCGCTCCAGCCAGCGCGTGGCCAGCGCCGGGCTGCTGCCGGACACGCCCCAGTTCTGCACCTCCAGCGGCTGCTCGCTCGCGCCGGGACGCGGCAGGGCGGCCAGCTCCGTGAAGCGCTGGGCCGCGTCGGTGGCGAGCGCCGCCACCATCGAGTCGCCCAGCACGGCCACGCGCACGGCACCCGGCGCCGGCAGCGCAGCCCAGTCGCGGTCGCGCACGCCGTGCGCGTTGAAGTGGAGGTGCACCGGCCGCCCGGCCTCCTCGATGAACACCTCGCCCGACCACGCGCGCGTGAAGCGCCGGCCCACCTCGCGGTCGCGGAAGGTCGCACTGGGGCCCTCGTGGCCGGCGAGCCGCACGCCCAGCTCGGCCAGCAGCAGCGCGAGGAGCACGCCCAGCGCCAGCAACGCGAGGCGCAGCAGGATCGCGCGCAGCCACGACGTGCGCGGCGCAGGCGGCGGGGACGGGTTCGAGGCCTGGGCCACGCGGGGCGCTCCAGAGCCCAGCGTACGCCGGGAGGCCGTGCGGTGTAGGTTCCCCCCGTGCGCACGATCCTCGGCCTGAGCGCCTGGTACCACGACTCGGCCGCGGCCCTGCTGGTGGACGGGCGCATCGTGGCCGCGGCGCAGGAGGAGCGCTTCACGCGCGTCAAGCACGACGCCCGCTTCCCGGCCGGGGCCGTGGCCTGGTGCCTGCGCGAGGCAGGGCTCTCGCTGGAGCACGTGGACCTCGTGGTGACGCACGAGAAGCCGCTGCTCAAGTTCCAGCGCCTGCTGGAGACGCACCTGGCCGTGGCGCCTCGCTCGCTGCCGGCCTTCGTGCGCGCGATGCCCGGCTGGCTGCGCCGCAAGGCGCACCCCAGCCGCGAGCTGGCGCGCGCGCTGCCGGGCTACCCGCGCCGGTTCGTGTTCGCCGAGCACCACCTCTCGCACGCGGCCAGCGCCTTCTATCCCTCGCCCTTCGAGCGCGCTGCCGTGCTCACGCTCGATGGCGTGGGCGAGTGGGCCACGGCCTCCGTGGCCCGTGGCGAGGGAGCGCGCCTGGAGCTGCTGGAGGAGATGCGCTTCCCCCACTCGCTGGGGCTCTTCTACTCGGCGCTCACCGTGCTGTGCGGCTTCGAGGTGAATGACGGCGAGTACAAGCTGATGGGGCTGGCCCCCTACGGCACCCCGCGCTTCAAGGACCTGCTGCTGGAGCGCGTCGTGCGCCTGCACGACGACGGATCGCTGCACCTCGACATGCGCTTCCTCGGCTACGCGCACGGCCTGTCGATGGCCACGCCCCGGCTGCACCGCCTGCTGGGCGTGGTGCCGCGCGCGCCCGGCGCGCCGCTGGAGCAGGTGCACATGGACCTGGCCGCCTCGGCGCAGGCCGTGGTGGAGGAGGCGATGCTGCGCGCGGCGCGCCACGCGCTGGCCCGCACCGGCCTGCGCCACCTGTGCCTCGCAGGCGGCGTGGCGCTCAACTGCGTGGGCAACGGGCGCATCCTGCGCGAGGCCGGCGTGGAGGGCCTCTGGGTGCAGCCGGCCGCGGGCGACGCAGGCAGCGCGCTGGGCGCGGCGCTGTGGGCATGGCATGGCCTGCTGGAGCAGCCGCGCACGGCCCTGCCCGGCGATGCGCAACGCGGATCGCGGCTGGGCCCCCGCCACGCCCCGGAGGCGTGCCGCGCCGGGCTCGACGCGGCGGGCGCGCGCTACGAGGTGCACGCCGGCGCAGCCGCCCGCGCGGCGCGCGTGGCCGGCCTGCTGGCCGAGGGCAAGGTGGTGGGCTGGTTCGAGGGCGCGATGGAGTACGGGCCG
Organism: Planctomycetota bacterium; assembly: GCA_964228555.1. Taxonomy (GTDB): domain Bacteria; phylum Planctomycetota; class PLA2; order PLA2; family JAEUHO01; genus CAXQZU01. The sequence goes on from CAXQZU010000057.1 coordinate 7,180, forward strand.
CGGGCACTGGGCGGTCGCAGCATCCTGGCCGACCCGCGGGTGGCCGGCATGCAGTCGCGCGTGAACCAGATGGTGAAGTTCCGCGAGTCGTTCCGTCCCTTCGCGCCCGCCGTGCTGGCCGAGCATGCGGATGCGTGGTTCGGCCTGGGCGGCCACGCCAGCCCCTACATGCTGGTCGTGGCGCCCGTGGCCAGCAGCCAGCGCCTGCCGGCGGCCCCGGGCGACGCGGGCCTGCAGGGGCTCGCACGCCTGCATGCCGCGCGCAGCACCATCCCCGCGGTCACCCACGTGGATGGCTCGGCGCGCGTGCAGACCGTGGACCGCGAGCGCGCGCCCGCGCTGCACGGCCTGCTGGAGGCCTTCCACGCGCGCACCGGCTGTCCCGTGCTGGTCAACACCTCCTTCAACGTGAAGGACGAGCCCATCGTGGCCACGCCGCAGGACGCGTGGCGCACCTACCTGGCCACCGGGATCGACGTGCTCGTGCTGGAAGACTGCGTGGTGGTGGACAAGCCCCCGGGCGTGGCCGCGGCGCAGGCCCCCGGGCGCGCACGCACACAGGACGTGCTGGAGGGCGCGCCGGGCGCACTGCCCGAGCTGCCGCCCTCGGCCCTCGCCCGCCTGCTCTTCGCCCTCGTGCCGGCCTTCCTGCTGGGGCTGCTGGGCACCTGGCTGTGGCTGCGCGGCCCCGGGCCCGCCGCGGCCCTGCCGGTGCTGGCCGCGGGCCTGCTGGGCACGCTGGCGCTGCTGCTGGTGAGCCGCTGGCGCGAGCGCGCCCACCGGGCATGGCTGGCGGTCACGGCGCCGCTGGCGCGACTCGTCTCGGGCCTGCTGCTGTCGGCCATCTACCTCGGCGTGCTCACGCCGCTGGGCGTGCTGGCCCGCCTCGTGGGCCACGACCCGCTGGCGCTGCGCGCGGGCCGGCGCGCGACGAGCGCGTGGCAGCCCCGGCGCGCCCCCGACCCGCGCAGCACCGCGTTCGATGCCTCGTAGGATGGCGCGCGTGCCGCAGCCCACGCCCAGCCCCGGCGACGAGGTCCAGCGGCTCGCGCAGGCGCCGCGCCGTGGCTTCCTGGGCGAGCTGGGCACGCTGCTGTGGCGCCACAAGGCGTGGTGGCTGGCCCCCGTGATCGTGCTGCTGGTGCTGGTGGCCGCGCTGCTGGTGCTGGCGGCCGGCCCGCTGGGGCCCTTCCTCTACCCGCTGTTCTGAGCGGCGGCTCAGGCGCGCGCGATGGCGCGCATCCACGAGCGGGCGTGCTTGAGCGAGCCCGACAGGTAGGCCCGCAGCACGGCAAGGCGGAAGCGGTCGGGCGTGGTCTCGCGCAGCGAGGCCGCCAGCGTGGCCAGCGCAGGCACCACATGACGGGGACGCAGCCGGCTGCCGGCGCGCTCCATGCCCCCCGGGGCCACCAGCACCAGCGAGCGGGCGCCCCCCGCCAGCGAGCCGTCCACGAGCAGGTGACGGGCCTCCAGCCGCGGCACGAGGAAGCGCGCCGTGTGCAGCGCCCGCAGCGCCAGGCCCAGGCCGCGCGCCATCGCAGCGCGCTGTCGCGCTCCCGCGCTGGGCAGGTGCAGCGCCAGGTACTGGTCCAGCGGCAGGCCGCGTGCCTCGCGCACCACCAGCAGGCCCACGCGCTCGCCCTCCAGCCGGCCCTCCAGGCCCAGCCAGGGCTCGGGCGCACGCAGGCCGGCGGCGCGCAAGGCGAGGCGGTGCTGCACCTCCTCCAGCGGGTCGTCGCGCCGGCGGCGCGGCACCCACGCCGTGACGAAGGCCGGCACGCCGCCCACGTCGATGCGCTGCGCCTCGCCGGGCGTCCCGCGCCCGGCCGAGAGCAGGCGCCGCGCGTCCCACCAGCCCGCCTGCGCGAGCTGGCGCTGCCCGGCCCGCGTGGCCAGCCCGTGCAGCCCGCCGAGGCTGGCCTGCACCACGGCGTCATGGGCGTCGTGTGCGGCGGCCGCGCGTGCCACCAGCGCGCTCGAGGCATGCTCCTTGGCGTCGCCCACGATGGCCATCTCGATGCCCAGGCGCCGCGCCGTCTCGCGCTCGGGCAGCGTGTCCAGCGTGTAGTCGCGGCCCTTGGCGTGCACGTCAGGCCGCAGCAGCTCCAGCAGCCGGTCCACCGTGGGGTCGTCGAAGACCAGCACGTGGTCCACGCAGCCCAGCGCGGCCACCAGCTCGGCGCGCTCGCGCTCGGGCACCACCGGGCGACCCGCGCCCTTGGCCAGCCGCACGCCACGATCGCTGTTCACCGCCACGACCAGCACGCCGCCCAGCGTGGCCGCCTCCTCCAGCGAGCGCACATGGCCCACGTGCAGGAGGTCGAAGGCGCCGTTGGTGAGCACGATGCGCCGCCCGGCACGGCGGTGGCCCTGCAGCAGCTCGAGCAGCCGCGCCTGCGAGTGCACCTTGTCGGCGGCGCTCATGCACGCGTCCCGCAGCCTGCGTCGCGCGGCGGCAGCAGCGGGCGGCCCTCGCGCAGCAGGATCCACTGCACCGCCTCGCGCAGGTCGCGCGCGGTGAAGTCGGGGTCCAGCGGCCCGCCGGGCGGCAGCGGCCACTTGTCTCGCTCGCCGGCCACGAGCACCGACACGGTGCCCGCACGCCGGCCTGCGACGGCATCGCGCTCGCCGTCGCCCACCGAGTAGCAGCGCGCGAGGTCCAGCCCCAGGTCGGAGGCTGCGCGCAGCCACATGCCGTGGCCGGGCTTGCGGTCCTCGTGCTCGCGGGCGTAGGCCGCCACGCTGCCCTCGGGGTGGTACGGGCACATGTAGGTGGCCGCCAGCGCGACGCCCTCGACCCGCAGCACCTGCGCCACGCGGGCTTCCACCTCGCGGTAGCGCTCCAGCGTGTAGCGTCCGCGCGCGATGCCCGACTGGTTGGTGGCCACGACAAGCAGGAAGCCGGCATCGCGCAGCGCACGCAGCGACTCCCCCACGTGCGGCAGCAGCTGCACCCCGTCGGGATCGCCCAGGTAGCCCGGGTCGTGGATCAGCGTGCCGTCGCGGTCGAGGATCACCGCGCGGCGCGCGCCGCGGGCAGGCGGGGTCGGGGACGCATCCACGGTGCGGCAGTGTAGGACGGCGGCGCGTGCCTCGCCTCGCTAGACTGCGGCGATGGCCGCCGGCGTGCGTCGAGACCCCCTGCTGCCCCAGCGCCTGCGCGCACCGCGCCGCCTGGCGGTCGCGTGCGGGGCCTCTCTCGCGCTGGCCGTGCTGCTGGGCACGCCCGCGCGCTGCCTCCAGGCAGGCGGCGGCGCCGGGCCGGCGCCGGCACCGGCCGGGCCGGAACGCGAGCCCGACGCGGCCTACCCGCCGGCCTTCCGCGCACGCGTGGACGCCGCCGTGGACCGGGGCGTGGACCTGCTCTTCCGCCGCCAGGCACAGGACGGATCGTGGCCCGTGGAGGACCACGTGGCCGCGGCGGCGCCCGGCGGCGCCAACGCCTCGTCGCTGGCCTCGCAGCGGCTGGGCGTGAGCGCGCTCATGACGCTGTCCTGCCTGATGGGTGGCGCACGCCATGATGACGCGCGCATCGCGCGTGCCTTCGGCTTCATGCGCACGCTGCCCGTGGAACGCGTCTACAGCGTGGGCGTGCTGCTGATGGCGCTGCACGCACGGCACGCCGGCGTCGAGGGCGCAGCGCCCGAGGCGCTGGACGCCTACGGCCAGCCCCTGCCCAAGGATCCCTGCGCCAGCCGCATGAGCGCGGAGGACAAGGCGTGGATGCAGCGGGGCGTGGACTACCTCGTGGCCAGCCAGCGCGGTGGGCTGTGGCGCTACCCCGAGGGCGGCAGCGACCTGAGCAACACGCAGGTGGCCCTGCTGGGCCTGTGGGCCGCGTCACGCTGCGGGCTCAAGGTGCCGCTGGAGGCGTGGATGGCCGCGCTGGAGGCCGTGCTGGCCAGCCAGCAGGTGACAGGTCCCGAGGTGCGCCTGCGCCTCACGGAGGCGCGCGGGGAGTACCGGGTCGTGGTGACGGAGGCCGCCCGCGCCCGCGGCTGGAACTACCGCGGCCCCGAGCTCAAGGCCGATCCCGCCACCGGGGCCATGACCACGGCGGGCCTCGCCTGCCTCGCCATCTGCCAGGACGAGCTGTGGAGCAGCCGGCGCTTCGATGCCGCCCTGCGCACGCGCACGCGCAAGGCCGTGCGCGACGCCCTGGGGTGGCTGCAGGAGCACTTCGCCGTCGATCGCAATCCCGGCCAGCCGGGCAACGCGTGGCACTACTACTTCCTCTACGGCCTCGAGCGCGCCGGCGTGCTGGCGCGCAGCCGCTTCATCGGTGCGCACGACTGGTACCTCGCGGGCGCCGAGTGGCTGCTGGCCCAGCAACGCGACGACGGGGGCTGGCAGCACGAGCACCTCGTGCTCGACACGGCGTTCGCGGTGCTGTTCCTCAAGCGGGCCGCGATGCGCTCGCGCGTGCCCGTCATCACGCCCGCCCCTGCCGCCCCCTCCGCCCCGGCCGCGCCCGCGCGCTAGCCGGCTGCCCGTCCGGCGAGCCCACGGCCCACGGCGTAGGATGGCGCGCATGCGCTCCGCCCCCCTCGCCCCGGCCCGGGCCCTGCGGCAGGCCCTGCCCGTCGTGCTCGCCGTGCTCTCGCTGCTGCCCGCCCGTGCGGGCGCAGAGGAGCCGCGCGACTGGCGCGCAGAGCCCGAGTGGAAGGCCCTGCTCGCCGCCGAGGCCAAGGCGCTGGCCCCGCTGCTCAAGCAGGCGGTGAAGGACGACCTGCGCCGCCAGGCCTGGTACCTCGCCTCGCGCGTGCTGGCCGCCAAGCCCGGCGACACGGAGGCCACCGCCGCCCTCGAGTCGTGGAGCGACGCGCAGCTGCTCGAGGGCCTCGCACCGCCGGCCGACTTCGCCGCCCGGCGTGACAAGGTGCTGCACGCGCTGGGCGACGAGTACGCGCGCTTCGGCGAGCGGCTCGAGGCCTCGGGCGTGGACCCCGTGGAGTGCTACCCGCTGCAGCTGCGGGCGCACGCCTACGGCGCGACCTACGGCGCGCTGCTCGCCGCGCTGCAGCAGGCGGGCCACGCCTTCGCGGGCACCTTCGGCGACCTGGAGCAGTCCGTGCTGGCGCAGGCCGCAGGCCCGCTGGCCGGCGACCTCGCCTTCCCGCCCGAGTGGGACGACGCGCTGCTGCGCGTGCGCGTCGCGTGGCCCGAGGCCTGCTGCGCCACGCTGGGGCCGTGGCGGCTCATCACCGACCTCAAGGCCCCCGAGGCGCTCGCCGCCCTGTGCACGCTGGAGCAGGCACGGCGTCACCTCGCGGAGCGGCTGGGGGGCGGGCAGCCCGCCGACACGCGCCTCGTGGACGTGGTGCTGGCGCAGGAGGCGGCCACCTACGACCGCCTGGGACAGCGCCTGCTCAAGCGGCCCGAAGACCAGCGCGACATGCAGGCGCGCTCCGCGTGGCTGGACCGCCAGCTGCCGCCGGCCAGCGACCGGCTGCTGTGCTGCGCGCGCGACCGCCACAACGGCTTCGCCGGACCGCATGCGGCGCTGCTCATGGGGGCTGCACCCGTGATCGCGCGCCTGCACCTCGGCGGCAAGGGCGCGGCGTGGGTGCAGGGCCGCGGCGCCTGGCTGCTCGACGGGCTGGGCGGCGCGCTGGAAGGCTTCCAGCGTGCGCCCGGCGGCGAGGCGGGCGACATCGACCCGCGACGCTGCTGGCGGCTGCACGCCGCCGGGGCCCTGCGCAAGGAGGGCGTGCTGCTGTCGTGGGAGCGCTTCCTCGAGGTCGATGCCGCCAAGGCGCGCGAGTGGCCGCGGCGCACGGTCAAGGTGACGTTCCACGGCGAGGCCGTGGACGCGCAGGAGGTGGACGTGGCCGCCGCGCAGGCCACGGCCCTGGCGCTGGCCTTGCTGCGCGCCGACGGGGGCAAGGGCGCGCGCAAGCTGGGCGACGTGCTGCGCGACCTGCTCAAGCGCGACAGCCTGCCGGACCTCGACAAGGTGCTGGGCTGGAAAAAGGGCCGCTGGCAGTCCGAGGCCGAGGCGATGCTCGACAGCGTGGCCCGCTGAGGGCCGGCTGGCGGCGCGCGCCCCGGCGCGCTCAGCCGCGCAGGCGCTCGATCGTGGCGCTGCTGCTGCGGCCCTCCAGCAGCGGCATCAGCACCACGCGCCCGCCGCGGGCCTCGACGATGTCACGGCCCACCACGCCCTTCTTCGCCCAGTCCTCTCCCTTGACCAGCACGTCGGGCTGCAGGGCCCGGATGAGCGCCTCGGGCGTGTCCTCGCCGAACAGCACGACATGGTCCACCGCCGCCAGGGCCGAGAGCACGGCCACGCGGTCGCCCGCCGGGTTCACGGGCCGGGCCGGTCCCTTGAGCCGCGTCACGCTGGCATCGTCGTTGAGGCCCACCACGAGCAGGTCGCCCTCGGCGCGAGCCGCGGCGAGGTAGCGCACGTGGCCCGCGTGCAGCACGTCGAAGCAGCCGTTGGTGAACACGACGCGCCGCCCCGCTGCGCGCGCCCGGCCCACGACGGCCACCGCGTCCTCCCGCGTCAGCTCCTTGCTGCCGCCCTGTCCCTCGGCCGCCAGCCGCGCGGCGATCTCCGAGCGCGTCAGCGGCACCACGCCCACGTGCTCCACCTCGAGGCCTGCGGCCACGTTGGCCAGCGTGGCGGCCTCCAGCGCCGTGGCGCCCGACGCCAGCGCCAGCGCCAGCACGGCCAGCACCATGTCGCCCGCGCCCGTCACGTCGAACACCTCGCGGGGGGTCGTCGGGATGTGCACGCCGCGCTGGCCGCGCTCCTTGAGGTACATGCCGTCGCGGTCCAGCGTGACCAGCACGAAGGTGCAGCCCACCTGCTCCAGCAGGCGCTCGGCCGCGCGCTCGGCGCCCGCAAGGTCGCGCACGGGCAGCCCGGTGGCCTCGGCGGCCTCGTTGCGGTTGGGCGTGATGCACGTGGCCCCGCGGTAGCGCTCGTAGCGCTGGCCCTTGGGGTCCACCAGCACCGGCAGCCCGCGCGCGCGCGCGGCGGCCAGCACGCCCTCCAGCACGCGCGGCGTGAGCAGGCCCTTGGCGTAGTCGCTCACCAGCACGCCCGCGGCGCCATCCAGGGCCCGCGCCAGCGCGGCAAGCAGGGCCTGCTCCGTGGCATGCGACACCGGGCCGGTGGTCTCCGTGTCCACGCGCAGCACCTGCTGGGAGCCCGCGTGGCGTGCCGCGAGGTGGCGTGTCTTGAGCGTGGTGAGCCGGCCCGGCTCGGCCACGGTGCACAGGCTCACCCCCACCGCCGCTGCCAGCGCCGGCACGGTGGCGGCCAGCGCATCGTCGCCCACCACGCCCACCAGGACCGCCTCGGCGCCCAGCGCCGCCACGTCGGCGGCCACCGACGCGGCGCCGCCCAGCCGCTCGCTGGTGCCGTCGGCGCGCAGCACCGGGATGGGCGCCTCCGGGCTCACGCGCGTCACCACGCCCTGCACGTAGCGGTCCACCATCACGTCGCCCACCACCACGAGGCGCTTGCGCGCCAGCGAGGCCAGCACCTCGGAGGCCGGGCGGGTCACGCGCGGCCCCCGGCCGACGGGCGCGCCAGCGCCTCCAGCACGGCCAGCCGCAGCAGCGGCAGGTTGATCTCGTGGTGCCCCGCCACGTCGAAGCCCTGCACGGCGGGCCGTTCCACCACGTTCACGCGCGGGCGGTAGTGGCGCAGCATGTCGAGGTTGCCCGTCGTGATGCCCACGCGCCGCGACGGGTCGGCGTTGTGCACCATCGCCACGGCCTTCATGAACACCTCGGGCAGCACCACGGCGCTGCCCACGTTGAGGTAGACGCCTCCGTCCATGCGCTCCACCAGCGCGCACAGGCGCAGGAAGTCGCGGTGCGTGGCGGCCCCCAGCGCGGCACCGTCGCAGGCGGGATGCATGTGCACCGTGTCGGTGCCGATGGCCACGTGCACCGTCACGGGCAGCGACAGGCGCGTGGCCGCGCACAGCAGCGAGAGGCCCGGGTGCGCGGGACCGCGCGCCACCAGCAGGCGCCCCAGCGCCGTGCCCAGGCCCAGGCCGCCCGTGGCGGCCTCGCGCGCCGCGTCGGCGAACAGCTGCCCCGTCTCGTGCGCGTTGCCGTAGCGGCCCTCGAAGATGCCGCCGCCCACGTCCTCGCTCGTGGAGCCCACCCACGCCACCTCGGCGTCGTGGATGGCCGCGGCGCCGTTGAGCACGAAGCCGGTGACGATGCGCCGCTCGGCGAGGTCCACGAGCAGCGGGCCCAGTCCGGTCTTGACCACGTGGCCGCCCAGGCCCACCACCACCGGCCGGCCGGCCCGGTGCGCCTGCACGATCGCCTCCACGAGGCCGCGCAGGGCCCGCGCCCCCAGGAAGTCGGGCAACGAGTCGAGGAAGGCAGCCGCCGAGGCCCCGGCCGGCACGGCCTTGGCGAAGCGCCCCACCTCCACCAGGTGCTCGCGGCCGCCCAGCGGACGGGTGTGGAAGCGCGAGGCCTCGAAGGGCGGCAGCGGATCGGGTGCCGGCGACGCCATGCGGCGGCGATGCTACCCCCCGCACCCGCGAGCCCGGCCCCGCGCGGCGGCGCGGCGGATGCGGGTCATGATGCGAACATCACGCAAACGAACATGATGCGAACACTAGTCCTCGAGCGCGTACGCCGGCACCTGCGTGCCGGGCGCCTCGCCCGGCGGGCGGGTGCGCCAGCGGCGGTGCACCCAGTTGTACTGCTCGGGCGCCAGCCGCACCCAGCCCTCGATGGCGGCACTCACGGCGGCGAGCACCTCGTCAACCTGCGGCGCCGCGCCCGTGGAGGGGCCGCGACCGCCGGGCAGGATGCGCCGGTAGTGCAGGTCGTAGGTCCACGGACCCCGTGCCGCGCGCAGGCAGGCCGTGGCGTAGAGCGGGCAACGCAGGCGCAGCGCCAGCATGGCGGGCAAGGCGTGCGTGCTGGCGGGCAGCCCGAAGAAGGGCACGAACACGCCCTTGCGGCCGGCGTTCTGGTCAGCCAGCAGGGCGGCCCAGCGCCGCTCGCGCACGGTGGACAGCACCTGCCGCGCTGCGCCGCGCTTGCCGATCACGCGCCCGTCGCCCCCGCGCGAGCCCACGATGCGCTGGTTGAGCCAAGGGTTGTCCAGGGGCCGCATGACGGCGCGGGCAGGAACCCCGGCCAGCAGCAGCGCACGGGCGGCAACCTCCCAGGAGCCCAGGTGGGCCGCCACCACGATCCCCCCCGCGCCCCGCGCCACGTCGGCGTGGAAGGCCTCCCAGTCGCCATGCTGCTGCACCTGCCGCCGCATCACTTCCAGCGTGGGCAGGAAGCGCGAGGAGGTCATCACCTCCAGGGGCACCTGCAGCAGCTGGCCCATGGCCCGGCGGGCCAGGTCCTCGCGCTGGGAGGGTGCCAGCGCCGGGAAGGCCACGCGCAGGTTCTCCAGCGCACGCCGCCGCCGGCGGCCGTCCAGGCGGTACCACGCGCGGCCCGCCGCGCGTGCCACGCGGCCCACGGCCGGCCCCGTGAGCGTGCGGGCCAGCGTCTCGGCCAGCACCACGCCACCCAGTTCCAGCAGGTGCAGGGCCGCGCGCATGGGGCCCAAGGTACGCTTGGCCCCATGCGCTGGATGCACGCGTGAGCGAGGCCAAGACCCCCTCCGAGCCCGGCTCCACGCCTCCCACGGCCCCCGCCCGCGACGCCGGCAGCGCCGGGCCGCTGGCCACCAAGCCCTACCGGCGGCCCGTGCTGCCGTGGGAGCGGGCCGCCGATCCCGGGCAGGGCTGGGCGCGCTGGGCCAGCGTGGGCCTGGAGTTCGGGCTCTCGGTGGCACTCTGCACCTGGGGCGGATGGTGGCTGGACGGGCGCATGGGCTGGAGCCCGTGGGGCACGCTGGCGGGGGCCATGCTGGGCGTGGCCTCGGGCCTCTACCTGCTGGTGAAGGCGGCGCTGGCCGGAGAGCGCGGGACGCCCCCCGCGGGCACGCCGCCGAAGGCGCCGCCCGGGCCGCCCCACGGGTAGTCTCCCGCGCCGTGCGGGCTGCGACCGGCCTGCCGACGGGAGGTAGTGCGCCCTTGCGCATGCTGGCGGCCCACGCCCTGCTCACGCTGCTGGTCGGCGCGGCCGCGGCCGCCCTGTGCTGGGCCGTGGCCGGGCCCGAGGCCGCGGCCACCGTGCCCTGGGCTGCCGCGGTGGCCTTCAGCGGCACCCTGCTGGGACGGCTCGCGGGCCGGCTCGTGCCGCAGCGCACGCCCGAGGCCGCTGCGCAGGCGGCGCTGGCCGGCATGGGCGTGCGCATGATCGCCACCCTCGTGCTGGCGTGGCTGGCTGCGCAGGCGGGGGTCACGCCCCTCGCGGCATTCGGCCTCGTCCTCGGTGCCTTGTACCTTTCCGCGCTCGTGCTGGAGGTGGCGCAGGCCGCTGCGGAGGTCCGCGGCCGCATGCGCGACCTCCCTTCCCCCCCCGGTCCCTCGTAGCGCGGCGGAGCAGGCGCATGACCTCGTGGCCCTCGATCCCCGTGCTGGGCGCTGCCGACCCCGAGTCGCACGTGTTGCCGCACCGCCTGTTCGAGCTGGGCGGTCACCCGGTGACCAACCACATGCTGATGCTCGCGGCTGCGGGGCTGCTGCTGCTGGTCGTGATGCCCATCGCCGCCGCGGCGCGCGGCGTGGTGCCCACCGGCCTGCGCAACCTGGTCGAGTCGGTGCTCCAGTTCCTGCGCGAGGACGTCGCGCGCCCCATCCTGGGCCACAACACGGACAAGTACATCCCGGTCATCTGGACCCTGTTCTTCCTGATCCTGACGGCCAACCTGCTGGGGATGATCCCGGTCGGCGCTGCGCTGGGGCAGGTGGACGCGCGCCTCGAGCACGTGGGCGGGACGGCGACTGGCAACATCTCCATCGCCGGCGGCCTGGCGCTGTGCTCGTTCCTCTTCATCCACCTCGCCGGAATCCGTGAGCAGGGCTTCATCCACTACTGCCAGAACTTCGTGCCGCACGTGCACCCGATCCTGCTGATCCTCTTCATCCCGCTGGAGATCGTGGCGGCGATCATCAAGCCCTTCGCGCTGGCCGTGCGCCTCTTCGCCAACATGGTGGCGGGCCACATCGTGCTGGCCGTGATCCTGGGCTTCGGTATCACGGGCATCCACATGGCGGGCGCCGGCTACGGCATCACGGCCGTGTCGGTGGCGGGCGGCGTGGCGATCAGCCTGCTCGAGCTCTTCGTCGCCTTCCTGCAGGCCTACCTCTTCACCTTCCTGACCACGCTGTTCGTCGGCATGGCCGTCCACCCGGAGCACTAGCCCCGGGAGCGGTCCTGCCAGGCGGCACTTCCCCCCTGATCCCCCCAACCGGCGTCGCAAGGCGCCATTTCCCCCCGGAGTCCCCCCATGGGTACGTTCGACCTGGCTCTGTCGTTCCTCGCCGAGGCCCTGTTCCCCGACCTCGGCTTCGGCCGCTTCGGCGCCGCGCTGGGCGCCGCGCTGATCGTGATGGGCGCCGCCAAGGCCATCGGCAACATCGGCAGCAAGGCCGTGGAGTCGATCGCCCGCCAGCCCGAGGCCCGTCCCGGCATCTTCACGTCGATGCTGATCTCGTGCGCCCTGATCGAGGGCTTCACGTTCTTCGCCCTCATCGTGGTGATGCTGTTCCTGCCCAAGTAGGGCCAGGTCCCCTGCCGGGCCTTGCGGCCCGGCTCCCACGGGGGGAGGCGGCGGCGGCCCGCTCGGGCCGCCGCCGTGAACCCGCCTGGCCCGCGCCCCCCGGGTCCCTCGGCCATCCCATGTCCTGACCAGGAGCTCCCCATGCGTCGCTGGTGGCTGCCGATCCTGCTCGTGCTGCTCATGCCTGCGCTGCCGGCCCTCGCGGGCGAGGCGGGCGCGGCCAAGCCCGGCCTCATGGACGTCGACCCCGCCTCGGCCATCGTGGCCATCGCGGTGTTCGTCGTGCTGCTGGTGGTGCTGGGCAAGTTCGCCTGGGGCCCGATCCTCAAGGGCCTCAAGGAGCGCGAGGACACGATCCGCAAGGCGGTGGACGACGCGAAGGCGGCCAGCGACCGGGCCCAGGCCGTCGTGCAGGAGTACGAGGCGCGCATGGCCCACGCCGCCGAGGAGGCCAAGGCCATCCTCGAGGAAGCCAAGCGTGACGCGCAGGCGCTCAAGGCCCAGATCGAGGCCTCGGCGCGCAGCGAGGCCGAGGCGGCCAAGCAACGCGCCGTGAAGGAGATCGACCAGGCCCGCCTCGCCGCCTGGGACACGCTGGTGCGCGACGCCGCCCAGCTGGCCACCGAGGCCGCCTCGCGCATCGTGCACAAGAGCCTGGACGCCGCGGGCCACGAGCGCCTCGTGGCCGACGTGGTGGGCCAGGTGCAGGCCTCCCGCGCGGGCAAGGGCAGCTGATGGCCGCCCAGGGCATCGCTTCCGGGGCGCGCGCCTACGCCGAGGCGCTGCTGGACTCGGCCGCCGCGCGCGGGGGCCTGGAGTCCGCGCGCGAGGCGGGCGAGGCCCTCGTGGCGCTGGCCGCGGCGTGGCGCGCCGACCGGCGCATGCGGGCCTACTTCCTGAGCAGCAAGGTGCGCCGCGCCGACAAGGCAGCGGCCATCGCAGCGCTCGGCCAGCGCCTGCCGGCGAAGGTCACGGCCTTCGTGCGCCTGCTGGACCAGAAGGGCCGGCTGGACCTGCTGCCGGCCATCGCCGACGCGGCCGAGGCGCTGCTCGACCAGCGCCTGGGCCGCGTGCCGGTCACGATCAGCACCGCCGTGCCGCTCTCGCCCGAGGCGCTCGCGCGCCTCGCCGGCCAGGTGGCGCAGGCCACGGGCAAGACCCCGATGGCCCGCAACGTCGTCAAGCCGGAGCTGGTGGCCGGCGCCGTGGTCCGCATCGGCGACTGGCTCGCCGACGGCAGCGCGCGTCGCCACCTTGTGCGGCTCAAGCAGCAGATCATCGAACGAGGCTCCCGCAGCGCGGGTGCCTAGCAGCCGAGGAGGACGCCATGCGCCTGAACCCTGAGGAAATCACCTCCGTCATCCGCAAGGAGCTCGAGGGCTTCGACGCCAAGGTCGACGTGGCCGAGGTCGGCACCATCCTGGAGGTGGGCGACGGCATCGCCCGCATCTACGGCCTGGAGAAGGCCGGCGCCGCCGAGATGCTCGAGTTCGAGAACGGCGTGCGCGGCCAGGTGTTCAACCTGGAAGAGGGCTCGATCGGCGCCATCGTGCTGGGCGACGCCAAGGACCTCAAGGAGGGCATGAGCGTCAAGCGCCTGGGCGCGCTGCTCGAGGTGCCCGTGGGCCCCGGACTCATCGGCCGCGTGGTGGACCCGCTGGGCAACCCGCTGGACGGCAAGGGCCCGATCCAGAAGGAGGCCACGCGCCCGGTGGAGATGATCGCCCCCGGCATCGCCGACCGCCAGCCGGTGAAGGAGCCGCTGCAGACGGGCATCAAGGCCATCGACGCCATGACGCCCATCGGCCGCGGCCAGCGCGAGCTGATCATCGGCGACCGCAAGACGGGCAAGACGGCCATCGCGGTGGACGCGATCATCAACCAGAAGTCCGAGAACGTGGTGTGCGTCTACGTCGCGGTGGGCCAGAAGGACTCCACCGTGGCCGGCGTGGTGGAGGACCTGCGCCGCTCGGGCGCGCTGGACTACACCATCGTGGTGGTGGCCTCGGCCTCGTCGCCGGCGCCGCTGCAGTACATCGCGCCCTACGCCGGCTGCGCGATGGCCGAGCACCTCATGTACAAGCACAAGCGCCACACGCTGTGCGTGTACGACGACCTGACCAAGCAGGCCGTGGCCTACCGCCAGCTGTCGCTGCTGCTGCGCCGTCCCCCGGGCCGCGAGGCCTACCCCGGCGACGTGTTCTACCTGCACAGCCGCCTGCTGGAGCGCGCCTGCAAGCTCTCCGACGACCTGGGCGCCGGCTCGCTGACGGCCCTGCCCATCATCGAGACGCAGGAAGGCGAGGTGTCGGCCTACATCCCGACCAACGTGATCTCGATCACGGACGGCCAGATCTACCTGCAGCCCGACCTGTTCCGCGCCAACGTGCGCCCCGCCATCGACGTGGGCATCTCGGTGTCGCGCGTGGGCGGCAACGCGCAGATCAAGGCCATGAAGCACAAGAAGGTGGCCGGCGGCCTGCGCCTGAACCTGGCCGCCTTCCGCGAGCTGGAGGCCTTCGCCCAGCTGGGCACCGACCTGGACGCCACCACGCAGGCCTCGCTGGACCGCGGCCGTCGCATGGTGGAGATCCTCAAGCAGCCGCAGTTCAAGCCCATGCACGTGATCGACCAGGTCACGATCATCTACGCGGCGGCCAACGGCTTCCTCGACAAGGTGCCGCTCTCGCGCGTGCGCGAGTACGAGGAGCAGGTGCTGCAGCACGTGCGCGAGAGCCACGCGCAGTTCCGCGAGCAGTTCATGGCCAAGAAGAACATCGACGACGCCGTCGAGGCCGAGCTGGGCCGCATCCTGGGCCAGTTCACCGAGGCCTTCCTGGCCGGCCGCGCCGCCGACCCCCGCTAGCCACGCGGCGCCTCGCGCGCCGCCCCATCCACCCCTCCACCCCACCGCAACGCAACCCCCGACCGCCGCAGCGCACCGAAGGGAGCCATGGCCAAGCCGCGTGCCATCCTCAAGCGTCGCCACGCCGTCCAGAACATCGCCAAGATCACGAAGACGATGCAGATGATCGCGACGGCGAAGTTCAAGCGCGCGTTCGACCGCGCCGTGGCGGCGCGCCCGTACACGGACACGCTCACCTCGCTCATCGGGCGCCTGGCCGCCGCGGCCGGGGGCTTCCGCCACCCGCTGCTGGAGGTGCGCAAGCCCCGGCGCGTGGCCGTGCTGGCCGTGGCCGGCAACCGCGGGCTGTGCGGTGGCTACAACAGCAACGTGGGGCGTGAGCTCTCGGCCTTCCGCACGCGCATGGCCGCGCGGGGCGTCGAGGTGGAGGTCCACGCCTGCGGCAAGAAGCTGGGCGGGATGCTGCGCTACCAGAAGGTCGAGGTGGCGGCGCTGCACAAGGAGTTCGAGGACAAGCCGGCCTACGAGGCGGTGGACGCGCTGACCAGCGACTTCCTGCGCCGCTACGCCGCCGGCGAGATCGACGAGCTGCACGTCGTGTACACCAAGTTCGAGTCGGCCGCGCGCCAGCGCGCGACCTCCGAGCAGGTGCTGCCGCTGGTGCTGCCGGGCGCCGCCGGCGCCGTGGTGGACCTGTTTGCCGACGAGCCCGCGGTGGCGGAAGGCTGGGTGGACGAGGGCGAGGCGCCCGCGCCCGCGCCCGCGCCGGCGGCCGACACCGGCGGCCCGCAGGTGATCTTCGAGCCCGATGCTGCAGCGATCCTGGGCGAGCTGCTGCCGCGCAGCGTGCGCATGCACGTGTTCCAGGCCTTCCTGGACGCCGCGGTCAGCGAGCAGACCGCGCGCATGGTGGCCATGAAGGCCGCCACCGACAACGCGCGCGACATGATCAAGTCGCTCACCATGCTCTACAACCGCAGCCGCCAGACCCTGATCACCACGGAGCTCTCCGAGATCATGGGCGGCGCGGCCGCGCTCGAGTAGCCCCGCGGGCAACCCCGCCCCTCCCTTCCCCACCGTTCCACCCCCCCTTACGCATCCCCACGGACGACCCGGAGCCCCCCATGGCCAACCCCGGCAAGATCACGCAGGTCATCGGCAGCACCTTCGACTGCGAGTTCGAGGAAGACCGGCTGCCCGCCATCTACAACGCCATCGAGTGCCAGGTGAGCACCCGCGACGGGGCCAAGCGCCTCGTGGGCGAGGTGCAGCAGCACCTGGGCGGCGGGCGCGTGCGCTGCGTGGCGCTGGGCGCCACCGACGGCCTCGTGCGCGGCCAGGCGGCCGTGGACACGGGTGCGCCGGTGTCCGTGCCGGTGGGCGACAACACGCTGGGCCGCGTGTTCAACGTGCTGGGCGAGGCCATCGACAAGCGCGGCGCCGTCAAGGCCACCGAGACGCGCAAGATCCACATGCCGCCCCCGGCCTTCAAGGACCTGGAGCCCAAGACGCAGCTGTTCGAGACGGGCATCAAGGTGATCGACCTGCTCACGCCCTACGTGCGCGGCGGCAAGACCGGCCTGTTCGGCGGCGCCGGCGTGGGCAAGACGGTGGTGATCCAGGAGCTGATCGCGCGCATCGCGCGCTTCCACAGCGGCTACTCGGTGTTCGCGGGCGTGGGCGAGCGCACGCGCGAGGGCAACGACCTGTGGCTCGAGATGCAGGAGGCCAAGATCGGCAGCACCGGCAAGTCGGTGCTCGACCAGACCGTGATGGTGTTCGGCCAGATGAACGAGCCCCCGGGCGCCCGCCTGCGCGTGGGCCTGACGGCCCTGACCATGGCCGAGCACTTCCGCGACACGAAGGGCACCGACGTGCTGCTGTTCGTGGACAACGTGTTCCGCTTCACGCAGGCCGGCTCCGAGGTGTCGGCGCTGCTGGGCCGCATGCCCAGCGCCGTGGGCTACCAGCCCACGCTGGCCACCGAGATGGGCGAGATGCAGGAGCGCATCACCTCCACGAAGCGCGGTGCCATCACCTCGATCCAGGCCATCTACGTGCCCGCCGACGACCTGACCGACCCCGCCCCGGCCACGGCCTTCAGCCACCTGGACGCCTTCACGGTGCTCGAGCGCCGCATCGCCGAGAAGGGCATCTACCCCGCGGTGGACCCGCTGGCGTCCTCGTCGCGCATCATGGACCCGCAGTACGTGGGCGAGGAGCACTACAAGGTGGCACGCGAGGTGGTGCGCATCCTGCAGCGCTACAAGGAGCTGCAGGACATCATCGCCATCCTGGGCGTCGAGGAGCTCAGCGAGGAGGACAAGACCCTCGTGGAGCGCGCCCGCCGCATCGAGCGCTTCCTCTCGCAGCCCTTCTTCGTGGCCGAGGCCTTCACCGGCAAGCAGGGCTCGAACGTGCCGCGCGCCGAGACGATCCGCTCCTTCAAGGAGCTGTGCGAGGGCAAGTGGGACCACCTGCCCGAGAGCGCCTTCATGTACGTGGGCACGATCGAGGAGGCCGCCCAGGCCGCCGAGCGCATGGGCGCCAAGGCCTAGGCCGGGACGAACGGAGCCCCCATGAGCGACACGATGCAGTCGGGTGCCGGCGTGCTGCGCGTGGCCGTGGTCACGCCCGAGGGCTCCGTGTTCGACGGGGAGGCGCGCTGCGTGGTGGTGCCCGGCGACGGCGGCGAGGTGGCCTTCTGGCCGCTGCACGCGGCCTACGTCGGCGCGCTGGGCGAGGGCGAGCTGCGCATCACGCGGCCCGGCGGCGAGGTGCAGCGCTGGGTGCTGGAGGGCGGCGTGGCCGAGGTGGCCGGCTCTCGCGTGACCGTGCTGGCCGACCGCGTCGCCCCGCTGGCCAGCATCGACGTGGCGGCCACGCGTGCCAGCCTGGCCAAGGCGCTGGCCACGGTGCCGGCCGACGATGCCGGCAACGCCCTGCGCGACGCAGCCATCCGGCGGGCGCAGGTGCGCCTGTACCTGGCCACGCGCGGCGCCGAGGGCGCCCCGCACTAGCCTGCGGGCCTCCCGGCCCCGGGAGGCCGTCAGGGCAGCGTGCGCGGGAGCAGGCCGAGGTACTCGCGCCGCGGGATCTCGCAGGCGCCCATGCGCACGAGGTGCGGCGTGAGGAACTGCACGTCGATGCAGGTGACGCCCTCGGCCGCCAGGCGACGCACGGCCTCCACGAGGGCCACCTTCGAGGCATCGCTCTCGGTGTGGAACATGCTCTCGGCGCAGAACACGGGCCCCACCCGCACGCCGTAGAGGCCGCCGCACAGCTGCCCCTCGTGCAGCACCTCGAAGGAGTGGGCGCGCCCCTGCGCGTGCAGCGTGCCGTAGCAGCGCGCCATGCCCTCCGTGATCCACGTCGACTCGCGCGCGGCGCAGCCGGCCACGACCGCGTCGAAGGCCGTGTCGCGCCGCACCTCGAAGCGGCCGCTGCGCAGCGTGCGCGCCAGGCGCCGGCTCACGCGCAGGCCCTGTGGCCAGAGGACGGCCCGCGGGTCGGGCGACCACCACAGCACGGGGTCGCCCTCCGAGAACCACGGGAAGGCGCCGTGGCGGTAGGCGTGCCACACGAGGCCGGGCTCGAGGCTGCCCCCGGCCCCCAGCAGCCCCTCACCGGGCTGGAGCGGCAGTCCGTCCAGCGGGCCGGGGCTGTCCGGCAGCCGGGGCAGGCGGGCCGGCCCGGACGCCTCGGGCCGTGCGGGCCCGGGCGAGCGCGGCGGTCGCGGGGGAGGCGGCATGGGCCCCACCCTACCGGCGGGCGCTAGGGCGCCGTGGCCGGCCGGTCGGCGGGCAGGCGCCGCGTGCAGGCCGGCAGCCACATGGCCAGCAAGCCCAGCAGGGCGCACCAGAAGGCGGGCTGGAAGTTGGCGGCCACCGCGCCGGCCACCTCGCCCAGCCCGTGCTCGCCCAGCCAGCCGCGGGCCTGCGTGGCCGGCAGCGTCAGCAGGTGCAGCCAGCCCAGCAGGGCCTGGCTGGCCACGTGGGCCTCCACCGCGCCCAGCGAGCGGTCGCCGCGCCGGCGCGCGAAGAGCAGTGCGACCACCACCAGCCAGGCGATCACGCCCTCCAGCCCGCCCAGCAGGCGCGGCAGCAGCGGCTCGTACTCCACGGCGAGGTAGCAGGCCTCCAGCACGCACAGGCCCAGCGCCAGCACCATCAGCGCCGTGCCCACGGCGGTGCGCCAGCCCGGCCGCCAGGCCACCGCCAGCAGAGCCAGCGACCACGGGAGCACCAGCGCGAAGGGGTACCAGCGGCGCGCCTCCCACAGGCGCTGGGCGGTGCGCCCCTGCGCGAGGCCCTCGCAGAGCGCCAGGGCCAGCACCTCGCCGGCGCTTTCCTGGCGCTCGCTGCGCGAGGCCAGCGCCGGCTGCCCGGGCCACGCCACGCGCTCGTGCAGCGGCAGCCAGCCCGCCACGGCCACCACCAGCAGGCCCAGCAGCTGCAGTCGGCAGGCGAGGCGCGGCACGTGCGCAGTGTGGCAGGAGGCTGTCGGGCCAGGAAGCGCGACGCCCGGGCGCGGGCCGCCTCAGCGCAGCGGCACGTCCAGCAGGCTCACCGGCAGCTCGCCCTGCACCTCGCGCGCGTACCAGGTCACGCGCACGGCACGCGGCGGCGCCTCGCCCCCGCCGTGCACGCGGCCCACGAGGCGCAGCCGCCCGTCGGCGCTGCTGGAGGAGCGCCCGCCCAGCGCCTGCATGCGCCGCCGGCCCCCGTCAGCCCATTCCACCCACACGTCCACGCTGGCGCGGGCCACCTCGCTGTCCAGCCGGCAGGACACCTCCACGGCCCACGCGTCCTTGCGGCCCTCGGCCGGCCCCAGCGACTCCAGCACGACCTCGCTGCCGCCCCGCTCCTTCGGCCGCGGCAGCCCATCCAGCGCCTCGAACAGCACCTGCTGCAGGTCATGCCGCAAGCGCAGCTCCAGCTGGAGGTCGAGCCGGGCGAGGCGCTCCTCGGCCTCGGGCTCGGCACGCTCCAGCGTGACACGCGCCTCCACGCGGCGCGTGTCGCCGCCCACGCCGTAGGTGGTCGAGGCATCCGCGCCGGGCACCGCACGCCACCGACGGCCGGCAGCGTCCTCGGCACGCAGCACGCGCGGCGGGCGATAGGTGACCAGCTGCACGGCCGGCGCCAGCTGCAGCTCCAGCAGCAGGCCGTGCGTCACGGCGCCCTCCACGCCCAGCGGGCGCGAGGACTCCACGCGCGTGGCCCGCACGCGCAGCGGGCCCGCGCACCCGCGCGGCGACACCCCAAGCGCGCCGGGGCTTGGCCCGAGGGCCAGCGTGGACGAGCCGTCAAAGGGGCCCGCCGCGTCGAGGCCGGCGGCCTCCGCCAGCCGCTCCACGGCCTCGAAGGCCGGCTGGGCCGCCAGTGCGAGCGTGACAGGCCGGTCCAGCGCGTCCTCGGGTGCCGTGAGGCTGCCCCCGAGGGCTGCGCCCAGCTCCCTCAGCACGCGCCGCAGGGGCAGCCCGTCGGCGCGCAGGTCCACGAGGCCCATGCCGGAGAGGTCCTGCGCGACGGCGGGCACGGCCTCGGCCACCGTGCCCAGCCGGGCCAGCAGGGCCCGGACCGTGCGGCGCACCTCGGGGTCCGCGGCGTCGGCGTGCTCGCGCAGCACCTCGGGGGCACGCGTGCCCTGCGCCTCCAGCGCCTCCCGGGCCCGCTCGCGCACCTCGTAGCGCTCGGAGGCCAGGTCCCGCACCCATCCGCGCACCTGCTCGGCAAGGGCAGCGGGCTGCTCCGGGGGCGGCGCCGGCGCCTCGGACGGGGGTCCTGCCCCCAAGGCTCCAGGCGGCCCGACGAGCAGCAGGGCTAGCGCCAGCCACCCAAGGGCCCCGCGTGCTGGCGAGGCCGCCGGGAGCGCCCGGGCGCGACGTGCAGCCCCCACGGCAGGCACCTCGACAAGGGCCGGCGGAGGGCGTACGGGACGCAGCACGACGCCAGCCTACCGCCGCACGCGACCTGCCGCCCCGCGCGCGGCCCGACTCCTCCATCGGCACGCCCTCCGGCCCTAGACTCGCGCCAGCGCCGTCCCCGCGGATCCCGCCCACGGCTGCGCCCTCCCCGCCGCGAGCGCCCCCCCGTTGCCCGCCCCCGACGAGCCCTCCCAGCCTGCCCCGTCGGGCCCGGCCCCGGCGGCCCCTGCCGAGCCGCAGCGGGCCGGCCTTGGCCGCATGGTCGGCCACCTCGCCACGGTCATGCGCTTCGCGCGACCGCGCTGGATCGGGCTCGCCGTGGCGCTGGCCCTGATGGGCGTGGAGGCGGCCGCCAGCGCCGGCCGCATCTTCCTCTTCTTCCCCGTGATGACCCGCGTGCTGGAGGTGGGCGGGGCCGGCGAGGGCAGTGGCGAGGCCCACCAGCTGGTGGCCACGGCGCGCGACAAGATGGGCCCGGTGCTGGGCGCCTACGACGGCCTCATCGACCGGCTCAACGGCCTGACGAGCGCATGGGTGCCCGCCTCGGCCCTGGCGGGCGCCACCCGCGGGCTGGAGGGCCCGGAGGCCCTCGCCGCCGAGGCGCGCGCGCTGGACCGCTACGCCACGCTGGCCAGCGTCTCGATGCTCTTCGTGGCCTTCATCGTGGTCATGTGCCTGGCCGCCTACCTCGAGAGCTACGTGGCTGCCAAGGTCAGCCAGGACATCGCCGCCGACGTGCGCCGGGCCGTGACGCACAAGCTCCTCGACCAGCCGGTGTCCTTCTACGACCAGCAGCGTCGCGGCGAGCTGGTGGCGCGCGCGCTGGGTGACGTGGACGCCTTCTACACCTGGCTGCACCTGCTGCTCAATGCGGTCATCAAGGGCGTCGTGCAGCTGGCCGCGTCGGCCTTCTTCCTCGTGGCCATCTCGCCCCAGCTCAGCCTGATCTGCCTGGCGGGCCTGCCCTTCCTGCTGCCCATGCGCACGCTGACGCGCCGCACGCTCAAGCGCAGCCACAAGCGCCAGCAGGAGACCACGCGGCGCGTGGAGTCGCTGCTCCAGATCTTCGCGGGCATCCGCGTCATCAAGGCCTTCGGCACGGAGCGCGAGAGCCTCGCCGCCTTCGACCGTGCCGACCGCGAGGTGGCCCGCGCCAGCCTCAAGGTGCAGCGCGCCAAGTCCACCGCGGACGCGCTGATCGAGTTCATCAACAACTTCCTGGCGCTGGTGCTGGCGGTGGGCGGTGGCTGGCTGGTGCTCAGCGGCATGCTCGACGTCACCAGCGGCCAGCTGGTGGTCTTCCTGTTCCTGATGGCCAACCTCTACCAGCCGGTCAAGAAGCTGGTGAAGTCGATGAACTCGCTGCAGGACTCGGCGGCCAGCGTGGAGCGCACGCAGGAGTACCTCGCCCTGCCCCCGCCCCCGGCCGACGCGCCCGGGGCCATCCCCTTCACGGGCGTGCGCGAGGCCGTGCGCTTCGAGAGGGTCTCCTTCGCCTACGTGCCCGGGCGGCCCGTCCTGCACGACGTGTCGCTGGAGATCCCGCGCGGGGGCGTCGTGGCCGTGGTGGGCCGCACGGGCGCGGGCAAGAGCACGCTGTGCGACCTGCTGCTGCGCTTCTACGACCCGGCCGGCGGCCGCATCACCGTGGACGGCACCGACCTGCGCGGCTTCACGCGCAGCTCCTTCATCGCGCGCACGGCCATGGTGCAGCAGGTCCCCTTCCTGTTCCACGCCACCATCGGCGAGAACATCCGGCAGGGGCGGGCCGGCGCCAGCGACGCGGAGGTGGAGCAGGCGGCCCGCGACGCGCAGATCCACGACCACGTGGCCAGCCTGCCCAAGGGCTACGACGAGGAGGTGGGCGAGGCGGGCGTGCGCCTGTCGGGCGGCCAGCGCCAGCGCATCACCATCGCGCGCGCCCTCGTGCGCGACCCCGGGATCCTCGTGCTCGACGAGGCCACCAGCAGCCTCGACGCCGAGAGCGAGCGCGCCGTGCAGGTGGCCCTCGAGCGCCTGCAGCAGGGCCGCACCACGCTGGTGGTGGCCCACCGCCTCTCCACCGTGCGCAAGGCCACCTCCATCGTGGTGCTCGACCAGGGCCGCGTGGTGGAGCAGGGCACGCACGAGCAGCTGCTGGCGCGCGGCGGGCTCTACGCCGAGCTGGTGCGCCTGCAGCACCTCGGCTAGCACGCGGGCCGCGCTAGCCGGGCAGGCGCGGCTCCTGCACGAGCCCGAACACGCAGCGCGAGGGACGCGGCGACCGGTACCAGGCCAGGTTGGGGCTGCCCACGGACTTGACCGAGACGGGATGCCACAGGTGGTAGACGTCGTTGCGGCCGTAGAGCACGCGCACGCGCGGGCGGGGCCGCGCCGCCATGAGGCGGTCGCGCAGGTCGTCGTCCTCGAGGCCCCAGCCCTCGAAGCGCTCGTCCATGCCGTTGACCTCCTCCAGCAGGTCGCGGTCCACGGCCATGTTGAGGCCCAGCACCTTCGGCCGGCGGCTGCGGCGCAGCAGCACGCCCCAGCGGCTCTTGAGGGCACGCCAGCGCGCGTCGCGCGCATGCCACGGCTCGCGCCAGCCCTCGAAGGAGCCGTCGTCCACGTGCTCGGGCCGCAGCGCGGCCGACACCTCCTGGCTCCAGCGCACGCAGCCCCCCACGTGGAACGAGCGCGGCGCGTGCGCGAGCAGGTGGCGCTCCACGAAGCGCGCCGGCGGCACGCAGTCCCCGTCGGTGAAGATCACCAGGCGCGGGCCCGGCGCCATGCGCAGGGCCTCGTTGACGATGCGCGTCTTGCGGAAGCCGCGGTCCTCGTGCCACGCATGGCGCACCTGCAGGCCAGCCCGGCGCACCGGCCCGTCGAGGAAGGCGCGCAGCGCCTCGACGAAGGGCGGCGCGCTGCCGTCATCGGCCACGACCACCTCGAAGTCCTGCACGCTCTGCCGCAGGTAGCCGCGCAGGGCCAGCAGCAGCGAGGGCTGGTTGTAGGTGCTCAGCACCACGAGCGCGCGCGGGCTCATCGGTCCCCCGGGGCTGCGTCCAGCGGCTGGAGCGCGTCGCCCACCGCGACCGTGCCGCCCTCGAGGATGCGCGCCGTGATGCCCGCCCGGCCCTGCAGGGCGCGCTCCACGCCGGGCCCCACGAGCGCCTCCAGGTGGGCACACGGGGCACAGGGCCCGCTGCCCTCCGCCAGCGCGCTGCCCAGCCGGAAGCGGCGCCCCACGAGGGTGGAGAGGTCCACGCCGCGCACCAGCACCTGCCGCCGCGTGGCCGCCGCCTCGATGGGCAGGCCGGCCTGCGCCACGGCCTCGAGGTCCTCGGCCGCCACCAGGGTGAGCGCCCGTGCCCGGCTGCGTGCCGCCCCGCGCCGGTAGTGGCGGTCGCCCACCACCCCCTCGCCCGCGCGCAGCTCCACCTGCGCCACCTGCTCCACCGGCGTCCCACGGCGGGGCGCGACATGCAGGGCGAGCACGATGCCGGGGGCCATGCCTCCAGCGTAGGAGCGCGCCCCAGCGCCGCCAGCCCCGGCCGGGCGCGGCACCCTCGCCCGGTGCGCCTCACTCCAGCGGGTCGTGCACCACGCGCACCTTGCGTGCCAGCAGCCGGTCCAGCGCGTTCGACATGGCCCGGGTGCTGTCGCCCGCCCCCAGCGCGGCGGCGTAGGCGCGCCACCAGCGCAGGCGCTCGCTGCGCGTCACGCAGACGGGGATCGAGGCGTCCAGCTGCGCCAGGTTCTTGAGCCGGCGCCGCCGCCCCACCAGGCCGCACAGGAAGCGCACGCGGTCGGTGTCGATGAGCACGAAGCGCAGCGGGCCGGCCGCGCCCTCCCGCGTGCCGTCCACCAGCACGTGCAGCGACTTCACGTCGCCGTGGTAGATGCCCCGCGCGTGCAGGCCCGCCAGCCAGGCCGCACTGGCCTCGCGCAGGCGCACCTGCGGGGCGCGCGTCGCTCCGGGCGCGTAGAGGCGCCGCACCTCGTCGTCCAGCCTCGGCAGCGCGCTGAGGTCGTCGTAGAGCGTGAAGATGCGCCCGTCCCGCCGCACGCAGGCCCGCGAGCGCGCGGTGGCCACGCCTCGCAGCCCGAGGCGGTGCGCGTGGACGTGGCCCGCCACCAGCCGCCACGGCACCAGCCCGCGCTTGAGCAGGCCGCGCAGGCCACGCACGCGCGTCTCCTTCACCACCACGTCGCCGTGGCGCGTGACAGCGGACTTGGGCCGGTCCTTCAGCACGCCCTCGCCGCCGGAGGCCAGCAGGCGGTCGTGGTCTTCCACGCGCGCGGCCACCTGCTCGGCGGGGAAGGCCCGGTCGTGCACGCCCTGCCAGGGCGCCGGCATGCGCGTGTACCAAGGTCCCTCGCAGAGGGCCTCGCGATCGTGCTTGGCCACGCGGGCCCGCCGCAGCGCCTCGGCCCCCTGCCGCACCGCGCTCGCCAGCGCCGGCACCGCGCCGGCCGCGCCGGCATAGCCCTGCAGCAACGCCCCGGCCACCGCCGGCTCGGCCAGCCCCGGCGTGCGGGCGAAGGCCAGCAGGCGGCCCAGCGCCGCATGGCGCGCGCGCGTGGAGGGCGAGGCGATGCGGCTGCGGTGCAGGTCGATGAGCAGCAGGCCCGGCGGCGTGCCGGGCGCGACCAGCACGTTGCCCGCATGCAGGTCGCGGTGGTCGAAGCCCGCGTCGTGCATGCGCCGCACCAGCGCGCCAGCCCACTCCAGCACCTGCGCCGCCTCCTGCGGCCCGGCCTCCGCCAGCCACGCCAGCAGCGGCTGGCTGCCCTCGACGAAGCCGCAGGCGTAGAGCGTGGTCCGCACGCCCAGCCCGCCCCCCTGCTCGGCCAGCGCCCGCGGCGCCGGCACCGGCAGGCCCCGGGACTGCAGCCAGTGCGCCGCCTCCCACTCGGAGCGGGCCCGGCTGGGGCGCAGCAGGCGACGCAGCGTGTCCTCGACGCCGGACTCGCGTTCCTGCTTCACCAGCAGGGCGCCCACGCCCGGCAGGTCCACCCGCGCCACGGTGCGCTGTGCGGTGCGTCGCAGCAGCCGGCCCTGCGCCAGCGCCGCAGCAGGATCGCCCAGCACGTGGACGGCCAGCGCCTCCAGCACGGCCTCGTCGCCCTCGAGGCGCCAGCCCTGCGCTCGCGCCCTCTCGACCGCCAGGCCGCCCGTCACGCGCGCGGGCCCGTCGTGCCCAGCTCGCGCAGGCGGGCGTACTTGGCCAGCACGTAGGCCGATTCCATGCGCGCGAGCACGTAGCCCGCCCAGCCGTCGAGGAAGCCCAGCCGCAGCACGTACATCTTCAGGAAGCGGAAGGCCGGGCGCAGCCGCAGGTCCGCCCACCCGCAGCGCCGTCCCTGCGCATGCATCTCCTGCGCGGCCAGCTCGGCGTAGCGACCCAGCCGCTGCCAGTGATCGTGGACCGACCGGAAGGGACGGTGCTCGAGCAGGCCGGCGAGGTCCGGGCCCGCAGGCCCCTGCACCTCGAGCCACTCGTGCACGGCCCCGGCCCAGCGCGCCCGGCGGCGGTCGTAGAGGCGCAGGCGCCGCTCGCGTCCCCAGCCCCCGTGCCGGATCCAGCGGCCCAGCGCATGCACCGTGCGCCGCACCGCGAAGGCCGCCTCCGCAGGCTCGGGCGCCGCGCGCAAGGCCTCCAGTGCGGCCCGCAGCGCCCCGTCCACGCGCTCGTCGGCGTCCACGAACAGCACCCAGTCGTGCGTCGCGAGGCCTGCGGCCCGGTTGCGCTGCTCGGCGAAGCCGGGCCACGGAGACTCCACGACCCGCGCCCCACGGGCGCGCGCCACCTCCTGCGTGCCGTCGCGGCTGCCGCTGTCCACGACGAGCACCTCGTCGCAGAAGGCCACGCTGTCCAGGGCCGTGCCGATGCGGTCGGCCTCGTCGCGCGACAGCACGATGGCGGTGATGCGCATCTAGGCGGTCCCGCTGCCCGCGGCAGCGCGGTAGGGCCGGGCCTCGCCCCGCAGGCGCCACCACAGCTGGCGCAGGCGCAGCCCGGGGGCCAGCCGCGCACGCACCACCGCCAGCCAGCGTGCTCCGGCCTCCACGCTGCCCGCGTACCCCGCGAGGAAGCGCAGGGCGTCGCGCGTGCTCACCTGCAGCCCCTTGAGGCGGTGCTTCTCCACCCAGCGGGCCAGGCGCACGAGGTTGGCCAGGCGCACCGCGTCGTCCAGCAGCCCGTCGCAGCCCAGCGCGCGGTCCAGGTCCAGCACGAGCACGCGCCCGTCGCCCGCCACCAGCAGGTTCTTCGGGTGGAGGTCGGGGTGCGGCACGCCCGCATCGTGCAGGCGGCGCACGGCCGCACCCGCCCGGGCCAGCACCTGGTCGCGACGCAGCCGGGCCGGGGCTGGCTGCCCGTAGAGCACCGCCTCCACGTCGCAGGCGGGCTCCACCTCGCGCAGCACGAGGAAGCCCCGCCAGCCCGTCCCGTGCCGCAGCACCACGCAGCCCACGGCCTCGGCCACGGGCACGCCCAGCACCAGCAGGCGCCGCTGCAGCGCCAGCTCGTCCAGCGGCCTCCAGCGCCCGCGGAACAGGCGCGGGCGCAAGGCGCGCCACACGCCCCCCTTGCCGTACTCGCGCACCAGCACCCGGCCCTCGTCGGTCTCGATGCGCCGCATGCCGCGCCGGCCGCCGAGGCCGGCCTGCGCGAGGCCTTCAGGGCAGGCGGCCACCTGCCGCACGGCCACCTCGAAGCCCGGCATCCACGCCAGCACCTCGCGCTCGTCGGCCTTGAGGCGCACGGTGTCCGGCACGCCGTAGGCGCGACGGATCTCCAGGACGGACGCGGGCTCGGCCACGCCGCGCATGGTACGGCCCGGCGGCGGCCGCGCGACCTCCCGGGGCGCGCGCAGGCCGGTCCCCGCGGGCTGGCCTACTTGGCCATCTCCTTCTTGATCTCCGCGATGATCTCGGGCACCGCGGGGTCGTCGCCGCCAGCCTGCACGTATTCCTCGTAGGCCGCCAGCGCCTTGTCCAGCTGCTCGAGCTCCACCATGTAGATGTCGCCCAGCGCGAACAGGATGTCCTTGTCGGTGGGACGCAGGGCACGCGCGCGCTCGAAGGCCACCACGGCGTCGGCCCAGCGCTTCTGCTGGCCCAGCGCGAAGCCCAGGCCGCGCCAGGCGAAGAAGGCCTTCTCGTCCATGCCGACGGCCTTCTGGTACCACTTCTCGGCGTCCTTCCACTTCTCCTGGAAGTAGGCGTTGTCGCCCAGCCACGTGACGATGTCCACGTCGTCGGGCGCGATCTTGTGGGCCTTTGTGAGCATCTCGTAGGCCTTGGGAAAGGTGCCCATGGCCTCGTGGTCGAAGGCCGAGTTGATGATGGCGCGCAGGTTCTCTTCCTGTCCCTTCACCTTCAGCACGCGCTCGTACTGCTTGAGGGCGTCGGCGTACTTGGCCTGCGCATCGAACGTGGCCGCCAGGTCCAGCATGGCCGGCACGAAGGCCGGGTCGAGGTCCAGCGCCTTCTTGATCTGCACCTGCGCCTCGGACACGCGGCCCTGCCGGAACATGCAGTAGCCCACCGAGTGCACGGCCCGCGCCCAGGTGGCGTCCTCGCCCAGCGCCAGCCGGTAGGCCTCCTCGGCCTCCTTCCACTTCTGCTGGCGCTCGAGGATCCACGCCTGCCCGTAGTGCGCGCGCGGCAGGCCCGGCCGGGCCTCCAGCACCTTGGCGTAGAGCTCGTTGGCGCGGGCATAGCCCACCTCGGTCTCTTGCTGGGCCACGAGGTCGGCCAGCGGCAGGAGCACCTCGTGGCTGTCCTTGGCCGTGCGCGAAACGCGTTCCAGCGCCGCGATGGCCTCGTCACGCTTGCCCTGGCGCGAGAGCACCTCGCTCTCCACCAAGGTGGCCGCGAGGTGGTTGGGACGGCCCGCCAGCACCTTGCGCACGCGTTCCAGCGCCGCATCCAGCGCGCCGCCCGCGAGGTCGAGGCGGGCAGACTGCAGCAGCAGGTCACGCTGCGTGGGCTGGGCGGCCAGCGCGGCGTCCAGCCGCTTGCGGGCATCGGCGGGCACCCCCGCGCGCAGGTCAGCCTCCACGGCCAGCAGCACCGCGTCGATGGCCGAGGGGCCGCTCAGGGACACGGCCAGCTCCTTGAGCAGCTTCTGCGCCTTGGCGGCATCGCCCGCCTCGAGCAAGGCCCGGGCGAGGTCGAAGGTGATCTCGGGGTCGCTGGGATGGCTTGCGCGCAGCTCCTCCAGCCCCGGGATGCGCGTCGCGGCCGGAT
The DNA here is from genome assembly GCA_964228555.1 of Planctomycetota bacterium. Classification (GTDB taxonomy): domain Bacteria; phylum Planctomycetota; class PLA2; order PLA2; family JAEUHO01; genus CAXQZU01. Next base: position 35,825 of record CAXQZU010000057.1, read on the forward strand.
CGAGGCGCAGGCGGTGCACCTTGAACCAGACCTGCTTGGCACCGTAGAGCCGCACGAGGTCGTCGTAGTCGGTCACCAGCTTGGCCGGCGGGTCGCCGGCACGGCGGCACATGTCCTGGTAGTGGCGGTGCGTGCGGTAGTCGGCCGGGTTGGCCTTGCGCGCGGCCCAGTAGGCCTCGGCGGCCTCGTTCCAGCGGCCCTCCTCGCGCAGGGCGTCGGCCTGCACCAGCGCCTCCTCGGCCGCCTTGAGGTCGGCACCCTCGCCGGGATCGGCCGGCTCCTCGGCGGGCGCGTCCTCGGCGCGCGCCTGCGGCCACGCGGCCCACGCCACGCCCAGCAGGGCCGCCAGCCACCACGCGCGTGCGAGGCTCATCGGGCCACCCCGGGCCGGCCCGAGACCGGCTTGCCCAGCACCAGCGAGCGCTCCATGCGGGCCTGGCCCAGGAAGGCCTCCTGCTGCGCCTTGCGGTCGAGGTCGCCCAGCCGCGTGCGGCGCTCCTCGATGGCGGCCTTGCGCTCCTCGATGGCCTGCAGCACCTCCCACTCCTTGGCCGTGCGCTCGCCGGCACGGTTCCCGCGCATGCCGAAGCCGGTGCCGCCGCGCGCGTTGCCGGCACGCGCACGCGCGGCCGCCGCACGCATCGCCGCGCCCGCGCGGCCGCCCGCGCCGAAGCCCCCGCGGCCGCCGCCGCCAAAGCCACCCCCACCGCCGCGTGCGGAGGCATCGCCGGCGCAGGCAAGGAGCAGCACGCCCAGGGCGGCGATCCAGGCAAGGGGTCGGATGGTGGCGCGCATCGTGCCTCCGGTCGTGGGCTAGGGCCCGTCGAGCAGCCCAGGGTTCTTCTTCAGGTCCTCGTTGAGGGCGCGGATGGACTCGCTGCGCTTGTCCTCCGACGCCTTGGGCAGGTAGCCATAGTCCTTGCCCAGCAGGCGCTTGACGATGGCCGCGCCGTAGGCGCGCGACTCGAGGTCGGGCTTGTAGAGCAGGTCGATCGAGGCCTTGACCGCCCTGCGCGGGCCGGCCGAGAGGGCTTCGCAGAGGGCGTCGCGTGCCGGCTTGAGGGCGCCGCTGTCGCCTACCACGCGCACCAGCTCCGAGGCGGGCTTCTTGCCCGCAGCGTAGTCGGCGGCCAGCTGCCTGGTGGCCTCGTCCACCTCGGTGGTGAGGTCCACCAGCGGCTGCTCGGTGCGCAGGGCCACCTTCTCCTGCGCCATCCACGCGTCGGAGAGGCGGCCCGTGATCACCACGTTGTCCACCAGCATGCGCGTCTTGGTCGTGTAGAAGCCCGGGCGGTACTCCTTGAAGCGCTTGCCCGGGTCCTTGCCCCGCAGCTCGAACTCCTCGGTGTCCATGCCCAGCTTGCCTTCCTGGATGCCGAAGCCCAGCCGCAGCACGTCGCCGGCCTTGGGCGCCACGGAGGGCGGGCGGCGGGCGACGTAGCGGAAGCCGATGAAGTCAGCCGTGCTGCCTGACTCCCGCCACTGCTTGCCGAACTTGAGGATGCTGTGCTGCTTGCCCTCGCCCTTGTCCCAGGCGTGGAAGTAGGTCTCCATGATGGAGAACGAGGCGTAGGAGTCTCCCTCGTCGGCGGGGATGAGCACGCCGCCCATGTCCTTGTCGCCGTCCAGCGTGAGGGAGCAGGTGACCCACACCTCGCCGGCCCACTCGGCCTTGTGGCGGGCCCCCGTGCTGCCCTTCACCTCGAGGCGCTCGTCGAACCACGCGATGCCCTGCCCGGCCACCTTCTCGATGGGCCACGGCACGCCCTCGCGCCAGTCGTCCAGCTGCGCCTTGTCGCTGAAGTCGTAGCGCAGCGTGATGTCCTTGCCCTTGATGGCCAGCACGCGGCCCTTGAAGTAGCGGTCCAGCGGCGTGCCGGGGGGCACGGGGGCAGCCGGGGCCGGCGGCTCGGGGGCCGCGGAGGCCACGGAGCCGCCCGCCACGCAGGCCAGCAGGCAAGGCAGGGCCAGGCGGGCAAGGATCGTGGTCACGCAGGCGTCATCCCGGGCAAATCCGGCAGCACGGTACCATTCAACCCGGCCCGGCCCTGCGCGCCTCGCGCCGCCGCAGGGGGCCCTGCGCGTGCACGACCAGCCCCACCCTCCTCCCCCCCTCACGCCCCTCCCGCCCCCCTTGGGGGCGGTGCGGTCCCCGGCGTGGCAGCCCCCGGAAGGCCGTCCGGCGCGCATCCTGCTGGTGCGCCTCTCGGCCCTGGGCGACGTGGTGCACGCCCTGCCCGTGCTGGCCGCCCTCCAGCAGCGGCAACCCGGTTGCCGCGTGGACTGGGCCGTGGACGACCGCTCCTCGGGGCTGCTGGAAGGGCATCCCGGCCTGGAGCGGGTCGTGGTGCTGCCTCGCAAGGGCCTCGCCGGCGCCACGGGCTGGGTGCGCAGCCTGCGACCGCTCTCGCGCTTCACGCGGCACCTGCGCAGCGTCGAGTACGACCTCGCGCTGGACCTGCAGGGCAACCTCAAGAGCGGGCTCGTGGCGCGGCTGTCGGGCGCACGCTGCGTGCTGGGCGCCGCTCGCGCGCACACGCGCGAGGCCAACCACCTGTGGCTGAGCCGCGGGATCGAGCTGCCGGCGCAGGCCCGCCACAAGGTGGAACGCAACCTCGCCTTGCTCTCGGCCGTGCTGGGCGAGCCCGTGGCGTGGCAGGCGCCCACGCTGGGCCTGCGCGAGCACGAGCAGGCTGCGGCGCAGGCGGCGCTGGCCGCCGCAGGCCTGCCCGCGCGCGACCTCACCGTGCTGCATGCCGGCAGCAGCGGCTTTGGCGCCTTCAAGCGCTGGCCGGCCGAGCGCTTCGCCGCGCTCGCCTTGCGGCTGGGGTCCACCGACGCTCCCGTGGCCCTCACCTACGGCCCGGGCGAGGAGTCGCTCGTGGAGGAGGTGGAACGGCGCGCGGCCGGCCACGCCAGGCGCGTGGCCACGCCGAGCCTGCGCGTGCTGGCCGCCGTGCTGTCGCGCGCGCGCCAGGTGATCGGCGGCGACACGGGCCCGCTGCACCTGGCCGCCGCGCTGGGCGTGCCGGTGCTGGGCATCTACGGTCCCAAGGACCCCGCGGTGTACGGGCCCTACGGCCGGCGCGGCGACGGCAGCGTGGGGCTGTTGCCCACCGTGGTCCAGCCCGACGTGGCCTGCCGGCCCTGCACGCTGCGCCGCTGCGGCGCCCCCATCTGCCTGACCACGCTGGCACCCGAGCGCGTGCTGGCCGCCCTGGGCCCGCGCGGCTGATGCCGCAGGCCCGCGGCTAGCGCAGGAAGGTGTCGATGCAGGCCGCGAGGGCCTCCTCGACGCGCGCCTCCGAGAGATAGGCCTCCTGCGAGGCCTTGCGGTCGTCGTCGATGGACGCCGCGCGGTGGTCTGCGATGGCCTTGAGGCGCTCGGCCTGCTTGCTGAGCGACTTGTACTCCTTCAGGCCCTTCTCGCTGCCCTGCTTGAAGCGGCCCAGGCCGAAGGCGCGGTCACCGATGCGGCCCACGCCGCCCGTGCGGCCACCGGGGCCCTGCCCACGGCTGCCGGGCATGGGCACACCGCCACCGCCACCGCCGCCACCCCCACCGCCGCCGCCGCCGCCGCCGCCGCCGCCGCCACGAGCGTGCGCCTCCAGGGCCAGCGCAGCAAGCAGGGCCGCCGCGACGGCCAGCCAACGGAGGGAGCACAGGCGCGACAGCATGCTGGC
>CAXQZU010000058.1:0-18907 GCA_964228555.1 Planctomycetota bacterium
GCCGGAGGTCGCGGGCTCGAGCCCTGTCACTCCCGAGGGCCTCGGCGGACCTCCATGCGACGCCCGGACGCGGCTCCTATACTGCGGGCGACCCGGTACGCGTGCCCTGCCGGCACGCCGGCACGCGCCCGCCGGGCTGGAGCGCCCCCCATGTGGTCCGAACTCCGCGGCCTGAAGGACGGCATCGACTACGGCACGCCGCCCCGTGACGGCCCCCCCATCACCCTCGAGGTGGACGGGGTGCGCGTGACGGTGCCCGCCGGCAGCTCGGTGATGCTGGCCGCCACGGAGGCCCGCCGGGCGATCGCCAAGCTGTGCGCCACGGACACGCTCGAGGCCTTCGGCAGCTGCCGCGTCTGCCTGGTCGAGATCGAGGGCCGCAACGGCTTCCCGGCCAGCTGCACCACGCTCGTGGCCGAGGGCATGAAGGTGCGCACCCAGTCGGAGCGGCTGGCGCGGCTGCGCAAGGGCGTGCTCGAGCTCTACCTGTCGGACTTCCCCGCCAGCGAGCTGGCCGGGGGCTGGAGCGAGCTGCACGAGACCCTCCGGGCCGAGGGCGTGTCCTCGCACCGCTACGGCCCCGGCACGAACCACTTCGACGCGCCCGTGGACGCCTCCAACCCCTACTTCCTGTTCGACCCGGCCAAGTGCATCGTCTGCAGCCGCTGCGTGCGCGCCTGCGCCGAGACGCAAGGGACCTTCGCGCTCACCATCGCGGGCCGCGGCTTCGGCTCGAAGGTGGCCGCGAGCCAGGACCAGCCCTTCTTCGAGTCGGAGTGCGTCAGCTGTGGCGCCTGCGTGCAGGCCTGCCCCAGCCATGCGCTGGTCGAGAAGAGCCTCTTCCCCGGAGGGTACTGCCGTGCCGAACCCCCTCAAGCCTGAGAAGGCCGTCGTCACCACCTGCGCCTACTGCGGCGTGGGCTGCGGCTTCAAGGCCGAGACGGCCGGCGGCAAGATCGTGCGCATGACGCCGTGGAAGGGAGGCAAGGCCAACCACGGCCACGCCTGCATCAAGGGGCGCTTCGCCTACGACTACTACATCGCGCCCGACCGCGTGCGCACGCCCATGATCCGGGCCTCGATCGACGACCCGTGGACGCCCGTCTCGTGGGACGAGGCCTTCGCGCACGCCGCGCGCGAGTTCCGGCGCATCCAGGCCAAGCACGGCGTGCGCTCGGTGGGCGCCGTGTCCAGCTCGCGCTGCACGAACGAGGAGATCTTCCTCACGCAGAAGCTCGCCCGCGCCGTCCTGGGCAACAACAACATCGACAACTGTGCGCGCATCTGCCACTCCCCCACGCAGTTCGGCCTGACGAACACGATCGGGTGGGGCGCGGCCAGCCAGCACTTCGACTCGATCCTCAAGGCCGACGTGATCATGGTGGTCGGGGCCAACCCCACCGAGGGCCACCCCGTGTTCGGCTCGCTGCTCAAGCGGCGGGTGCGGCAGGGCGCCAGGCTGATCGTGATCGACCCGCGGCGCACGGAGACCGTCGCCTCGCCGCACATCAAGGCCGACGTGCACCTCGCCCTGCGCCCCGGCACCAACGTGGCGGTGCTGGACTCGATCGCGCACGTGATCGTGCGCGAGGGGCGCTGCCGCGAGGAGTTCGTCCGCGCGCGCTGCGAGGTGGCCGAGTTCGAGCACTGGAAGGCGCTGGTGGGCGCCGACCGCTACGCGCCCGAGGTGGTCGGCCCGCTGGCGGGGGTGGACCCCGAGGACATCCGGCGCGCCGCGCGGCTCTACGCCACGGGGCCCAACAGCGCCATCTACTACGGCCTGGGCGTCACGGAGCACTCGCAGGGCTCCACGGGCGTCATGTGCCTGGGCAACCTGGGCCTCGCCTGCGGCATGCTCGGGCGCGACGGCGTGGGCGTGAACCCGCTGCGCGGGCAGGGCAACGTGCAGGGCGGCAGCTGCCTGGGCAGCTGGCCCCACGTCTTCAGCGGCTACCGCTTCGTCACCGACCCCGTCACGCGCGCCAGCTTCGAGCGCGAGTGGGGCGTCACGCTCGACCCCGAGCCGGGCCTGCGCCTGCCCAACATGTTCGATGCGGCCGTCGCCGGGTCGTTCAAGGGCATGTACATCATGGGCGAGGACCCGGTCCAGAGCGACCCGAACATGAACCATGTCGTGGCCGCGATGAAGAGCATGGAGTGCGTCGTGCTCCACGACCTCTTCCTCAACGAGACCTCGCGCTACGCGCACGTGTTCCTGCCCGGCTCCTCCTCGCTGGAGAAGGACGGCACCTTCACGAATGCCGAGCGGCGCGTCTCGCGCGTGCGCAAGGTGGTGGAGCCGCTGGCCGGCCTGCAGGACTGGGAGATCACCGTCCGGCTCATGAACGCGATGGGCTACCCGGCCTCCTACGCCCACGCCGGCGAGGTGCTCGACGAGATCGCGCGGCTCTCGCCCGCCTACCGCGGCATGAGCTTCGGGCTCATCGACCGCGTCGGCTCGGCGCAGTGGCCCTGCGACGAGAACGCGCCCGAGGGCACCGAGGTGCTGCACCGCGTGCGCTTCCCGCGCGCCAACGGCCTGGGCACCTTCATGCTCACCGAGTACGTGCCGACGGCCGAGCGCACGAGCGCCGAGTACCCGCTGCTGCTCACCACCGGCCGCATCCTGTCGCAGTACAACGTGGGCACCCAGACGCGCCGCACGCCCAACTCGATGTGGCACCCGGAAGACGTGCTCGAGATCCACGCGCAGGACGCCGAGGCCCGCGGCGTGCGCAACGGCGACTGGGTGGAGGTGGCCAGCCGCTTCGGCCGCACCCAGCTGCGCGCGCGCATCTCGGACCGCGTGGACCCGGGCGTCGTCTACACGACCTTCCACCACGCCACCTCGAAGGCCAACGTCGTGACCTCCGACCTCTCGGACTGGGCGACCAACTGCCCCGAGTACAAGGTGACGGCCGTGGCCGTCGTGCGCATCGCGGCGCCCGCCGCCGGCGCGCAGGCCACCAAGGCAAGCCGGCCCGCGGCCGCTGCGGCGCCCAAGGCTGCAGCGGGCGCGCCGGCCCCCAAGGCGGGGACGCGCGCATGAGCCACGACCCGGACGCAGGCGCAGGCCGCGTGATGGCGCTGGAGCGCCTCGTGGCCATGGCCAACCAGATCGGCGACTTCTTCGCCCCCTACCCGCCGCAGCGGCGCGCCGAGGGGCTGCGCAACCACCTGCGCACCTACTGGGACCCGCGCATGCGCGCCGAGCTGCTGGCCCTGATCGATGCGGGCGGCCAGGGCCTGGCGCCGCACGTGATCGAGGGCGCCCTGCTGCTGCGCGACGAGGCGCACGCCAAGCCCGGCTACTACGGCCCGCCCAAGGCCTAGGCTGCGGGCCGGCGCCCGCGACGCGGGGCTAGCGGGTGGCGCCCGGGTTGTAGACCGTGCGATCGAAGTTGGCCGGCGTGACATCCACGTCCACCAGCGCCTCGCCGCCCGTGCCCGGCTGCGCTGCGGCCAGCACCGTGTAGCGGCCCGCCCGCGGCGCGACGAACACCACCTGCAGGCCGCCTCCGGCGATGCTGGCCATCTGCGGGCGCACGGCGCCCGAGGGCGCCTGCGAGGCATCGAGGGCGCGGCCGCCCGTGGGATCCACGACGCCGCGGATGTCAGGACGCACGCTGGAACGCGCACCCGGCCGCACGCGCACGCTCACCGTGCCGCCATACGGCGCGGTGAAGGTGATGGGCGTGGGGTTGGTGGCGTCCAGCACCACCTGCTCGCCGGCCATGCTCGGGAAGCGCAGCTGGTGCTTGAAGATGTACCAGCTGTCCCGGCGCAGGTCGGCGCTGCTCACGTCGAGCGAGTACGCGCCGGTGTGCATCAACACCACCCCCGTGAACGAGGCCGTGGCCGCACCGGCCACGCTGGTGCGGAAGGGCGCGAGGTCCACCGGCTTGCCCGTGGGGTCCGTGAGCGTGGCGACCGGCGCAGGACGGTTGAGCTCGTCGCTCTGCAGCGTGAAGTCCAGCAGCGAGGACTCGACGCCCTCGAAGCTGAAGCGCTGCGCCGGCGCGTCGGTGGCGAGGCGGCCCGTCATCGTGTCGCCGGTGGCGATGTGCGTGCCCTGCGCCTCGGGTCCGCGGTTGCGCATGGGCGAGCAGGCGGCCAGCAAGGCGCACAGGCCCAGCAGGCTGGCGCACGCCCTGGAGGCGCGGCGGCTGCGTACGAGGGTGTCGTGGCTCATGGGGGTGCTCCCGCCTCGGGTAGACTCGCGTGCGTGAGCGCCGCAACCGCCCCGGGGCATCCGGTCGATCCTACCCCCATGCGATCGGCTGACTACATCCCGTTGTGTACCGTGGCGGGTTCAGACCCCAGCGGCGGGGCTGGCCTGCAGGGTGACCTCAAGACCTTCGCCGCCCACGGCGTGTGCGGCACGGCGGTGGTCACCGCCCTGACGGTGCAGGGAGCCCGGGGGGTCAGCCGGGTGCAGGCCGTGCCCGCCGGCCTGGTGGCCGAGCAGCTGGCCTTGGTGCTGGAGGAGCGCCGGCCGGCAGCCCTCAAGACCGGGATGCTGTGGGATGGGGCCACGATCCACGCGGTGGCCGGGGCGCTCGAAGCCTGTCGGGCCCGGCTGCCCCTCGTCGTGGACCCCGTGCTGGCCGCCTCGGCGGGCGGCGACCTGCTGGTGCCCGACGCCCTGCCTGCCCTGCGCGACCGGCTCTGTCCCATGGCGGCGGTCATCACCCCCAACCTCGACGAGGCGGCCCGCCTGCTGGGCACGGCCCGCGTGGGTGATGGCGATGCCGCGGAGGCCGCCCGCGTGCTGCGCGTGCGCTTGGGATGCCAGGCGGTGCTGGTCAAGGGCGGCCACGGCCTCGGCAGCGAGGCCGTGGACTGGCTCTGCGACGCCCGTGGGCCGCGTCCCTTCGCCCTGCCGCGCATCGCGGGGGCCGACCCCCACGGCACGGGCTGCGCGCTGTCAGCAGCCCTCGCCGCCCGGCTGGGCCTGGGCCTCGCCCTCGACGAGGCCGTGCGCGGGGCCAAGGCCTACGTGCACCGGGCCCTCGTGGCCGCGGCAGGCGGGCACCTGCGCCACGGGGTGCCGGCCTTCCCCGGGCCCTCCACGCCTGCGGGCGCGCCTGGAGCCACGCCCGCATGAAGCTCGCCATCGTCGGCGCCGGCGTGATCGGCACCTCGCTGGGCCTGCTGCTGCAGCGCAGCGGCCACACGTTGGTAGCCCTCTCCAGCCGCACCAAGCGGCGCGCGCAGGCCGCCGCCGCCCTGCTGGGCGGCGTCGAGGTGGTGGCAGACGCCGCGCTGGCGGCGATGGGCGCCGACGTGGTGCTGCTGGCCGTGCCCGACCGCGAGATCGCCGCGCTGGGCGAGCGCATCGCGCAGGGTGGTGCGCTGCGCCGGGGCGCCGTCGTGGCACACCTGGCCGGCGGCCTGCCGGCCGCCGTGCTCGATCCCGTGCGCGCCGCCGGCGCCTACCCGGGCTCGATGCACCCGCTGCAGTCCTTCGCCAACGTGGACACCGCCGTGCGCATGCTGCCCGGCACCGCCTTCGCCGTGGAGGGGGACCCGCGCGCGACCGAGGTGCTGGTCACGCTGGCGCGCGACGTGGGCGGCAAGCCGCTGCACGTGGCCTCGGGGCAGAAGGCCGCGTACCACGCCGGCGCCGTGCTGGCCTCCAACTTCGTCGTCGCGCTGCTGGACGGCGCGGTGGAGCTGCTCGTGCGCGCCGGGGTGCCGCGCGAGGAGGCGCTGCCGGCGCTCCTGCCGCTGCTGTCGGGCACCGCGCAGAACCTGGCGCAGGTGGGCCTGCCCGACGCACTCACGGGCCCCATCGCCCGCGGCGACGTCGGCACGGTGCGCGGCCACCTCGCGGCGCTGGCGGCGGGCAGCGCCACCCTGCTGCCGGCCTACGTGGCCCTCGCGCAGCGCACGGTCGAGGTGGCGCTGCGCAAGGGCACGCTGGCTCCCTCCGAGGCCTCGGCCCTGCGTGCCTTGCTGGCCGAGCACGACCCGGGCGCCACGGGCCGCGGCCCCGGCGGGTGAGCACGGCCGCCGTCCCCGCCGAGGCCGCGCAGCGGCTGACGGGTGCGGTGCGGCTCCGGTACATTCGGGCCGTGATCCCCCAGCAACAGCGCACCTGGATCGCGTTGCTCAACCTGCAGCGCTCGTGGGCCTCCGACGAGGCGGCGCTGGCGATCATCCCGGCAGCCCAGCGTGACTTCACGCGCGGCGTGGAGTGGCCCGAGCGCAAGGCCCTGGCATACCTGCTCAACACGCTGGAGCTGCTGCGCGAGAGCCATCGACGGCTGGAGGCAGGCGAGCCCCTGGACTACGAGTCGCTCAACGCCAGCCTCGCGCCACTGCGCCTCCAGCTGTTCCCGTGGACGCGCCTGGACATGCATCGCAAGGAGGTCGAGGCCCGCGCCGCGCTGGGCGGACGCCTCGACACGCTGCGTGTCACCAGCGGTCGCGAGGGCCTCAACCCCGGCACGGCCTGGCTGCGCGACACCGTGGAGCGCTGCGTGTTCGCCTTCGCCCAGTACGCCGACGAGCGCCTCTCGGATCCGGCCTACCCTGGCTGCTCGGCGGGGCGCTGGCGCGTGATGGCCCGTGCCTCTGCGGGCGGCGACCTCGTGCTCGAGGGGCCCACGCCCGAGCCCTCCCCCACGCCCTCCCGCGACGTCCCGCGCGGGACGGGAGCAGCCACTGCACCAGGAGCCCCCGCCCCATGAGCCACTCCCCTCGCGACGAGTACCAGAGCCCGCTCTCCACGCGCTACGCCGGGCAGGCCATGCGCACGCTGTTCGGCGAGCGCCGTCGCATCGAGTCGTGGCGCCGGCTGTGGATCTGGCTGGCCGAGGCGCAGCGCGAGCTGGGCCTGGACATCCGCGAGGAGCAGGTGGCCGCGCTGGAGGGTGCCTGCGAGGCCATCGACTTCGAGAAGGCCGCCGCCTACGAGGCGCGCTTCCGCCACGACGTGATGGCCCACGTGCATGCCTTCGGCGACGCGGCGCCGGAGGCGCGCGGCGTGATCCACCTGGGCGCCACCTCGTGCTACGTCACCGACAACGCCGACGCACTCCTCGTGCGCGAGGCGCTGGGGCTCGTGGCGCAGTCGCTGGCCGAGGCCATCGCCGCGCTGGAGCGCTTCGCGCGCCGCCACGTGGCCACGGCCTGCCTCGCCTACACGCATTTCCAGCCCGCGCAGCCCACCACGATGGGCAAGCGCGCCTGCCTGTGGCTGCAGGACCTCGTGGACGACTTGCACGAGGTCGAGCGCGCCGCCGAACGCGTGCCCTTCCTGGGCAGCAAGGGCACCACGGGCACGCAGGCCTCCTTCCTGACGCTGTTCGGCGACGACGCGCGCAAGGTCGAGGCCCTGGACCGGCTGGTGGCGCAGAAGGCGGGCTTTGCCGCACCGGTGGCCGTCAGCGGCCAGACCTACTCGCGGCGCGCCGACTGGCAAGTGCTGTCGGTGCTGGGCGGCGTGGCCATCAGCGCGGCACGCTTCGGCAACGACGTGCGCCTGCTCTCGGGCCACGCCGAGGTGAGCGAGCCCTTCGAGCAGGACCAGGTGGGCTCCAGCGCCATGGCCTACAAGCGCAACCCGATGCGCTCGGAGCGCCTCACGGCGCTGGCGCGGCACGTGCTGGCGCTGGTGGGCGAGGCCGGCACGATGGCGCAGGCGCAGTGGCTGGAGCGCACGCTTGACGACAGCGCCGCGCGCCGCATCGTGCTGCCCGAGGGCTTCCTCGCCACCGACGCCGTGCTGCGCCTCGTGGCCAACGTGGGCCGCGGGCTGGTGGTGAACGAGGCCGTGGTGCGCGCGCGCCTGCGCAAGGACCTGCCCTTCATGGCCACCGAGGAGATCCTCATGCGCGCCACGGCGGCGGGCGGCGACCGGCAGGCCCTGCACGAGCGCATCCGCGTGCACAGCCTGGCCGCGCGCGAGCGCCTGCTGGCCGGCGCCGACACCAACGACCTGGCCGAGCGGCTGTGCGAGGACCCGGCTTTCGCCGCCGTGCGCCACGAGATCGAGGCCCTCGACGAGCCGGAGCGCTTCACGGGCCTGGCCACGCAGCAGGCCGAGCGCTTCCTCGACGAGGTGGTGGCGCCGGCACTCGCCCCGTACCGCGCCACCCTCGGCTCCGCCGTGGAGATCAAGGTCTAGGGCGGGAGGACGTGCGGCGCGCTGGGCCGGGGACGCTCGGGCCCCTTCGTCGTCCTCGCGTACGCCGGATACGCGTCGTCCTCCTCATGGGCCCTCCGCACCCCGTCCAGCGCGCCGGTGCGAGAGAGGGAGTGACGGGGCGGGGGGCGGGTGAGCGAGCGGATGAGGGACGGGAGGTGGGCCTTGGAGGCGGGGCGAGGGGCCGGGAGAATCGGGGCGGAGGTGCAGCGCATGCGCACGGACAGGAACGCGGCCGCGTGGCGGGATGTGGGGCGCGTCGTGGCCGGGGTGGGGCTGGTGCTGGCCTGCCTGTGGCCGGGGGCGGGCGTGCTGCGGGGCGAGGAGCCGGCCAAGGCGGCCGCGGCCTTCGATGGCTCGCGCATGGCCCTGACGATCCCCGAGGAGGCCTGGCAGCGCGTGCTGGCGGATGCGGGCCGCCCGGGCGGCCGGCTGGGCTACACGCCCGACGAGCTGCGGCCGTTCGGCAAGGATGCGCACCTGCTGCGCAACGTGCAGGCGCTGTTCGCCGACGTGCGCACGATCCCGCGCGAGAGCGGGCGCATCAGCAGCGGCTTCCTGGACAACGCCGCCAAGCCCAGCGAGGTGCTGGCGCGCGCGTGGGCGCAGTGCGACGTGAGCGCCGGGCGCATGTACGCCGCGCCCAAGGCGGCCGAGGGCAAGGCCTGGGGCCTGCCGGAGATCGACGCGCTGGCGCAGCCGGGCGAGGCGCTGGCCGCGCTGCTCGTGGAGGCCGACCCGCAGGTGGCCGCGCTGCCGCCGGCGGTGCAGCGCCTGCTGGTGCGCGTGCTGGTGGGCCAGTCGCTGGCCGAGCCGTGGGTGGCGCTGGCGCGGCGCGCGCTGGGTGAACCGTGGCCGCGCGAGGCGGCCGCAGCGCACGCGCAGCTCATGGCCCCGTGGGTGGACGAGCAGAACGACCAGACGGCCACGCTGCAGCCCGTGGGCCTGGACCTCGTGGGCCGCTTCGACCGCGCACGGCTGGCCTACGCGGGCCAGATCCTGGCCGTGCACCTGGAGCGTGCGCTGGAGGAGTGGCGGGCCGCGCCCGAGGCCGACAGGCAGGGCAGCGGGCCGGCCCAGCCACTGCGCCTCGCCACGCGGCTGGGCGGCGCGTTGCTGCTGTGCGGCGCGGGCAGCGACCGCGTGAGCGTGCAGGAGGGCGTGCGCCTCTCGCTGGACCTGGGCGGCGACGACGCCTGGGAGGGTGCGCTGGGTGCGGCCGGGCCCGTGGGCCCGGGCAGCAGCGTGCACCTCGACCTCGCGGGCAGCGACCGCTACATGGCCCCGCAGGGCGCGGCGCTGGGCGCGGGCGTGGGCGGCGTGGGCGTGCTGGTGGACCTGGCCGGCGACGACACCTACGACGCAGGCAGCGGCAGCCTGGGCCGCGGCCTGCACGGCGCGGGCCTGCTCATGGACCTCGCAGGCAATGACCGCTACCGCACGCGCGGCTCGTGGGGCCAGGGCGCCGGCCACGTGGGCGTGGGTGCGCTGGTGGACCTCGCGGGCGACGACGAGTACGAGTGCGACCAGCAGTCGCAGGGGCTGGGCGGCACGCTGGGCACCGGCCTGCTGCTGGACCTCGCCGGCAACGACACCTACGTGGCGCGCGACGACGGCAACATCTCGGCGCTCTACCTCGGGCAGAGCGTGGCCATGTCGCAGGGCTGCGGCTACGGGCGGCGCGCCGACCTGGGCGACGGATGGAGCCTGGCCGGCGGCGTGGGCCTGCTGCTGGACGGCGCCGGCGACGATCGCTACCACGCGCAGGTGTGGGCGCAGGGCTGCGGCTACTGGTGGGGCGTGGGCATCCTCGAGGACCGCGGCGGCGACGACAGCTACCAGAACGGCAAGTACTCGGCCGGCGCGGCGGCCCACTTCGCCATCGGCGTGTGCATCGACCTCGCGGGCAACGACCTGCACAACGCCACCAACACCACGGCCAAGAACCAGTTCCAGGGCCACGCGCGCGACGGAGCCATCGGCGTGTTCGTCGATGGCGACGGCGACGACGGCTACGACGTGAACCACAACTGCGCCGGCTCGGCCGACCTCAACAGCGTGGCGCTGTTCTGGGACCGCCGCGGCAGCGACCGCTACACCTTCCACCCGGCCACGCTCGAGGGCCCGCCCAACGGCTGGAACGACACGGGCGCCTTCGGCACCTGCACGCGCTACCCGCCCTTCCACTCCTTCCGCGACGACCTGCCCTCGTGGGGCGTGTTCCTCGACACGGGCGGCAAGGACACCTACGCCAACGAGCGGCCCGCCGTGGGCTTCACGGCCACGCCCGCCGCCGACGGCCAGTCATGGAAGCCGCAGCCCGGCCCGCACGTCCACGGCCTGGGCTACGACCTCGACCTGTTCCCGCGCTAGCGGCGGCGCGCACCGGGCCGACGGCGCCCACACGAACAGAGCATTACGCGTGCCACGGTGCCTCCCGGCCCCCGCATGGGGGCCCGGGGCACGGCGGATACCCTCGCGTGCGGGCGGGCTGGTGCCACGTGCGCCGACCGCCCGGCTGGAGGCCTGCCGGCGTGACGCTCTACTCGACCACCCACCAGGACGTCGATCCCGAGGAGACGGGCGAGTGGCTGGCCTCGCTCTCGGAGGTGCACGCCGCGCGCGGCACCAACCGCGTGCGCTACCTGCTGGCCATGCTGCTGGAGCAGGCCCGGCGCAGCGGCTACCAGCCGGACCAGCTGCTCACCACCGACTACGTCAACACCATCCCCGCCGACCTCGAGCCGGCCTATCCGGGCGACGAGGAGCTCGAGGAGCGCATCGACTCCATCATCCGCTGGAATGCGGCGCTGATGGTGGTGCGCGCCAACGCGCGCTTCCCCGGCCTGGGCGGCCACCTCTCCACCTTTGCCTCGTCGGCCGACCTCTACGACGTGGGCTTCCACTACTTCTTCCGGGGCAAGGACGGCGAGGCCTCGGGCGACCAGATCTTCTTCCAGGGCCACGCGGCCCCAGGCATCTACGCCCGCTCCTACCTCGAGGGCCGCTTCGACGAGGCGCGGCTGGACCGCTTCCGCCGCGAGACCGACAAGGGCGCGGGCCTCTCCTCGTACCCACACCCGCGCCTGATGCCCGACTACTGGGAGTTCCCCACGGTGAGCATGGGGCTGGGCCCCATCGCCTCGATCTACCAGGCGCGCTTCAACCGCTACCTCGCGGCCCGCGGCATCAAGGACACCTCGGCATCCCGCGTGTGGGCCTTCGTGGGCGACGGCGAGACCGACGAGCCCGAGACGCTGGGCGCGCTGAGCGTGGCCGCGCGCGAGGGGCTGGACAACCTCACGTGGGTGGTGAACTGCAACCTGCAGCGCCTCGACGGCCCCGTGCGCGGCAACGGCAAGATCGTGCAGGAGCTCGAGACGGTCTTCCGTGGCGCGGGCTGGAACGTGATCAAGGTCATGTGGGGTCGCGAGTGGGACCCGATCCTCTCCGCCGACCGCGACGGGCTGCTGCGCCGCCGCATGAACGAGATGGTGGACGGCGCCTTCCAGAAGATGCGCGCCGAGGGCGGCGCCAGCATCCGCACGCACCTGTTCGGCGGCGATCCGCGCCTGCTGGACCTCGTGTCGCACCTCGATGATGCCCAGCTGGGCGCGTTGCGCCGCGGCGGCCACGATCGCCACAAGGTCTATGCGGCGTACAAGGCCGCCGTGGAACACCGCGGCCGCCCCACCGTGATCCTCGCCCACACCGTGAAGGGCTGGGACCTGGGCGACAGCTTCGTGGCCACCAACGTCACGCACCAGCTCAAGAAGATGAGCATCGACGAACTGCGCGCGTTCCGGGACCGCCTGCAGCTGCCCATTCCCGACAGCCAGCTGGACCAGATGCCCTACTTCCACCCGGGCAAGGACAGCCCGGAGGTGCGCTACTGCCTCGAGCGCCGCGCCGCGCTGGGCGGTGCCGTGCCCGCGCGCAAGGTACGCCCGCAGCACGGCGTGGAGATCCCGGGCAAGGAGCTCTACGAGGAGTTCTACGGCGGCAGCAAGTCGCCCGTGAGCACCACGATGGCCTTCGTGCGGCTGTTCACGAAGCTGCTCAAGGACAAGAACGTGGGACGGCGCGTGGTGCCGATCATCCCCGACGAGGCGCGCACCTTCGGCATGGAGCCGCTGTTCCGCCAGGTGGGCATCTACGCCGCGCACGGGCAGCTCTACGAGCCCGTGGACGCCGACCAGCTGCTGTACTACCGCGAGGTGAAGGACGGCCAGGTGCTCGAGGAGGGCATCAACGAGGCGGGCTCGATGGCCTCGTTCCAGGCCGCAGGCACGGCCTACGCCACGCACGGCGAGCCGATGTTCCCCTTCTACATCTTCTATTCCATGTTCGGCATGCAGCGCACCGGCGACCAGGTGTGGGCCTTCGGCGACGCGCGCGGGCGCGGCTTCCTGCTGGGCGCCACCGCCGGGCGCACCACGCTCAATGGCGAGGGCCTGCAGCACGAGGACGGCCACAGCCACCTGCTGGCCTCGGCCGTGCCCAACCTGCTCGCCTACGACCCGGCCTTCGCCTACGAGATCGCCGTGATCGTCGAGGAGGGCCTGCGACGCATGGCGCGCGAGACGCAGGACGTCTTCTACTACCTCACGCTGCAGAACGAGAACTACGCCCAGCTCCCGATGCCGGGCGACGTGAAGGAAGGCATCCTGCGCGGCATCTACCCGCTGCAGCGCGCCCCCAAGCGCATGGCGCGCCACGTGAACCTCCTCGGCAGCGGCTGTGCCGTGAACTTCGCGCTGGAGGCGGCACGCCTGCTGGCCGAGCACCACGGCATCTCGGCCGACGTGTGGTCGGTCACCTCCTACCAGCAGCTGCGGCGCGACGCGCTGGACGCCGAGCGCCAGAACCGCCTGCACCCGCAGGAGGCGGCGCGCGTCCCCTACCTGCTGCAGGCGCTGGGCGACGCCAAGGGCCCGTTCATCGCGGTCAGCGACTACGTCAAGCTGGTGCCCGACATGATCGCGCGCTGGCTGCCCGGCCGGCTGGTGCCCTGCGGCACGGACGGCTTCGGCATGAGCGACACGCGCGAGGCGCTGCGCCGCCACTTCGAGATCGACGCCCCGTGCGTGGTGCTGGCCACGCTCGACGCGCTGGTGCAGGAGGGCAAGGCCAAGCCGGCCGAGCTCTCCGAGGCGCTCGTGCGCTACGGCATCGACCCCGAGAAGTGGCGCCCCTCGAGCCTCTAGGCCGCTACGGGCGTGGCGCCAGCAACGCGGCCACGGCGCCGGCCGCGAGCACGACGAGGAAGCGCAGGGCCACGCGCAGGCCCACGGCGCGCCCGCCCACGCCCCACGCCAGCGCCGCCTTCAGCAGCGTGTCGGTGATGCAGGCCAGCACCACGCCCAGCACGGCCACCGGCGCGGCGAGGCCCTCGGCCTGCATGCGCCCCAGCGTGATGGCCACGGCATCCACGTCCCCCACGCCCGCCGCGGCGGAGGCCGCGTAGACGCCCCCCTCCCCCAGCCACGCGCGCATCGCCGCCACCGCCAGCGACACCACGGCCAGCAGCGCCGCGAACTTGAGTGCCATGGCCAGCTGCAGCGGGTTGCGCAGGTCCAGCGGCACGGCCGCGCCACGGCCGGCATGCGCGCGCCAGCCGCGCCACGCCTCCAGCCAGCACAGCAGCGTCATGAGCCCCAGCGACCAGGCGGCCGACGGCCACAGGGAGGGCCGCACCACGGCCAGCAGCACCAGCACGCGGAAGAACATCGTGCCGCCGGCGCCTACGATGCCCGCGGCCAGCAGGGGCACGGGTGCGCCGGGCTGGCGTGCGCGGCGCGCGAAGTCCAGCGTGACGGCGGTGCTGGACGCGAGGCCGCCCAGCAGGGCCGAGATCGCCAGGCCCAGGCGCGCGCCCATGCGCCGCATGGCCACGTAGCCCACGAACGACAGCCCGGCCATCAGCAGCACCTTCCACAACAGGTCGTGGAGGTTGAGGGCGTTCCACGGCCCGAAGGCCGCGTCCGGCAGCAAGGGCAGCGCCACGAAGGCCAGCGCCAGCAGCTGCAGGGCGGCGTGCAGCTCGCGCTCCTCGAGGGCCGCCACGGCGCCGTGGATGCGCTGCTTCCATCCCAGCAGGCCGGCCACCAGCACCGCCGCGGCGCCACAGGCGGCGCCGTGGCCCAGCGGCGGGCCCAGGGCCAGCGCGTAGGTCACCAGCGCGGCCACGTCCGTCGTGGCGCTCTGCAGGCCGCCGGAACGCACACGAGCGAGGTAGGCGACGGCCACGAGCGCGCCCAGCGCGAGGAAGCCCACGAGCACCACGCCGGGCCCCAGGTCGCTGACGAACTCCGCCGCCAGCCCCCCCAGCAGGCCGACCAGCGTGAAGGTGCGCACGCCCGCCACGCGCGTGCCCTCGGCTGCCTTGCGCTGGTGCCAGCCGCGCTCGGTGCCGATCAGCAGCCCGATGGCCGTGGAGGCGGCCAGCGGCAGGACATCGTGGACCGTGCTCACGGCGCCAGCCTACGGTCCCGGCCGGTGCCGGCACGCGGCGGGCCCGGCGGGCGACGGGTAGCGCGCCCGCACGCCCTGCTTGGGGGCATGATGGCGCCATGCCGCTGCCTCCTGCCGAGTCCCTGCGCCAGCGCATGGCCATGGTGGACCGCGACCTGCGCGCACGCGGCATCCGCGACCGGCGCGTGCTGGCGGCCTTCGAGCAGGTTCCGCGCGACCTGTTCGTGGATGCTGCGTGGGCCCATGCGGCCTACGACGACACGCCCCTGCCCATCGGCCTGCACCAGACCATCTCGCAGCCCTACGTGGTGGCACGCATGCTGGAGCTGGCACGGCTGCGGCCCAGCGACCGCGTGCTGGACGTCGGCACGGGCTCGGGCTACGCCGCCGCGCTCGCCGGCGTCCTCGTGCGCGAGGTGCACTCCATCGAGCGGCTGCGGCCGCTGGCCGATGCGGCACGCACGCACCTCGCGGCGGCCGGCATCACGAACGTCACCGTGCACGCAGGCGATGGATCACGCGGGCTCCCCGCCCACGCCCCCTACGACGCCATCGTGGTGGCGGCCGCCGCACCCGCGGTGCCCGATGCGCTGTGCCAGCAGCTGGCGCCAGGGGGCAGGCTCGTGCTGCCCGTGGGCGCGCAGGACGGCGAGCAGGTGCTGACGCAGGTGACGCGGACCGAGGCCGGCACGTTCACCACCGTCACCCTGGAACCGGTGCGCTTCGTGCCGCTGGTAGGCGCAGCGGCCTTCGGCCCGGACTAGCGCCAGCCCCTCAAAGACCTCGGGCCAGACCTTGCAGTCTGGCCCGAGGCGGGGAGCCCAGGGAGGAGGGGGAGGGTTGGGCAGGAGGCCTGGGCTCGACCCTAGGTGACCTGTTTTTGATCACCTGCACATACGACGCCCGGCCGGGGCGGGAGTTTCAGGCGCCTCGCTCAGCGGATGCGGAAGCCGATCCCGACGGTCCCATAGGCCGGGGCGTGCCGCACCACCTGCTGGCCGGTGGACACCCAGACGCGCTGGGCGACGTAGACGGTCTGGTGCTCGATCACCGTCTCGGTGCGCCACTGGGTCTGGACTTCGTGGCGGTAGGCCCACAGGGGGCGGCCGAAGGCGTCGTAGCCGATCACCCGGTCGGGCACCTGCACGGTCACCTGGTAGGGCACCTGCCGGGTCACCGGGACCGGGCGGGTCACGGGCACCTGCTGGGTGGTCCAGTAGCCCGTCTCCACGGTGCGGGTGGTGGAGCCGCCGACAGGGAAGCCAACCCCCACCCCGATGCGCACGCCACCGGCGTGCACCCCGGTGGGCACCATCGGGCTGGCCTGGGCGGCCGGGGCCGCGGCCAGGGCTGCGACGAGGGCAGCCGGCAGGGCAAGGAGGGCTAGGCGCATGGGGGTCACTCCAGGCTGGCGAGAGGGTCAGCTGGCAGGGTCATTACAAGCGCCGTGCCAGAGCAGGACTCGCATCGGCGTGGTTCCTTGACCTGCGCAAGCCCATGAAATGGCCTCGGAAGCCGTTTTCCCCCGTTCTCCACACCTGCCCGCCGGAGCACTGACCACGGGCGGGTACAGATCAACTGCTTGCTATCTACATGGATATGCCCAGGGCTAGGGCCCGGGCGACACGGCGGGCCTCCGCTAGCCTCGGTCCATGCCCCTGCTGCGCTCCCACGGCCCGGCGCTGCGCCTGCGCGCGCACAACCTGCTGTGCCTGCAGGGCTTCCGGGGGCGAGGCTACGACGCCGCCTTCGTGGCCGAGATGACGGCCGTGCACCGCCAGCTGGCGGCCGACCCCGACACGCCCGTCGAGGTCGTGGCGCGCCCCGACCGCCTGTGCTCGGCCTGCCCCCACCTGGCCGCTGGCGGATGCACGCTGGGCGGGCCCGAGCACGAGGCCCACATGCACGCGCAGGACGAGCAGGTGCTGCGCCGCCTGTGGCTGCAGGACGGCGAGGTGCTGCCGTGGAGCCAGGTGCTCGAGCGCATCGCACGCAGCGTGCGCGGCAGCGACCTGCCGGGCCTGTGCACCACCTGCCCTTGGCTCTCGCTGGGCTGGTGCGCCGAGGGCGTGGACGCACTCCGCGCCGCGACGGCCAGCCCGGGCGACGGACCCTGCGGCAGCCCGCCCCCGGCGGGCGACGCATGATGGCCGCGATGCGTGCCGTCGCCCTGCGTCGCCTGCCTTCTGCCCCGTGGCAGTCGCTGCGGTGGCTGTGCCTGCCACTGCTGCTGCTGGCGGCGCTGCCGCTGGCCGCCGCGCCCGGTGCCGCGCTGCACGCTGGGTTCGCACGCATCGCGTTGCCCGGCACGGGCGAGGCACGCGTGCTGCTGCTCGAGCAGGGCACCCAGTCGCTGGCGCTGGTGGGCGTGGAGCGCGCGTCGGTGCGCCGCGAGCTGAGCGAAGCCGTCGCGGCCGCCGCGGCCGGCCTCGCGCTGGATGCGCTGGTGCTGGTGGCCACGGGCGATGCGCCGGGCCCGGACGAGGCCACTCGGGCGCCGCTGGTGGCGGCCGTGGTGCAGGCCTTGCACGCGGCGCACGCCGCGCGCCAGCCCTGCCGCCTCGTGGAGGAGCGCGTGCGCACCGCGCTGGACCTGCGAGCGACGGACAGCCACGACGAAGCGCCGCTCGACCTGCCGCGCCACGACCTCAGCCTGCTGCGCGAGGACGGCAGCATGCTGGCGCGACTCGTCTACGCGTGCGCACCGCGCCGCGCGGGCGAGGTGCGCCTCGACGCCTGGCCGTCGGCGCTGGCCCGCGCGCTGGAGTCGCAGGGGCCCGACGTGGGCACGCTGGTGCTGCCCGGCCCCGGCGAGGGGCTGGCGTGGGCCGCCGACGGCGAGGCCCCTGCGCAGCCCAGATCGCTGGCCGAGGTGGCAAGCGCGCTCGCCAGCGAGCGCAGCCGCGTGGCCCTGGAAGGCGAGCCCGCGCTGCCCGCACCGCAGCCCCTCGCCGTGGCGCGCGACGAGGCACACGTGCCCGTGCTGGACACTGCACCGTTCGCGCCGGGCTCGCTCGTGGGCGCCTCCTCGCGTGCGCCGCGCGTGCGCCTGCCCGTGGTGCGCGTGGCCTTGGGCCGCCTCGACCTCGCCTTCCTGCCCGGCGACACGGCACCCCTGACCGCGAGCCTGCTGGCCGGCGGCCGACACCAGCTGCTGGCCTGCCGCGCAACCGACGACACCGGCCTGCTGCTGGGCCTTGGCGACCTGCTGGGCGGGGCCGGCCAGCAGCCCGAGGCGTGGCTGGGGCCGGAGGCGTGCGTCGCGCTGCAGCAGCTGCTCGACCCGCGCGCGCTGCCCTTCGAGGCCGTGGAGGAGGTCTTGCCCTCGCCGCAGGGCGAGCTGCGGCTGGAGTTCGGCCTCGACCCCCCGCACGCGCCCTTCGAGTACGGGCGCCGGTGCGGGCAGGCCAGCCGGCTTCCGCCGCGGGCCGTGTCGCCCGCGCGCGCAGAGGTCACGCGCGCGCAGGTGCTGGCCGCGCGCCGCACGGCCGGCCTGCTGGACGCGACGCGCACGCGCTGGCTGGAGGAGCTGCTGGGCTGGGCGGAAGGCGGCGAGCGCCCCTTCGATTTGCTGCTGGTGCAGGCGCTCGAGACGCCCGCAGGCGCGCAGTCCGAGCGCGTGAGCAGCGTGGTGGCGTTGGGCAAGGCCTCGTCCATGGGCCAAGCGCTGCACGGCGTGCGGCGCACGGCCGCGGCGGGCGAGGCACGCGAGCAGTTGCTGCGCCTCGCGCCCGGGGGCGACAGCGCCCCGCTGCTGCTGCTGGGCGTGCCGGGGCTGGTGGGCGGCTGGGCGGGCATGAACGCGCACGGCCTCTCGGCCAGCGTGGAGGTGTTCCAGCGCGTGGCGCCGCAGCCGGGCCACGTGCCGGCACGCTGGATCGCGCGCGACTTGCTCGCCTCCTGCCGCACGCTGGACGAGGCCGTCGAGCGCGCGCTGGGCCTTGCGCACAGCGACGGCGTGCGCATCACGCTGGTGGACGGCTGGCGGCTGGACGCGCGCGTGGTCGAGCGCGTGGGCGCCGATGCGCAGGTGCGACGGCCCAGCGAGGGCCTGCTGGTGGGCTGCGACCCCGACGCGGCACTGGCCTGCTTCGTGGGCGCCTGCGATCCCGACGTGCCGCGTTGCGATCCCGAGGGCCCGCGCGACTACCCCGGGCTGCGCGCCGCCCTGGAGCAGGCGCACGGCACGCTGCGCAGCCACACGCTGGAGGAGTTGCTGCTGGCGCCGCAGGAGCCGCCCCTGGCGCCCTGCTTCGCCTGCGTGTTCGAGCCGCAGCGCCT
>CAXQZU010000059.1:0-128333 GCA_964228555.1 Planctomycetota bacterium
GGCGATGGTCGTAGATCCGAAGACGGCGTCGGGCGCTCATTCCGCCATGGTGGCGGAATCATCGGCCCCGTGCCAGGGGGTGGAGGGTGGCCCTTGTCGAGATCTCGTACATGGAGTCCAGAATGTTCTGGCAGGCAGCACAGCTGGCTCCAAGGGACGTCAAGCGAAGGGGCGCAAGGATGACCTCTCACGATTCGCGCGGTCATTGGCGGGTTGCTATCGTGGGAGGGCTACTCGTCGGACTTGTCGTAGTTGCGCTCGTCGCACGGCACGATTCTGGAGACGCGATCGCGCCACCTCCGCGGGACACGAGCGACTTGCCGGCTGAGGGACATGTTGGCCCCATACTCACGGGCCGTGAGACTCCCGTCCAGGACCGGTCCCCGCCTCCCGCGGCACAGCCAACGGAGCTAACTGGGGCAGTTGTCTCTCGGGAGACATTCTCTCCCATCCCAGGCGCACTCTTGTACGCTCTGAACGCAACAGCATCCGATCGCGTTTCGGACGGGCCGTTCGTGGTCACGAGTGGCGACGGGCGATTCTCTCTGCCGCTTCCGGTGGCCGCCGACGGGCGATTGAGAGTTCACGTGCGAGCCGAGGGCTTCGTGCCCGAAGTCGTACTGCTGAAACTCTCGGCCTCGACTAAGCCCACCCAGATTGAACTCGGCAGGGGACTCTCCATCGGCGGGCACGTCCGAGACGCCGCTGGGCGACCGCTGGCTGGAGTCAAGGTCCACGCGCTAGGGGTCGGAGCTGAGGGGAAAGCTCGACTTCCCGGCCACTTCCGAATCGACACGGACTCGCCTCCGAACCTGTCCGTTGCCAGTACGAACGATGCGGGAGAGTTTCTCCTTGGCGGACTCACGCAAGGACGTATCAGACTGCGCGCCTCTCGGCGTGGATGGAGGATGGCTGCGCTCGCGAGCCCGCCCGCACGCTCCGCTCGAGACGAACCGATGCCCCTGGGGAGACCGACGACGCCCATCGTCGAGGTCGGCACACAGAATGTCGATCTGCGCATGGTGCCCGTTTGGGCGCTTAACTACGTTGCGGTTGATGCTGCGACCGGAGAGCCTCTGAAGTACTACATGGTGCGGTACTCACCGACTTCTGACAAGAAGCCGCGCTGGGCGCTCTCCGATGGCGAGGATGAGGATTGGTTCTCCGGATCGGACCCGCACTTTCGCGCGAAGCGAGCGTACTTTGTGCGCGATGACCAAGCACAGGTGCCAATGGAGACACTCTCGGTCCGCGTGGACGCTCCGGGTTACGAGCGTGCGGAGGTAGTCCTGACCCCACGCCATCCGGACGATTCCGAGTATCTCGTGCCGGAACAAGTGAGACTTCAGGCGCAGTCTGAGTCTGGGGTTCTTCGAGTTAGATTCCTGTTCAACGATGAGATTGTCCGTGAGCCAGTCGTGGTGCAAGTCGTGGAGCATGGGCGGCGAGTCTGGGTGGATGCGACACTCGTAGACCAGCATCCCGACGGTGGCCACCTGCTAACTCTGCCCGCAGGTCAGTATCGCCTCGCCCTGCAAGGTGTGCCGTCGTTCCGAACACTAGACGCGGTGCCAATCGACGTGACAGTTCGTGCGGGCGAAGTCACAGAGGTTTCGAGTCCGCTCGCGGCCGGTCTCGTTGTCCTAAGGGTGTCCGGTGGCGACGGCCGGCCTCTGGATGGTGCCGTGGTTCGCGTGACGTACAATGACGCGTTTGCACGATCATGGCTGGTCCAGAAGCCCGATGGCGCCTGGTTGACCGACGCCACACTCGGAATGACCTTCGGCGCACAAGCGCCGGGTGTCTTTCGGATGTTTCTCAGACCCGGTTCGTACAAGGTCCAGATTGCATCCTGGGGCTATCAGGATGTCGCTGTCGAGAACATGGTCGTCGAAGCGAACCGGCAGACGACGCTTCCAGTCACGCTCGCTCGGGAGGAGTGAGCGTGCCTCGGGATGCGCGATCGAACCGTGCCTTGATTGCCGGAAGGCTCGCCGTCGCGCTGGTGCTTGGGGCTACCGGTCTCATGAAGTTGCTCTGGCCGGACACTGCTCCTGACGCCGATGGGTCGGCCACGGCGGTTGTAGTTGGCGTTGTGTCACGCTTGAGCCCAGCGATCGGGCCGCTCGAGATCGTGCTGGCTGTAGTGTTGATCTGGGCCTCCCAAAAGTGGCAGCAACGAGTTGCCCTCGGCGCTTGCCTGATGTTGGCCGGTGGCGTCTGCTTGCTGCTCTGGATTCGCTACCTCGGAGGCCCGGCTACCCGGTGCGGGTGTTTCGGACGTGTAATCCAGCTGGATCTTGGGTGTCACCTGCTTCTGAACGGCGCACTTCTCGCGTTGCTTGCCCCCATCGCGGCTCCGAGATCGGGGGTAGCAGTGCCGCCTGAGGCTTCAGGCGGCCGATCGGTGTGAGGTGAGAGCCGGCCTGGGGCCTGACGCCTCGGGGTCCGCTCTGCCCTTCCGCGAGGGTGCGCCTGCAGATGCGAATGCGGTAGCAGCCCAGTCCTCGATCCGCCGGATCCGACGATCGGGGTCGCCGGACTCGACCGGGGCGAACCGGGGGCCACGGTCGTAGCTCATGCCACCTTGAGCACACCGGCCGAGCGCAGCGCGGCCTCCAGGGCGTCCACGCGCGCGGGGGCGTCCGCGAGTCGGGCCTCGGGTTCCAGGCGCCCGGCGGTGCCCACGAACGGTGCGTCGTCCTGGTGGGCGACGATGTCGCGGCTGTCGCGCTTGGCCTCCTCGAGGGCTGCCTTCGCCTCGCGCTTGCGCTTCTCGTTCAGGACGACGAGGAGCCCCGTGCTCAGGGCCCACGAGATTAGGCCCCAGGGGGATGTGTCCTTCGGGCCCTCGACGTCGAGTCCGGTGCCCGCTGCGTCGCGCCAGGCTTGCTCGGCCTTGGCGAGGCGGTCGTTGGCCGTGGCAACGCGGGCAGCGAAGTCGTCGGTCCAGGCGCGGGCCCGGTCGGCCCGCTCCCGCGCCTGGGTCGCCTCGGCAGCCGCTTCGGTCGCCCTGCGACGGGCGCGGTCGAGGTCCTCCTGCGTGGCCTCGCCCGCGGCGGCGCGGCGCTCGAGGTCGGCGACGGACGCAGACGCGGCGACGCGTGCGACCTCCGCTTCCGCGGCGAGACGCGTGGCTTCCTTGGCTCGCTCCTCGGCGGCCGCCACGGCGGTCCTTGCCTCCTCCACCTGCCGGGCCACGGCGGGGTCGGGCGGCGGGACAGCGGGCTTCACCCCGACGCCCAGCTCGACCCCTTGGCAGGCGGCGATCCCCGCCAGGAGGACCGCGGCCACCCCGGCGTACCGGGAGCCCAGGACGGCGTGGAGGGCGTTCACGGGTGTCCCGCGTCGCCCAGGGCGGGCGCCAAGGGGGCGGCGGGCACGTCCTCGGGGCGGCACACCCCGCCCGGACACGGCCCGTCCTGCGCGCCCGGGGCCGGGTCGGTGGGCGCTGCCGCGTGGGCGTGCCACGCCAGCCCGGGGCCACGGCTCGCAGGCGACGTCGGCGATGGCGCTCGTGCTGACGCGGGGCGGGCTGTTTTTGTTGAGAACGATTCTCATAGTCGCTACACTCGGGGCATGCCCTGCGCCTGCCCGACCCCGAGCCGCCTCGCCCTGGCACCGCTGCGGGCCGGCCTGCTGCTGGGCTGGGTGCTGGCCGGCTGGGGCACGGCGCATGCCGAGCCCCCGGCGGGCGGCGGGCCCGCGCAGGCACCGGCGGCTGCCGACGTCGCGGCGGAGGAGCCGCCGCTGCTGCCCAGCGAGCGCGCGCCGGGCGTGCCGCTCGCCGGCAGCACCTCGGGGGCGCTGCGCCTGCTGGGCCCCGACCCTGCCGCAGCGCTGGCGCGCATCCCCGGCTCGGGCTCGAGCGTGACGCCGGCCGAGCTGCGCAAGCAGCGCGAGGTGACCAGCCTGCAGGACGCGGTGCAGTCGCTGCCGGGCGTGGTGACGCGCACCGAGGTCGCCTCGGGCCTGCTGCCCAGCATCGGCATCCGCGGCCTCAACCCGGACCGCTGCGAGAAGCTGCTGCTGCTGGAAGACGGCGTGCCCGCGGGGCTGGCCCCCTACGCCGAGAACGCCGTCTACTACGTGCCGCCCTTCGAGCGCATGGCACGGCTGGAGCTGCTCAAGGGCAGCGGCAGCCTGCTGCACGGCCCCCACACGGTGGGCGGCGTGCTCAACCTGCTCACGCCCGACATCCCCGCGGGGCGCGAGGCCCACCTGCGCACGCTGCTGGGCACGCACGGCTACGCCATGGGCTACGTGCAGGCGGGCGCCACGCACGGCACGCTGGGCTGGCTGGTGACGGCGCTGGCCAAGCGCGGCGACGGCTGGCGCGAGCACGCGTCCTTCGAGGCGCAGGACCTGCTGGGCAAGCTGCGCTGGACGCCCAGCGCCTGCACCGAGCTCACGCTCAAGCTGGGTGCGTACTGGCAGGAGAGCCAGGACACCTACCTCGGCCTCACGCCCGGCCTGTTCGCGGCCGACCCGTGGCAGAACCCCGTGGAGGACGACCGCCTCGAGGTGGAGCGCCAGGCCGGCCAGCTCACGCTGCGCCAGCAGCTGGGCGCGGGCTGGCAGCTGCTGGCCAACGCCTACGCGGCCTCGGCCCGGCGGGACTGGAACCGGCAGGACTACGCCCGCAACACCGGCTTCGCCCCCGCGCCGGCCGACACGCTGCGCACCGTGGGCGACCCCGGCGTGGACGGCGGCGCGATCTACCTGCGCGCCTCCTACGGCAGCCGCGACCGCGACTTCCGCTTCTGGGGCGTGGAGCCGCGCCTGGTCGGCACGCACGCCCTGCTGGGGCGCCCGGCCGAGGCCCACGTGGGCCTGCGCTTCCACGCCGAGCAGATGACCGACGCGCGCAACAACCGCGCCACCGCGGGCGCCACCCCCGTGACGCGCTCGCGCGACGAGCGCAGCGTCGATGCGTGGGCCTTCTTCGCGCAGGAGCGCGTGGAGGCCAGCACCCGGCTCACGCTCAGCGCCGGCCTGCGCGTGGAGGCCTACCGCGAGCGGCGCCACGTCACCGTGGCCTCGGGAGCGCCCGTGGACGTGCGCGGCGAGACCGACCACGTGGAGTGGATCCCGGGCGCCGGCGCCACGTGGCTGCTGGCCCCCGGCCACACGCTCTTCGCCGGCGTGCACCGCGGCTTCTCGCCGCCGCGCACCGCGCAGGCCATCGCCAGCGACGGCACCGACCTCGAGCTGGAGCCCGAGCGCAGCTGGGAGTGGGAGCTGGGCGTGCGCGGCAAGGGGCCCTGCGGGCCCTGCCCGTGGCTGGGCTACGAGCTCACGGCCTTCCTGTACGACTTCAGCAACCAGGTGGTGCCGGCCAACCAGTCGGGCGGCGCGGGCACGGCCGACACCAACGCCGGCGCCACGCGCCACGCGGGCGTGGAGGGCGCGGCGCAGGTCGACCTCGTGGCGCTGCTCTCCGGGCGCTGCAGCCCCTGCCGCACGGGCTGGTTCCTCGACCTGGGCTGGACCTTCGTGGACAGCGAGAACACCACCGCGGGCGGCACCTACGAGGGGCTCGAGCTGCCCTACGCGCCGCGCCACGTGGGCTGGGCCGGCCTGCGCGTGGAGACGCCCGGCGGCGTGGGCGCCGGGCTCGTGGCGCGCTACGTGGGCGCGCAGTGGAGCGACCAGGCCAACACCGTGCAGCCCAACGCGGCGGGCACGGTGGGCCGCATCGAGAGCCACGTGACGCTGGACGCGATGCTGCGCTGGCGGGTGCCGCTGAGCCGCGTGAGCGCCACGCTGGCCGTGAACAACCTGCTGGACGAGACCTACGTGGCCAGCCGTGCGCCCGAGGGCACCTTCCCCGGCGCGCCGCGGCACGGCTACGTGGGCGTGGAGGTGGACCTGTGAGCACGCTGGCCAGCTCGCTGCCCGGCCTGTCGCCCGACGCGGTGCCCGCCACGCGGGCAGGCGCGCCGCGGGCGCAGGCAGTCCCGCTGCGGCGTGCGAGCGTGCCCGCGCGCACCCGGCGCGGCGGGCGGGGCCGCAGCACGCTGGCCGCCTCGCTGGCCCTGCACCTGCTGGTGGGCGGCGGCCTGTGGACGCTGGGCACCCCCACGCGTGCCACCCCCGCCCCGCGCGCGCCGCAGGCGGCCTTCGTGCTGCCCGAGGCGCGCGAGCACGCGGCCGAGCCGGCCACGCCGCACGAGGAGCTGGCCGTGCACGAGCTGGCGCCGGTGCCCGCGGCCGCGCAGGGCCCCGAGGCCGAGCTGTGCGAGGTCGTGCCGGCGCCGGACAACCTGCCCAGCGAGCCCGCCCTCCCGCACCGCGAGGTGGACGCGCCCCTGCCGTCGCTCTCGGCCGTGCGCCGCGTGCGCGCGCCGGCGCCGTCCCCCGCGACGGCCGTGGCCGCACCCCGTGCCGCGCCCGCGCCCACCGCCGTGCCCACCGCCACGACCGCCCCCGCCGGCCGCCCGATGGCCGCCGCACGCGCGCCGGACCTGCCGCTGGACGACGCGCTGGCGCGCCTGCCGCGCGGGCTGGTGGTGCAGCTGCTGCTCACGGTCGAGGCCGACGGCCGCGTGAGCCGCGTGCAGGTGGAGGTGCCCAGCAGCAGCCCGCACTTCGACCTGGCGGCCGAGGCCTGGGTCGCTGCCCAGTGGCGCTTCGCGCCCTCGGGCCAGCGCTTCCGCACGCGCGTGCCCTTCCGCCTCGCTGCGGGCTAGTCGCGCGGGCCGGCCCCCGCGCAGGCGGGCTCAGTGGGCGACCTTGAAGCCCACGTAGTACACGCCGACCACCTTGCCCTGCGCGTCCACGATCGGCTCGTAGATCGTCTCGTAGCGTGCGCCCAGGATGTCGACGTTGCCCGCAAAGGGCCGGCCCTGCCGCACCTCGCCGATCACGGGCCCCTGCGGGTCGAGCTGCGTGCCCACGGCGCGCTTGCCCTCCTTCATGACGCTGGTGCTCACGCGCACGAAGGCATCGCCCTCGGCCACGAACAGCGTGGCCGTGCAGCCGAACTCGCGCGTGATGGCATCGACGAGCGTGAAGTCATCATTGATGCGTGCAGACCCGAAGGAGAGCACGCCGCCCGAGGCGCGGGGCGCGCCCAGCCGGGCCGCCTCGGCCTCCAGCCGCGTGATGGCCTTGCGCAGTCGCGCACCCACCTTGAAGCCCACGTAGTAGGCGCCCACGACCTCGCCTTGCGCGTCCACCGCCGGCTCGTAGATGGTCTCGAACCACGTGCCGAGGATGTCCACCACGCCGGCGAAGGCCTGGCCCTGCCGCAGCCGGCCGATGACCGGGCCCTGCGGGTCCAGCCGCGTGCCCACCGCACGCTTGCCGTCCACCATGACGTCCGTGCTCACGCGCACGAAGTCGCTGCCCTGGCGCACGAAGAGCGTGGCGGTGCAGCCGAACTGGCGCGTGATGCCATCGACGAGCGTGACGTCGCCGTTGACCTGCGTGGACCCGAAGGAGAGGACGCCGCCCGACGCACTGGGCGCGCCCAGCCGGGCGGCCCCTGCCTCGAGGGCCACCATGGCCTCCTCCAGGGCGCGGCTCACCGGCGCATGCGCATGCGCAGGCGAGGAAACGGCCGGCGCGGTCGCCGCCGGGCGCGCGGCACGGCGCCCGGCACAGCCGGCCACGCACAGGCCCAGCGCCACCAGCGCCACGAGGCCGGCTCGCGCCGCGCGCAGCGTGCCCCGCGGGCGGGGCGCAGCGACCGCCTCGCGGCCCCCGATGCGTGCCATGAGCGAATGGGCGGTGCGGTTGCGCATGGGGTGCTCCCGATGGTGCCAGGACAGGACGTTCGAGGCGTACCATCGCCCGGCGTCCTGTCGCAGGCCCTGCATGGTGCGCCCCCCGCTGCCGCCCGTCCAGAGGCAGGGAGACCCACCGCCCGAGGCCGGCCCGGCTAGAGCAGCGTGCCGGTGCTGTCGGCGAAGCTGCGCTGGGGCACGCCAAGGCGCTCGAGGAACGACACGTAGAGGTTGGCCATGGGCGTCTCGCGCGGGAAGCGCAGGTGCCGTCCCATCGTCCAGCCCCCGCCGCCGCCGGCCAGCAGCACGGGCAGGTCGTGGTGCGCGTGGGCGTTGCCGTCGGCCAGCGCGCTGGCGTAGAGCACGATCGTGCGCTCCAGCAGCGGCTCGCCGCCTTCCTGCAGCGCGGCGAGCCGGTCGAGGAAGCCGCCCAGCTGCTCGGCGTGCCAGCGGTTGATGCGCCCGATCTTCTCCAGCTTGGCCTCCTCGTTGCCGTGGTGCGAGAGGTCGTGGTGGCCCTCGGGCACGCCCAGGAAGCCGTAGCCGATGTTGCTCCCGGCGTTGCCCAGCATGAAGGTGGCGAGGCGCGTGCGGTCGGTGGCGAAGGCAAGGGCCAGCAGCTCGAAGAACAGCGCCGGGCGCTCGCGCAGGCCCACGCCGGCCTTGAGCGCCTCGGGCGGCGCCACCGCCGGGCCCGAGGCCTGCTCGCGCGCGAGGCGCCCCTCCACCTCGCGCACGGCCGTGAAGTACTCGTCGAGCTTGCGCCGGTCGGCGGGGCCCACGCGCGAGAGCAGGCGCTTGGCCTCCTCGCGCGCCAGGTCCAGCACGCTGCGCCGGCTGGCGCGCGCCCGCTCGAGGGCCTGCGCGTCGGCCGCCTCGTCGGGATCGCCGAACAGGCGCGCGAAGAGCGCGCGCGGCGAGGTCTCCTTGGGCATGGGCTGGCTCTCGGTGCGCCAGCTGATGTTGTTGCTGTAGGCGCAGGCGTAGCCCGAGTCGCACACGCCGCCGGCCGCGCCCGGCTCGATGCCCAGCTCCAGCGAGGGGAAGGCCGTCGCGCCCCCCACGTGCTGGGCCAGCAGCTGGTCGATGGAGACGCCGGCCTTGATGTCGGCCCCGCCCGTCTTGCGCGGGTGCGCGCAGGTCAGGAACGAGCCTCCCTCGCGGGCGTGGTCGCCGGGCCCGTCGCCGTGGGCGCGGCCGCCGTCGATGGTGAGCCCCGAGAGCACGAGCAGCCGCTTGCGGTGGCGCTCCAGCGGCTCCAGCGTGGGCGAGAGCGCCAGCGCGCCCTCGCTGGCCGGCGTCCACGCATCCATGCGCTGGCCGTTGGGCGCGAACACCACCGCCAGGCGCAAGGGGCCCCGCGCGGGGGCAGCCAGCGCCGGCCGCATGGACTCCAGCCACGGCAGCGCCAGCAGCGCGCCGCCCCCGCGCAGCAGCGCACGGCGCGAGAGGGCGAGGCGGCGGAGGACCTGGGCCATGGTGCGAGGCTACTCCCCGGGGCTGCGCTTGCGGAAGGCCTCCATGCCGGCCACGGCCAGCACGAGGTCCTCCAGCGTCACCTTCTCGCGCGGCAGGCGCTCCACCAGCGCGAACAGCGCCAGCGCATCGCGCGGCTCGGGCGCGCGGCCTACGGCGAAAGTGAACAGCTTGCCGCACAGGCAGCGCAGGAAGGCGCGGTCCTCGCGCAGCGCGCCGCGCAGCGAGGCCAGGCCGTCCACCTCGCGGCCGTCGGGCAGCGTGCCGCGCGTGTCCACCGGCTGGCCGCCGTCCTCGGTGCGCACGCGCCCCACGGCGTCGTAGCGCTCCAGCGCGAAGCCCAGCGCGTCCATGCGCACGTGGCACGAGGCGCAGTCGGCGCGCGCGCGGTGCACCTCCATGCTCTCGCGCAGGCTGCGGGCGCTGGCCGTCACCCGGGCCTCGTCGAGGCTGTCGGCGCCCGGCGGCGGCGGCCGGGGCGGGGCGTCGAGCACGTTCTGCAGCACCCACTTGCCCCGCTTGACCGGCGAGGTGCGCGTGGGGTTGCTGGTCACGGCCAGCACGCCTGCGAGGCCCAGCACGCCGCCGCGCTGGCCGTCGGGCAGGTCCACGCGCACCAGCCCATCGCCAGCCGGCGTCGGCAGGCCGTAGTGCGCGGCCAGCGCGGCGTCTGCGAAGGTGAAGCGGGCGTCGAGCAGCTCGTGCACGTCGCGCCGCTCGCGCAGCACGGCCTCGAACAGCAACTCGGCCTCCTGCCGCATGGGCTCGCGCAGGGCCTCGAAGCCCGGGTGGCGCGCCGGATCGGGCACGAAGGTGGACAGGCGCCTCAGCTCCAGCCACTGCACGGCGAAGTTCTCGGAGAGCGCCCGCGCGCGCGGGTCGGCCAGCATGCGGCGCACCTCGGCCTGGAGCGTGGCCAGGTCGGCCAGGCGGCCGCGGGCCGCCAGCGTGGCGAGCGCCTCGTCGGGCAGGCTGCTCCACAGGAAGTACGAGAGGCGCGTGGCCAGCGCATGGCCGTCGAGGTCGCGCGGCGTGCCGCCCGCGCCCGTGGCTGCGCCCGGCTCGAGCCGGAACAGGAAGTGCGGCGACACCAGCACGGCCTGCAGCGCCAGCCCCACGCCCTCTTCCAGCCTGGCGCCGCGCGCCACCTCGGCCTCGACCAGCGCAACCAGCCTCTTGACCTCCTCGCCCGTGGCCGGCCGCCGCCAGGCACGCGAGGCGAGGTCCTTGAGGATGGGCTCGGCGCGCGCCTTCACGGCCAGCTTGCTGGGGTCCTTGGCC
Organism: Planctomycetota bacterium; assembly: GCA_964228555.1. Classification (GTDB taxonomy): domain Bacteria; phylum Planctomycetota; class PLA2; order PLA2; family JAEUHO01; genus CAXQZU01. The sequence goes on from CAXQZU010000059.1 coordinate 10,488, forward strand.
TTGGCGGCCGGGTCGCGCGCGAAGAGGCGCTGGTGGGCGGCCGGCACGGGGCGGGCGTCCACGGGCCCCACCACCTCGAGCCAGTCCACGACCAGGTTCCTGTCGCGCCGGGCGGGGTCGGGCTCGTCGGGCCTCCACCAGTCGTTGAGGAAGGCCACGCCCACCGAGCGCACGCCAGCGCCCAGCACGAGGCGCCACTCCTTCACGGCGATGGACTCGGCCGTCTCGGGCACGTCCACCGAGCGCACGTTGCGCCCGTCCACCACGAAGGCCATGCGCGCGGGGTCGGGCCCTGCCTGCTGTCCGAACACTCGCGCGCGCAGCAGGTACTCGCCCTCGCGCGGCAGCCGCACCGTGCCCGACACGGTGCCGTTGCTGTGCAGCCCCGCACCCTCGCCGCGCACGGCGCCGGCGCGCTCCGGGGCGATCTCCAGCCCCTCGGCCTCCAGGCGCCGCACGGGCGGGCGGCTGGGGTCCTCCAGCCACACGGCGCGCGCGGCGATCTCGGCGGCCGCGTCGGCGTACTTCTCCAGCAGCAGCGGCGACATGGACAGCGAGGCGCCGATGTTGTCGAAGCCGTAGCTGAGGTCGTCGGCCGGGAACGAGGCGCCGGGCTCGTAGTCCAGGTCCAGCAGGTGCTTGACCGTGCGCCCGTACTCGAAGCGCGACAGGCGTCGCACCGTGACACGGCCGGGATCGGGCGCCAGCGCAGCGTCGGCGGCCACGAGCGCGGCGTCGGTGGCGGCGAGGAAGGCGGCCAGCTCGGCGGGCTCGGGCGCCGGGCTGCCCAGCGGCGGCATCTCGCGCGCCACGACGCGCTTGCGCAGGTCGAGCAGCTGCGCGGCGCTGCGCAGGGTAGGCGGCTCCAGCGCGAGCCCGTCCAGCGCCAGCCCCGCCTCGGGGGCGGTGCCGCCGTGGCATGCGGTGCAGTGCCGGGCGAGGAAGGCCTTGCCCTCCACGGCGAAGGACGGCGCGGCCGCGTCGCCGCCGGCCGGCTGGGGCCCGCCCAGGCAGGGCGCGGCCAGCAACGCGCAGGCGAGCAGCAGCCAGGGCAGGCGGCGGCGCATGCCCCAAGCCTAGCGCAGTCCGCACCACGGGCCGGGGGACGGGAATCGGCGTGCGCCCCGAGGCCCCCGGGCGTTTCATGGGTCGCGCCCTGCGCCTCCCGGAGCCCCCCATGCGCCTGCCCCCCTTCGTCTGCTCGCTGGGCCTGTGCACCCTGCTCGCCACGGGCACCCCACGCCTCCTGCAGGCCGACGCAGCGCCCGCCGAGGTCCGCCTCTACGAGCTGGGCGGCCTGTGCGGCGCGCCGCGCCTGCACGCGCGCCGTCCACTGGGCCCCGAGCAGGTGGTCCTTTCCCCCGAGGGCGTAGCCGCGCCGGTCGCGCCGGCGGGCAGCCTCGAGGACCTGCAGGAGACGCTGCGCACGCAGGCCGGCCGCGAGGCCTTCGACGGGCCGGGGGGAGGCTGGTTGCGTGCGCTGGGCGCACGCAGCGCGCTCGTGCGCGGCGCCCCCGCCACGCAGGCCCGCGTTGCGGGCGCGCTGGCCGAGGCCGAGCGGGCCTGGCTGCGGCCGTGGCGGCTCGAGCTCGTGGCCCTGCGCGTGGGCGCCGGCCAGGACCTGCCCGAGGCGCTGGCCGCCACCGGCGAGGCGGCCGCGGCAGGCACGGGCCTGCGTGCGGGCATGACGCTGCTGGTCCTGCCCGGCCGCACGGCCACGGCCTTCGCCGGCCAGCAGGCTGCGCATGTCACCGACTACGACGTGGAGGTGGCCCAGCGCTCCTCCGCGCACGACCCCTACGTGAGCGCGCTGCGCACCGGGCTCAGCGTGCAGGCCACGCTGTGGCCGGGGCTGCGCCCCGGCGAGCTGCGGCTGGAGGTGGACGCGCACCTGTGCGAGCTGCTGCGCGTGGAACCCGGCTCGGCGGGAGACCAGCGCCCGCTGGAGCTGCCCGTGCTGGCCAGCACGCACGTGGTCACCGGGGCCACGCTGCAGCCCAACGCCTGGGCCGTTCTGCCCGGCGCCGCGGCCCGCGGCGAGGCGGCACATGCCGTGCTGCTGGCACGCGCCAGCGAGGTGGCCGCCTGGCCCGACGCGGCCCCGGCAGGCCGCCTGCTGCCGGCCTCCCCGCCCGTGGCCGCGGATGCGCCCCTGCAGCGGCGCGCGCTGCCCGCCCATGCACTGGTACGCACCCACGAGAGCCGGCGCGCACCCGACATCGCCCTGCTCTCCTCGGGGGAGGCGCCGGCGCCGCTGTCGGACCTGGACGCCCCGGGCGTGCCTTCGGCGCTGGGCGCCGAGGAACTCACGAGCCTGCTGCGCACCGTGCTGCCCGCCGAGGCCTGGGGCGCCCGCGGCGGCAGCGCCGACCTGCGGTTGGGCACGCTGGAGGCCCGCGCACCCGCCTCCACGCTCGACACGCTGGCCGACCTGCTGCGCGTGCTCGAGGAGGGGACCGCACCCGCCTACGAGGTGGAAGCACGCCTCGTGGACCTGCCGGCCGGCCACCCTGTCGTGGCAGCCTCGCTCCTCGCGGCCGAGGCCGAGGCGGCCCTGGCGCGGGCGATCGGGACCGCCGAGGCGACCGTGCTGGAGCAGGTGCGCCTGCGGGCGCGTGCGGCGCAGCGCAACCACGTCAGCGCCCTGGAGCAGCGCGGCTACCTGCAGGACCTCGACGTCGAGATCGCGCAGGAGTCCACCGTCGTCGATCCCGTGGTGGGCGTGCTCTCCACGGGGTGCGTGCTGGAGGCCGAGCCCGTGCCCTGCGCGGGCCCGGACTGGGTGCGAACCTCGCTGGTGCTGCAGCGCAGCGTGCTGGCGCAGGCCCTGCGCACCGTGCGCACGGCCGCGGGGGACCTGCAGTGCCCCGACCTGCGCCAGCACGAGGCCCGGCTCGACGTGGCCCTGCCCCTGGGGCGCACGCTGGTGGCTGCCTCCTTCGCGGGTGCGCAGGGCCGGCGCGTGGCGCTGCTCGTCACCGTGCGCCGGGCCTAGGCGCGCGCCCGCACACGCTCAGCGCGCGGGCACCACCTCGACGGCCGCGCCGTCGAGCAGGAACACCACGCGCTCGCCCAGCGCGAGGATGCGGGCCAGCTCGTCGCCGCGTGCCAGCAGGGCCTGCCAGGCCTCGCTCCAGGCCTCGACCTTGCGGGTCTCGCCCTTGCCGTCCCAGGCGGCCTCCACCCAGCGGCCGTCGGCCTTATGCACGAAGGTGCGCGCCCCCACCGTGCGCACGCGCTCGCGAGCGCCGGCCGAGCGCGCATCGTCGAGGTCGTCGGCGTGGTTGTCCTTGAGCTTCTTCAGGTCGCGCGACTCCTGCGGTGCGGCCGGTGCCGGCGCCGCGCCTGCGGCGGGCGGGGCGGCCAGCCCACCCCCACCGCCGCGCCACGCGCCCGGCGCCGCGTGCGCGTCGGCGGGAAGCCGCAGGCGAGCGCCCTCGGCACCCAGCCGCTCGGCGCGGCGCACGGGACCGCCCGGGCCGCCGTCCTGCAGCTCGCTGTCCTCCACCACGAGGCCGGAGGTGTAGGGCGTGACGATGGCGTGCCGGGTGGCCAGCCGCACCACCTCCTCGACGGTCTCGCGCGCCTCGCCGCGCAGCCGGATCTCGTCGAGCAGGAAGGCCACCTTGCGCTGTGCCCACAGGCGGGTGAGCCAGCCCGGGCCGCCGCTGGCGGCCAGCGTGCCGCGGTGCTCGAGCACCACCTCCTGGCCGGCCATCTTGCCGCGCAGCACCAGCGTGCGATCGCCGTCCTGGGCGTAGCGCCCGAACAGGACCACCTGCCCACCCGCGAAGAGGTCAGGGATGCGCTGCGGGTAGACCTCCTTCACGCCGGGCCCCAGGTCCACGGTCACGTCCGAGAGCACCGGGCGGTCCACCTTGGTGAAGAAGCGGCCGGTGACCAGCTCGAGGTCCTCGCCGGGGCTGACGTAGTCGCGCACGCCGTTCGTGCCCTCCGCCAGCCGGTCCAGCAGGGCCACGTCCAGGTCGTGGCCCACGCCGAAGGTGAAGACGCGCGCGCCCGCGGCGTTGGCGGCCTGCGCCTTCTTGAGCAGCGGCTCGGTCTCACGCTCGCCCACCGTGGGCCGGCCGTCGGTGATGAACACCACCATCGAGAGGCGCCCGGCCGCGGGCAGCCGCAGCGCGGCCTCCAGCGCGCCCTCGATGTTCGTGCCCCCCACGGCCTGCAGCCCGTCGATCCACGCGCTGGCGGCCGCCTTGGCCTCGGCGCTGGCCTCCACGAGGCCCTCGCGGAAGGTGCTCACCGCCGAGGCGAAGGCCACCACCTGGAAGCGGTCGGCGGGACGCAGCATGCCCACGCCCAGCTTGAGCGTGCGCTGGGCCTGCAGCATCTTCTCGCCCGCCATGGAGCCGCTGGTGTCCAGCACGTAGATCACGTCGCGCGGCAGCACGGCCTCGGCGCCGACGGACTGGCGCGGCGCGAAGACGGCCATGAAGGTGCCGTCCTCGCCGGGCTGGCGGCTGGAGACCAGCGAGAAGCCCACGGCCTCGGGGCTGCGGCCCACGTAGAGCAGGAAGTCCTTGTCCTGGCGTCGGCCGCTGCGCTCGAAGGAGACGCGCGCCTTGCGCTCGCCCTCGCGGGCGACGGCCACCTCGTGCGAGGGGCTCCACAGCGCCTTGAGGTCCACGCTGGACTCGACACGCACGTCCACCGAGACCTCCTCGACAGGCTGCCCATCCAGGCGGTCGCTGGCCAGCGGGTAGCGCAGCTCCAGCGTGCCCGCGTCATCACGCAGCAGCATGTGGAACACCAGGCGGATCGTGACGTCGCCGTGGGGCGGGATGGGGAACACGCGCGCCTGGAACAGGCCGCGCCCCACGTACTCCAGCAACCCCGGGTCGCGCCGGCGCGCCACGATGCCCTCGTAGACCCGGCGGGCCTCCCGCGCCTCGAGCACGGCGCCCTCCACCATCTTCCCGCCCATCGTCATGGCGAACCTGCCCACCGAGGCACCCTCGGGCAGCGGGAAGAGGTACTGCCCCTCCAGCTCGACGTGCGCGTCGCTGTGGAACACCTGCTCCACGGTCACCTCGGCGGCCTGGTCCACCACCACGGCCGACACGCGATGGGCCTTGAGGCGCACCGGCGAGATGCGCGTGGGCGGCGGCGGCGGGCGCATGCGCTCGGGCGCGACCCCGGCGCCCGGGTCCACCACGAGGATGCCGTTGGCCTGCGCCGGTGCAGCCAGCCACGTGGCTTCCAGCAGCAGGGCCCCCAGCAGCAGGGCGAGCGAGGCCGGGGCGAGGCGGGCAAGCGTGCGCATGGGCACCTCCATGCCCTGTTGGACACCGCCGCAGGGCCGCAGTTCCCGCCCCGCACAGCCCAGCCCGGCAGAGGCGCGGGCCGCCCAGCCCCGGGGGCCTAGCGCGCGCGCAGGGCCCAGGCCTTGAAGGCCGCCTCGAAGGCCTCCAGCGGCTCGCCCAGCACCTCGACCACCTTCTCGACACGCTCCTTGCCCTGCTCACGGATGGCAGCGAGTCGCTTGAGGCGTTCGCGGATGCGCTCGGCCGGCGCCTCTGCCCCGTCGCCGCCGGCGGGTGCCTCGCGCAGCAGGTACTCGAACACCGAGGCGGCGTGCAGGTACACGGGCCGGTAGTCGAAGCTGGCGTCCGTGCGCTCGCCGCCGTGCAGCGAGGAGGCCTGCACGAGGTCCTGCAGCGTCCATGCCTCGCCGGTCTTGAGCCGCGGGGCCAGTTCCTTGGTCACGGGGCGGTCCGCGGCGCGGCGCACGCAGAACTCCCCTGCCCCGTCCTGCAGCCACGGGCCGCCGCCGAGCCCGAAGGCGTGGCTGAACACGGCCTTGGACAGCCGGTGGCGCAGCTGCGCGTCCTCGACGCCCTTCACGTACAGCACGAGCCCTTCCTCGCTGCCCGCCGCAGGCGTGCGGCGGGCTTGCTCCTTGGTCCAGCCCAGCACCCGCACGCAGTAGTCTTGGTAGTCGCTGGCCTGCTTGAAGACGTAGGCAGGCAGCCGCAGGCCGTCCAGCGTCGCGGCCTCGAGGCCCAGCGCCTGCGCCGCGGCCGCGATGGATGCCTCCAGCGAGGCCAGCACGCCCTTGAGCGCACGCGGGTCGTCGCTCCATCCCTCCAGGTGCGCGCTGCTCTCGCCCTTCACGTCCTTGGCACGCTGCGGGCCGAACACGCGCCGCGCCTGCTCCTCCGGCGGATGCCGCCACCCGGCGGGCCCGGGCACGAAGGCCAGCCGGCCCACCGCGACGGCCTGCGCGGCCGGCTTCATCCACACCAGCTGCAGCGCGATCACCTGCGCCGGCAGGAAGCCGGGGTCCGTGCTCAGGTCACCCAGGTCCAGCCGCCGGGTCTCCCACTCGGCCTTGGGCGGTTCCAGCCGCGCCGTGGCCTCGCGGTTGTCCGCATCCAGCAGCTTGACGCGCAGTTCCTGCGGCGCGCCCTGCACGGCCTTGAGGTCGAGGTCCAGGTGCTGCAGCGGGCGCAGGTCGATCTTGAGGCCCCGCACGAAGACGCGCGCCCAGGCGCTGCCGCCCTGCACGTCCACCAGCGCCGCCGGCCGGCCCGCGTGAGCGGCCAGCACCACCTGTGCGCCCTGCCCCTCGAGGCGGGCGGCGCCCGAGCCGGCCACCCACACCACCACCGGCTCCGTGGCGTCAGCACGCAGCGCGCGGCAGGGAAGCAGGCACGGCAGCGCCGCGCACGCGACGAGGGCCACGCAGGCAACGGCCGCCAGGCCGCGCACTAGCGGTTGTCCCTGCGCAGCTGGGAGAGCCAGTCGAGCGCCGCGGGCTCCTTGCCGCCCAGCGCCGCGTAGCGCTCCATCCACGTGCGCGCCTCGCGCAGCTGCCCGAGGTGGAGCCCCCGGACGACGGCCAGCAGGTAGCAGGGATCGGGATCCTCGGGCACCAGCGTGGTGACGGCCTCGAGTTCCTCGGCCGCTTCCGTGTACTGGCGATCCTCCACCAGCGCATGCGCGTAGAGCTCGCGCGCCCGCCCGTCCCGGGGGAAGCGCTGCGCCGCGCCGCGGTAGACGAGCAGGGCCTCCTTGGGGTCGCCCAGGCGCCGCAGCGCGGCCGCCAGCGCGAAGCGGTAGTCGCTGCGCTCGGGATCGGCCTTGATCGCCCGCTGGTAGGCCACCCCCGCCGCGCGCGGGTCGCCCAGCCCATCCTCGGCCAGGCCACGCAGGAACCACAGGCGCGCATCGTCCTCGTGCGCCTCCAACGCGCTGCTCACCACCTGCCGGGCCTCCTCCGCGCGGCCGATCTCGACCAGCAACGCCCCCAGCTGCAGCGCCACCCCTTGGTGCGTCCGGTGCACGGCATGCGCACGGCGCAGCGCGTCCAGCGCCAGCCGCTGCCCGTCGATGCGCTTGAGCTCGGCGGCCACGGCGGCGACCTGGCCGGGATCCTGGCCCGCGAGGCGCAGCGCGCGCTGGTAGGCGCGACGCGCCTCGTCGGGGCTGCCCGAGAGCGCCAGCGCCGTGCCCCAGTAGAGCTGCGCCACGCCCGAGCGCGGCACGAGCAGCAAGGTGTCGCGTGCCACGCGCAGGGCATCGGGCACGCGGCCGCGACGCAACAGCAAGTCGGTGAGCGCGATGCGCGTGGGCACCTGCCGCGGCTCCAGTGCGAGGGCACCCTCGTAGGCCGTGATGGCACGGTCCGTGTCGCCGCGCCGCAAGTAGAGCCAGCCCAGCAGCGCATACGCCTCGTAGCCGGGGTCCAGGCGCAGCACGTAGCCCGCCGCCTGCAGCGCGCCGTCCAGGGCCCCCAGCTCCGCCTCGCGCCGGGCCACGGCGAACCACGCGGCCGCCACCTGCTGGCGATCGCTGGCCGGCAGGCCGAGGCGCTGGCCCGCCAGCTCGCGCATCTCCGCGGCTCCAGCGGCGTTGCGTTGCGCGCGGGCGCGCAGGAAGCGCAGCCCCGCGTGCCCCGGATTGGAGGCCAGCAGCTGGGCGAACACGCGCTCCACTGCCTCGGCGGGCATCGCGCGAGCGAGGCGGTCCTGCACGGCCAGTCCCGCGCGCAGGTCGGCCAGCATCGAGTGCAGGTCGTCGGCGCTCAGGCGCGCTGGAGCGGCCGGCACCGAGCGCGGGGCCGGGGCGGGCGGCGAGGACTCCTCGGCGGCCGCAGGGATCGCGCGCGCCAGGGCCAGTGCAAGCAGCAACGCCACGCCGTGAAACGCCACGCCGTGAAGCGGCAGGGAGTGGCGCCGACCGGGCCCGGGGGCCCGCGGGCACGGAGTGACCTGCGACGGCATGACTCTGCTCACTCCCTCATTGAACCCGAAGCGGCACGCGCGCGCACCGTGGGCCCACCCACCGCGTGGAGCACGATCCTCACGCGCCACGAAACAGCGCGGGCTCCGCGGTCGCAGGTCCGCGGAGCCCGCGCGGATCGCTGCCATCGCAGCGACCCCAGGGCACTACTTCTTGGCCGGCGCCTTGCCGTTGCCGGGCGGAGGCGCGAGCTTGGCCAGGGCCTCGCGCAGCGCGCGCTCGAGCTCGGCCACCCAAGCCTCCCACGCCTCGGGCGTGGACTCCGTGGGCAGGTCGGGCAGGTCGATCTCCGGGGGCGGAGGCAGCGGCGGGAGCTGGCCCTTGCCACCCATGCCGGGCAGGGGCGGGAGGTTGCCCAGGCCACCACCCGGGGGCTTGGGCAGCTTGCCAGCGCCGGGCTGGCCCTGGCCGCCGCCCGCAGGCGGGGGCAGCAGTCCGTCGAGGCCCGGAGGCGGAGGCAGCTGGCCGTCCTCGCCCGGCACCGGGGGCAGGGGGAACTCACCCTCCGGCAGCGGAGGCAGCGGGAACGGGATGTCCCACGGGAAATCGCCGTCCTCGCCGATCGGGGGCAGCGGAGGCAGCGGAGGCAGGTCGCCCATGCCAGGAGGAGCGGGCGGCTCACCCTGGCCAGGCTCGCCGGGCGCCGGGTTGCCGTTGCCGGGGTTGCCGGGGTTCAGGTTGCCGTTGCCCTTGCCGTTGTCGTTGCCATTGCCCGGGTTGCCATTGCCGGGGTTGTTGCCGTTGCCCGGGTTGTTGCCGTTGCCCGGGGGCGGCGGCATGGGCGGCTCGCCGCCGTCACCGCCGGGCGGAGGCGGGAGCTGGTCGTCACCACCGGGCGGCGGGGGCAGGATGTCCTTGAAGTCGAAGCCGGGCGGGAGGGGGCAGTCGAAGCCCTCGGGCAGCGGCGGCAGCGGGCAGCCATCGCGGCCGGGAGGCGGCAGTTGGCCCGGCTCGGTGCCGGGGGGAGGCGGCAGGTTGTCGTCGCCACCGGGAGGAGGAGGCGGGGCCGGCATGTCGGCCCAGTCGAAGCCAGGCGGCAGCGGCGGCAGTCCCTCGCCCTCGCCACCGGGCGCGGGGGGCGGAGGCAGTCGGTCGCGCAGGTCCTTGAGCAGGTCCTTGATCGCGCCCTCGACCAAGTCGATGAGCGTCTTGTCCCAGCCCGAGGGCAGGCCGCTGAGGGCACCCTTGCCACCCGCGGGCGGCGCGCCGGCCGGAGGCATGGCAGGCGGGGGCGGAAGCCCGGGCAAGCCCTTGGCCTCGCCCGACTTGCCGTCCTTCTTGGGCTCGCCCGCCTTGGGCAGGCCCGGCAGCGGGGGCAGCTTGAAGCCACCGCCGGAGGGGCCACCATTGCCACCGCCGATGGGCGGCAGGGGCGGCATGCCCGGACCCTCGGCGCGCGCCAGCGGCGCAGCCAGGCTGGAGACGAGGCTGGCCGCCACGAAGGCGCCCACCAGCCGCTTGTGCGTGGAGATCGTCATGCTCTGCCTCCGCCCCGAGGCGTACAGCCCGGGGAGCGGCGATCCTGAAGCACGCGCCGTGCCGCGCAAGCAGGGCTTCCACCGGAGCCTTTGAAGGCCATTTCTGGCCCTCAGAAGGTGCTCCACGCCCTGCCGCAGGCCAAGGCCCGGCAACTTCTTGCCGACCGGTCCGTCAGGCCTTGCCGGGCTCTGCGCCGGGCCTGCGGAAGGGAGCCGCATCCACGCCCAGCTTCTCCATGCGGTAGCGCAGGGTGCGCTCCGGCAGCCGCAGGCGCTCGGCGGCCTGCGGCACGCTGCCCAGCGTGGCGGCCAGGGCCTTGACGATCCACCCGCGCTCGAAGGCCTCGAGGGCTGCGGCCAGGTCCACGCCCTCGGCGGGCAGCACGCCGGCCGCCTCGCCCGCCGGCGCCACGGCGAGGTCGCCGGCCTCGATGGCGCGGCCCGCCGTGCGGATCAGCGCGCTGGCCACCACGTTGCGCAGCTGGCGCACGTTGCCAGGCCAGGGCTGGCGTGCCAGCGCGGCCAGCGCCTCCTCGGAGAGCGGCACGAGACGCAGGCCGTTCTCGCGCGCCGCCTCGGCCAGCAGGTGGCGCGCCAGCGGCGCGATGTCGGCGGGCCGCTCTCGCAGCGGGGGCAGGTGGATGCGCATCACCTCGAGCCGGTAGAGCAGGTCCTCGCGGAAGCGGCCGGCCGCCACGTCCTTGACCAGGTCGCGGTTGGTCGCGGCCACGAGGCGGAAGTCCACCGTGCGCTCCTTGCCCTCGCCCACGCGCGTCACGGTGCGCTGCTCGAGCACGCGCAGCAGCCGCACCTGCACGGAGGCAGGGATCTCGCCGATCTCGTCGAGGAACAGCGTGCCGCCCTGGGCCTGCTCGAACACGCCGCGGTGGTCGCGCACGGCGCCCGTGAAGGCGCCTCGCACGTGGCCGAACAGCTCGCTCTCGAGCACCCCCTCGGGCAGGGCCGCGCAGTTGAGCGCCACGAAGGGCCCGTCGGGCCGCGCGCCCTCGCGATGCAGCAGCTGCGCCACGACCTCCTTGCCCGTGCCGCTCTCGCCGGTGACCAGCACGTTCACCTTGCTGGGCGCCACGCGCCGCGCGATGGCCAGCACCTGCTTCATGGCCTCGCTCTCGGCCACCACGCCCGCGGGCGCCGGCTGGGCCGCCAGCCGCGCCGACAGCGCGCGGTTCTCCTGCTCCAGCGCCCGCGTCTTGAGGGCCCGCGCCAGCGTGGCCAGCAGCGCCTCCGGATCCACGGGCTTGACCTGCACGTCCACGGCGCCCCGCCGCAGGGCCTCCACGGCCAGCGACACCGTGCCGAAGGCCGTCACGAGCAGCAGCGCCGGCGGCTCGGGCAGCCGGCGCCCTGCCTCGAGCAGCGAGAGGCCCTGCCCGTCGGGCAGGTGGTAGTCGGTGACGATGGCGTCGGGCGGCCAGGCCGAGAGCACGTCGCCCGCCTGGCGCAACGAGGCCGCCGCCCGCACCTCGCGCGAGGGATCGGCCAGCAGGGCCACCAACGCCTCGCGCTGGTCGCGGTCATCCTCCACCACGAGCACGCGCACGGCGCTCATGCAGCACCTCCCGCGCCGGCAGGCCCCGCCGCCGCCGGCAGCCACACGCGCACCTCGGCCCCGCCGCCGGGCGGGTTGCGCAGCTGCATGCGGCCGCCCAGTCCCTCCACGATGCGCCGCGCCAGGAACAGGCCCAGGCCATGGCCCTGCGCACGGCCCGAGGTGCCCAGCGCGCCGCCTTGCTCGAGGACCAGCGAGGGGAAGCCGCTGCCCTCGTCGCGCACGGCGAGGGTCACGCCCTCGCCCTCGGCGGCCCAGGACACGCGCACCGTGCTGCCGGCCGGCGCCGCCTGCAGGGCGTTGCGCACGAGGTTGCGCAAGGCGCGGTCCAGCACGGCCACGCGCGCCGGCACGGTGCGCCCCCGGGCTTCCGATGCCACCTCCAGCGCCAGCGAGGCGGGCGGCCCCTCGGCGCGCAGCTCGTCGAGGCTGCGCTCGAGTCGCGCCACGTCGTAGGCCTCGCCGGCGCGGGCCTCCATCGGCGTGGCCACGCTCAGGAACGACTCCAGCGAGGTGCGCACGCGCCCCAGCGTGGCCTTCACGCGCGCCACGTCGGCCTCGGCCGCAGGCCCCGCGGCGCGACGCACGCCCTCCAGCTGCAGGACCAGCGCATTGAGCGGGTTGCTCACCTCGTGGACGAAGAGGCCGGTGAGCACGCCCATCTCGGCCAGGCGCTGCTGCTCGCGCTCCGTGGCCTGCGCGCGTGCCTCTCGCGCGCGCTCGGCACGCACGCGCAGCCCCAGCAGCAACGCGCTGCCCAGCGCTGCCACCACGGCCAGGCCCCCGCCGACCAGCACCCGCGCGCGCTCCTGCCCCACCACCGTGTCCACGCGCGCGCTGGAGAGCCACAGCTCCCACTGCGCCTCCGGGCCCGCGGGCCCCTGCACCGCGATGTCGCCCTCCGCGGGCGGATCCCCGGCCCCGGCCACGAGATCCTCGCCGCGGCGCAGCGTGACGCGGCGCACGTCCGGCAGGCGGGCCAAGCCCTCGAGCAGCGCCTGCACGCCCATCCCCCGCTGCGCCTCCTCCAGGTGGTCGGCGGCAGCCGACAGCAGCAACGCGCCCCCGTCGCTGGTGCGCAGCGCTGCGTACAGGCGGTGCGCCGTCGCGAAGGCGTTGAGGCGCAGCCCGCTGGTCGCCTCCTCGCGCCCCGGCGGGAGCAGCTCACGCACGGTGGACTGCTCCTGGCTCGAGGCGGGCTCCGGACGCTGCGTGCGCGGCTCTGCCGCGGGCGCGTCACGCTCGCAGGCCAGCACGGGCTCGCCCGCGCGGTCGAGCAGCACGAGCCGCCCGACGCGCTCCTCGTCCACGAGTCGCTGCAGGCGGCCGGCCACCGGGCCCAGTGGCAGGGCCAGCTCGAGACGCGCCCGGCGCCCGACGCCAAGCAGGCGCGACTGCTCGCGCGCGACGGACTCGCCTGCGCGCAGCAGGGCCTCGTCGAGCGCCGCCTGCATGACGGGCACCAACGCCTTGCCGCGTCCCTCCAGCTCGGCACGCGCAGCCACGCCGGCACCGCGCCACGCCAGCCACGTGATGGCGCTGGCTGCGAGGGCCAGGGCCACGAGCAGGAAGGGCGCCAGCCGCATGGGCCGCGAGTCTACGCCCGCGGCCCGGCGGGCCGCCGCTCGCGGGCCCAGTCGAGGATGTCGCGGTAGCGGTACGGGATGCCGTGCGCATCATGCAGGGCCTTGATGCGCCGGTCGTAGGGCTCGTGCACGTCCTCGGGACGGCTGCCGGGGTAGGGGCCGCAGTGGAAGGTGCGGCAGCCCAGCATGCGCCCGACGCGCGCCTTGCACAGCCGGTCCGGGCCCCACGCCGGGCACTGGCGCGCGTCCTGGTTCACGCGCGGGTCCGGGGCGTGCCGGAAGAACCACTCGGCCTCCAGCGTGCTGGCGTACAGCCGATGCCCGAAGCGGTCGAAGTCGCAGCAGTCGCCGCTGGCAGCGCAGGTCATCTGGTGGCGCGGCAGCTCGCGCTCGAGCTCGGCGTACACCTGCTCCAGCGCCTGCAGGGCCGCCTCCCACTGGGCCGCGCTGGGCTCGTCGGCCGACGCCCCGGGGCCGGCCGCGGGCGAGGCCGCAGCTGGGGCCGGCGCGACGCCGGGCAGGGGCGTGGCTGCGGGCTGCGCGTGCCGCTCGACCAGCGGGGCGGGGTCGCCGGCCAGCAGGCGCCGTATGTCGGCCTCGGGGTAGAGGTCTCCCTGGCCGATGCCCTCGCAGCGCGCGCCCGTCTCGCGCCACGCGTCCTCGCTCGCCAGCGGTCCCTCCCAGAACGGGAAGGTGGTGCAGGGCACGGGCTTCACGGCATAGACGGTGCACTTGCCGTCCTTGAGCAGCACGCAGTCGCCGTTCTTGCGCTCGACCAGCGAGAGGCGACGCCCGACGCGTCGCACGTGCATGCGCATGAAGCGCGCCACGGGCATGGCCAGGTGGCGCGCCATGCGCTCGATCTCCTCGTCCGTGACCCAGACGAAGCCCGGCGCTCCCGTGCAGCAGTGGCCGCAGGCCGTGCAGCGGAAGCGCAGCCCCTCGCGCCACCAGGGCTCGTCGTCCGGACGCGGGCGGCGTGCCATGGCCTAGGAAGGCCGCTTGTGCTTCGGCACCGGGGCCTTGCCCGCGAAGGGATTGGGCTTCTTGGCAGCATCGCCAGGCGGCGTGGACGCTGCAGGCTTGGGCGCGGGCGCCTCGGCGGGCGCGGCCTTCGGCGCGGGCGCGGGCGCAGCCACGGGCGGGGCGGCAGGCGGCGCAGGCGGCGTGACGGGGCGCGGGGCGGCCGCGGGCGCGGCGGGCGGCCTCGAAACCGGCGCGGGGGCCGGCGCGGGGGCCGGGGCCGCGGGACGCACGACAGGCATCACGCTCGGCGCGGCCGCCGGCGACGCGGGCCTGGCTGCGGCAGGGGCAGGGGCGGCCGGCACCAGCGGCTTCACCACCGGCGCAGGCGGCCGCGGCATGGGAGCGACGGGCTTGGCCACCGGCGCAGCACCCGGCGTTGCCAGCGGTCGCGCCAGCGGCGGCACGCTGGGCGCGACCGGGCGAGCCGTGGGCACGCCACCGGGCGGCGCTGCAGCGGGCGGCTTGGCCGCCCCGCCGAGGCCCGGCACCACCGGCTTGGCCACCGGGGCCGCGCCCAGCGCGGGCTTGGGAGCACCGGCAGGCGCCGAGGGCGGGCGCGCGCCGCCGACACCGCCCGGCACGGGTGCGCCCGGCTTCACGGGCGCGACCGGCTTGAGGACGGGCACGCCCGGCTTGCCCCCCACGGCCGTCTTGGCCGCGGGCGCGCCCTTGCCCAGCGGCGCAGCCACGGGCAGCACGCGCGGCGGCTCGCCAAGGTCCACCGCCACCATCCCGCCGGGCAGGTAGCCCTTGATCTCGCGGATCAGGTCCTTCATCGACGCGAAGCGGTCCTCGCGCTCCTTGGCCGTCATCTTCGCGATGAAGAAGTGCAGCTCCGGCGAGACACGGCGGTTCTTGACCTTGGCCTGGTCCATCGAGCCCATGACCTGCTTGGCCATGACCTCTTCCTGGCTTTCGCCCTGGAAGGGCACCTCGCCCACGACCATCTGGTAGAGCGACACGCCCAGGCTGTAGACGTCGGTGCGCGCGTCGAGATCGGTGCGCCCGCGAGCCTGCTCGGGCGAGACGTACTCCACCGTGCCCACCGTGCTGGCCTCGCTGCCGGGCGTGGACTCGCTGCGCACCTGCCGGCCCACGAGGCCCAGGTCGATCAGGCGCGCCCGCCCGTCGGGCGTCACCATCACGTTGGCGGGCTTCATGTCGCGGTGCAGCAGGCCCTGCCCGTGCAGGTAGTCGAGGGCCTCCGCCACCTGCAGCGTGATCGACAGCGCCTCGTCCTTGCCCAGGAAGCCGCGCCGCTCGATCACCTGCTGCACCGTGGAGCCGCCGATGAGGTCCATCGAGAACCAGCGCAAGCCACCCGACTCGCCCGCCTCGTAGGCCGTCACGATGCCGGGGTGGCTCAGGCGCATCAGGAGGCGCGCCTCCTCGGCGAAGCGCTCGCCGAAGTCGCGGCGCAGCGCCACCAGCGGCTTGAGCACCTTGAGCGCGACGTGTGCGCCCGTGAGGCGCTGCGTCGCGGCGTACACCGTGCACTGGCCGCCCTCGCCGACCACGCCCGTCACCTGGTAGCCGGGGAAGGGTTGCGTCTGCTCGGGCCCCGGCCCGCCCAGCGCATCCAGCGCGCCCGTCGGCACCAGTCCCATGCGGTAGAGCGTCTCGCCCAGCGTCACGGCCTGGCCCTGCTTGGCCAGCTCCGCCTGCTCGGTGAGGGCACGACGGATCTGGGGCTCGTCCAGCACGCGGGCCGCGTGCAGCATCTTGGCCAGGTCGAGGTCGACGCGAGTGGGCACGGGAAGGAGGAGCCGGGTGGGCCAGGGGGGTGGGGCGGGGCAGGAGGACGCGGCGGCCTGCAGGGCCTACAGGGGGCGCAAGGAAGCCAGCACGTCCTCCAGCGCCTGCCTTCCAGCCTCCCACGAGGCCTCCGGCAGCGCGGCCAAGCAATAGACCACACCCTCACCCCACGGCGCCACCAGCACCTCGGTGTGTACGGGGGTCTCGCGCAGCGTGCCGCCCAACGACAGGCGCCAGGCCCCGGGCAGCTGGCGCGCCTCGCGGCGCGGCCCCAGCAGCCGCAGGTCGGGGCAGACCTCCCGCAGGCGCTCCAGCAAGGCCGCCTGCTGGGCATCCGGGCCGGCGTGGGCGCGGGCCCCCTCGGGGTCCCATTCCACGCGCACGTCGGCGACCAGCAAGGCGCTGGAGAGGCGCGCGACCACGCGCCGGCCGCTGTCGAGGCCGGAGGCCACGGGGCGGGTGGCCACCCAGTCGCCCGGCGGCAGCACCAGCCGCAGGCCCGCTTCCACCAGCGGGACCTCGCGCACGGCGGCGGGCACGCTCGCGCCCCGGCCCAGCGCTTCCACGGCACGTGCCTGCGCCGGCGTCGCACCCACCGCCACGACGCCCTCGTCCACGCGATCCTCCAGCACGGAGAGCCCGCGGTAGCGCGTGACGCGCTGGGCACGCTCCTGCCGCCAGTGCAGCTCGTCCACGCCGCCCTCGCCCGGCTGGACGGAGGCGAAGCCCGCCTCCACGTCCACGAGCGCGTCTTGCGCGACATCCAGCACGCGCAAGCGCTGCACCCCGGGCACGCGCGGCTCGCGCAGCAGCCGCTCGCGCAACCCGAGCACCCCCCACACCTCGCCGGGCAGCGGCTGCTGGCCGGCTCCTTCCTCGGTGCCGCGACGCCAGGACGAGCGCCACGTGCCCTGCTCCACGCGCCCGGTGACCGCGCGCTCCCACGCCTGCAGGCCGCGCGGCACGGGCGCGAGGCTGTCGGCCTCCGGCCCCTCGGCCTCCGGCTCGCGCAGCTCACGCCACTGCAGGCGCCGCGGCAGGAAGCGCGCGTCCGTGTCCTCCACGCGCTCGTAGCGGGCGCGCGGGATGCGCTGCCCCTGGGCCAGCTGCACCACCGTCTCCTCGAGGCGGAAGCCCGACTGCCCGTCGACGCGCAGGCTGCGCAGCACCTCGTGGCGCGTGCCCACCGGCTGGCCGCCGCTGTAGAGCACGAACCAGGCCTCGCGCACCGTCACCAGCGCAGGCGGGGCCTCCGGCGTGCCATCCCCGCGCTCGATGCGGCGGATGCGCGAGCGCGGGATGCGGATGCGGCCCAGCCCGCCCGTGCCGGCCGTGGACACCTCCAGCGTCACCTGCGAGGGATCTTCGTCCACGATCACGCCCTCGAAGCGCTGCTCGTTGTCCAGCACCACCCGGTCAGGGCGCGGCGGCGCGGCCGGCGCGAGCCCCTCCTCGGCGCGCAGGCGCTCGACGCCCGCTCCCGCCAGCAGCAGGCCTGCCAGCAGCAGGCGCAGCGCGGGCCGGCAGGCCCGGCCCACGCGTGCGCACGCAGGCCTGCGCGGGGCGCGAGCCCGGTCACCGTGGCGCAGGCGGGTCCTGGTCAGGCCCTCGAGCATGCCCCGGATGGTAGCGCCGCCGGGCGGACGCCGCCCGGCCTAGCGCACGACGCGCCTGTCGCCCATGCGCCGCGTGAAGCCGGACTTGTCCAGCGCCTCCAGCAGCGGGATGATCCACTTGCGCGTGGTGTCCAGCAGCGTGCGCGCGTCGGAGGGCGTGAAGCCGCCGTGCTGGCGGGCGAACTGGGCCAGCCGCTGCTTGCCCGCCTCCAGCCAGGCCGCGTCGAACCAGTAGTCCCCGGCGCGGAACACCCGCCCGCGCGACTCCAGCAGGCGCAGCGCGCGCACCACGACGGGATCGCTCTCGCGCACGTGGCCGCTGATCTCGGCCAGGTCCGGAGGCTGCCCCTTGGCCGCCGCGAGCAGGGCCACGATGCGATCGCAGCGCTCGCGGTCGGCGGCCGGCATCTCCACGGAGTGCGTGCGGTGGCGCAGGTGCCCGGAGGGCGTGCGCACCAGCGTGCCGCGTGCCACCAACAGCTCCAGGGCGGCCTCCAGCACCGCCGGCTCAAGGGTCGAGAGCGCCACGCGCACGGCCGTGGCCGGGACGCTGTCCTGTGCAGCGTCCTTCTGGTGCAGCCGCTGCACCGCCCCCTCCAGCCGCACCAGCACCTCGTCGAGGGCCGAGGCGAGGAGGTGGCGCCCGGTGCGACCGGCAGCGGCCACGCGCCCGCCGGCCACCAGCCGCGCCAGCAGCGCCTGCACCGCCTGCGGCCGCAGTGCCGTGAGGGCGGCCAGCTCGGCGAGGTCCAGCCCGCGCTCGCCCGCACCCTGCAGCTGCCCCATCACGCGCGCCTCGGGCTCGTGGAGGTGCTGTGCCCGTTCCAGCAGCATCGCCAGCAGCCCCTGCCTGCGGCGCGGCAGGCGCTGGCGCAGCAGCTCGACCACGACACCGCCGCCCAGCGTGGACGAGGCGTTCTCCGCGCGCAGCACGTAGGGGTCGCCGGGCGCGGCGACCATCGGCTCGCCGCATTCCAGCTCCACCACCGTGACCTCGCCCGGCTGCACGCGCTCGCCCGACAGCACGTGCACCCGCACCACGTGCTGGCCCGCGCCCACGTGGAGCCGCGCGCGCGAGCCGTGCGCGAGCGGCTGGTCCACGCCGCGTGCCAGCCGCAGGCGCACGGCCAGCCGCGTGACCGGCAGCAGCCCTCCCGCCGAGACGACGACGAGGCCCCGCTGCACCTCGCGGGCGGCGATGTCGGGCAGGGCCAGCGCCGTGCGCTGGCCGGCGCCCGTGGCGCCCGCGGGCCGGTGGTGCACCTGGATGCCGCGCACGCGGCTCTTCCAGCCCACGGGCAGCACCTCGACCTCCTCGCCGTCGCGCAGCTCGCCGGCCACCGGGATGCCGGTCACCACCGTGCCGCGGCCCTCGGCGAGGAAGCCGCGCAGCACGGGCATGCGGAAGGCCCAGGTCGCCTCGCCGCCCGCGTGCGCCGGCGGCAGCCGCGTGGCGACCAGCGCCTTGAGCGCCTCGATGCCCTCGCCGGTGGGCGCCGAGACGCGCACCACCGGCGAGCCCTCGAGCGTGGTGCCGGCCAGCAAGGCCGCGACATCGGCCTCGGCGCGCGCCACGCCCGCGGCGTCCACGAGGTCCACCTTGGTGAGCACCACGATGGCATTGCGCACGCCCAGCAGGTCGAGGATCTCGACGTGCTCGCGCGTCTGCGGCATGGGCCCGTCGTCGGCCGCCACCACCAACAGGGCCAGGTCCATCGCGGTGGCCCCCGCCACCATCGTGCGCACCAGCCGCTCGTGGCCGGGCACGTCCAGGAAGCCCACCTCCGTGCCGTCGGGCAGCCGGAACTCGGCGTAGCCCACGTCGATGGTCATGCCGCGTTCCTGCTCTTCCTTGAGCCGGTCGGTGCGGATCCCGGTGAGCCTCTCCACCAGCGTGGTCTTGCCGTGGTCGATGTGCCCGGCCGTGCCGAGGATCACGCGGCGCACGGCGGCGGGGGCAGCGGCGGGCACGCGGGCTCCTCGGGAGCCGCGCGGCGGCAGGGGTCGTCCCCCGCGGCTACCGTGACCGGCTCGGGTGGCTGGGTGCGGCGAGGATACCGCCGCGGCTGCCCGGGCAAGGGAGTACCCCGCGCGTGACGCGACCGACGGCCCAGTGGACGCTGCGCGAGGCCCCTGCCGCCGCGCCGGGGGCCGCGGAGGCCCTGGCACGCTCGCTGCGCACCTCGCCGCTGGTGGCCCGGCTGCTGCTGCAGCGGGGGATGGGCGACGCGACCCGCGCAGGGGCCTTCCTGTCTCCGCGGCTGGACTCGCTGGGAGCACCGGGCTCGCTGCCCGACATGGACCGCGCGGCAGACCGCCTGGCCCGCGCGGTGCGCGAGCGCGAGCGCATCGCCGTGTGCGGCGACTACGACGTGGACGGCATGACGGGCACCAGCCTGCTGGTGCGCTTCTTCCGCCTCGCAGGCGCCGATGTCACGTGGGCCATCCCCGACCGCGACACGGACGGCTATGGCCTCTCGGCGGCCGGCGTGGACCGGCTCGCTGCAGCCGGCGTGCGCGTGGCCGTGACGGTGGACAACGGCGTCTCGGCCCACGAAGCGCTCGAGCGGGCGCGCGAGCTGGGCATCGACGTGGTGGTGACCGACCATCACCTGCCCGGGCCCACGCTGCCGCCTGCGGTGGCGATCGTCAATCCCAACCGGCGCGACGCGCCCCCGCCGGCACCGGGCGCGCCCTGCGGCTGCGCGCTGGCCTACAAGACGGCGTGGGCCGTGGCCGAACGGCTGCGCCACCTGCTGGGCGGCGAGGCCGGCGTGCGATTCAAGGCCTTCCTGCGCGACGCCATGGGACTCGTGGCCCTGGCGACGGTGGCCGACGTGGTGGACCTGGTGGGCGAGAACCGCGTGCTGGTCGCCCACGGCCTGGCCTCGCTGCGCAACAGCCCCCACCCGGGCCTCAAGGCCCTGCGCGAGTCGGCCGAGCTCGGCGCGCTGCCGCTCACCACGCAGGACATCGGGTTCAAGCTCGCGCCGCGGCTCAACGCGGCCGGCCGGCTGGGCAAGCCGGGCCTCGTGATCGAGCTGCTGACCACGGACGACGCCCAGCGTGCCCAGCAGCTGGCGCAGGAGCTCACGCAGGCCAACGAGGAGCGCCGGCGCATCGAGCGAGCCGTGCTCGACCAGGCCATCCCCCACGCCGAGTCGCTGCTGGGCGACGGCCAGCGCCGCTCGCTGGTGGTGCACGGCGAGGGCTGGCACAAGGGCGTGATCGGCATCGTGGCGGCACGCCTCGTGGACCTGCACGCGCGCCCCACCGTGGTGATCGGCTTCGACGGCGGGTCGGGGCGCGGCTCCTGCCGCACCTCGCCCGACGTGGACCTGCACCGGGCGCTCACGGCCTGCGGCCAGCACCTCACGCGCTACGGGGGGCACGCGATGGCCGCCGGGCTGGAGATCGAGCGCCACGCGGTGGAGGGCTTCGCCGAGCGCTTCGAGGAGGCGGTGCGCGAGCAGCTGGGCGACGCGCTCCCGGGCCGGCGCACGCTGTGGGCCGACCTGGAGGCGCACGTGGACGAGTGGGACCTCGCCACGGCCGAGGACCTGCAACGCCTCGCCCCCTTCGGCGCCGGCAATCCCGAGCCGTGCTTCCTGCTGCGCGGGGCGCAGGTGGCGGGCCGCGCGCGGCTCATGGGCCAGGAGGGCGCGCACCTCTCGTTCGCCCTCAAGCAGCGCACGGGGGCCATCCGCGTGATCGGCTTCCGCCAGGCCGGGCTCTACGACGTGGCCGCCTCGGGCCAGCCGCTGGACCTGCTCGTGCACCCGATGGTCAACGAGTTCCGCGGCACGCGCACGGCCGAGCTGCGCCTCGTGGACGCGCGGCCCAGCGGGCAGGGCAGCGCCTAGGCGCTGCCCTGGCGGTTGACCAGGCTCGCCACGTAGCCCGCCCCGAACCCGTTGTCGATGTTGACGAAGGTGACGTTGGGCGCGCAGGCGTTGGCCATGGTGAGCAGCGGCGCGATGCCGCCCATGCCCAGGCCATAGCCCACGCTGGTGGGCACGGCGATGACCGGCACCGACACCAGCCCGCCCACCACGCTGGGCAAGGCACCGTCCATGCCGGCGGCGACCACGATCACGCGCGCCGCGCGCAGCAGGTCCAGCCGGCTGGTGAGGCGGTGCAGGCCGGCCACGCCCACGTCGTAGAGCGACTGCGGGGCCTCGCCCAGCATCAGCGCCGTGACGCGCGCCTCCTCGGCCACGGGCACGTCGGCCGTGCCCGCGCACAGCACCAGCACGCCGGTGCGGCCCGGCGCCGGCGGCTCGCGGTCCACCGTCACGCAGCGGGCCCGCTCGTGGTGCACCGCCTCGGGCAGGGCCGCGCGCAGCGCCGCCACGCGCGGGCCGTCCACGCGCGTCACCAGCAGGCGCGGCGCGCGCGCCAGCACCTCGTGGGCGATGCGCACGAGGTCGGCCGGCTCCTTGCCCGAGCCCAGCACCACCTCGGGCGCGCCGCAGCGCAACGCCCGGTGATGGTCGATGCGGAAGGCCTGTGCGGCATCGTGGGACGCGGAGCCCGTGGCCGCGCCCGCCGTGGCCGCCGCGGCCCCGGGCAGGACGCCGGCGAGTCGCTCGGCCGCCTGCTCTTGCGAGAGGGTGCCGGCGCGTACCTCGTCCAGCAGGCGCAGGAGGGCCGAGCGGTCCATGGGCGCCAGCCTACGGTGCCGCAGCCCGGGGTCGCCTGCCGGCCCGGCCCCCGGGACGGCTAGGCTCTGGCCGTGGCCTCGCCCCCGCTGGACGTGCGCAAGATCCTCGACGCCTTCGACGGCACGCTGCGGCTGTTCCCGCTGCCCAGCCTCGTGATGTTCCCCGACACGCTCGTGCCTCTGAAGGTGTTCGAGCCGCGCTACGTGGCGATGGCCGAGGAGGCCCTCGAGCAGGACGGGCTCGTGGGCATGGCCCTGCTGCAGCCCGGCTACCAGGGCGACTACGAGGGCTCCCCCGCCATCTTCCCGATGCTCTGCATCGGGCGCATCGTCTCGCACGAGCGCCTGCCCAACGGGCACATCACCTTCTGGCTCTACGGCCTGGAGCGGGCGCTGGTGCAGCACGAGCTGGAGAGCGAGCCCTTCCGCCGGGCGCAGGTAGAGCTGTGCCCCGACGTGCTGCACGCTCCCGACCGCGAACGCGTCGCACGCCAGCTGCAGAAGGTGCTGGCCATGATCCCCGGGCGCCGCGCCGTCTTCACCGAGCTGCGCCGGCTCTCGCGGGACGTGCGCGGTGCCTCCGGCAGCCCAGGGCGCCTGTGCGATGCCATCGCCAACGTGAGCGACTTGCGGCCGCGCGAGCGCTACGAGCTGCTGGTGGAGACCAACGTGACGCGGCGGCTGGCCCGGCTGGCCCACCTGCTGCGCCGTCGCGGCAGCAAGGAAGCCCCCTCAGGGCCCGCCCCGCGCGACGTCTCGCTCAACTGAGGCGCCTCGCCCCGGCCTCGCTCAGCGCAGCGCCTCGAGCGCGGCGCGCAGCATCTCGGCCAGCAGGGCCTCGGTGGCCTGGCCGTAGAGCGTGGCGGTGGCCTCGTAGGTGGGCTGCTGCTGCTCCTCGGCGCTCGTGATGTAGGCCATCGAGCCGTTGGTGCAGCCCAGCACCATCGGCACGGCGCCGCCCGGAGCCGCGAACTCCTCGCGCCAGGCCCGGCCCACGCGCGTGGTGGGCTCCCCGGGCACCCACAGCAGGGGCCAGCGCAGGGGCTCCTCGCCCGCCTCGCCCGCCAGCGTCAGCACCAGCGCCCCGGCGGGCTGGCGGGCCTGCGAGAGGTACGGTCGCAGGCTCACCTGCACGCCCAGCGTGCCGCCCAGGCTGCCCGCCACGCGCGCGTCGGTGAGGGTGAGGCTCCAGAGCAGCACGTTGGCGGGCAGCAGCACCACGTCGCCCGCCACGCCGGCGAGCGGGCCGTCGAAGGGCCGCAGCGGGACCTCCTCCAGCCAGGTGCTGCGCGAGCCCAGCGTCACGAAGGCGTGCGCCCCGCCGAGGTCGCGTTCCACGCGCGCACCCTGCACGCGCAAGCGGGCGCGGGCCGCGGGCTGCATCAAGGCGGGCGCCACGGCATCGGCGAAGCGCTCGCCCGCCTCGCGCAGCGCGTCGGGTCGCTCCGCCGTGCGGGCCATGCGCGGCGCCACGTCGCCCAGGGCGCCGTTGACGAAGAGCACCAGCGGGTGGCCGGGCAGCCGCCAGCCCAGCTGCTCCTCGACGGCCCCCACGATGTCGCGGTCATGCGCCATGCAATCCCGGCGCACGGCGGTGGCGTGCACCGCGTGGTTCACCACCAGCGCCAGCGTGCGTCCCTCGTCGGCCTCGACGCGCAACGCCACCACCCGGTCGTCGATGTCGTCGAAGTCGCCGCCCGCCCGGCGCCGGGCGAGGATGGGCACGCCGTCGGCACCCCGGTCGCGCGCCACGGCCAGCGCGATGCGCGCGGGCCGCGCCTGCGCGTGGGCGCGCTGCACGGCGGCCACGCACGCGGTGACGATGGCCTCGAACACCTCGGGGTCGTAGTGGTCCAGCGCCAGCGTGGTGCCCAGCGCGTCGCGCGCGTAGCCCCCCAGCCCGCTGTGCGTGTGCGTGGCGCTCACCACGAGCAGGGGCGCGGCCACGCCCAGCGGCGCCAGCCGCTCGCGGATCGCCTCCACCAGCCAGGCATCCGAGGTGGTGAGGTCCACGCGCAGCAGCACCAGGGGCGGTCCGCCCTGCGTAGGCCGCAGCACCAGCGCGCGCGCGCCAAGGGCATCGCCCGGCTCGGCGGGCGCGGCGAAGAGCGGCTCGCGCGGCAGGCCATCGGCACCCGTGAGCGCCCCCATCCACGCCTGCCCGGCCCGGCCCACGGGTCCCAGCCCCAGGAAGGGCGGCACGGCGATGCGCCGGGGACGCTGGCCCCAGCCCGCCAGCGTGCCATGACCGCGCGCGTCGAACGAGGCCTCGGCCACGCCCGCGAGGAAGGGCTGCGCGGCCTCCCAGCCTGCCACCGAGGCCGGCAGCGAGGGGGCGGGCGCCTCCAGCCAGTGCGCGCTCCACCCCTGCCATGACCAGCAGGCGATGTGGGCCAGCAGGGCGATGCGGTAGAGGCGCCGCGGCGCGGGCCGCGCACGGGCCCACGCCAGCACCGCGGACGCCACGCACCACGCCACGACGCCCAGCACGGCAGCGCCCCAGCGGGGCAGTGCGGCCACGCTGGCCTCGCCCAGCAGCAACCCCGCCAGGGCAGGCACCACCTCGCCGCCGAGACGACGCCCGAGGCGGGGCTGGGAGCGGAACAACGCGATCACGGGCAGACCTCGCGCGGCCACGGCCGCCCGCCCAGCATCGCCCGGCAGGCGCGCGGAGGCCACCTTGGCCGGTGCCCGCAGCCGGCACGGAGGCCACCCCGCCCGCGAGCGCCGGTAGGCTGCGCGCTCCCCTGCCGGAGCCCGCGTCCATGACCAGCGCCCGACCCGCCCATGCCCCGCACCGCGTGGTGCTGCTCCCCGGGGACGGCATCGGGCCGGAGGTCACCGAGGCGGCGCGGCGCGTGATCGAGGCGGCAGGCCTGCCCGTCGAGTGGGTGGAGCGCCCCATCGGGCTGGAGGCCTTCCAGCAGCACGGCGACGCGCTGCCGGCCACCACGCTGCAGGCGATCCGCGAGTGCGGCGTGGCCCTCAAGGGCCCCACCACCACCCCGATCGGCAAGGGCCACGCCTCGGCCAACGTGCGCCTGCGCAAGGAGCTCGAGCTCTACGCCAACGTGCGCCCGGTGAAGACGGTGCCCGGGCTGGAGACCCCCTACGGGGCGGTGGACCTCGTCGTGGTGCGCGAGAACACCGAGGACCTCTACGCAGGGCTGGAGAACGAGGTGGCACCGGGCGTGGTGACCTCGATCAAGGTCATCACGGAGCGCGCCAGCCGGCGCATCGCACGCTTCGCCTTCCAGTACGCCAGCACCTGGCAGCGCAAGCGCGTGACCGCCGTGCACAAGGCCAACATCATGAAGAAGGCGGACGGCCTCTTCCTGGACTGCTGCCGTGCCGAGTCGCTGCCTCACGCCGGCACCATCGCCTTCGACGACGTGCTGGTGGACGCGCTGTGCATGAAGCTGGTGCGCAACCCCGGCCAGTTCGACGTGCTGCTGCTCGAGAACCTCTATGGCGACATCGTCAGCGACCTGGCGGCGGGCCTCATCGGCGGCCTGGGCCTCGCGCCGGGGGCGAACTACGGCGAGGGCGGGGCCGTGTTCGAGGCCATCCACGGCTCGGCGCCCGACATCGCGGGCAAGGGCATCGCCAACCCGATCGCCATGATCCTCTCGGGCGCGATGATGTGCCACCACCTGGGCCGTCCCGACCTCTACAAGCGCATCCGCCGTGGCGTGGCGCACGTGACGCAGCACCGGCGCGAGGCCCTCACGCCCGACCTGGGCGGCAAGGCCGGCAGCGCCGCCCTCACCGCGGCCATCATCGAGTCCGTGCGCGCCCAGCCGGTGGCCACGGCGTGAGCACGCGGGGCTCACGCCGCCTGCGCTGGCTGCTGCCGCTCGTGCTGGGCGTGGGAGCCTTCGTGGCGCTGGCGCTGCACCCGGGGGCGGACCTCGAGCCGGAGGTGCGCCGGTTCCTCGCCTCGATCGACGCCGGGACGACCGACGCCGTGAGCGCCCACGCGCAGATGCTCGCGCTGTGGGATCCCGCCGAGCTGCAATCCACCGCGGAGTACCTGCGCAAGGCGCTGGGGCCGCTGGCCTCCATCGAGGAGCTGGGCGACACGCGCCGCATCGAGGCCCCTCGCGGCCTGCCCGGCCAGTACCGCAGGGTGCAGGCCACCCTGCGCTACACCCGCAGCCAGCTCCCCGTGCTTGCCCGCTTCGACTTCGTGCGTACCGACGCGGGCTGGTCCGTGTGCGACTTCGAGATCGCGGTCCCGCGCGACGTGCCCAGCCAGGCCCCCGACTCGCTGGTGCCCGCCACGTCGCTGGAGCTGGCCGGCGAGGTGCTGCGCCATGGTTTCGACAACGTGCGCATGCGCCACGTGCGGGCCGCGCGGCGTGCCTTCCCGGAGGACGAGCCGCGCAACACGCTGCTGCCGGCCATCGAGGGCCTGCCCATGCCCACCGACCTGCACCTGGTCTCGCGCGAGCCCGCCGGCGAGGGCACGTGGCGCACGGTCGTGCGCGCGGCCTATCCCGAGGGGCAGGCGCGGGAGGTGGTGATGTCGCTCGCCCGCGAGGATGGGCGCTGGCGCTTGCTCTCGCTCGCCATCCGCGTGCCCTAGGCACGCCCGGGGCGGGCATCGCCGCCCCACGCGGGCCGCTCGACGCTGCGCGTCGCCCCGTCCAGCGCCTGCGCCAGCAGCTGTTCCCACGGCAGCGCCCCCTCCGCGCGCCGCAGGTGCTCGGGCAGGGCCCGCTTGGCCGGGCGCTGCGATCCCAGCGCTGCGCACGCGTCCTCGTGGGGCCGGATCGAGATGTCGTAGGTGCCCAGGGCCCGGGCCTGCGCGACGATGTCGGCCTTGTCGGTGCCCGACAGCGGCATGTAGACGGGCAGGGCCTGCCCCTCCTGCGCGAGGACAGCCTGCACGGCGCGCAGGTTGGAGGCCGTCTGGCTGGCCACCTGCCCCAGGCAGTCCCCGGTGACGAGTCCCTCGGCACCCTCGCGGGCCGCCAGCGCCGCCGCGATGCGCAGCATCGCGCGCCGGTACACCAGCATGCGCAGGGGCCCGGGCACGCCGGCGACGATCGCACGCTGGCAGGCCTCGAAGGGCACCAGCACGAGCGGCACCTCGCCCGCCGAGCGCGCGAGCATGCGTGCGAGGTCCTGCACCTTCTCCCGCACCGCCATGGCGTCGGCCGTGCGGTTCCACAGGTGCACGGCCGTCACGCGCGCGCCGCGGCGCAGGACCTGCCAGGCGGCCACCGGCGAGTCGATGCCGCCCGAGAGCAGCGACAGGAGGTGCCCGCTGCTGCCGACGGGCAGGCCCCCAGGCCCGGCGCGCGATCCCGCGCTCACCACCGCGCAGCCATCAAGCACCTCGATGCGCACCACCACGGCCGGCGCGTGCACGTCCACCGCCCGACCGCTGGCCGTGGCGCAGGCCGCGCCCACGCGCCGCGAGACGTCCATCGAGGGCACCGCATAGGCCTTGTGGGCACGGCGCGTCTCCACCTTGAACGAGCCCGGGGGCTGCGTCCCCAGCAAGGCCACGGCCGCGCCGGCGATGGCGTCCAGCGGGTCGGGCACCACCTGCGCTGGGGCCCCGCTGGCCACGCCGGGCACGCAGCACAGCACGTCCAGCGCCTGCGCGGCGCGGACGCCCTCGCGCGGCACGGCCAGGAAGCGTCCGCCCAGCCGGATCACCTTGCCCAGCATGCTGGCGTGGCCCAGCGCCTCGCGCAGGCGCTCCTCCAGGCAACGCTCGAACTGCACGCGGTTGGCGCCCTTGGTGCCGATCTCGCCGTAGTGCAGCACCACGCCCTCGCAGGGCACTCGCACGGGCGGCTTGCGGGCGGGGCGTGTCACGGGGAGGGCGGGCGCGACGGGCTCGCGCCCGGCCCGGCGGCCTAGGCGCCGCCGGCGCGCTTGCGCAGCATGGTGCGGCGCGCCTTCTCCTGGGGCGTGATGCCGGGCTCGTCCGGGTCCAGCAACTCGGCCGCGGCCGCCGCCGGGGCTGCCGGGGCAGGGGCCGTCTGGGCGGGTGAGGCCGCCGCGCCGCCGCGCTTGGCCAGCATCTGGCGGCGGGCCTTCTCCTTGGGCGAGATGCCCGGCTCGTTCGGATCCAGCGCGGCAGCCGCCGGGGCCGCGGGCGCAGCAGCAGCCGGGGCCCCGCCCCCACGCTTGGCCAGCATCTGCCGGCGAGCCTTCTCCTTGGGCGTGATGCCGGGCTCGAGGGGGTCGAGGCCTGCCGCCGCCGCACCCGTCGGCGCAGGCGCCACGGCCGCCGGGGCGGCCGAGGCCCCGCCCCCACGCTTGAGCAGCATGGTGCGCCGCGCGCGCTCCTTGGGCGAGATGCCGGGCTCGCGCGGGTCCAGCGAGCCCGCTGCGGGCTTGGCGGACGGCTTGGCCGTGGCCGCCTTCTTCGCCGCCTCCTTGGCAGCCTTCTCCTTGGCCAGGCGTGCGTTGCGCGCGGCCTTGCGCGCCGCCACCTTCTCGGCGGCGGCGGCCGACTCGCGAGCCTGCGCGGCCGCGGCCACGGGCCGCAGCGTGGCCAGCTGCGCCTCCTTCTCGAGGCGGATGGCCTTGATGGTGGCCCGCGCCCCCACGGCCTCGGCGGGCATCACGGCCAGCGCCGCGTCGTAGCGCTGCAGGTCGTCCTCGAGGCCGCGCACGACGAAGGCGGCCAGCGTCGGGACAGAGAGGTAGTTGAGGTCCAGGTGCCAGTAGGGGAAGGCGCCAGCCAGCGGCACCGCGTCCAGGTCCTCGATCACGCCCGAGAGCAGCTGCGCGTGACGCCGGTCGTCACGGCGCATCTGGCTGATGAGGTCCAGCGCGTCGGCGTCCCCCGCCACGGCATAGGGCTGCGACTCGAACACGTAGCCCGCCGCGGAGTAGAACGAGCGCGTGAACAGCTCGTTGAGGGCCTCGAGGAAGGGCTGGCTGCCGGAAGCAAGACGCGTGGGCATGGCCTAGCCTCCCATCCCCAGCAGCGTCACCGGCACCACGGCACGGGCCCACTCGAGGATCCAGCCCCACCACAGGCCCAGCACGAGCACGGGGGCCACCAGCACCAGCGCCAGCAGGCCGTCGGCCCACGACAGGCGCGGCACCTTCACCTCGCCCTCGGGGTCGGCGAGGTACATCGACGAGAGGATGCGTGCGTAGTAGTAGAGGCTGATCGCGCCGTTCACCAGGCCGATCACGCCCAGCCACACGTAGCCCTGCTCGAAGATGGCCGTGAACACCTGCAGCTTGGCCACGAACCCGAACAGCGGCGGCAGGCCGGTGAGGCTGAACAGCACGATGGCGAACGCGATGCCCAGCCACGGCACGCGCCGGCCCAGGCCGCGGAAGGCCTCCACGTCGCCGGTGCCCAGCTCGCGGATCATCACGCCGGCCAGCAGGAAGGCGGCCAGGTTCATGAACAGGTAGGCGACGAGGTAGAAGAGCATCGCGGCCAGCGCGCCCTGCGACCACACGCTCAGCGCCAGCAGCAGGTAGCCGGCGTGCGCGATGCTCGACCAGGCCAGCAGGCGCTTGATCTCGCGCTGCCGCAGGGCCGCGAGGTTGCCCACCGTCATCGTCAGCACGGCCACCGCGGCCAGCAGGCCCAGGAAGGCGCTGCCCTTGGGCCACACCCGCCCGAGGCGCTCGGCCCCCTCCAGCGCCGGGGCCGCAAGGTCCAGCGAGCCCATCACGCGCACCAGGCCGGCGAAGCCCGCGGCCTTGCTGGCCACGGCAAGGAAGCCGCCCACCGCGGCCGGCGCGCCCGCGTAGACGTCGGGCGCCCAGAAGTGGAAGGGCACCGCCGAGACCTTGAAGGAGAAGCCGGCCAGCACCAGCGCGCAGGCCACGTAGAAGACGGGCTGCTCGGCCGCCCCGTTGGCCAGCGCGGCGCGCAGGGCCTCCAGCGAGGTGCCGCCGGCGAGGCCCACGAGCCACGTCAGGCCGAAGAGCATGAGGCCCGAGGAGACGGACCCGAACAGCACGTACTTCATGCTGGCCTCGTTGGCCAGCCGGTCCGCGCGACGCATGCCCACCAGCACGTAGGACGGGATCGAGACCATCTCGAAGGCGAGGTAGAGCGTGACCAGGTCCACGGCCATGGACAGCGTGCTCATGCCCAGCACGGCCACCAGCACCAGCGCCAGGAACTCGCCGCCCGGCTTGCGCAGCGCCTCGCCGCGCGTGGTGGCCAGCAGCGAGACCACGCCCACGCCGCAGCACAGCAGCGTCATCACCTGCCCGAAGCGGTCGGCACGCAGGGCGCCCAGCACGAGGCGGCCGTCCGTGGGCACGTGCATGGCCGCCCAGCCCGCCAGCAGCAGCGCCCCCACCGCCAGCGTCAGGGGCGTGCCCGGCGAGGTCCCGCGGCCCAGCAGGTCGGCCACGATCACGGCCAGCACGCCGGCCGTGAGCAGGATCGCGGGGAGCAGCGCGGCCAGGTCCACCGGCTACCTCGCCACCACGGCCGCGTGGGCCGCCGACAGCGTGCTGGCCAGGCCGTTGAGCACGTCGCGGTAGCAGTCCAGCGCCATCGCGGGGAACACGCCCATCCACAGCGTCACCAGCGCCAGGGGCACCAGCACCGCCAGCTCGCGCGCCGACACGTCCGGGTAGTGCGCCTTGTCGAGGTAGGCCGGGGGCGTCTGGCCCAGGTACACCTTCTGCAGCGTGATCAGGTAGTAGGCCGCGGTGAACACGACGCCCAGCAGCGAGACCAGCGCGGCCAGCTTGTAGGGCCCGTTGAACGCGCCGATGAAGGTCGTGATCTCGGCGATGAAGCCCGAGAGGCCCGGCAGGCCCAGCGAGGCGAAGAAGGCGAAGGAGGCCAGCACGGAGTAGCGGGGCATCGCCCAGGCCAGGCCGCCGAAGCGGTCGATGTCGCGGTGGTGGGCGCGCTCGTAGATCACGCCCACGATCATGAAGAGCATCGCGCTGATCGTGCCGTGCGCGAGCATCATGTAGTGCGCGCCGTTCAGGCCCTCGGGCGTGCCGGCCGCCAGGCCCAGCGTGACGAAGCCCATGTGCGAGACCGACGAGTAGGCGATCATCTTCTTGAGGTCGTTCTGGGCCATCGCCACCAGCGCGCCGTACACGATGGCGATCACGCTCAGGGCGCTGATCACCGCGCCCATGCCCGCCGCCGCCTCCGGGAAGAAGGGGTAGGCGATGCGCATCATGCCGTAGCCACCCATCTTGAGCAGCACGCCGGCCAGGATCATGGAGATGGGCGTGGGCGCCTCGACGTGCGCGTCCGGCAGCCACGTGTGGAAGGGGAAGGCCGGGATCTTGATGGCGAAGCCGATGAACATGCCGAGGAAGGCCGCCAGCGCCAGGCCGCCGGCGCCCCCGCCCAGCAGGCCCGAGGTGCCCGCCGCTGCGGTCAGCTCGGGGATCGACCACGTCTGGTGCTTGAGCACGATCATGATGACCGCGGCCAGCAGCAGCACCGACCCGAACAGCGTGTACAGGAAGAACTTGATGGAGGCGTACTGCCGGCGCGGGCCGCCCCAGATGCCGATGAGGAAGTACATCGGCAGCAGCATCACTTCCCAGAACAGGTAGAAGAGGAACAGGTCCAGCGCGCAGAACACGCCGAGCATGCCGCACAGCAGCAGCAGGTACATGGCGTGATAGCCCTTGGGGCTCTTCTCGATGTTCCACGAGGCCAGCACGCCCAGGGTGGAGACGAAGGCCGTCAGCAGCAGCAGCGACACGGCGAAGCCGTCCACGCCCACGTGGTAGCTGATGCCGTAGAAGGCCGGGATCCAGGCGTGCTGGGCCTCCAGCCGGTAGCTGGTGCTGCCGGCGGCCTCCACCGCCACCATGCCGGCCAGCACGCAGGTCGCCAGGTTGGCGAGGAGGTTCACCCAGCGCGCCTGCCCTGCCGGCAGCAGCCAGCACAGCAGGGCGCCCAGCACGGGCAGGAAGATGAGGAGTGAGAGCATTCGGGGGCCCCGCTAGAAGACCTGACGGAGGACGAGGAAGAGCGCGACGGCCGCCACGCTCCAGCCGAGGTAGGCACGCACGCGGCCGCCCTGCAGGCGCGAGGCGATGCCGCCCAGCAGCCAGGCCAGGCCGCCCGAGCCGCGCACGGCGCCGTCCACCACGTGACGGTCGGTGGCGCCCGAGACGCGGGCGCCGCGACGGCCCAGCGCACCGGCGCCGTTCACCGCGCCGTCCACCACGCCGCCGTCGCTCCACGAGAACAGCCGCGCCAGCGCATAGGCCGGGCGCAGGAACATGTCGCGGTAGAGCTCGTCGAACCAGAACTTGGAGGCGCAGGCGGCCTCCAGCGGCGCCAGCGGCCGGCGCAGCGCATCCTTGGCCGCCGTGCTGATCGCGCGGAACACCACGAGGCCCAGCAGCAGGCCCAGCGCGCCGGCCGCGGTGGCCAGCATGGCCACGAAGCCGCTGTGCTCGAAGTGGGCCGTGTCGCCCACCGTGTCGAAGCGCTGGATCACGCCCACGGCGCGCTCGCCCAGCGGCGGGGCCAGCAGGTCGGTGTGCCAGGCGCCGTAGCCGGCCACCACCGAGAGCACGGCCAGCACCAGCAGCGGCACGGTCATGGTGGGCGGGCCCTCGTGGGCGTGGTCGTGCACGTGCTGGTCCTTGGGCTTGCCCAGGAAGGTGCCCACGAACAGGCGCGTCATGTAGAAGGCCGTCAGCAGCGCCGATCCCAGGCCCAGCCAGAACAGCACCGGGAAGCGGTGCCACGCGGCGGCCAGGATGGCGTCCTTGCTGTAGAAGCCCGACAGGAAGGGCACGCCCGCGATGGCCAGCACGCCGATGCCGAAGGTGATGCCCGTGAGCGGCAGCTTGCGCAGCAGGCCGCCCATCTTGCGCATGTCCTGCTCGTGGTGGCAGGCGTGGATCACGCTGCCCGAGCCGAGGAACATCAGTGCCTTGAAGAAGGCGTGCGTGGTGAGGTGGAACAGGCCGGCGTGCCATGCGCCGCAGCCCAGCCCGAGGAACATGTAGCCCAGCTGGGACACCGTGCTGTAGGCAAGCACCTTCTTGATGTCGTTCTGGGCCACGGCGATGAGGCCCGCCATCAGGGCCGTCACGCCACCCACCACCGCCACGACGGTCAGCGCCTCGGGCGGGAAGATGGGCATCATGCGTGCCACGAGGTAGACGCCGGCGGCCACCATCGTGGCGGCGTGGATCAGGGCGCTCACCGGCGTGGGGCCTTCCATGGCGTCGGGCAGCCACACGTGCAGCGGCAGCTGCGCGCTCTTGCCCACCGCGGCGAAGAACACGCCCAGCGCGGCCACCAGCATCCAGCCGTCCGACAGCAAGCCCTGCTGGGCGGCCGCGAAGATCCTCGGGAACTCGAAGGAGCCCACCGCGGCGTAGATGGCCATGATGGCCACGAGCATGCCCACGTCGCCGATGCGCGTGGTGATGAAGGCCTTGCGCGAGGCGTTGCCCGGCGCCTTCTTCTCGCTCCAGAAGCCGATCAGCTTGTAGGAGCAGAGGCCCACCAGCTCCCACCCGATGAACAGGTGCAGCAGGTTGCCCGCCAGCACCAGGATCAGCATCGACACCGAGAACATCTGCAGCCACGCGAAGAACAGCCAGTACTTCGGGTCGCCGTGCATGTAGCCCACGCTGAACAGGTGGACCAGGAAGGCCACCAGCGTCACCACGAACAGCATCACCGCCGTGAGGCCATCGATCGTGATGCTCACCGTCCACGGATCGCCCGCGCCCGGGTTCATCCAGGCCGCCGACCACACGGTGTGGGAGAAGCCCACCGGCTCGGCGAGGGCCGTGAGCAGGATCGAGACCGCGCACGCCAGCGAGGTGCCGATGGTGAGCAGCGTCAGCCAGTCGCCCTGGCGGGGCAGGCGGCGGCCGGCGAAGTACTGGATCACGAAGCCGGCAAGCGGCGCGAGCAGCAGGACGAGGGCCGGGGTGAGCATCGCCTAGCCCTTCAGGGAGTCGATCGTGTCGACGTCGATGCGGTCACGGCTGTCGAAGACCGCGAGGATGATCGCCAGCGCCACGGCCGCCTCGGCGGCCGCGATCGCCAGCACGAACACGCTGAACACCTGGCCGCGTACGCCGTCCGCGCCGTAGCGGTCGAAGGCCACGAGGTTGATGTTGGCCGCGTTGAGCATCAGCTCGATGCCGATGAGGACGGCCACGGCGTTGCGACGGGCCAGCACGGTGACCACGCCCACGCTGAACAGGGCGGCCGCGAGCAGCAGCCATGCGTTGAGCGGCAGGCTCATGCACGCCTCCGTCGGGCGAGGTAGGCCGCCCCCACCAGCGCGGCCAGCAGCAGCACGCTCACCAGCTCGAAGGGCACGAGGTACTCGGAGGGGTCCAGCAGGGCGCGGCCCAGCGCCGCCGTGGTGGCCTCGGCGGCCGCCGGGGTGGCCGTGCTGCCGGGGAAGCTGCTGCCCTCGAGCGCCACCGCGAGGCCCAGGAACAGCAGCGCGCCCGCCAGGATGGCGGGCCACGCGCGCGTGGCCGCCTCCATGCCCAGCGCCCCCTTGAGGCGGCCGGTGAGCAGGATGCCGAAGACCAGCAGGACGAGGATGCCGCCGATGTAGACGATCACCTGCGCCAGCGCCAGGAAGTCGGCGCCGAGCATGGCGTAGATGCCGGCCACGCCGAAGAAGCAGGCCATGAGCGCGAAGGCCGCGTGCACGATGCGCGGTGCCAGCGCGGCCATCGCGGCGCCCACGAGCACGACGGCCGCCAGCGACCCGAAGATCATCGGCGGCAGGTACGGCGTCAGGTCGGGCACGGAGAGGGCGAGGCTAGACACCGGCATCCTCCGGCAGGCCCGCCTCGGGGTGGGCACTGGTGCGCTTGGTGCGCCACGGCCCGTCGCCCTTGGTGAAGTCGATCTTGACGTGGTCGCCGCGCTGGAACGCCGACAGGTCGTACTCCTGTCCCATGTGGATGCAGTCCACCGGGCAGGGATCGATGCACAGCGAGCAGAACAGGCACTTGCTGTAGTCGATCTCGTACTTGGTCAGCCGCGCCGCCTTGCCGGTGCCCTCCTCCTCGATCAGGATGCAGTCCACCGGGCACGCCTTCGCGCACAGGTGGCACATGATGCACTTGTCCGGCTCGAACTCGTGCAGCCCGCGCTCGAAGGGGCTGAAGTAGGTCTTCTGCTCCGGGTACTGCACGGTCACCGGCTTGGTGACGAAGTGCTTCCAGGTGAGCACCATGCCCTTCGCGGTGGTGCGCACGCCGGCCCAGACCTTCTCGAGGTAGGTCTTCATGTCAGCGCCCCATCAGCCAGCGGCCGAATGCGCCGCCCACGGCGTCGCCGACCAGCACCTGCAGGGCCGCTCCCACCACGCACGCCACGCTGAAGGGCAGGAGGACCTTGTAGCAGAGGTACATCACCTTGTCGACGCGGTAGCGCGGCAGCGACCAGCGCACCCAGATCATGGTGAAGAGCAGGAAGGCCGTCTTCGCGAACAGCACCGCGAAGCCGATCCAGCGCCCGGCGGGACCGGTCAGGTCCACGGGGAAGCCCGGGCTCCAGCCGCCGAGGAACAGCACGGCCGTGACCATGCTGAACAGGATCATGGCCGAGTACTCGGCCAGGAAGAACACGGCGAAGCGGAAGCCCGTGTACTCGGTGTGGAAGCCGGCCACCAGCTCGCTCTCCGCCTCGGGCAGGTCGAAGGGCGCGCGCTTGAGGCTGGCCAGCGCCGCGGTGAAGAAGATGAAGAAGGCCACGAAGCCGAACGGCCCGCGCAGCACGTACCAGTTCCACGCCCAGCCTTCCTGCTGCGCGACGATGTCGCTCAGGTTGAGCGTGCCCGCCAGGATGGCCACCACGAGCGCCGAGATGCCCAGCGGCATCTCGTAGGACACCATCTGCGCCACCTCGCGCATCGAGCCGAGGATGGCCCACTTGGAGTTCGAGGCCCAGCCGGCCATGATCACGCCCGGCACCTCGATGCTCGTGAGGGCCAGGATGAGGAACAGGCCCACGTTCATGTCGGCCGGCACCAGCCCGTAGCCGAAGGGCACCACGGCAAAGGCCGCGAAGGCGCCCATGAAGACGATCACCGGCGCCGCGAGGAACGTCGGACGGTCGGCCTCGGCCGGGATCACGTCCTCCTTGCCGAGCAGCTTGAGGCCGTCGGCGAGGAACTGCAGCAGGCCCTGCGGGCCCACGCGGTTGGGGCCGATGCGGGCCTGCATGCGCCCGGCCACGCGACGCTCCAGCCACACGACCTCGCCCGCCAGCAGGCTGGCGAAGAGCAGCACCAGCGTGCACGCCCCCACCGCGCCCATCGTGTAGACGAGGCCCCGGGGGAGCCCGGCGAGGAGGCCGCTGCCGGCCAGCTGGTCGAGCCACTGCTGCATCAGCGATCGACCTCCCCCAGCACGATGTCGAGGCTGCCGATGGCGGCCACGAGGTCGGCCAGCAGCGTGCCCTTGGCGGTCTCGGTGATCACCGCGATGTTGCTGAAGGACGGTCCGCGGCAGCGGGCGCGCCACGCCTTGTCCTCGCCCTGCGTGACCATGTACACGGCCAGCTCGCCGCGCGGGTTCTCCCCGCGCACGTACACCTCGCCGGCCACCGGCTTGAGGCTCTTGGGCACCTTCCCCATCACGGGCCCTTGCGGCATCTGCTTGAGGGCCTGGCGCACGATGCGCAGGCTCTGCTCCACCTCCTGGGTGCGCACCCAGTGGCGCTGGAAGCAGTCGCCCACCACGCCGGCGATGCCGCTGTGCCCGTGCGGCACGGCGAACTCGAAGCGGTCGTAGACGCCGTAGGGAGCGTCGCGGCGCACGTCGAAGTCCACGCCGGCCGCGCGCAGCGCCGGCCCGGTGACGCCCCAGCGCACGCAGGCGCTGCGGTCGATCACGCCCACGCCCGCCGTGCGCTGCTGGAAGATGTGGTTGCTGAGCAGCAGCGTGTTGTATTCCGGCAGGCGCTGCTCGACGGCGGCGAGGAAGGCCTCCAGCTCGTCGAGCCACTCCTGCGTGAAGTCGCGCTTCACGCCGCCGATGCGGACGTAGTGGTAGAGGAGGCGCCCGCCGGAGATGTGGTCCAGCAGGTCGAGGCCCTTCTCGCGCTCGCGGAACTGGTGCAGGAAGGGCGTGAAGGCGCCCAGGTCCAGCCCGTAGACGCCCATCGCGAACAGGTGCGAGAGGATGCGCTGCACCTCGGCCACGATGACGCGGCAGTACTCCGCGCGCTCGGGCACCTCGATGCCGGCCGCCTTCTCGACCGCCATGCAGGCGATGTGCTCGTTGCACATCGCGGCGAGGTAGTCCATGCGGTCCACGTACGGGATCCACTGGTAGTACGGGACGCTCTCGCCGATCTTCTCGCAGCAGCGGTGCAGGTTGCCGATGTGGGGCTGCAGGCCCTGCACGAACTCGCCGTCGCTCTTGATCACGACGCGCAGCACGCCGTGCGTGGCCGGGTGCTGCGGCCCCATGTTGAAGACCAGCTCCTCGGTGCGCAGGTCCTGGCCCACCAGCGGCTGCTGCTCGTGCACCTCGGCCACGCCACCCACCGGCGTCACGGAGGCGTGGTGCGGCTCGCCGCCCGACACGAGGCTGGGCGCGCGCGCGGCCGGGATCGTGGGGCGCGTGGGCTCGCTCACAGGCCCTCCGGCGGCACGATCGGGATGCCGTGGTAGTCCGTGGGCGTCTCCCAGTCCTTGCGCAGCGGGTAGCCCGGCCAGTCTTCCGGCAGCAGGATGCGCGGCACGAAGCCGCGGCCCGTGAAGCGCACGCCCAGCAGGTCGTAGGTCTCGCGCTCGTGCCAGTCGGCGCCCGTGAACAGGTCCATCACGCTGGGCACCTCGGGCGCCTCGCGCGGCACGCGCACCTTGATGGCCACCCAGGGGTCGTTCTTGGCCTGCGGGCCACGGCGCGCCTTGTAGGCGGCGTCGTAGGGCAGGGCGTAGGAGACGAGGTGGTAGACCACCTCCAGCTCGGCCGTCTCGCCGGGCTTGCGCGCCGGCCAGTCCACGCCCGAGATGAGGTGGCAGCACTCCAGCTGCGTCGTGGGGTCGTCGCGCAGCAGGCGCAGCGCGTCGCGCAGGCCCGCCGCCGTGACACGGATCCACGGGTGGCGGCCGGCCAGTTCCTGCGCCACCACCACCCCGGGCAGGCGCGCGGCCAGCAGGGCGTGCGCGCGCTCGGTCACGGGATCCACCAGCGCCGCGGGCGCAGGCGTGCCGGCCGGGGAGGGCGTCGTGCTCATCGCAGCTAGGCCACCGTGGCCTGCCGGCGGGCCGGCAGCGTGGCGCCACCGCGCTGCAGGATGCGCAGCTGCAGCTTGCGGATGGCGTCGATCAGGGCCTCGGGCCGGGGCGGGCAGCCGGGCAGGTACACGTCCACCGGCACCACCAGGTCCACGCCCTGCACGACGTGGTAGCCGTGCTTCACGTAGGGACCGCCGCCCACCACGCAGGCGCCCATGGCGATCACGTACTTCGGGTCGGGCATCTGGTCGTAGAGGCGCTTGACGCGCGGCGCCATCTTGTGGGTCACGGTGCCCGCCACGATCATCAGGTCGCTCTGCCGCGGCGAGGCGCGGAACACGCCGGCACCGAAGCGGTCGAGGTCGTACTTCGTGGCCGCGGTGGCCATCATCTCCATGGCACAGCAGGCCAGCCCGAAGGCCATGGGCCACAACGCATTGCGGCGGCCCCAGTCCTTCACCCAGTCCACCTTCGTGAGGATGATGGACTGCTGGAGCTCGGGGTCGAGGCCCTCGGCGGGCCCGTCAAGGGTGGCCATGGCTGCCTCCGTGGCTGCTGGCGGCCAGCGCCGGCTCGGGATGCGCCGCCGCGGCCGCGGCCCCCAGCGCCTGCGGCGCGGCGGGAGCCTCCTCGGGGGGCTTGGCGGTCCACTCGATGTCCCCGCGGGCCCACACGTAGGCGAGGCCCACCATCAGGATCACGATGAACGCGGCGGCCTCCAGGAAGACCAGCGCGCCCAGGCCCTGCTCGACGAAATCGCGGTAGATGGCGCCCCAGGGGAACAGCAGGGCCACCTCGATGTCGAAGACCACGAACATCAGCGCCACGGTGTAGAAGCGGATGTCGAACCGGATCCAGGCCTGGCCGATGGTCGGCTCGCCGCACTCGTAGATGGCCAGCTTGGCCGGCTCGGTGCCGCTGCGGGGCCGCAACAGGCGCGCCAGCAGCAGGTTGGCCACCACGAACAGGGCCGCGGTGACCGTGAAGATCGCGACGATGGCGAAGTGGAGGTCCACGAGTGGGTCCTGGCTCCGGCCGTACCCGGCGCCGGCGTGCTGTCCAGCCGCCGCCGGGAGGCCCGAACCATACCAAGGTGGTCCCCTGCCCCGGCACGCATTCCCCACCCCAGCGCGCGCGGTCGCGCGCCCTGCGCAGGGCCCCCGCAGCGGCCTGCCGCCCCCCACGGTGGCCCCCTTGCGGCGTCGGCGCGACGGGTACCATCCCGGCTCCCCCGGAGGCCTCGCGATGCGCCTTGCCCTGACCGCCCTGCTCGTGGCCCTGATGCTGGCCCCGGCCCCCGCCACCGCCGGTCCCGCCCCCCTCGAGGGCGCGCAGCTGGTCGAGGCCTGGCCGGGCCTCGCCTTCAACGAGCCGGTGCAGGTGGCCCACGCAGGCGACGGCACCGACACCCTCTACGTGCTGGAGATCCGCGGCGTGATCAAGCGCCTGCCCAAGCACCGCGGCGGCGGCCCCGCGCCGTCCCCCACCGTGGTGCTGGACCTCACGAAGACGGGCAAGGTGCAGACCAAGGGCCAGGGCGGCGTGCTGGGCATGGCCTTCCACCCCAAGCATGCCGACAACGGCCTCTTCTACCTCTCCTACCTCGCGGGCACCGACGGGGCCTTCAAGCTGGTCGTGGCCGAGTACCGCATGGCCAACGGTGCCTGCGACGTGGGCAGCGAGCGCATCGTGATCGAGGTGCCCAAGACGCGCTTCATCCACCAGGCGGGCGGCCTGGCCTTCGGCCCGGACGGCATGCTCTACGTGGGCGTGGGCGATGACGGCGCGAAGAACGACAAGGACGGCAACGCGCAGAACCCCGGGAAGCTGCTGGGCAAGATCCTGCGCCTGGACGTGAGCCCGCGGCAGGCCTACGCCATCCCGGGCGACAACCCGTGGGCCAGGGCGGCCGGCGTGCGCCCCGAGCTGTGGGCGTACGGATTCCGCAACCCGTGGCGCCTCTCCTTCGGCCCCGACGGGACGCTGTGGGTGGGCGAGCCCGGCACGGGCGACGCGCAGTGCCGCGAGTGGTTCACCGCGGTGCAGCGCGGCGGCAACCACGGCTGGCCCTTCATGGAGGGCAACAACCCCAACCCCGGCGCCGGCACGCCGCCCAACGGGTTCACCTACGTGCGCCGCGCCTTCGAGTACGCCCGCCCCGACCCCGAGGGCGGCTCCTGCGGCATCGGCGGACGCATCTACACCGGCGCGCGCCTGCCCGCGCTGGCCGGCAAGTACGTGTTCGCCGACTACGAGCTGGGCGAGATCTACTGCGTGACGATGGCCAAGGAAGCCGCGGGCTGGACCGGCAGCGACCACCGGGTGGTTGCCAAGATGGAGCACTGCGTGTCCATCGACGCGGACGCGCAGGGCGAGCTCTACCTGTGCCGCGGCGACGCCTCCGACCAGGGCGGCACGGTCTACACCCTCGTGCCGCGCTGAGCGGCGCGGCGGGCACGGGCTCGAGCGTGAGCGCGCTCCCGCCGGCGGCCGACCTCGTGATCGTGGGCGCAGGCCTCGCCGGCCTGTCGTGCGCGCTGCGTGCCCGCGAGCTGGGCCTGTGCCCGCTCGTGCTGGAGGCCAGCGACGGCGTGGGCGGGCGCGTGCGCACCGACGAGGTGGAGGGCTTCCGCCTCGAC
Organism: Planctomycetota bacterium; assembly: GCA_964228555.1. GTDB lineage: Bacteria > Planctomycetota > PLA2 > PLA2 > JAEUHO01 > CAXQZU01. The sequence continues at coordinate 51,264 of CAXQZU010000059.1, forward strand.
CGCGGCTTCCAGGTGCTGCTCACGGCCTACCCCGCACTGGCGCCGTGGCTTCCCAGCCTGGATCCACGCCCCTTCGCCGCCGGGGCGCGCGTGCAGTGGCAGGGCCGGATGCGCGGGCTCTTCGACCCGCGCCGTCACCCGCTCAAGGCCCTCGGCGGCCTGGCGGGCGGCCCGGGCGGCCTGCGCGAGCGCCTGCGCCTGCTGGGACTCGCACGCGAGGCGGCGGGCGCGCCGGCCGCACGCCTGCTGGATGGCGAGGCGGGCAGCGCGGCCGCGATGCTCGATGCACGCGGCATCCGCGACGGCCTGCGTCGCGGCTTCGTGCAGCCGTGGCTCGCGGGCATCTTCCTCGACGGCTCGCTCTCCACGCCGGCGGCGTGGATGCAGTACGTGCTGCACATGTTCGCGCACGGTCGCGCTGCGCTGCCCGCGCGCGGCATGGGCGAGCTGCCCCGCGTCATGGCCAGCCGCCTGCCCGCAGGCACGGTGCGCCTGCGGTCGCCGGTGGCACGCGTCGAGGCGGGTGCCGTGACGCTGGCCGGGGGCGAGCGCGTCACGGCCCGGGCCGTGGTGGTGGCCACCGAGCAGCCCGCCTGCGAGCGCCTGCTCGGGCGGCCCGAGGGCCCCCCGGGGCGGCACGTCACCTGCCACTACTTCGCCGCCGCGGGCGACCCGCTGCGGGGCGAGCCCGTGCTGGTGCTCGACGGCGAGGGCCGCGGCCCCGTGAACAACCTGTGCGTGCCCAGCAACGTCTCGCCCGCGCTGGCGCCGGCCGGGGCTGCGCTGGTGTCGGCCACCGTGCTGCGCGAGGCGCCCGGGGACGAGGCGGCGCAGGAGCAGGCGGTGCGCGCGCAGATGCGGGGCTGGTTCGGGGCGCAGGTGGATGGCTGGCGCGCGCTGCGCACCTACCGCATCGCGCACGCGCTGCCTGCCGCGGCCATCGCCCGCCCGCGCGGGCCACGCGAGGCGGCCCCGGGCGTGTGGCTGGCCGGCGACCACGTGGAGACGGCCTCCATCCAGGGCGCCCTCGACAGCGGTGCGCGCGCCGCAGGGCTGGTCGCCGCCGCGCGGGGACCCCAGGCGGCCTGAGGGCTAGTGGATGCCCTGCGCGGCGAGCCAGCGCTCGCAGTCCAGCGCGCCCATGCACCCGCTGCCGGCGGCCGTGACTGCCTGCCGGTAGGCCTTGTCGGCGACGTCGCCCACGGCGAACACGCCCTCGATGTTGGTGTGCGTGGTGGCCCGGCTGGGCAGCTCGATGTAGCCCGCGGCGTCGGTGGTCACCTGCCCGGCGAGGAACTTGGTGTTGGGCTCGTGCCCGATGGCCATGAACAGGCCCTTGCAGTCCACGCGCCGGCGGGCGCCCGTCACCGTGTCGGTGAGCTCCACGCCCTCGATGAAGTCCGCGCCGTACACCTCGGTCACCTGGCTGTTCCACGCCACCTCGACCTTGGGGCTGGCGAGCAGGCGCTGCTGCATGGCCTTGGAGGCGCGGAAGCTGTCACGGCGGTGCACCACCGTCACCTTGCTGGCGAACTTGGTGAGGTAGTGCGCCTCCTCCATCGCGGTGTCGCCCCCGCCGACGACCACCACGTGCTGGTTGCGGAAGGCAGGCAGGGCGCCGTCGCACACCGCGCAGGCCGAGACGCCGCCGCCGGACTGGGCCAGCCGCTGCTCGTTCTCCAGCCACAGCCACTTGGCCTTGGCCCCCGTGGCGAGGATCACGGCGTGCGTGCGCACGGTCTTGCCCTCGCCCGTGGTGAGCACGAAGGGCCGCTGCCGCAGGTCGCAGGCCACGATGTCGTCGGTGACGATGCGCGTCTTGAAGCGCACGGCCTGCTCGCGGAAGCGGCCCATCATCTCCTTGCCGTCGATGCCCTCGGGGAATCCCGGGAAGTTCTCCACCTCGGTGGTGAACATCAGCTGGCCGCCCGGGATCATCTGCGGCGAGGGCGCGCCCTCGTAGACGAGCGGGTCGAGGCTGGCGCGGGCGGCGTAGATCGCCGCCGTCCAGCCCGCAGGCCCCGAGCCGATGATCACGACCTTCTCGATGCCGGCGGCTGCGCTCACGGTCGGTCTCCTCTGGGGCCCGGGGCGAGGCGGGGATGCTACCGGGACCGTCCCCGCGGGCCGGGCTCTCGCCCCGGCGGTAGAGTCCGGCCGGAGCCGCCGTGACCCAGCCGCCCCCTTCCCTCCAGCCATCGCTGCCGGCGCCGCTGGCGCAGGCCCTGGCCGAGGTGCAGGCCCTCGCGCGCGCGGGGCGGGCCGGCGAGGCCCGCGCGCGCTGCGCGGCCCTGCGCGAGGCCCTCGCGCCCACCGCGCCCGCCGCCGAGCGGCTGGCCGGGTCGTGGGCATGGGCCGACCTGCTCTCCATGGGCGACGAGCACGAGGAGGCCCTCGAGGCCTACGCGGCCTGTGCGCCGCTGCTGGCCGCCGCGGGCCGCCGTCGCGAGCAGGTCGTGTGCGCCAACAACCGCGGCTACCACCTCGGCATGCTGGGCCGGCGCGACGAGACGCTGGCGGCGCTGCGCGAGGCGCGCGAGGCAGCCCGGCCGCTGGGCCAGCCGCTGCTGCTGCGCGCCTACGTGGCGCTGGCCCACTGGCACGCGGCCTTCGGCCAGGCGGACGAGGCCGAGAGCGATGCGCGCGTGGCCGTGCAGCAGGCACGCACCTGGGCCGACCCCGCCGAGCTGGGGCAGGCGCTGGTGCAGCTGGCGCGCGTGCTGGCGCGCACGCCGCGCACCGACCGCGCGCTGCTGGCCTACACGGAGGGCGTGGCCGCGCTGGAGCAGGCGGGCCGCGCGACGGCTGCCGCTGCGGCCCGCGCCGAGCTCGAGGCGCTGGCGGCCGTGCCGCCGGGCGCGCGCTGAGGGGCGAGCGCGGCGCAGGGCGCTGGCCTAGGCCGGCTCCTGCCCCGGCCGGTCGTCCAGCGCCAGCCAGCGGAAGGCCGCCAGGATGGCGGCCACCCGGGCCACGCCGCCCAGCACCTGCCGCGCCTCGGCGGAGAGCCCCTCCTCGGACGCCAGCACGGGCACGCTGCCCAGCGCCACGTCCACGCCCGGCCAGGCCGACTCCACCAGCGTCACGGCCATGCCCGCCAGGCTGTCCTCGTCGGGAGCCTCCTCGCGTCCAGCCAGCGCGCCTTCCACGGGGCCCAGCGAGCCGGCCACGGCCTCGTCGAAGCGGGGTTCCTCGTCCTCGGCCAGCGGCTGCACCAGCGCCTCCAGCAGCAGGTCGGGATCGCGTTCGTCGTCCACGACCAGCGCCAGCCCGGCCAGCGCCCCGATGTAGGCCGCGGCGAAGGCGCCCTCGCTGGCCTCCACGAGGTCCACGTCATCGGGCAGGCCCAGCGTCTCGCGCCCGTCCTCCGACCCCACGTCCTCGTCCTCGGGCTCCGCCTCCTCGTGCTCCTCGTCGTCGGGCTGCGCGGGGTCGCCCGCGCCCTGCGCCGGGTCGCAAGCGCTGCCGGCCGCGTCGGGCGCCTCCAGCAGGCGCCGCAGCATCGCCGGCGTGTCGTTGCACAGCTCCTGCCAGTCGAAGCCCGCCGGGAACCATGCGCCGAAGCCGTCCAGGTGGCGGCCCAGCGCGCGCTCGACCACGTGGCGCAGGGTGGTGGCGCTCACGTGCGTGCGCCCGCGATCAGGCCGTGAACGAGGTGCCGCAGCCGCACGTGCCCTTGGCGTTGGGGTTCTTGAACGCGAAGCCCTGCCCCATCACGCTCTCGTGGTAGTCCACCTGCGTGCCGCTCACGAACAGCGCGCTCTTGGGATCGAGGAACACGCGCACGCCCTCGGACTCGCAGACCTTGTCGGCGGGGCCCGCCTCGCGCTCCAGCGCCATCTCGTAGGAGAGGCCCGAGCAGCCGCCGCCCACCACCTTGATGCGCAGCCCGGTGGCAGCCTCCTGCCCGGGCGCCGACATCATCGCGCGCACCTTCTCGGCAGCCTTGGGGGTGAGGGTGATCGACATGCGCAGCCTCCGGCGGGCCGGGCCACGCAGGCCCGCCCGGCACCCATCTCTACCCGACAGGGCGGGGCGCCCGCGCTTTGAGGCCACCCGCCCGACGGCCCTAGCGCTCCGAGGCCTTGCTGGCCGGGCGCGCCGCGGGCTGGGCGCGGCTGCTGCCCTCGGCATGGCCGGCGCCGGCCACGGCGGCGGCAGCGCTCGTGACCCGCCGCGCATCCTCCATGAGGTTGATGTCGTAGAGCACCTGGTCGAGCCAGTCGCCGGCCATGATGCCGCTCTCCCGCTGCGGGCGGGCCGGCGAGATGCACGAGGCCAGCGGCTGCAGCAGGGTCCACGGCGTGGGATGGCAGAACTGCACGACGGAGAGGCGCTCGCCCTGCTGGCCGGGCTCGGCCACCACGCGGTGGATGCCGGTGGGGATGCGGCCGTTGGTGAGGCGTTCCAGCATCAGGCCGCTGTTGATGATGGCGCAGCCCTCGCGCGCCACGGCGTCCACCCACGTGTCGCCCACCTTCACCTGCAGGCCGCGCGCGGTCGCGCGCGGCAGCGCCGTGATGAGGTTGATGTCGCCGTGCTCGCCGGCCCAGATGTAGTCCTTGCCCGGGGCCGCCGACATCGGCGGGTAGCGGATCGCGCGCGCCAGCGTGGGGCCATCGGCCAGCATGCCGTCGAAGTAGCCCGGCGCGCAGCCCACGCCCTCCGCCACGATGCGCAGGAAGCGGCGCTGCAGGTCGAAGATGCGCTCGAAGAACACCATCAACACCCGGTCCATGCCCGGCACCACGTCGTCCGGCAGGCGCCGCTCCATGTAGCGATGCGGGTAGCGCTTGCGCAGCGGGTGGCCCGGCGGCAGCTCGCGGCCCCAGTTGAGCATCTCCTTCCAGTCAGGCTTGTCGTTGACGGCGGCCGTCTCCACCAGCAGGCCCGTGTAGCCCGCCTGGCCCATCGAGCCCGGCACCACGTAGCGGCGCTTGACCTCGGCCGGCAGGTGGAAGAAGTCGGCGAGGCGGGCGTAGGCCTCGTCGATGATGCCCGTGGGCACGTCATGGCGCGCGTACACGAAGCCCGTGCCCAGGCTGCTCATCACGCCGTCGATCACGGCCTTGCGCTGGGCCCGCCCGCCCCGCTCGTAGGCCAGCAGGTCCACCTCGAGGATGCGCGGCGCGGGCCGGCGCACGCGCCGCGGCGCCACCTGCGCGGTCGCCTGCGAGGGCGCCTGCGCCACCCACGTGCGGGTGGTCCGGCCGGAGGCCGCGCGCCGCCCCTTCGCCTTCGCCATGGACTAGCCCCGCTTGGCCTGCGCGGCCAGTCGCGCCTCGCGCCGCTGGCGGATGCGGCCCAGCTCGATGCGCGGCACGGCGTCGATGAGGCGCCGCGTGTACTCCTCGCGCGGCGCGGCGTAGATCTCGTGCGCGGCGCCCATCTCCACGATCTTGCCGTCCTTCATCACGGCCATCGTGTCGCTCATGAACTTCACCACCGACAGGTCGTGGCTGATGAAGATGTAGGTGAGGCCGTGCGCCTCCTGCAGGTCCTTCAGCAGGTTGAGCACCTGGGCCTGCACGCTCACGTCCAGCGCCGACACCGACTCGTCGCAGATGATGAAGCGCGGCTGCAGGGCCAGCGCGCGCGCGATGCTGATGCGCTGGCGCTGCCCGCCCGAGAACTCGTGCGGGTAGCGGTTCATGTGCTCCGGCAGCAGGCCGACCTCCTTGAGCAGCGAGGCCACGCGGTCCTGCCGTTCGCTGCGCGAGGCGATGAGGCGGTGCACCTCCATCGGCTCCGACAGCATGTCGCCCACCGTCATGCGCGGGTTGAGCGACGAGTACGGGTCCTGGAAGATGATCTGCATGTGGCGGCGCATCGCGCGCAGCTCGTCCTGCGGCACCTTGGCCAGGTCGCGCCCGTCGAAGCTCACCTCGCCACCCGTCGGCTCGATGAGGCGCAGGATGGCACGCCCGGTCGTGGTCTTGCCGCAGCCCGACTCGCCCACCAGCCCCAGCGTCTGCCCGGGCCACACGTCGAAGCTCACGCCGTCCACGGCCTTGACGTGGCCCACGGTGCGGCCCAGCAAGCCCTTCTTGATGGGGAAGTGCACCTGCAGGTCACGCACGGACAGCAGCGGCGCGCCTTGCGGCGCCAGCATCTTGTCGCGGCCCTGCGTCTCGAGGGCCTTGAGCGCGGCCGGGTCCACCGGCTTCTCCTGGATGTGCAGGCGGTGCTCGTCGTCCAGGCTCCACGACATGAAGGTGGAGGTGGTGGGCAGGCGCCGGTAGCGGGTGTCCAGCCCCGGGCGGCAGGCCAGCAGGCTGCGCGTGTAGGGATGCTTGGGGGCGCCGAAGATCTGCTCCACGTCGCCGTACTCGACGAGGTGCCCCTGGAACATCACCGCCACCTGGTCGGCGATCTCCGCGATCACGCCCAGGTCGTGCGTGATGAACAGGATGGACATGCCGCGCTGGTCGCGCAGGCGCCGCAGCAGCTCGAGGATCTGCTTCTGGATGGTCACGTCCAGCGCGGTGCTGGGCTCGTCGGCGATGAGCAGGCGCGGGTTGCAGGCCAGCGCCATCGCGATCATCACGCGCTGCTTCTGGCCGCCGGACATCTCGTGCGGGTAGGAGTCGATGCGCCGCTCGGGGTCCGGGATGTCCACCTCGCGGAACAGGGCGAGCGCGCGCTGGCGGGCCTCCTCGCGGCTCACGCCCTCATGGACCATGATCGGCTCCATGACCTGGTCGCCCACCCGGAACACCGGGTTGAGCGAGGTCATGGGCTCCTGGAAGATCATCCCGATCTCCTTGCCGCGGATCTTGCGCATGTCCTTGAGGGGCATGCCCACCAGGTCGCGGCCCAGGAACGAGATGCGGCCCGCATGGATGCGGGCGGTCTCGGGCGGCAGCAGGCGCATGACGGTCAGCGAGGTGACCGACTTGCCCGAGCCCGACTCCCCCACCACGCCCAGCGTCTGGCCCTCGCGGATCTGCAGCGTGACGCCGTCCACCGCCTTGACCACGCGGTCCTCGGTGTGGAACCAGGTCTTGAGGCCCTCGACCTCGAGGATGGGCGCGCCGGGCGGGGTGTTCATGGGCGCATCCTGCCTGCGTGGTGCCGGGCTGTCAACCGGGCCCGGACGCTGGCGCGCCGGGGCGCTGCGTGGCCGCGCCGCCCTGCAGGTGCGGCGGGGCCGCGGGCCTGCGCGGGCGTGGTGCCGCGGCGCGTGAGAGGCCGCCCGTAGTCTGGACGCGTGAGCCGCAGCAAGGTCCTGGTCGACGAGGCGCTGGTGCTGCGCACGATCCCGTTCGGCGACACGAGCCAGGTCGTGCACCTGGCCACGCCCGAGCACGGCCTCGTGGCCGCGCTGGCCAAGGGCGCGCACCGGCCGGGCAGCGAGGTGGAAGGCGGCCTCGTGGCCTTCTCGCAGGGCACGGCGTGGTGGTCGCCCCCGCCCCGGCGGGCGCGCGAGGACGAGGAGGGCCTCGCGCTGCTCAAGCGCTTCCGCCAGCGGGACTCGTGGCGCCGGCTGGCCAGCGACCTGGAGCGCTACCGCGCCGCGTGCTACGTGCTGGAGCTGGTGCGCCTCTGGATGCGGCCCCAGCTGCCGCTGCCGGCCCTCTACCGCGCGGCCGTCACGGCGCTGCGCGCACTGGCGGTGGCGCCGCGCGAGCAGGTCGGCACCTGGGTGCTGTGGTTCGAGGCACGCGCGCTGGCGGCCGCCGGCCACCGCCCGGCTCTGGAGGGCTGCGGGGCCTGCGGGCAGCCGCTGCAGGGCACGCTGGTGTTCGCGCCCGCAGCCGGTGGCTGCGCCCACGCCCGCTGCGCCAGCTCGGGGGCGCAACGCCGCCTCACCACGACCGGGCTGGCTGCGCTGCGCCGCCTCTACACGCAGCGCCTTCAGGAGCTGGCCGCCGAGCCGCCCGCACCTGCGTCCGTGCGCCTGCTGCGCAGCCTGCACGACCTCTGGATCCCGTGGACGCTCGAGCGCCGGCCGCATGCCCTCGAGCACCTGCCGCGCAGCTGAGCGGCCGGCCGCCCGCCTCGGGGCGCGGCCTGCCGCCCCCCCGACGGTAGGGTGGTGGCGATGACCCCGGCCCAGCCGCGCCTGCCGCACGCCACCGCCCGCGCCCCCGTGCGGGCCGGGTTGCTCGCCACGGGCCTCGTCCTGCTCGCGGCCTGCCTGCCCGGCTGCTCGGGCAGCAGCCCGGGGGGCTCCTCGGCCGGGATGGGCGTCTCGCAGCTGGGCACGAAGGTGGTGCCCGTGCCGGGCGACACCCGGCGAGCCGGCCGCGAGGGCTTCAGCGTGGCGCCGGTGCGCAAGCTCACGCCCGAGGAGGAGGCCGCTGCGCGCGCACGCTCGACCGAGGCCGCCGAGCGCCTGTGGTCGCAGGCCGAGCGCCTGGAGGAGCGCGACCCCGAGGAGGCAGGCGAGGCCTACCGCGAGATCGTCGAGCAGCATCCCGGCTCGCCCCGGGCCGCCGAGGCCCGCTTCCGCGAGGGCCGGGCCTTCGTGCGGGCGGGCGAGTACCGCGAGGGCATGGAGGCGCTCAAGGCCTACATGGACCTGGTTCCCGCCAACCCGCACCTCGCCGAGATCGAGCAGCTCTGCTTCGAGGCGGGCACGCGCTACCTGCGCAGCATGACCGGCCTCACGGCCATCTTCATGAGCCGCGACGTGGGCTACGGGATGCTCGACTACATCCCGCAGGCCTTCCCCAACGGCGACTACGCCGACGACGCGCTGCTGGCGCTGGGCGATGCCTACGCCGCCGAGGACGACAAGGACCTGTGGATGAAGGCGGTGGTCGCCTACCGCTCGCTGCTCCTGCGCTACCCCGACAGCGAGCTGCGCCCTCGCGCGTGGCTGGGCGTGGCCCGCACGGGCCTGCGCCGCGACCAGGGCACGGCATGGCACGGCGGCTATGTGCAGCTGGACCCGCGCGAGCCCCTGCCGGACACCAGCCAGGATCCCGCCGCGCTGGCCTTCGCCGGGCCCGTGGAGAGCGGGCCGCGCCTGGCGCTGCGGGCGTGCGATGCCCTGCTGGCGGAGGAGCAGCGCGCACCGGGCCGCGCCAGCGCCGACGACCTTGCGCAAGCCGAGGCCCTGCGCGCCCGGGCACGCGCCGCCCTGGCCGCCAAGGAAGAGGCCATCGCGGCGTGGTACGGCAATGCCTCGGGCGGCTGGGCCGCCGATCCCTACCGGCGCGAGGCAGCACGCCTGCGCGGCGAGCCGCCGCCGCCCCTGCGCGCCCGGCCGGTGCCGCCGCCTGCCGCGGCACCCGCCGTGGTGGTGGCGCCGCCCACGCCCCCTGTGGCCCCCGTGCAACCGCAGGTCGTGCAGCCGGCACCCGTGCAGCCGGCAACGCCTCCCCCGGCTCCAGCGCGGCCCGCGGACCCGGCCCCGCCCGCAGCGGCTCCCGCCACGTCCCCGGGCCTGCCGCCGCCCGCCATCCGCCGGCGCAGCGCAGGCTAGGCATGCGCACGCGCGCCCCGCACGCCCTCGTCCAGCACCGCCGCGGGCGGGCGCCCTGGACGGCCGTGCTCGTGCTGGCCAGCCTGCTGTGCAGTGCCTGCGGCTACTCCACGCGCCGGCTCACCGACCTCGAGGGCGCCCGCACCGTGGCGGTGAGCACCTTCGAGAACCTCGGCTTCCGGCGCGACCTCGAGCTGCGCCTCGTGCAGGCCGTGCTCGCCGAGCTGCGCGCGCGCACCACGCTGGCCATCGACCGCCCGTCGCGCGCCGACCTCGTGATCACGGGACGCATGCAGGCCGACGAGGACATCATCACCCTCGACGCGCAGGACAACCCCGCGCAGAAGCGCCTCGAGGGCAGCCTCGTGGTGACGGTGACCGAGCGCCGCACGGGCCGCGTGGTCCGATCCTTCACGGCGCGGGCGCAGGCCGAGTTCGCCCCCGGCCGCGATGGGGAGAGCCTCGCCGGCTCCGCCACCGAGGAGTGGACGCGGCGCATGGCCGTGGCCGTGGTGCAGGGCCTGGAGGCGGGCTTCTAGGCTGCCCCTGGGATCCGCACCGCCCCCCGGCGGGCGCCTTTGCCTCCCCCGCCGCTGCCTGACGGCTATCCTCCGCGCACCATGGTGCTTCCCTTCGACGACCCGGACGAGAACCCCTCCCCGCAGGGCAGCCGCCGCGCACGGCCCCGACGCAACGGCCCGCTCCTGCTGCTGGCGCTGGGCCTCGTCACGATCACGGTGCTGCTGTTCGCGCACCGCGGCCCGCAGGCCCACAAGACCACGCTCGAGCAGCTCGAGGCGGACATCGAGCAAGGCTGGGTCGAGGAAGTGGTGATCGTCGGCAGCAGCCGGGTCGAGGGCAAGTACCGCGGCGAGACGCACGGCTATCCGAGCCAGTCCTTCGAGATCCCCTACACCGGCGAGGGGGAGAGCAACAGCCTCGACACCGGGCGCGCGCAGCGCCTGGAGCGCGCCGTCCTCGCGAAGAAGGGCAACTTCGACCGGCGCGACGCCGAGCCCGGCGTGGGCGCCCACCTGCTGAGCCTGCTGCCCTGGGTGCTGCTGCTGGTGTTCATGTGGTTCCTCATCTCGCGCCAGATGCGCAGCATGAGCGGCGGCGGCGTGATGCAGTTCGGGCGCTCCAAGGCCCGCATGCACCTCAAGGAGCGCAGCACGGTCAGCTTCGAGGACGTGGCCGGCATCGAGGAGGCCCGCGACGAGGTGCAGGAGATCGTCGCCTTCCTCAAGAACCCCGGCCAGTTCCGCAAGATCGGCGCGCGCATCCCGCGCGGCGTGCTGCTCATGGGCCCCCCGGGCTGCGGCAAGACCCTGCTGGCCAAGGCCATCGCCGGCGAGGCCGAGGTGCCCTTCTTCTCGGTGTCGGGCTCCGACTTCGTGGAGATGTTCGTGGGCGTCGGCGCCAGCCGCGTGCGCGACCTGTTCCGCCTCGCGCGCGAGAGCGCGCCCTGCATCGTGTTCCTCGACGAGATCGACGCCGTGGGACGCCGTCGTGGCACGGGCCTGGGCGGCGGGCACGACGAGCGCGAGCAGACGCTCAACCAGATCCTCGTCGAGATGGACGGCTTCGACACCGACCAGGGCATCATCCTGCTGGCCGCCACGAACCGTCCCGACGTGCTGGACCCGGCGCTGCTGCGGCCCGGCCGCTTCGACCGCCAGATCGTGCTCAACCTGCCTGACGTGAAGGGCCGGGAGCAGATCCTGGGCATCCATGCCCGCAAGGTGCGGCTGGATGCGTCGGTGGACCTCGCCAAGGTGGCGCGCGCCACGCCCGGCTTCTCGGGTGCCGACCTCGAGGCCATCGTCAACGAGGCTGCGCTCATGGCCGTGACCAAGGGGCGCGACGCCGTGCAGACGCTCGACCTGGAGGAGGCGCGCGACAAGCTGCGCTTCGGCCGCTCGCGCAAGAGCATGGTGATGGGCGAGGCCGAGCGCCGCCTCACCGCCTACCACGAGGCGGGCCACGCGCTGATGACGGTGCTGACGCAGAAGGCCGACCCGCTGCACAAGGTGACGATCATCCCGCGCGGCATGGCGCTGGGCGTGACCATGTCGCTGCCCGAGAAGGACCGCTACGGCATGAGCCGGGGCGAGATCCTCGCGCGCCTGCGCGTGTGCTTCGGCGGGCGCGTGGCGGAGCAGCTGGTGTGCGGCGACATCACCAGCGGCGCCCAGAACGACATCGAGCAGGCCACCGAGCTGGCCCGCATGATGGTCACCAAGTGGGGCATGAGCGACAAGGTGGGCCCGGTGTCCTACGCGGAGGGCGAGGAACACCTGTTCCTGGGCCGCGAGGTGACGCGCACGGTAGACCACAGCGAGGCGGTCGCGGTGGTCATCGACTCCGAGATCAAGCGCTTCCTCGACGAGGCCTACGCCGACACGGTGAAGGTGCTGCAGGAGAACATGGACGCGCTGCACCGCATCGCGGCCGGCCTGCTCGAGCACGAGACGCTCGAGGGCAACGAGGTGGAGACGCTGGCGAAGGGTGGCACGCTGCCGCCGCGCCCGCCCGCGGCGCCCGCCCCCACCGCGACGCCGGCAGCGCGCGCCGACCGCAAGGGAGGCCCGCGCCCGGAGGGCGGCAAGCCCCTCGAGGGCTACGCCTACTAGCGTGCTGCGCCGCCGCGGGCGGCAGGGGAGCCCCTCCATGGCCCGCGACGCGCACGCCGACCCCGGCGAGTCCCCGCCCGGGACCGGCAGCGGCACGCGCCCCGCGGTGTGGGGCATCCTCAACGTCACGCCCGACTCCTTCAGCGATGGTGGCCTGTGGCTGGAGCCGGCGCGCGCCGTGGAGCAGGCCCTGCGGCTGGTGCAGGAGGGCGCGGACGTCCTCGACGTGGGCGGGGAGAGCACGCGCCCGGGCGCGCACGAGGTGCCCGTGGACGAGGAGGTGCGGCGCACCGCCCCGGTGATCGCCGCCCTGCGCGCAGCCCGCGTGGGCGTGCCCATCAGCATCGACACGCGCAAGGCCAGCGTGGCGCGCGCGGCCCTCGACGCCGGCGCCACGATCGTCAACGACGTCAGCGCCGCCACGCACGACCCGGCCATGCTGGCCACGGTGGCGCAGGCGGGCGCCGGCCTCGTGCTCATGCACATGCAGGGACAGCCGGCCACCATGCAGCGCGCGCCGGCCTACGGCGACGTGCTGGCCGAGGTCGGCGCGTGGCTGGCGGGGCGGCGCCAGGCGGCCGAGGCGGCCGGCGTGGCGCCCGGGCGCGTGTGGGTGGACCCCGGCATCGGCTTCGGCAAGACGCTGGAGCACAACCTGGCGCTGCTGCAGGGCCTCGAGCGGCTGGCGGCCACCGGGCCCGTGCTGCTGGGCGCCTCGCGCAAGTCGTTCCTGGGCGCGCTCACGGGCCGGCCCGCGCCCGAGCGGCTGCTGGGATCGCTGGCCTGCGCCGCGCGGGCGCTGCAGGCCGGCGTCGCCGCCGTGCGCGTGCACGACGTGGCCGCCACCCGCGAGCTGCTGGACGTGCTTGCTCGCGTCTCGCCCGCGCGCTGAGCCAGCCCTCCCCGCCGCCGCCGGGCTCCCCGTAGACTGCGCCCGTGCTCGCCCTCGTGCTGCCCAGTGTCTCGCCCCTCGACCTCGTCGAGATCCTCGTGCTGTGGGCGGCCGCCTTCGCGCTGCTGCGCTTCCTGCGCCGCAGCGTGGCGGGCGGGCTGTTCCGCGGGCCCGGCCTGCTGGTGTGGCCGATGATCGCGGTACTCGTGGTGGTGATGACGATGCTGCGCCTCGAGGTGGTGGGCGTGCTGGCGCGCGGCGTCCTGCCGGTGCTCATCCTGGGTGCCATCGTGGTGTTCCAGGTGGAGCTGCGGCAGGGCATCGCCCGGCTGGGGCAGGGCCAGCTGGTGCAGCGGCTGTTCTCGCGCGGCCGCCCCCGCGCCCAGGGCGTGCCCCCGCTGGAGGAGCTGGCCGCCGCCGCCTTCCAGCTGCGCGACCGGCGGCTGGGCGCCATCGTGGCGCTGGAGCGCTCCACCGACCTCTCGGGCTACGTGCAGTCCGGCCTGCGCGTGGACGCGCTGCTCACCAAGGACCTGCTCACCTCGCTGTTCCAGAAGGACGCCGCCCTGCACGACGGGGCCGTGATCGTGCGCGGCGAGCGCATCGTGGCCGCCAGCTGCTTCCTGCCGCTCACCGAGCAGGCGCTGGACATCGCCTACGGGACCCGCCACCGCGCGGCGCTGGGCCTCTCGGAGCAGAGCGATGCCTACGTGATCGTCACCAGCGAGGAGCGCGGGCTGGTGGCCGCGGCCCGTGGCGGCGAGCTCACCATCTTCCGCGACGCCCAGGAGCTGTGGGCGGACCTGGCCCGCAGCTTCGGCGTGCAGCACGGCGCCGCCGCGACGGCCTCGCCGGCCCCGGGCGAGGCACGATGAGCGCGCCCGACGCCCATGCTGCGACACCGGCGGCGAGCCCCTCGCCGCCCGCCCGCTCCTCCTTCGTGGTGCAGGAAGGCTGGCTGCTGGTGCTGAGCCTCGTCCTGGCCGTGGGCGCCTGGTACGTGGTGCGCGCGCAGGTGGAGACCAGTGTCACGCTCGCGGTGCGCGTGCAGTTCGTGGAGCCGGTGGGCTGCAAGGTGTTCGCGGGCGACGAGGTCGTGCTGCGGCTGGCGGGCAAGAAGGGCGAGATCGAGGCCGTGCAGCAATCCCTGCAGGTGGAGGGCGCGCGCCTGCCGCTGGTGGTGCGGGCGCTGGAGCCCGAGGTGGCCTCGCGGCCCATCCGCCAGGGCGAGGACCTCTACCGCCTGCCCTTCCCCGCGCGCCTGCTGGAGGACCCTGCCCGGCCGCCGCTGCCGGCCGGCGAGGTGGTGCGCATGCGCCGCACGGCGGTGGCGGTGGCCCCGCCGCGCCTGCCGGGCACGCTCCCGGCGGGGTGGCCGGCGGGCGTCACCATCGAGGTGGAGGTGCTCACCCCCACCATCGAGGTGCTGGCGCCGGTAGACGCCGTGGAAGGCACGCTGCAGCCCGACGCGCTCGACCTCACGCCGTGGCGCAGCAGTGCATCGGGCCTGGGCGCACCGGTGGAGGTGACCTTGGGCTTCGAGGGCTGGCGAGGCGAGGGCAGCGAGCGCCTGCGCCAGCGCCGCGCGGCCGTGGCGCTGCCCGAGGTGCGGGCTCGCCTGCGCTTCGTGGTCCGGCAGGCCGAGACGCTCACCGGCCCGATCAGCATCGTGATCAAGCCTGGCTACGTGGTGACCGAGCTGCTGGGCGCGCCCGGCGCTGCCTTCGCCAACACGCAGGCCGAGCAGGGCCTGGGCGGACGCACGCAGCCGACCTTCAGCGGCGAGGTGCGCGCGCCGCGCGAGCTGCTCGAGCGCATGCGGGCCAGCAGCGACCTGTGGCGCTGGACGCTGCGCGTGCAGGACGCCGACCTGCCCACCGAGGCCGACGCCACCAAGCGCGTGACGGCCCTGCTCACGCTGCAGGCCTTCGACACGCTGGCCGAGCGCGTGGCCCAGGGCCACATCCAGTCCACGCCGCTGTCGGTGGCCGTCGAGGTGCGGCGCCTGCGCTGAACGCGCCGGGCCTGCGCGGGGCGCGGCCTAGCCGAGGCCGGCCCGCGCCTCGGCCTCCAGGCGGTCGGCGGCCTCCGCCACGCGCGCCGCATCACGACCCTCGACCATGATGCGCAACAGCGGCTCGGTGCCCGACCAGCGCACCAGCACGCGGCCGGAGCCGCCGAAGGCCCGCTCCTCGGCCTCGACGGCCTGCTGCAGCGAGGCCCACGACGCGAGGTCGCGCCGCCGGGTGGCCCGCAGGTTGCGCAGCACCTGCGGATGCCTCGCGCGCAGTGCGCGCTGCGCGGAGAGGCTGCGGCCGAGGCGCCGCACCGCCTCCAGCGCGCGCACGCCCGCCACCAGCGCATCGCCCAGCAGCACCTGGCCGCCCCCCGGCACGGGTCGCGCCAGCAGGATGTGGCCCGAGGCCTCGCCGCCCAGGCAGGCGCCTCGCGCGAGCATGCGCTCGGCCACGTGCTTGTCGCCCACCTGCGCGCGCTCCAGCGCGAGGCCCAGGAGGCGCAGGCGCTCCTCGAGGCCCAAGTTGCTCATCACGGTGGCCACCACGCACGGCACGCCCAGCCCGCCGCGCGCCTGCATGTCCTCGGCCAGCAGTGCCAGCAGGTCGTCGCCGTCCAGCAACTGGCCCGTCTCGTCAGCCACCAGCACGCGATCGCCATCGCCATCGAAGGCGAGGCCGGCCGCCGCGCCCTCGCGCCGCACGACGGCCAGCCACGCCTCGGGGTGCTCGCTGCCGCAGCCCTCGTTGATGGGACGGCTGCCGGCCGGGTGCAGCGCATGCACGCGCGCGCCCAGCGCCTGCAGCACCGGCACGGCCGTGCTCGTGGTGGCGCCGGCCGCGAGGTCCACCACGACGTGCTGCCCGGCCAGCGCCCCGGCACCGCCCAGCAGGTCCACGGTCTCGCGCACGTAGCGAGCGGCCCCGTCCTCGCACTCCAGCGCGGGCCCGGGCCCCGCCGCCTGCCGCGGCGAGGCGCCCACGAGCGACTCCACCTCCTGCTCCTCGGCACGCGTCAGCTTGCGGCCGCCCGTGCTGAAGGCCTTGATGCCGTTGTCGGGTGCCGGGTTGTGCGAGGCACTCACCATCAGCGCCAGCGGATAGCCCCACGCCGCCGCCGCCCACGCCACGGCGGGCGTGGGCAGGAGGCCCAGGTCCACCGGCGTGGCGCCGCCCGCGCGCAGCCCCTGCGCCAGCTGGGCCACGAGCGCTGGGCCGCTGGGCCGCGCATCCCGCCCGAGGGCCACGCGCAGGACCCCCTGGGCCTGCTGGCGCCGCGCCTGCTGGGCCAGCGCACGGCCCACGGCCACCACGGTGGAGGGCGCGAGCCGCCCCTCGCCAGCGCGGTCGCGGATGCCGTCCGTGCCGAACAGGTCCACGCAGGCTCCGGGCTCGAGTACGCCCCGACCGCCGGGGCCGAGGCAGGAGATAGCACGCCGCCGCCCCCGGGCCGTGCGACAACAGGCGCGATGCGCACGCAAGCCGCCCCCACGGCGTGCCCGCGCGGCCGGAGGCCGCGCGGGTGATCCGCCCGCTGCTGGTGCTGGCCACCACCGGCCCCGGGGCCGAGGTGGGCCTGGCGCTGCCGGGCCCGGGAGGCGCCCATGCGCTCCACCGCCAGGCCCTTGGCGCTGGCGCGGCCCGGGGTCGCGACCTGCTGCCCGCCGTCCAGCGGCTGCTGGGCGCCGCCGGCCTCGCGCCCCGGGACCTCGCGGCCGTGCTCGTGGACCGCGGCCCGGGCTCCTTCACGGGGGTGAGGCTGGGCGTGACCGCGGCCAAGGGGCTGGCGCTGGGCCTCTCCATCCCCGTGCTGGGCCTCGAGAGCCTCGAGGTGCTGTGCCACGCTGCGCCGCACGAGCACGCCGTGCTGGCCGTGCGCGACGCCGGTCGCGGCACGGTGTACGCCACCCTCCACGGGCCGGCGCCCGCCCCCGGGGGAGCGCGCGCCGTGCGGCACGCGCCGGCGCGGCTGGCAGCCAGCGACCTGCGCACGCTGGACCCGGAGGCCCTGCTGGTGGGCGAGGAAGCCGTGCGCCTCGCCTCCGAGCACGCCCTGCCCCAACGCCCCCTGCTGCGCGCGGCCGACGCCCCCGCCGTGCTGGCGCTGGGGCTGCGGCGCCTGGCCGAGGGGGCGGCCCACGAGGCCCTGCACCTCGTGCCCACCTACCTGCAGGCCTCGGCCCCCGAGCGCCTGCGCGCGGGGGAAGCCGCTGGAGCCGGAGGCGGCGCCAGCCGAACCAAGGGCGCGGACGCCGGCGGGCCTGCCTGATGCTGCACCAACGGACATGGGCCGAGATCGACCTGGGCGCGCTCACGCACAACCATGCCGTGGTGCGCGAGCTCTCCGGGCCCGGGGTGAGCACCATGCTCGTGCTCAAGGCCAACGCCTACGGCCACGGCGCGGTGCCCGTCGCCTGGCACCTGGGCCGGGAGGGCGTGGCCTGCCTCGGCGTGGGCGACAGCACCGAGGCCCTCGAGCTGCGCGCGGCGGGCATCACCGCACCCATCCTCATCCTCGGTGCGATCGTGCCCGGCGAGCTGGAGGACGTGGTGCGCGGGGGCATCCTCGTCACCGTGCACAGCGGCGACCGCGTGCGCATGCTGCGCAAGGCCGCCGAGCGCAGCACGGGTCGCGTGGGCGTGCACCTGAAGGTGGACACGGGCATGGGGCGGCTGGGCTGCCAGCCCAAGAGCGCGCCGGCCATCGCGCGGGAGATCATGCGCGCCCGGCGGCTGGAGCTGCAGGGCCTGTGCACGCACCTGGCCGGCACCGGCCCCGAGAGCCGGGGGGACATGGAACGGCAGGTCGAGCGCTTCCGCCGCGTGCTGCGCGCGCTGGAGAAGCAGGGCATCGCGCCCGCGTGGCGGCATGCCTACGCCTCGCACGCGCTGGCGGCCGGCTTGCCACCCGAGTTCAACCTCGTGCGGCCGGGCCTGTCGATCTACGGCGTGGACAGCTCGGGCACGCTGGGCGGCCGCCTGCAGCCCGTGCTGGCCTGGCGCACGCAGGTCGCCTTCCTCAAGGACCACACGCGCGGCTCGCGCATCGGCTACGGCGGCACCTTCGTCGCGCCGCGCCCGACGCGCATCGCCACGCTGCCCGTGGGCTACAACGACGGCTACCGCTTCGCGCTGTCCAACAACGCCGAGGTGCTGGTGCGCGGCAAGCGCTGCCCCGTGGTGGGCCGCGTCTCGATGGACTACATCACCGTGGACGTCACGGAGGTGCAGGGCGCTCGCGTCACCGACGTCGTGACGCTGCTGGGCCGCGACGGCGAGGCCTGCATCCCCGTCGAGGAGCTGGCCCGGCGCGCCGCGACCATCCCCTACGAGATCCTGTGCGGCATCGGGCAGCGCGTGCGGCGCATCTACCGCGGCCCCGACGGCAGCAGCCCCGAGGGCCCGCCGGCCCCCGGCCCGGCCGCGAGCGGCACGCGCGCGTGACCGTCCCGCCGCTCACCAACGTCCTGTTCCGCCTGCTGGTGGCCGGCCTCGTGCTGGGCGCGGGGGCGCTGGTCTACGACATCCTGCGCGTGCCCGACCCCGGCATGGTCGGTCGCGCGGCCGAGTCCTTCCTCGCAGAGGCCTTCGGGCCCGACGCGCGCGTGGGCGGCTTCACCGTGGACATGACCCGCGGCGTGGAGGTGACGGAGCTGCGCGTGCCCTCCACCTCCGGCAGCGGCACGGGCCTGTCGGCGCGCCGCGTGGTCGTGGAGCACAGCCTGCTGGACCTGTGCGCGCTGGCATGGCGCCCCACCTCGGTGCGCATCGAGGGTGCGCGCCTGCGCATGCGCGAGAGCGAGGCCGGCGTGGTGCTGGACTTCCCGCTGGGCATGGGCCAGGGCCGGCGCGGCGGGGACGTGCCCGAGCTGCGCATCGACGACGCGGAGGTGACCGTGCTGGGCCGCGAGGGCTCCGAGCGCCTTGCGCCGGGTGCGGCGCTGCGGGTGACGGGGCTGGAGGGCTCGGCGCTGCGGGGCAGCGACGGCCAGCTGGTGGTGCGCGGCAGCCTGCGCGCCCGCGGCCTGGGGCAGGACGACACCCCCATCGACATCACGGGCAGCGCCGACCCGCGCACGGGCGCGATGGACGTGCTCGTGGTGTGGGACCCGCTGCGCCTGACGCCCGAGCTGCTCGGCAGCCTGAGCACGGAGCTGGCCGAGGCCCTGGGCAGCCTGCCCGTGGGCGCAGGCCGCCTGGAGGCACGGCTGGTGCGCGAGATGGGCACGGGCGCCGCCGGCGAGCTGGTGGTGACGCCGCGCTGGATCGGCGCGATGACCTCGGAGATCGGCGACCTGCCGGGCCTCTCGGCCCTGGCGCCCGACGACAAGGAGCGCCTGCGCCAGCTCTTCGGCGGCGGCGTGCTCGACGTGGCCGTGGAAGGCGGGCGCCTCGTCCTGCGCTCGCTGAGCACGCGCGTGGGCGATGCGCGCGTGACCGCCAGCGGCTGGGTGGCGCCCGACGGCAGCGCGCTGGAGCTGGTGGCGGTGCTGGAGGACCTCTCGCTGGAGGATCCCGCCCTGCGCCGGGCACTGGGCCCCCAGGGCGCCGACGTGCTGGACCTGATGGTGCTGCGCGGCCGGGCCGATGCGCGCATCACCATCCGTCGCCCCCCGGGCGGCGCGATCGCGTGGGAAGCGGACGTGGCGCTGCGCAAGCTGGCCTTCAGCTACCTGGGCAAGCGCGACGCCGAGGGACGCCGCATCGGGTTCCCCTACCTGCTGGAGGACGGCGCCGGGCGCGTGCACATCGGGCCCGACGGCGTGCGCGTGGACGGGATCGAGGGACGCCACGGACCGCGCACCGTGCTGCGCGTGCTGCCGGCCACGCGGCCCAGCTGGCAGGGCGAGGACAGCGGCTGGGTGCGCTTCGGCCCGGATGGGCCCTCGCTGCGCATCACGCTCGAGGGCTTCGACATCGCGGTGGACGACGACCTGCGCGCCGCCGTGGAGGGCAGCGAGTTCCGCGGCCTGCTGGACACCTACCAGCTGGAGGGCGTGATCGACCGCGTGGAGGTGGACCTGCGCAGGCTGCCGGGCATCGACGACGCGGTGCGCTCCGAGGTGCGCCTGACGCTGGACGGCGACCGCTTCCGCTGGCAGCGCTTCCCCGTGCCCGTGCAGGGCCTGCGCGGCGTCGTGACGCTGCGCCGTCCCGTGCTGCCGCAGGGCGAGCCGCGCGTGGAGCCGGGGCCCGTCGGCCGCGTGCTGTGGCTCGACGTGCGCGGCGAGGTGCCCCAGCAAGACGGGCCGGCGCCCGTGCACCTGCGCGCCGAGGTGGTGGGCCACCAGCGCCGCGGCCGCCTGCACCTGCGTGGCCTGGGCGTGGACCTCGCCGGCCCGCTGGCCGAGCAGCTGCGCGAGGCCGAGCTCACGCGCGACGGGCTGGGCGCGCTGTGGGCCTGGCTGGCCCCCGAGGGACGCGCCGACCTCGAGGCCGAGTTCCCGCTGGAGGACGATCCCGAGCCGCTGCGCATCCTCGCGCGCCTCGAGGGCAACGCCGTGTCGCTGGACGCGGCGGACCAGCGCGACGGCGCGCTGCGCATCGAGGCGCTCACGGGCGTGGTGACCGCGGTGGGCAAGGACGTGCGTGCGCAGGGGCTGGAGGGGCTGCTGCTGGGCGCCCCGCTGGAGGTGTCGGGGCGCTGGCCGCAGGGCGGCGACGGCCCCTTCCGCATCGATGCGCGCACGCTCTCGCCCGTGCCCTTCACCAGCGGCTTCCTCGAGGCCGTGCACCAGCTCAGCGAGTGCACGAGCTTCTTCCCCTACGGCCTGGTGCTGGAGCCGGGAGGCGAGGCCGCGCTGGACCTCACGGTGCGCCTCACGGAGGGCACCGACTGCCCCGAGGTCCCCCGCCTCGTGCTGCGCGATGTCGACCTGGGGCTGCGCTGGCCCCAGGGGCCGTTGCTGGGGCTCTCGGGCGCCCTGCTGTTGTTCGACGATGGCGAGGTGACGGCCGAGCGCCTGGACGTGACGCTGCCCGGCCTGGAGGCCCGCATCGAGGACGCGCGCCACGGGCCCGGCGGCCTGCGCGGGCGCTTCGACTTCCGCATGCAGGACTTCCGCATCGGCGAGGAGATGCTGGAGGTGCTGCCCGCGGCCACGCGCGAGTTCCTCGAGGACTGGGCCGGCGACCGGCGGCTGGCCACGCCCGGCCTGCGCCTGGCCCTCGAGCGGGACGGCAGCGTGGCGCTCGACGGGGAGCTCACGCTGCTGGCACGCGAGGGCGCGCCGCCCGGCGGCGCCCCGCGCGGTCGCATGGTGCTGGAGCAGGTCGCGCTGGGCAGCCCCGACGCGGACGGCGCGCGCACGCTGCGCGGGGCAGCCGTGCTCGACGGCCTGTCCATCGACCCGGGCCTCGCGCTCAGCGAGCTCAGTGGCCGCATCGTGGTGGAGGAGGCGCTGCTGGGCGCGGCCCCACGTGCGCGGGCCCGCGTGGAGGGGCTCGCCGGGCGCGTGCAGGGCGTGCGCTTCGAGGGCCTGGCGGCGCCCGTCGACTGGCACGACGGCCTGCTGGTGGCCGAGCCCGTGCAGGGCCTGCTCTCGGGCGGGCAGCTGGAGGGCGCGCTGCGCCTGTCCACCGGCCCCGTCGGCGGCTACGAGGGGCGCATCCAGGTGCGCGAGCTGGACGTGGGCCGCCTCAAGGACGACCTCGCCCCCACGGGCGCGCCCTACGCGGGGCGCGGCTTCCTCGTGGCCACCTTCCGCAATCCCACCGGCACGCGGTCGGGCCTGCAGGCCCGTGGCGACGTGAGCGTGCGCGAGGGCCGCCTGGGGGAGCTGCCGGCGGTGGCCAACCTGTTCCTCGCGCTGGGCAGCATGCTGCCCGGCGACAACCGCCCCACCTTCGAGACGCTGGATGCCACCTTCTCGCTGGCCGACGAGGTCGTGCGGCTCCAGCCGGTGGTGATCGCGGGCCCGATGACCACGCTGCCGGGCCGCGGGCGCATCGACCTCGACGGCCAGGTGGACATCACCTTCCAGCCGCACTTCATCAAGAGCCTGCTGCTGCCCGTGCTGATGCCGCTGCCCGTCATCGGCGACCTGCTCAAGGCGCTGCTGCGCGAGGACCTCGTCTACGCCGTGCGCGTGCACGGCGACATGGGCAACCCGCGCACCGAGGTGGTGTTCCTGCCCTTCCTGCGCGGCGAGGACGACGACGCGTGGGTGGCCCCGCCCCCCCCGCGGGCGCCGCGCCGGCCCCTGCCCCGCACCTTCCGCTGAGCCGGGCCGGGCGCAGGCTTGCGCCGCGGTCGTGCCGGCAGGGCGTGGCGCCACGCAAGGGACGGGTGCCCGGCCCAACGCGTGCGGGTGCGCAGCCGCGCGGCGAGGATGCGGCCATGGCCCGCGCACGCCGCCACCCCGCCCCGCGCATCGCGATCCTCGCCGGCGGGTCGGGCACGCGCTTCTGGCCGCTGGGCCGGGCACGGCGCCCCAAGCAGGTGCTGGCCCTCGATGGCGACGACCCGCGCCCGCTGCTGGCCCTGACGCTGGATCGCGTGGCCCCGCTGGGCGACCGCGCGCCGCTGGTCGTGGCGCCTGCGCCGCTGGCGGGCGTGCTGGCGGGTGCCATGCGGCCGCGCCGCCACCGCATGCTGTGCGAGCCCCAGCCGCGCAACACGGCTCCCGCCGTGGTGCTGGCGGCGCTGGTGGCCGCACGCGAGGACCCCCAGCGGCCCTTGCTGGTCGTGCCCAGCGACCACCACGTGGCACCGCTGGCCCGCTACCGGTCGGCGCTCTCGGCCATGGCCGCGCGCGCGCGCACGGCCGACGTGCTGGTCACCCTGGGGCTGGTGCCCGACCGGCCGGCCACCGGCTACGGCTGGCTGGCGCTGGGCCCGCGCGTGGCCGGCACGCGCGCCCTGCCCGTGCACCGCGTGCTGCGCTACGTCGAGAAGCCGCCGCTGGGCCGCGCACGCCGGATGCTGGAGGGCGGGCGCCACCGCTGGAACGGCGGGACCTTCGCCTTCCGGCCGGAGGTGCTGCTGGAGGAGGCGCGCCGCCTGCTGCCCGCGATGGTGCGCAGCCTGTCGCATGCACTGGACCGCCGCGGCGAGGCGGCACGCCAGCGGGCCCTGGCCCGCGCCTACCGCGCGCTCGCGCCGGCCTCGGTGGACACCGCCCTGATGGAGCGGGCCCGTGCGGTCGAGACCGTGGCCGCGCCCCTGGCCTGGGACGACCTGGGATCCTTCGACGCGATGGCCCGGCAGCGGCGGCCCGATGCCCGCGGCAACCGCGTGCGGGGCGCCGTGACGCTGGTGGATGCGCACGGCTGCGTCGTGGAGGCGGAGTCCGGCCACGTGGCCCTGCTGGGCGTGAAGGACCTCGTCGTGGTCCGCACGGCCGACACGGTGCTGGTGCTCCCGCGCGGCGCGGGCGAGCGCGTGCGCGAGGTGGTGGCGCGCCTGCTCGCCGAGGGCCGCGAGGGGCTGCTGTCGTGAGCGATCCGGGTCGCGTGGCCGCCGTGGACTACGGGCGTCGCCGGGTGGGCCTGGCGGTGAGCGACGCGCTGCGCATCACCACGCGCGGGCTGCCCACGCTCGAGCGCGCCGCCGCGATGGACGAGGCCGCTGCGCAGGTGGCGCAGGTGCTGCTGCGCGAGCAGGTGCGCGAGGTGGTGCTGGGCCTGCCCCTGCACGCCGACGGCCGCGAGTCGGAGATGAGCGCCGAGGTGCGCCGCTTCGCGGCCTTGCTGGAGGCACGCCTGGCCCCGGCCGGGGTGCGGCTGCACCTGCACGACGAGGGCCTGAGCTCGTGGGAGGCCGAGGAGGGCCTCAAGGCGGGCGGGCGCGACATGGCCAAGGCACGGCGCGAGGGGGCCATCGACCAGCGGGCCGCACTGGGCCTGCTGCGCGGCTGGCTGGAGGGCCAGCCCTAGGGCCTGGGCGCCCAGCCGGGGGCCCTGCCCCGCGCCCCTCCCCGCATTCCCTACCCCCCCGCCGG
Source organism: Planctomycetota bacterium (assembly GCA_964228555.1). Lineage (GTDB taxonomy): Bacteria > Planctomycetota > PLA2 > PLA2 > JAEUHO01 > CAXQZU01. The sequence goes on from CAXQZU010000059.1 coordinate 75,176, forward strand.
GGCAGGCCGTACCTTCCCTCGCTTCACAACCAACCAGAACCAGGGTTCAGGCGAACCCCAGCACACGACCCCGGCCCAGGGCCGCGGCACCCCTCGTGGGGCGCATGCGGCCGCCTTGGCCGACGGTGACGGAGGTGGTCATGGCCGTCCACAACGAGCGCAAGCAGGCAGTCCGCGAGACGTACCGCACGCACGCCAAGGACACCGGCAGTGCCCCGGTGCAGGTCGCAGTCCTCACGGACCGCATCCAGCACCTGACTGCCCACCTCCAGAAGTTCCCCAAGGACCACGCCACGCGGCGCGGCCTGCTGCAGATGGTGGGGCGCCGCGCCTCGCTGCTGCGCTGGTACGCGCGCACGTCGCCGGAGGCCTACAAGGGACTGATCGAGAAGCTGGGGATCCGCCGCTAGGAGGCAACGTGGCGAAGCATGTCGTGACGGTGGATGTCGGGGGCAAGGCCCTCCACATCGAGACGGGGCGCATGGCCAGGCTGGCCGCAGGCTCCGTGGTGGTGACCTTCGGGGAGACGATCGTGCTCTCGGCGGCCTCGTGCGCGCCGCCCCGCGAGGGCATCGACTTCTTCCCCCTGACGATCGACTACCGCGAGAAGACCTACGCGGCCGGCAAGATCCCCGGGGGCTTCTTCAAGCGTGAGGGCGCGCCCACGCAGAAGGAGATCCTCACGATGCGCATGGCGGACCGCCCGATCCGCCCGCTGTGGCCCGACGGCTTCAAGGCCGACGTGCAGGTGCAGTCGTTCGTGCTGTCCTTCGACCAGCAGAACGACCCGGACGTGCTCAGCATCATCGGCGCCGGCGCCGCGCTGGCGCTGGCCCCCCTGCCCTTCCTGGGCCCCCTGGGCGGCGTGCGCGTGGCCATGAGCGGCGACACCTTCATCGCCTTCCCGACCGTCGAGCAGCTGGCCGAGTCGCCGCTGGACATGGTGGTGGCGGGCACGCGCAACGCCGTGACGATGGTCGAGGGCGGCGCCAACGAGCTCAGCGAGGACGTGATCGCGGCGGCCATCGAGTTCGGCCACGGCGTCATCCTGAAGATCTGCGACGCGGTGGACGAGCTGCGCCGCCTGACGGGCTGGACGCAGCCCGCCTTCACGCCGCCCGCCGGCAACGAGGCCTGCGAGAAGGCCGTGCGCGAGCGTTTCGGCGAGGCCTTCAAGAAGGCCCTGCACAGCCCCGTGAAGCTGCAGCGCCAGGCGGCCAAGAAGGTCGTCGGCGGCGAGATCAAGAAGGCCCTCATCGACCCCGAGGCCAGCGCGAAGGTGGCCCCCAAGGCCGGCCTGTTCACCGACAAGCAGGTGGCCGCGGCCATCGAGACGCTGGAGTACAACCTCGTGCGCGAGGCCGCGCTGGCCAACAAGCGCGTGGACGGCCGCACCTGCACCGAGATCCGCCCCATCGAGATCGAGGTGGGCGTGCTGCCCCGCGCGCACGGCTCGGCGCTGTTCACGCGCGGCGAGACGCAGGCGCTGGTGACCAGCACGCTGGGCACGGGCCTGGACGAGAAGCTGGTCGAGGGCCTGCACGCGCAGTCCTACAACCGCAAGTACTACCTGCACTACAACTTCCCCCCGATGTCGGTGGGCGAGACGCGCCCGATCCGCGGCCCCGGCCGTCGCGAGATCGGCCACGGCGCGCTGGCGGAGCGGTCGATGCTCCCCGTGCTGCCCGACATGGACACCTTCCCCTACACGATCCGCGTCGTGAGCGACATCCTGATGTCGAACGGCTCGTCGTCGATGGCCTCGGTGTGCGGCAGCACGCTGTCGATGATGGACGCCGGCATCCAGATCAAGCGCCCGGTGGCCGGCATCGCCATGGGCCTCGTGCAGGAGGGCGACCGCGTCGCCATCATCTCGGACATCCTCGGCGACGAGGACCACTCCGGCGACATGGACTTCAAGGTGGCCGGAACGCAGCGCGGCATCACCGCGGTGCAGATGGACATCAAGATGACGGGCGTGAGCCAGGACGTGCTCAAGCGCGCGCTCGAGCAGGCGCGCGAGGGCCGCATCCACATCCTCAAGTGCATGGTGGCGGCGCTGCCCAAGCCGCGCGAGAAGTACAACCAGTACGCCCCGCGCGTGGAGATGGTGCAGATCAACCCCGAGAAGATCGGTGCGCTGATCGGCCCCGGCGGCAAGAACATCCGCCGCATCCAGGAGGAGACGGGCGCCACCATCCAGGTGGACGACACCGGCATGGTGAAGATCTTCGCCACCGAGGGCGCCGCGGCCGAGGCCGCCAAGCGCCAGGTCGAGGCCATCGCCGAGGAGGCGACGCTGGGCAAGATCTACGACGGCAAGGTGACGAGCATCAAGGACTTCGGCGCCTTCCTCGAGATCATCCCCGGCATCGAGGGCCTGTGCCACATCAGCGAGCTGGCCGACGGCTACGTGGGCCGCGTCAGCGACGTGCTCAAGATGGGCGACATCTGCCCCGTGAAGGTGGTGCTGATCGACGACTCCGGCCGCGTGAAGCTCAGCCGCAAGGCGGCGCTCATCGAGCTGGGCCAGGACGCCAGCGCGCCGGCGCGCCCCGAGGGCGCCCCGGACCCCGACGGCGACGTGGACGGCCCGCCCCCCGAGGGCGGCTTCGGCGGCGGCGGTGGTGGCGGCGGCTGGGGCGACCGTCGCGGCGGCGGGCGCCGTGGCGGCGACCGTGGCGGCCGCGGTGGCGGCGGCGGGCGCTTCCGCCGCTGAGCCACGGCCCGGCTCCGGCCGGGCTCCTCCCCCACGACAGGAACCTGCGGCCCGCGCGAGCGCCCCGGCGCACGCGCGGGCCGATCGCTTGGTGCGCGGTGCCCGTCGCGCGCCGCTAGCGCACGCCCGCCAGCCGGCGCCTCGCTCCCGGGGCCGCAGGCTGCGAGGGTGCGGCTGCGGGCGCCGGCGACGTCGCGCGCTGGCCGGCCTCGCCGGCGGGCCCCGGGGCCGCCCCGTCCGCAGGCTGCGGCGCAGGCCGGCCCTTCGTGGGCCCTTCCAGCAGGTGCGGCGTCAGCACGAAGACGAGGTCGGTGGTCTCCTGCCGGCCGCCCCGCGCGGCGAGGAAGCCGTCGAGGGCCGGCAGCAGGTCCAGCAGCGGGATGCCGCGCCGGTCGGCGAGGTGGCGCGTCAGCGAGAGCCCGCCCAGCACGACCGTGTGGCCGTGGGGCACGGTGACGCGCGTCTCGAGCCGCCGCGAGCGCAGCACCAGCGAGGCGGGTGCCGCCGCTGGGTCAGGGTCGGGCTCGGCACTGCTGAAGGTGACCGAGAGTTCCAGCAGGGCCTGCCCCTCGCCCGCCTTCAGGCAGGCGAGGCGCAAGGCGAGGCCCGCATCCAGCGTGACGCCCTGGTAGCGCGGGGCGCGCTCGGCACCCGGCGGCCCCTGCGCCTCGACGAGCAGGGTGGTGGGCATGCGCAGTTGCGAGGCCAGCTCGGCAGGCTGCCCTTGCGTGGCCACCAGCGTTCCCTGGGCCAGGATGTCGGCCTCCTGCTGCTGGGCGAGCACGCGCAACGTGTGCGCGAAGGCCTGGTGGCCGTGCTCGAAGGCTCCCAGCGTCACGCTGGTGCCCTGGAACGGGGCCGCGTGGGCGAGGGCCGAGCGCAGCCACGAGGCGGGCTCCAGCGTGGCGCTGCCGTCGCGCAGCAGCGTGTCGTCCTGCGCCGCGGTGGCATGGCGGTCCAGGCGCAGCCGCCCCCCCGTCTCCCGCGCCCCGTAGCGACGCAGCTCGGCCACGATCACGCGCACGGCCACGCCCGGCTGGGGTCGGTCCAGCGCCGCCAGCCAGCCGCCGGCCTGCTCCACGTCGGAGCGCAGCCCCTCCAGCAACAGCCGCGTGGGCACGCGCACCCGGCTGCCGTCGGGCTGCACGTCCTCCGCCCAGGGCCCCATGGCCTGCGCGCTCACGCCCGGCCAGCCCTTGGCGGCCAGCGCCGCCAGCAGCACCGGCACGGCACGGAACTCGGGCGCGTACAGGGCCTGCACCGGCGCCTCGGCTGCCTTCGCGGCCGGCACGGCAGCGGCGGGCGCGACCGCTCCCGGCGGCACGGCGCCGTCCGCCCGCGCGCGGGGGCTGCCCGCCCACGCCAGCACCGCGACCACCCCCGCCAGCAAGGCACCCCGGACGCCCGGGCGGGCCACGCAGCCGGCCATGGCCATGGGTCCCATCGCAGCCGCAGGCCCTTCCTAGCGCAGGCGCGCGATCAGGTCCGAGGTGCGATCCGGAGGCTCCGAGACGCCCTCCTTGGTCGCGCGCACGGCGCCCACCTCTGCGACCAGGTCATGGTCGAGGTCGCGGCCCAGCGCCCGAACCGCCTCCAGGAAGCGCTCCGAGGCCTTCTTCATCAGGAAGTGGTAGCGGGGGTCCTTGTCGGTCATCCCCTTGTCAACGATCTCCCGGTACTCGGGGATCTCGCGGTAGGCCCGGTCGGCCTTCACGACGCAAGGCCGCGCGAAGAGGCGGGCGTTGCCCAGGTAGACGGAAGCACCGTCGGTGACGCGATAGTCGCCCGGGTCGGCGTGGGCCGCGCCCAGCGGCAGCGAGCCCAGCGCCAGCAGGGCCATCAGCAGCCCGGCCCAGCAGCGGCGCAGGGCTTCCCGGGCGGAGACTGCCTTCACGAGGGAGGAACCTGCCTTGACGGGGGCGGTGTGGCGCATGCTGCCTCCAGCGGGGCCGTGGGCCCGCGCGAGGACACGCCTCGCGCTCGCCCTCTCCCTCACCAAATGCTGTTCCATCGGCAGCGCGGCACGCCGCAACGGCCCCTGCCCGAACCGGACTCGCGCCGCCGACACTCGCTCGATGGCTCGCCCCGCAGGGAATGGCCCTCGCGCGCGCGCGCCACGCGTGCGACGGCGCCGGGTGCAGGCGTGCGCGGGCGTGGGACCCACGCCGATTGCGCCACAATCGGCCGCGTCCGCAGCGAGCGCCGCGGCAACTCGCCCGCCGCGTAGCGACTGGCCCCGGCGGGCCCCGCGCCACGGCGGCGGCGCGGGCTTGCTGCCGGCACCCGCTGCCGGCCTCGGGGCCCGGGAGCGCACGCGGGAAACGCGCTGGCCGCCGCGCGCTCACCGTGCCCACCGCCCTCGCCCCGGAACCTTGCCGAAGTCCTGGCGGGCTTGACCGGCCCGGCTGCGAGCTTCGCGGCACGGCAGCGGTCCAGCCTTGCACAACCCGTCATGTTCGTATCATGTAAGGTATCCGCCGATGGCTTGGCAGAGGCTGCCTGCGGGCCGCCGCGCGCGGCCCTGCTGCGCGGCTCAGCGCGACTCCGCCAGCCACTGCAGCCAGGCCCGGGCCTGCAGGCGCCCCTCGGCGTCCGACGGAAGCGCCACCTCGAGGAAGCGCTGGAGGTGCTGGGACGCCGCCGTCTCGTCCCGCAGGCCGGCCGGCGTGGCCGGGTCGGCCCGGAGCATGCCCAGGGCCAGCAAGGCCTCGGGCAGGGCCGGGTCGAGGGCCAGGGCCTGCTCGTAGCCACGCGCCTCGTCCGCCGGGCTGCCCCCCCGCTGGCGCTGCACCAGCGCGAGGTTGTAGCGCACGGCCGCATCCTGCGGCGCGAGCAGGGCCGCCTGCGCGAGCGAGCGCAGCGCGTCGTCCAGCCTCCCGGCCGCCGCCTGCAGCACGCCGAGGTTGTAGTGCGCCCGGTGGAAGCGCGGGTCGAGCGCCAGCAGGCCCTCGAAGGTCTCCTCCGCCGCCTCGCTGGCCCCCGCATGCACCTGCACGATGCCGAGGTTGTTGCGGGCCACCAGCAAGCCGGGCTCCAGCGCCAGCGCCCGTCGCAGGTGCGAGAGCGCCTCGCGGTCGCGCCCCAGCTGGTCCGCCGCCACGGCCAGGTCGTTGAGCACGCGCGCATCGAAGGGCTGCAGGCGCTGGGCCTGCTCCAGCAGCACGAGCGCAGCGGCCCAGTCCTGCTGCGCAACCCGTGCGGCCGCCTCGGCGCGCAGGCCCAGCACGCGCACGACCTGCGCCTCGCGGCCCTCGCCCGCCGGCGGGAGGGCGTCGCCCTGCGCGAGGGCGAGGTTGGCTGCGGCCTCGGCCAGCGAGGGCTGCAGCCGACGGGCGGCCTGCCACGCGCCCAGCGCGCCCGCGCGATCGCCCTCGGACCAGCGCAGCGTGCCGAGGTTGGCCAGCGCGGTGGCATGCGAGCGCGCGCGCCCGCCCGCCCGGTCGTAGGCCGCGCGCGCGCGGGGGATGAGGCCCTTGCGCTCCAGCACGGCGCCCAGGTTGTTGTGGGCGTCCCCGTAGGAAGGGTCCAGCGCCAGCGCAGCCTCGACCTCGCGCTGGCCCTCGTCGAGCTCGCCCCGGGCAATCAGCAACGCGCCCAGGTTGTTGTGCGCCTGCGCGTCGCCGGGATCCAGGCGCACGGCCTCCCGGTAGGCCACCAGGGCCGCAGCGCTCTCGCCCGCACGCGAGCGCGCGTAGCCCAGCACCACCCACGACCCCGGCCGCGACGGATCCAGCGTCACGAGGCGTTCCGCCAGCCGCAGGGCGGCCTCTCCCGGGCCCGAGGCCAGCGCCTGCAGGGCCTGCTGCTCGGCCTCCAGCACCTCGGAGGCCGCCGCTGCGGCCGGCCCGTCGGCCCGCAACGCACGGGCGCTGCAGGCCATCACGAGCGCCAGCGCGGCCGCCATGGCCGGTCGCAGGCGCATCACGGACGTCCCAGCGCCTCCAGCGCACGGTCGAGGCGCGAGCGCGCACGCACGACGAGCGGCTGTGCCTGCCCGCTGCGACCGACGCCCTGCCACTCGGAAGGCAGCAGCAGCGCCTGCGCCTCGACGGCGCCGGCGTGGCGCTCGAGGAACTCGGCGTTGAGGCGCGCCACCTCGGCCCGCTGCACCTCCAGCGTCACCACGGGCCGGAAGTCGGCGAAGGCCGCGTCCATGCGCGCCAGCGAGGCGGCCGCCTCGGTGTCACCCAGCCGCACCTTGTGTCCCCGGTCGCAGGAGATGCAACGCTTGCGGCCACGGCAGGTGCTGCAGGCCGTGTCGGCTGCCTTGGCCTCGGCCGCCGGCGCCGCGGCGCCCGCCAGCGCCGGTTCCTGCCCCGTGCCACCGCACCAGCCGCACAGGCCCGTGTCCAGGGCGCGCAGCCACCCCTGCGCCGCCGTGGGCGCGAGGCCCAGCGCCTCGGCCACGCGTGCCGCGGCAGCCTCCTCGCCCAAGGCCTGCACGCGCTCCTTCACCCACGCCGCCTCCAGCGGCGCCAGCGCATAGGGACTGGCCGGGGCGATGTCCTGCGGCGCCACCACCCAGTCGTACTCCTCGCGGCACTGCGCACAGCGCCGCGTGCCGGGCCGGGCATCGCTGCCGCACGAGGGACACGCCGCGCCGGTCTGGCGCCACACCACGTTGGGACGGTCGAGGGCCAGCGCCGACAGGCCGAAGAGGCCGCCCACCAGCACCAGCGTGACCAGCCACCAGCGCGACTCGGGACGGATGGCCATGCAGCCTCTCGCAACCTCCGGGATGCCCTGCGCTGCCAAGGTACCGCCCGGGCGTGCCCAGCCACGCGACGACGCGGGCGCTGCCGGCCCCCGCCAGCCCCCGGCTCGGTGCGCAAGGCTCAACGCCGGCGGCGCGGGTGCCGACGGTATCCTCCAGACGCGTTCCACGGAGGGCCGCCATGCACATCGGAAGCCCTTGGGCCGAGGCGCTCGCGGCGCTGCTGGCCTACCTCGTGGGGGGCATCCCGTTCGGCTGGCTGGCAGCCCGCGCGCTCAAGGGCGTGGACCTGCGCACGGTGGGCAGCGGCAACATCGGGGCCACGAACGCCTCGCGCCTGTGGCTGGGCAAGGCCAGCATCCTCGTCTTCGTCGCGGTCTTCCTGCTGGACTGCTTCAAGGGCTTCTGCGCGGCCCACTGGAGCACCAGCCTCGGCGGCTGGCTGGCCTCCCGCCCGCTGGGCACCGGGGAGGCCGAGGGCCTGCAGATCGCCTGCGGGGCGGCCGCCCTGCTCGGGCACGTGTTCACGCCGTGGCTGCGCTTCAAGGGCGGCAAGGGCGTGGCGACGGCGCTGGGCGTGGTCACGGCACTGGCGCCATGGAGCAGCGTCTACGCGCTGGGCGTGTGGGCCGTGCTGGTCCTGCTCACCCGCTACATGTCGCTGGGCAGCATCGTGGCCGTGCTCTCCATCCCGGTCACCTACCTGCTGCAGCGGGGCGAGCAGGCCTGGACGCAGCACCCGGCGGCGCTGGCCTTCCTCGTGCTGATGGCCGTCGTGGTCGTGTGGCGCCACCGCGACAACATCCGCCGCCTGCTGCAGGGCAGCGAGCGCCGCATCGGCGATCCCAGCCAGCTCTCGGCGCGCTAGCCCCGTGACCGCCCACCCTGCCGAGGAGGCCCGATGACGCGCCCTGCCGCCCAGCGCGTGCTCGTCGTCGGCGACGGCGGCTGGGGCACGGCCCTGGCCCTGCTGCGCGCACACGGCGGCCACGAGGTGGCGCTCTGGAGCCACGACGCCGCCTACGCCGACGAGATGGCCCGCACGCGCCTCAACCCGCGCTTCCTGCCCGGCACGCCGCTGCCGCCCGCCATCCACGTCGGGCACGACATGGCCACGCTGGCCCGCGGTGCCACGCTGGTGATCTCCGCCGTGCCCACGCAGTTCGTGCGCAGCACGTGGAACCGGCTCGCGCCCGGCCTGCCGCCGCGCGTGCCGGTGGTGACGGTCACCAAGGGCCTGGAGGAGGGCACGCTCAAGCGTCCCAGCGAGGTGCTGGAGGGCCTGCTGGGCCCGCGTCCGCTGGCCGTGCTCTCCGGCCCCAACATCGCGCGCGAGATCGCGCGTGGCCTGCCGGCCGCCAGCGTGGTGGCCAGCCGTGACGAGGCCACCGCCCATCTCGTGCAGCAGGTCGTCTCCTCCGACCGCCTGCGCGCCTACCTCAACGCCGACGTGGTGGGCGTCGAGCTGGGCGGTGCGCTCAAGAACGTGATCGCGCTGGCGGCAGGCATGTGCGACGGCATGGGGCTGGGCGCCAACGCCAAGGCAGCCCTGCTCAGCCGCGGCATCCTCGAGATGGCCCGGCTGGGCGTGGCCTTCGGCGGCCAGCGACCCACCTTCTTCGGGCTCTCCGGCCTGGGCGACCTGCTGACGACGGCCTACAGCGCCGACAGCCGCAACCGCGCCTTCGGAGAGCGCCTGGGACGGGGCGAGCGCCCTGCCGACATCGCGGCGGGCATGCAGCAGGTGGCCGAGGGCGTCAAGTCGGCTGCCCCGCTGCACGACCTCATGCACCGCCACGGGGTCTCGATGCCGATTGCCGAGCAGGTCTACCTCGTGCTGCACCGCGACAAGCCGGTGCGCGAGGTCGTGCGCGACCTCATGCTGCGCAGCACGAAGGACGAGTCCGAGGACCTCAACGTCCCCCACCGCTGAGCGGGCGGGCGTGCGCGGCACGTCGCGGACGCGGCGGGCAGCAAGAAAAGGAGCCTGCAGGGCGCTCGCGCGCCCTGCAGGCTCAACGAAGCCTGACGACGGGGAAGCAACCGATGCCGTGCGGCCCTCCAGAGTCGTGAGGGCTCGGCGGGTCGGGATCGACGCCTTGCGGCTCCGTCCCGGCCTCTCGTGGGGTTGCGCGGCGCTGCGAGGACACTCTCCCCGGTGCATGAGGCCGGTCATGGGTTCCGGCCAGCCCGTGCGGCGTTTCGACGCCCTGCGGGCCTTGCTCACCGGGTCCGTCCGCGCGGCCGAAGCCGTGCGGCGACCCTCCTTGCGCTTTCGCTCCCCTCCAGAGGCATCCAGCCGAGCCCCGCAAGGTCCCGCGCGCCCGTGAGCACGCCTGCCGGACCCTGCTTCCTCTCCTGGGCTCCTTCGACCCTACGACACGATCTCGGCGCGCCGACCTGTGCGGCCGTGGCTCCCGCCACGACCCATGGCCACGTGCGAGGTTTGGCTACCTCCTGCGCGGCACTCGTCGGCGCGCCTGCCGGCGCGCGAAACGCCGGAGCGTCCTTGGGCTTCACCCTCCAGGGCTTGTTCCCCGTGGCGGCGCGAGCTCCTCTCGGAGTCGCTGCCCTCCTGGCGTTGCCGGCCCACGCGCCGCACGATGAAGTGCACGCGCGAGACCGGCCGACTTCAGGGCCTTGCTCTCGCCACGGATCCGTACTGTCGCCGGTCCTTGGGGGACCGGCCGTCGTTGCCCTCCTGGGGTTCTCCCCCCCAGAGCCACGCCCACCGTCCGGGCACAGCGCTTTGGTCGCGCGGCCTCCCTTCCCACCCTTCTCGTCGTGCTGACGTCCCAGCGCGACAGGGTCTCAAGGTCTCTCGGAACAGGTTGGCTCGGCACATCCGTCTCCGGATGCACCAGCTCTCTCGGGGTTGCTCACCTCATGACGGTCGCGGCGCTCCGTTCGCCGGTGCCGGGGATTGGCGTATGGCTTGGCCTCGCAGCGGGTGCGCGGCTCACGCCGCCGTACCGCTGCTCTTCGTCCCCTGGCGCCCAGCGCAGCCCTTGGTCCGGACCATGGGCCCGGCGCCGCCGTCTGTCGGTGATCGACTGGCTCCTTCTACCGTTCGTCAGTGCTTGTCTGTCAAAGAGCGCCCGTGCGGGCGTGCCCTGCCTAGAGCAAGGCCGGTGCCAGAGCCCTGCCCACAGCGGCCCCCCGGCCCGGCGGGCCTCGCGAGGCCTTGCGCCGCAACGAGTTAGGCAGTCATCCAGGCCAGCGCGGCCCCACATTCCCCACAGCACGCGCGGCCAGGCTGGGCATCCAGCACCCCAGCCCGCGTGGGGAAAGACGGTGGATCGAGAGCGCAAGCCCTTGTGCCGCAGCCGCCTGCGCCATCGGCAACCGCTGGACAAGCCGTGGGCATCGCGTTGCCCACGCCGTCCGCGCCTCGCGCCATGGCCAGAGCAGGGCCAGCCGGCACCCGAACAAGCCCCGGGCCCGGGCCCGCCTAGCGGAAGTCGTCCCGCGACAGGCCGTAGAGCTGCATCTTGTTGTAGAGCGTGCGGCGATTGAGCCCGGCATGGGCGCTGGCCCGCCCGACGTGCCCTTGGTACTTGCGCAAGACGCGCTTGAGGTACTCGCGCTCCACCGCGCCCGTCACGCGCTCCATGACGCGCGCCAGCGGCTCGTCGGCATCGAAGGCGGGAATGGCGGGCTTGCGGCCCTCGGCGCGGCGCACGCGCTCGGGCAGGTCCGCCTCGCGCACGGCCGGGCCGGGGCAGAAGATCACCGCACGCTCGACCACGTTCTGCAGCTCGCGCACGTTGCCGGGCCAGGCATAGGCGCCCAGCAGGCGCAAGGCCGCAGGCTCGAAGCCCTGCACGTCGGGGCGCGACTGCTCGGCGGACACCTTGCGGCGGAACAGATCGGCCAGCAGCGGCACGTCCTCCGGTCGCTCGCGCAGCGGGGGGACCTGCAGCTGGACCACGTTGAGGCGGTAGTAGAGGTCCTCACGGAAGCTGCCGGAGGCGACGGCATCCTCGAGGCTGGCGTTCGTGGCGGCCACGATGCGCACGTCCACCTTCTCCAGCGTGCTGCCGCCCACGCGGCGCACCTCCATGCGCTCCAGCACGCGCAGCAGCCTGACCTGCATGGCGGCCGAGATGGTGCCCAGCTCGTCGAGGAACAGCGTGCCGCCGCTGGCCAGCTCGAAGCAGCCCTTCTTGGTGCGGTGCGCGCCCGTGAAGGCACCCTTCTCGTGCCCGAACAGCTCGCTCTCCAGCAGCGTCTCGGTGAGGGCACCGCAGTTGATGGTGAAGAAGGGACCGCTGCGCCGCCGGCTCTGGCGGTGGATGGCGCTGGCCACCAGCTCCTTGCCCGTGCCGGTCTCGCCCACCACCAGCACGCTGGAGTCGCTCTGGGCGACCCGCGGCAACAGCTGGAACAGCTCGAGCATCCGCGGGCTGGCCGACTCGAGGTCCTCGAACTTCACGCCCTCGACGTGCGCCGCGGGGGCGGCAGGCCCGGCCGCCCGCGGCGCGGGCGAGGGCAGCGCGGCTGCGAGGATGTCCTCGCCCAGCGCGGCCACGTCCTCGGGGCACAGGTCGCCCGGAGGCACCTCGACCAGTCCCACCTCGGGATGTTCCTGCCCCAGCATCTCGCGGAAGGCCGCGACCAGCTCCACGTCGTCCACCTGCACCACGACGACGCGCTGCGACCCGGATCGCAGGGCCTCGGCTGCGGCGCCGCAGTCCGCCACGCGTCGCAGGTCCACCCCGCCACGCGACAGCCATGCCTCCAGCCGCTGGCTGGCGGCATCGGCGCGGCCCACGAGCAGGACGGACGGCAGGCTCACGCGATCTCCGGAGCGGTCACGAAGGGCCGGACAAGGTACGGACGCCCACAACCCAGAGGCAAGGGCGTGCCGACCGTGATGGGCGTGCAGGAGCGTGCGCCTGCCCCCGTGCCCGGGGCCCCACGGCACGGGCTTGACGGGAGCCCCGCCTTCCGCCGGCCCCGGACGCATGCGAGCATCCCGCAGCGGCTACGCCAGGCGCCCCATGCGGCCGCTTGGGGACCGCGAGACGGGCCACTGCGATGCCGCCTGACGCTGCCCACGCCCCGGTCGCTGCGCCCGGCGGGCCCTGGCGCGCCAGCATCGTCATCGAGTGGGAGAACCTGCGCTGGTCCGCCGCCGATCGCTGCTGGGCGATGCTGGCCGAGCTGGCCCGGCAGGTCGAGGCCTGCCCTGCACCGGCCGAGGGCCTCGCGCAGGACATCGAGGTGATCATCCTCCACGAGGCGACGATGGCGTCCTCGCAGGCCGTCGAGCGCGCGGCCCGGGAGAGCATGGGCCGCGTGCCCGCGCGTGCCCTGCTGCGCGTGCTGCCCACCGAGGGCTGCGATTACTACGCCCAGAAGAACGAGGGCGTCCGCGTGGCGCGCGGCGACCTCGTCGTGTTCCTCGACAGCGACGTCATCCCGGAGGCGGGCTGGCTGCCCACGCTGCTCGCCGCCTTCGACGACCCGCGCGTGGAGGTCGCCTGCGGCGCATGCTGGCTGGCCACGGACGGCGTGGTGTCCAAGGCCATGGCCCTGTCGTGGTTCTTCCCGCTGCGCGACACGCGCAACAGCCTCGAGGCCTCTTCTTCCCTGTTCGCCAACAACGTGGCCTTCCGGCGCGCGACGGCCCTGCGCTACCCCTTCCCGCCCCTGCCCGGGAGCTCCCGCGGGTCCTGCCGGCTGCTCGCGCGGCAGCTGGTCCGGGACGGCCGCGGGCTGTTCCTCCACCGTGGGGCGCGCGTGCAGCATCCCGCGCCGCACGGCTGGCGTCACCTGGCGCGGCGCGCCCTCGCCCACGGGCGCGATGACCTGCTGTTCGCACGGGCCACGGAGCAGGGCGGCGCAGGCGCCTCGGTCGGGCGCACTGCCCGGCTGCACCGGCGCGCCCTCACGCGCATCCTCAAGCACCGGCGTCGCGTGGCCCTGCGCGCGCTGGCGGTGCCCGCCGCCCTCGTGGTCGCCGTGGCCTACTACACGCTGCACGGGACGGGCGACCTCCTCACGCGCCTCGCACCGGGCTGGGCCGGCCGCCACCTCAGGCTCTGAGCGGCAGGCGAGCAGCGCTCGCCGCGCCGGCGGCTACTGGGGCACGCGCTCCTGCCACCAGTCGGGCTCGGCATGCGCCACGCCCGGCGCCTCCAGCAGCAGGCGGGCCAGCGCCAGCGGGTCGTCCGCGGCGCGCACGCGCACCAGCAGGCGACTGCCGGCCATGCGCCGCACCAGCTCGAGGCCATGGCCCGCCAGCAGCGCCTGCTCGCCGGCGGCGTCCAGCCCCGCGGTGCGCAGCACGAGGCGGCCCGTCAGCGCGCGCAGGCGACCGCCGTCGCCATCGCGGTAGACCGGCCATGCCGACCCGCCCCGGCCCACGGGTGCCTGCGTGCGCACGGCGGCCGAGCCCGCCCCCGGCGCGAGGCGCCAGATGCGGAAGCCCTGCGACGCGCGCAGCGTGGCCTGCACGTCGCGATGCGCCGCCACCCACGAGGCCTCGCCGGGGCGCGTCCACTCCGCCAGCAGCCGGGGCTCCAGCGTGGCCGTGCGCCAGGACGTGCCGTCCCACCAGGCGGACTGGCCCCCAGCCAGCGCGGGCTGGGCCGGGCGTCCCGCCGGCAGCGCCTGCTTGGCCAGCATGGGCGCGCCCCCCACCTCGGCCTCGCCCTCGATCGCCAGCGTCCAGCTGGTCCAGGTGGAGTCGAGCAGGCCTGCCGTGTCGGCCACCGTGAGGGTCCACGCCCCAGCCACGGCCTCGTCGAGGTGACGCCACGAGGCCAGCACCACTCCCGAGAGCGAGTTGTTGAAGATGGTGAGCCCGCTGATGCGCCCGGGCGACTCCACCAGGCGGCTCACCGTGCCCGTGGGGCTCGTGAGCGTGATGTCCAGGTCGGAGGCCACGGCGTGCGAGCACGACAGGGTGACGCGCACGCAGTGCGCTGCCGCCACGCCGCTGCCGGCCGGGACCGTGATGGTGCTGGTGACGCCCGTGGCGCTGCCCCGCGGCACCGTCTGGTTCACCGAGGCCGAGCCCGACCACGAGGCCAGGCTGCCCGTCGTCTCGAAATCGCGTGCCAGCCGCACGGCGGCGTCGGCGTCCACGACCCCGAAGCCGTACTGGTGGTTCACCCAGTGCCCCGCCGCGTTGGTCGTCCAGTCGGGGTGGGCCGCGTGGTTGCGGCGCGCGGAGCGGGCCAGCACCAAGGGCACCTCCCACCAGCGCAGCAGGGGATTGGCCTCCAGCACCAGCGCCACGACGCCCGTGGCCAGCGGCGTGGCCGACGAGGTGCCACCGAAGCTGTTGGTGTAGTTGCCGGCCCCGTAGCCCAGCGCGCCGGTGCGGTCCGTGGTGGTGATGCCGGGATAGCCGCTGGCGTTGCTGGGGGCGCACACCAGCACCGCCGGCCCGGGCTGCGAGTAGCTGCTGGCGCTGCCGCCACCGCCCACCGCGCCGATCGTGATCACGCCGCGCAGCGAGTTCGTGGAGTCAAAGCTCGCCGAGACGTCGGTGCCCCCGTTGCCCGCCGCCTTCATGTAGATGGCCCCGAGGCCGCCGCGCGCCTGCGCGAGCCCCGCCTCCAGCGAGTCGGTGAAGGACGACGGCGCGGCCGAGTAGCCGTACCAGTCGCCATCCCACTCGGCCGGCGAGCCCCACGAGTTGTTGAAGGCGTCCAGCACGTCCAGGCTGCGCGCCCAGGAATCGGCAATGTCCGCATCGGTGGCGCCCGCCGTGATCACCGCGAAGCCCGCCATCGTGGAACGCGGCGCCGCGCCCGTGCCACCCAGGCTGTTGGTGCCCACGGCCGAGGTCACGCCCGCCACGCTGGTGCCATGCTCGTCGCGCGTGGGATCCCCGTCGCTGTCGGGATAGTCCCAGCTCACGCCCGGGATCACGTTGGCGGCGAGGTCCTCGTGCGCCAGCTCGAGGCCGTCGTCGCAGACGCCTACCTGCACGCCCCGGCCGGTGTAGCCCAGGTCCCACGCGCCCCGCACGCTGGCGTCCTCGCCCGTCACGGCGGTGGACTGCCCCGTGTTCTCGAGGTGCCACTGGTTGGGGAACAGCGCGCCGCTGGGCGTGAACGTCGTGTAGGTGTAGCCCGACGCGCGCGTGGCGCTGCCGCCGTAGGTGGTCACCACCACGTTGCGCGCGCCCGCAGTGCCCGGCGGCGTGCGGAAGGTGACCTGCGTGGCGCTCGTGGCCACGACCGCACGCGCCGTGGCCCCGCCCACGCTCACCGACAGCCCGCCCACGGCGAGGTTCGTGCCCGTCAGGGTGATGGGCGTGTTGCCGCCGGCCGGCCCGTCGCCCAGCGAGAGCGTGGTGATCGTGGGCGGCGGCACGGCGCGCCAGCCCTGGGCCAGCGTCGCGATCCCGTCGCTGGACACCACCTGCACGTCGTAGGGCCCGAGCGCGGCCTGCGCGGGCACGACACAGGTGAGGAGGGTGTCGCTGCTGATGGCGAGGCTCGTGGCGGTGGCGGCCCCCACGCGGACCTGCGTGACCAGCAGGAAGCCCGAGCCGGTGAGCGTCACCTGCTGGCCTCCGCCCAGCGGGCCCAGCGCAGGCTCGCAGGCGCTCAAGCCGGGTGCGGGCACGTAGGTGAAGGCGGAGGCCAGCATGCTGCTGCCGTGGTCGGTGTCCACCTCGACGTCCACGACGCCTGCCGCACGCGCGGGGGTCGTGGCCTCCAGCGTGCTGTCGTCCAGGACCACCACGCTCGTGGCCGGCAGGCCGCCGAAGCGCACCTGCAGGGCAGCCACGCTGCCCGTGCCCAGCCGCGAGCCAGCCAGCACCACGGTGGTGCCGCCCGGCGTGCCCCCCACGCTGGGCGTCACGCTCACCAGCACGGGCGGGATCGGCCCGCCACCGCCGCCGCCACAGCCCACCAGCACGAGGGCCACCGCCGCCAGGGTGGCAAGGCCGTACAGGAGGCAGGCACGGGGGGCGGTCATGCAGGCGACTCCAGCGAGCAGTGCGTTGCGCCCAAGGCTACCGGTGCCCGCAGGCGGCGCCACACGACCGCCCAAGGCCCGAATCGGGCCCGACGGCACGTGCCGCCCGGCCCCCGGCCCGGCCAAGCGGGGCACCCGCCGCGTCCGGGGCTAGACTGCGGGGCCCAACCGACCAGTTTCCGTACCCAAGCGCCGGGGCGTGGCGCAGATTTGGTAGCGCGCCTGAATGGGGTTCAGGAGGTCGCTGGTTCGAATCCAGTCGCCCCGACCAACACCGAACGCCGCCGGGCCCCGCCCGGCGGCGTTCTTCCTTGGGCGGCCCGATGCTCCGGGGATCAGCGGAGCTCCGGGGATCAGCGGACGTGCACGACCACGTCGGCGTGCGGGTAGCGCACCTTGGGCAGGCTGGCGAAGGCGTCGCCGGCCGACCGGTAGCCCGCCACGCAGGCCACCACCGTGGCGTAGCCCGTGGCCGGCAGCCCCAGGATGCGGTCGTAGGCGGCGGGATCGATGCCCTCCATGGGGCAGGTGTCCACGCCCACCATCGCGGCCGCCACCATGAACTGGCCCAGCGCGATGTAGGCCTGCCGGGCGGCCCAGCCATCGGTGTCGAAGCCCGGCCGCCCGATGAAGCCCTGGATCATCTTCTGGTAGCCGGCCAGCTCGGCCTGCGGCGTGCCGCGCACGGCATGCAGCCGCTCGATCCAGCGCGTGACGTCGGCCGCCCCCAGCGGCTTGCGGATGGCCAGCACCACCAGGTGCGAGCCTTCCTCGATCTGCGGCTGGTTCCAGGAAGCGGCGCGCAGCTGCGTGCGCAGGGCCGGGCTGTCCACCACCACGAAGCGCCACGGCTGGAGGCCGAAGGAGGACGGCGCCAGCACGAGGGACTGCTCCAGTGCCTGCCAGGTCGGGGCATCGATGCGCTTGCTGGGGTCGAAGCGCTTCACCGCGTAGCGCCAGCCCAGCTGGCGGACCACGGTGTCGGGGCTCACGTGCGTCATGGCGTCACCTCCAGCCCAGACCCTATACGCGGGCGCCCCGGACGCGAGCCGGGCACGTCGCGCCTCAGGGCCCCAGCGCCAGCGCGCGCGCCCGCTCGAGGTCGGCGGGCCGGCCCACGTCGATCCAGCGCCACGCATCCATGCGCCACGGCAGCAGTCGCTCTCCCTCGCCGGCGAGCCGCAGCCAGGTGTCCAGCACCGAGAATCGCCCGCGCTCGGTGATGCGGCCCAGCAGCCCGGGGCTGGCCACGTGCACGCCCGCGAACGCCAGCGCCTGCACCTCCCCCACGGCGGGACGCACGCGCAGGTCGAGGCCCTTGTCCTCGTCCACCCGCCCCAGCAGGCCGACGCGGTCGAAGAGCAGGCGCCGGCGCGAGGGCCGCTCCATCACGGCCAGCGTGGCCAGCCCGCCCCGGGCGCCGTGCTCGGCCACCAGCGCCGCCAGCGGCGCATCGGTGAGCACGTCCACGTTGTGCACCAGCACCGGGCACGTGCCGCTGAAGAGGGCGCGCGCCGCCAGCAGGCCCCCGCCCGTCTCGAGCGGCTCGCCTGCCTCGCGCGAGATGCGCACCTCGACGCCCAGGGCATGCGTGGCGAGCCAGGCCTCCACCTGATCGGCGTGGCTGCACGTGTTGACCACGAGGTGCGCCGCGCCCGCCGCCACGAGGCGCCGGGCCACCAGGGCCAGCAGGGGCTGGCCGCCCACGTCCACCAGCGCCTTGGGCAGGCGGTCGGTGAGCGGCTTGAGGCGCGTGCCGTGGCCGGCGGCCAGGACCATGCCCTCGACGCAGCCTGCCGGCATGGCGGCCTAGGCGCCCGGCGTGGGCGAGGGCGCCGACGGCACCGCGGCGGCCGGGCCGGCCGCCGGCAGGGGCGGGTCGCGGTCGGCCGTGGCAGGCCAGCGGGTGCGCTCGGCATGACGCAGGTCCACGCGCACCTCGGGCCAGCGCGCCCGCAGCGCCGCCGCCACCCGCTCGGCCACGTAGACCGAGCGGTGCTGCCCTCCCGTGCAGCCGAACTGCACGCTCAGCGCCGTGTAGCGGCGCGCCAGGTAGGTGCGCACCTGCGACTCGACCAGCGCTTGCGCGTGCGCCACGAAGGCGTGCACCTCCGGCTGCAGCTCCAGCGAGCGGATCACCTGGCGGTCACGGCCGCACAGGGGCTTGAGCTCCGCATCCCAGCCGGGATTGGGCAACGCCCGGCAGTCGAAGACGAAGCCGCCGCCGTTGCCGCCTGGATCCATCGGCATGCCGTGCCGGTACGAGAACGAGCCCAGGTACACGGTCAGGCCCTCGATGCTGGGCGCGGGCGCCGCGCGCAGGCGCTCGCTGGCCACCATGCGCTCGAACACCGCGCGCAGCTCGGGCAGCTGCACCGGCATCGGGCCCGAGCGCAGCAGGTGCTCGATGTTGCGCAGGGCCGGCGGCACCGAGGCGAGGAAGTGCGGCTTGCGCTCGTAGAACCCGCGGAATCCGTACGCGCCCAGCGCCTGCAGGATGCGCATCAAGGTGAAGCCCCGGAACTCGAGCAGGAAGCGCTCGCGGTCCACGCTCACGTGCGCCCCCAGCACGTCGAGGTAGTGCTGCAGCAGCTCCTCGCGCAGGATGGGCGGGATCTCCGCCTTGGCGTCGTAGAGCAGCGAGGCCACGTCGTAGGCCAGCGCGCCCCGGCGGCCACCCTGGTAGTCGATGAACCACGGGACGGCGGCCTCCAGCGTGCCGCCGCGCAGCATCACGTTGCGGGACTGGAAGTCGCGGTAGAGGAAGTGCCTGCTGTCGGCCTCCAGCAGGAAGCCCACCAGCCGCTCGAAGTCCTCCTCCAGCCGGCCCTCGTGGAACGGGATCTCGGCCAGCTTGAGGAAGTGGTACTTGAAGTAGTTGGCGTCCCAGGCCATCGAGCGGCGGTCGAAGGCCGCGTGCGGGTAGGCCACGCTGAAGTCGATGGCTCGCCCGCCCTCGACCTGGAAGCGAGGCAGGGCCGCCAGCACGCGCCGGTAGATGGGCACCAGCGACGGCGGGAAGGCACCCGGCTCGACCTTGCGCGCCTGCGACAGGGCCCCGAACAGCGTGGTGTCGCCCAGGTCCTCGACGAGGTAGACGCCCTCGCGCAGGTCCTCGCCCAGCACCTCGGGCACGGGCAGGCCCAGCCCGCGGAAGGTGCGCGTGAAGGCGAGGAAGGCGCGGTTCTCCTCCGGCTCGGGTCCCAGCACGCCGATGGCGCTGGTGGTCTCGTCGAGCCGCAAGCGCACCATGCGCCGGCGCGAGCCGTCCGCGGCCACCGGCGCCACGAAGGCCGCCTCACGGCCGAAGCGTGCCTCGAAGAGTCGCTGCAGTGCGTCCACGCCGGGACTCTACCGCCGCGTGCGCCCCCCGCCAGCACCGCCTTGCGGTCGAGCGGCGGTGCGCACGGGCGCCGACGACGACGGCACGCGGTAGCCGGCCTGCTCGAGCGCATGCTGGGCCAGCGCGGGCCAGCCCCGGTTGGCGGCGGGGCTGGCCGGGCTGGGATGCGGCAGCACGTGGAAGGCGAGCCCGCGTCCCGCCAGGGCCTCGCGCGCCCGGGCCGCCGCGAAGGCCCCGACGCCGATCACCGCCTGCACGCCCAGCACCTCCACGGCGTCGCGCAGGGCCCGGTCGCAGGCCGCGAAGAGCGGCGCGCGCTCCGCGGCCGGCAGGTGGTCGGGCGTGCGGTTCTTGCCCGAGTCCTCCACGAAGGCCAGCGGGCAGTAGTTCAGGACGAAGAACTCGCGGAAGAAGGCCTGCGGCGACCCGTACCGGTCGCGCACGAAGCCCCACAGGCGCCGGCCGCTCACCTCCCCGCGCGTGCAGGCGTAGCCCAGCACCGGGCGCTTGGGATGCTCCCGGGGAGGGCGCCCCACGGGGGCCTCGATGCCCAGGAAGTCCCGCGCCATGCCCACGTCGCCGAAGGGCACCCCGCTCTGGGCCATGCCGAACGGCCCGGGGTTCATGCCGAGCCAGAGGGCCTTGGGCCGGCCGCCGCCCCACCGCTCCAGGTAGGCCCGGTGCGCCTCGAAGGCGTAGGCCAGCGGGTTGTAGGTGAAGGCCACGGGGTGCGCGAAGGACAGCGCGTCCACCTCGCGCGACAGCCGCTGCGCCACCGCCACCAGCGCGGGCCCGCGCTCAGCCACGCGCCGGCTCCGCCTGCGAGGCCGCGGCTGCCGCAGCCCCGGGGGCGGGCATGCGCACCTTGAGCAGCAGCAGGGCGCCCACGGCGAAGAAGGGCACCACGGCGAGGACGGCCATGCGCTGCCCGGCGGCCACGGAGACCGCGCCGAACACCAGCGGGCCCAGGATGGAGCCCGTGCGCCCGCACAACGCCATGAAGCCGAACATCTCGGCCTCGCGGCCGCGTGGCGCCAGCAGCCCCATCATGGCGCGCGAGGCCGCCTGCACGGCACCCAGGCCCAGGCCGGCCAGGCCGCCCACCACGAAGAAGGCCTGCTTGCTGGGCGCCTGCGAGGCCCAGGCCACCGTCAGCACCCACAACGCCAGCGTGAGCAGCACCGTGAAGCGCGGGCCGCGCACGTCGGTGAGCCGCGCCAGCAGCAGCGAGCCGGCCAGCGCCGTGACCTGCACGAGCGCAAGCAGGCCCAGCAGCTCGGCCATCGAGAAGCCCAGCGTGCCGCGCGCGTAGACGCTGGCGAACACGATCACCGTCTCCACGCCGTCCATGTAGAAGAAGAAGGCGAGCAGGAACCAGCGCAGGTGCGGCACGCCCAGCACCTCGCGCAGGCTGCGCCAGGTCCCCGCCACGCCTGCGGCCGCGGCCTCTCGAACGCGCGTGCCCGTCGGCTCGTCGGCCGGCAGCGCGCGCAACGCGGGCAGCGCGCCCAGCACCCACTGGAGGGCGAGCGCCACCCACACCCACTCGATGCGCTCGCGCGGGTCGATCACCGCCGCCACGCCGAGCGCCACCAGCGAGCCCACGTAGCCGACCGCGAATCCCCATGCGCTCACGCGGCCCTGGTGCGTGGCCGGCGCGATGCGCGGCAGGTAGGCGTTGTAGAAGACGATGGCGCCCTCGAAGCCCACCATGGCCAGCGCGCCCAGCACGAAGCCCGGCAGCACCTCGCCCGGACGCAGCGTGGTCCACCCCAGCACGGCCAGCACGCCCAGCAGGGTGAAGCCCGCCAGCATGCGCTTCCTCACGCCGGCATGGTCGGCCACGCCACCGAGGAAGGGCGCGAGGAAGGCCACGCTGGCCATCGACACGCTCACGAGGGCACCCCACCAGCGATCGCCCTCTCCCGCCTCGTTGCCCACGATCGAGGAGGTGTAGAAGACGCCGAAGAACGACGTGAACAGCATCGCGAAGGCGCTGTTGCCGAAGTCGTAGAGGCACCAGGCGCGGATGACCTTGCGGTCCATCGCCAGAGCCTACTCGCGGACGGGCCGGGCCCTCAGCCGCGCATCCCCCGGCCGCCGATCGGCGCGGGGCCGCGCACTCGAGGTCCAGAAAGCCCGCGACACGTCGCGCCCTGCTGCCGCGGGCGCGGCCTGGCCGGCTTGCGCAACACGGACCAGGCTCGATCCACGGGAAGAGCCTGCGCAGCGGGCGCGGGCAGGGCGCGCCTAGACGCGCCCGAGCACCTCGCTGGCGTAGCGCAGCAGCACGCCGCGCGCCTCCACGCCGGAGGGCGCGCCCAGCGGCCCGCCGTCGATGGCGTAGGAGTGCCCGACCCGGCCGCCGGGCATGGCCGTGCGCGCGATCTCCAGCACCACCTCCAGCCGGTAGGCCGGCGCGGCCGGGCGGGCCCCCACCTCGTGGTCGTGCAGCAGCCAGCGCAGGGCATTCAGGTGCTGGGCGGCCGGCGCGCTGCCCTCGCGCACCTCGAAGCGCGACGCTGCGCCCTCGCCGCGCTCGCACAGCACCACGCGTTCCACCGTGGCACCCGGGGGCGGCCACAGCCAGCGGGGCACGCCGCCGGGCGGACGTCGATCAGCGGGCGAGGGCGAGGCGGGGTGCATGCCCGCGCAGGCTACCCGGCGGGCCCGCGGCGTGGATCGCGCTAGAGGTGACGCCCGGCGAGCTCGCCCGTCGCGAACGCCGCCTGGAAGGAGAAGCCGCCGATGGGGCCGTCGAGGTCGAGCACCTCCCCGGCCACGAAGAGGCCGGGCGCCACGCGCGAGGCCATCGTGCCCGCGTCCACCTCGGCCAGCGCCACGCCACCGGCCGTGACCTCCGCATGGTCCCAGCCGCGCGTGCCCGCCACCGGCAGCTCCAGCCGCTTGAGCGCCAGCACCAGCGCGTGGCGCACCTCGCGCGACACGCCCGTGGCGGGCGTGTCGGCGCGCGCGCCCGCCTGCTCGCACAGGGCACGGCGCAGGCGCGTGGGCAAGGCCTCCGGCAAGGCCGCCCACAGCACGCCGCCCGCCTGCAGCCGCTGGTCGATGCGCTCGCGCAGGGCCTCGTGCGAGTCCTCGGGCAGCAGGTCCAGCACCAGCCGCCGCGGGCCGGAGGCCGGAGCCGGCAGCGACAGCCAGCGGCTGGCGTCCATCGCCGCCGGTCCCGAGAGGCCCGTGTGGGTGAACAGCAGGGGACGGCGCCTCGCCACCAGCACGCGCCCGTCGGCCTCCAGCACCTCCACGCGCGCCTCCAGCGCGATGCCGGCCAGCTCGCGCACCCACGCCAGGTCCACCACCAGCGGCACCAGGGCGGGCGCCTGGGGTCGCAGCGTGTGTCCTGCGGCAGCCAGCCACGGGTAGCCGTCGCCGGTGGTGCCCGTGCGCGGGTAGCTGCGCCCGCCCACGGCCACCAGCACGTGCGGGGCCTCCACCTCGCCGTGCGGGGTGCGCACGCGCCAGCCGGACGGAAGGCGCTGGAGCCCCCCTGCAGGCGTGGCCGTGCGCACGCGCGCCCCGGCCTCGAGCGCGCGACGCAGCAGGGCCGCCGCCACGTCGTGCGCGCGCCGCGAGGCTGGCCACACCTTCTCCAGCGCCTCTTCCACCTCGGTGGGGACGCCCAGCGCCTCGAAGGCCTGCCGCACCGCCGCAGGCGGCAGCGCACGGAAGGCAGGGCCCAGGAAGCGCTCGCCCTCGCGCCCGAACCAGCGCGCGGCCTCGGCGGGCCCCAGCGTGGTCGTGAGGTTGCAGGCGCCGCCGCCGCTGGCCAGCACCTTCACCCCCACGCGCGGGTTCTTCTCCAGCACGAGCACGCGCCGCCCGCGTCGCGCCGCGGTGCCGGCAGCCCACAGCCCGGCCGCGCCGGCGCCCAGCACCAGCGCATCCCACGGCCCGCCCTGCGCGGGGTCACCGGGACCCTCGGCCTGCAGCGTGTCGGGGGCGGGACGGGCGCGCATCGAACCGGCATTGAAGCCGCAAGCACCGGCTGGCGTACCATCGTGTTGTTGCCATGTCGCCGCGCCCGGTCCCGCTCTGGCGCACGCTGATCCACCTGGCCGTGCTGGCCGGGCTGGGCTGGCTGGCCTACGAGTTCGTGTGGGTGCGCCGGATGGGCAGCGCCGAGGCGCCGCCACCCCTGCAGCAGGACCGCGCCGAGGCCATCTCCGACCGCATCGCCGCCGTCTTCGAGCCCCATGAGTGCTTCGTGGCAGTGCGGGGTGCACCGCTGTGGCGTCCGCGCGAGCGCTGGTACCGCATCGAGATCCTCGTCGCGAACGGCTGCGAGGCACAGGCCGGCCCGCTGTGCCAGGCCGTGAGCGACATGGTGGACCGGGAGTTCGGCGTGAGCGCCTCGGTGTGGGCCATCCTCGAGGACGGCACCCGCGAGATCGGCCGCTACCTGCGCTAGCGAGCGGTGCTCAGGGCTCGCGCGCGAGCACCTGCAGCAGGGCGCCCGTGGCCGCCTCGAGGCGCGCGAGGTCCCAGCCCGGCCCCAGCGCAGGGACGTGCACGAAGCCGGCGGGCCCCCCAGGATGCCGGCACAGCAGCTCGTAGAACAGGTGGTTGCACAGGTACCCGCCGGCGTCCTCGCTGGGCCGGGCCGCCCAGCCGCCGGCCGCGAGCGCGTGGGCGAACGCCCCCAGCGGCAGGCGCGAGGGCAGCGTGGATGCGCCGCCGGGACGGAGGGGCAGGCCCGCGCGCACGACGCCGTCCACGTCCGGGCCGCGTGCGCTGTCGAGGTTGCGCGCCACGCCCTCCAGGCGCAGCTGGTCGCCGGGCGCCACGCCGAGGCTGAGCACCGCCCACGGCCGCTGCAGGTCGAGGGCCTGCTGCAGCTGCGCAGGCGCGCGCGCGTAGCTCGTGTCCAGCACCGCGCCGCAGAGGCGCACGCCCGGCACGCCCTGCCGCGCGGCCAGCGCCCGCGCCACCGCCCCGGAGGGGTTGTGCTCCACGCCGGGGAAGGGCCCGAAGCCGGTCAGCAGGATCGTGCGCACGCCCGCAGGCTACGGGTGGGCCGGCCCCGCCGCGACACGAACACGATGCGAACAGGCGCCATGGACGGGCCGCCCGGCCGCTGCGACTACCCTGCCCGCCGCGCGGCGAGGCGCCGCGGCATCCACGGAGCATCCCGGCGTGCGCATCCTGGTGGTCGATGACGACGAGGCGATCCGCGACACCCTCGACGTCGTGCTGCGCTCGGCGCACCACGAGGTGACGCTGGCGCGCACGGCCGACGAGGGCTTGCGCGCGCTGCAGGCCACGCCCGCCCCCGAGCTGGTGATGCTCGACGTGAAGATGCCGGGTCGCGACGGGATCGAGGCGCTGCCGGACTTCCTGCGCGCCCGCCCCGACGTGGCCGTCGTGATGATGTCCGGCCACGGCACGATGGAGACGGCCGTCGAGGCGATGCGTGGCGGCGCGCTGGACTTCCTCGCCAAGCCCTTCTCGCGTGACGAGCTGCTGGCGCGCATCGTGAAGGTGCAGCAAGACCGCAAGCAGCGCGCCGAGGTGGTGCGCCTGCGCCGGCAGCTGAGCGACACCTCGCAGCGCATGGTCGGCTCCAGCACGGCCATCGAGGGCGTGCGGCAGGTCGTGGCCCGGCTGGCGGCCACGCCCGCGCGCGTGCTCATCGAGGGCGAGAACGGCTCGGGCAAGGAGCTGGTGGCGCGGCTCGTGCACGAGCTCAGCCCGCGCGCGGCAGGCCCTTTCGTGGACGTCAACTGCGCAGCCATCCCCAAGGAGCTGCTGGAGAGCGAGCTGTTCGGCCACGAGAAGGGGTCCTTCACGGGCGCCACCGCGCTGCGCAAGGGCAAGTTCGAGCAGGCCGATGGCGGCACGCTCTTCCTCGACGAGGTGGGCGACATGCCGCTGGAGGCGCAGGCCAAGGTCCTGCGCGTGATCGAGGAGCAGAAGGTGCAGCGGGTGGGCAGCACGGAGCCCATCGCGGTGGACGTGCGCATCGTGGCCGCCACCAACAAGGACCTGAAGGCCGCGGTGGCCGAGGGCACCTTCCGCGAGGACCTCTACTACCGCCTCGCGGTGATCCCCGTGCGCGTGCCACCGCTGCGCGACCGTCCCGCCGACCTGGCGGAGCTGGCCGCGCGCTTCCTCAAGCGCATCGGCGACGAGCTGGGCCGCCCGCCCCTCGCGCTCACGGCCGCGGGGCTGGCGTGGCTGCAGCGCCAGCGCTGGCCCGGCAACGTGCGCCAGTTCAAGAACCTGATGGAGCGCTGCACCATCCTGCTCGACGGGCCCTCGCTGGACGTGCCCGACCTCGAGCGGCTGCACGGCACGGCGGCGGAGCCGGGCGCGAGCGCGCCGGGGGCCCTGCCCACGACGCCGACGGGCTCGCCGTCCAGCGCCGGAACGACGGCCACGCCCCCCAGCGGGGCACCGTCGTGGAGCGACCTCGTCGGGCGCTGCCGCACCTTCGCCGAGTTCCAGGACCTCTCGGAGCGGCTGTTCCTCGAGCAGCAGCTGGCCGCCCACGAGTGGAACGTCAAGCGCACGGCCGAGGCGCTGGAGATGCAGCGCTCGCACCTCTACAAGAAGATCGAGCGCTACGGGCTCAAGTAGCCCGGGCAGGACCCTGCGCCTGCGCGACCACGCGCAGCTTGTTGCCCACGCGCCAGCGGTCGCGCACGCGCTCCCACAGCCGGCGCGGCAGGCTGCGCCGCCGCCGGTAGCGCCCGTAGGTGCCCACCGAGAGCGGCGCGAATCCGTGCCGGCCCAGCACGGCCAGCAGGTGGTGTGCCCGGAAGTAGTAGAGGTGCTGCGGCACGTTGCGCAGCATCCGCTCGCGCCGCATCAGCCGCAGGGCCGCGCGCACGCGGTCGAAGGCCAGCCGCGTGCCGCCGCCGTGCGGCACCTCCACCAGCAGGCGGCCGCCCGGGGCCAGCACGCGGCGCACCTCGGCCAGCTCGCGGTCGAGGTCGTGCACGTGCTCGAGCACCTGACGGTAGGACACGACGCGGGCACAGCCGTCGGGGAAGCCTCCCTCGGCGAGGCTGCCCACGCGCGCATCGGCGCCGTGGGTCTCGCGCGCGATGCGCACGAGGTCCGTGCTCAGGTCCACGCCCGCCACCGTGAAGCCGCGGTTGCGGGCCGCGAGCAACAGGCCGCCGGTGTTGCAGCCCACGTCCACCCACAGGCCGCGGGCCTCGCCGGGCGCCAGCGTCGCCTCCACGCCCGCCACGCTGGCCAGGAAGGCCTCTTGCGGCTTGCTCTCCCAGTTCTGCAGCCCCTCGTAGGCCTCGGGACGGAAGGTGACGGGCCCCTTGGCCACGTCCCCCACCGGCAGGTCGTAGACGCCCTCGCGCAAGGCCTCGAAGGTGAGCCGCGGCTGCTGGCGGATGAGGCCACAGCGGCGGCAGGTGCCCATGGCGTAGCCGGGGCCCGTGAACCACGTGCGCACCTCGTCGGTCGCGCACACCGGGCACGGCACGCGCTCGCTGGTCGGCAGGCGGTCAGCGGCGGACGTCACGCCGTTCCTGTAGCACGCACCCGGCGAGGCACGGCACGTCGTCCCCGCTCGTGGACGCGGTGCGTCCCCGACGAGGGACAGCCCCCGCGCCGGCGCGGGGCTCCAGCGAGGGAGAGCCCGCCCTCGGCCACGCCGGCCTCGCCTTGCCCGGCGGTCCCTGCTTTGCTCTGTTGCGGTCGCAGCATGCCCACCACCCCTCCCTCCCCGCGCCCGCACTGCCGGGTCCTGCGCCGGCTGGGCCGGTTGCTGCTGGCCGCGGCGCTGGCCGGCGGCGTTGCGGCCGTCCCGCCCGCCGCTGCCGCAGCGGCCCCGGCCGCCGATGCAGCGCTGGCAGCCGCCAGCCGCGAGCTGCTCGGGCGGGTGAAGGGGGCCCTCGAGGGGCGGTCGGCGGCCGGGGTGGTGGCATGCATGGATCCCGAAGGCACGCTCTCGCTGGGCCTGCTGGGACTCCCTGCCGGGTCCGGGCCGCTCAAGCGTGACCAGGCGACGCGTGTGCTGGGCAGCTACTTCGAGGGCGTGTCCGCGCCGCGCCTCGTCGAGCGCTCCGGGCAGGCCGCGGACAGCCTCGTGCGCACCTTCGACTACACGCGCCGGCTGCGCGGCGGGGATCCGGCCACCACGCGCCTGGTGGTCACCTTGCGGCGCGATGCGGCCGGTGCGCTGCGCCTGGCTGCGCTGGCCGAGTCTGCCCGCTGAGCGCCATGCACGGGCGCGCGGCACCAACCCACGCAACGGCCCGCCCTTGCCCGGCCGCGCGCTGCCGCAGGCGGCGGGTGCCGCAGCGGCTGGCGCTGCCTTCCCTGCTGGCCCTGCTGCTGGTGCTGGCGGCCTGCGCGCCCACGCCCACGCAGGTGGACGAGGAACGGATGGGCCGCGCGCGCGAGGCCGCGCGTGCCGTGCGCGACGACCTGCGGGCGCTCCGTGACCGGGCCGAGGCAGCGGCTGGCGCCTTGCCCGACCTCGCACCGCTCACGCGCGGCGAGCGCTTCAGCGTGCTGGAGCAGGTGCGACGCGCGCACGGCGTGGACGGCCTGCTGTGGGAAGACCCCGCCGGCGAGGGCGCGTGGGCCGGCGAGGCCGTGGACGCGCATGCGCCCGCTCGCGAGGGCCCCTGGGCGGGCTCGTGGCGTGAGGGACCGCTGGCCCTGCACGCGGGTCCCGTCACCAGCGCGCTGGTGCTGGGGCCGCGCGCATCCTCGATCGGCTTCCTGAGCGCCACGATGCTGCTGGAGCAGCGCACCCCTGCCGGGCAGGGCGCGCGCTACGGGGCGCGCTGGCTGGCACCGCTGGGCGTAGCCGAGGTGCAGGTCCTGCCGCCGGGCACGCCCTCGCGCCCGGAGCCACCCGACGCCGTGTGGGCGGAGGAGGCCCTTGCCGCCTCGGCGCAGGGCACGCCCGGACTGCTCGTGCGCGTGCGCGCGCTGGGCGCGTCGGCCACGGCGGACCGTCTCGCGGCACGCCGCGAGGCGTGGACCGGCATCGCCTGCGTCGTGCTGCTGGCCGTGGGCGTAGGCGCTGCGATCGCCCTCGTGCGCCGACGGCTGGCCGCAGGCTGGGTGCGCAGCACGGCATGGGCCCTGCTCGTGCTGGCGGTGCGGGCCGCGCTCTCGGCCCTGGACCTCCCTGCCCGTTTCCCCCGGCTGCAGCCAGGCTTCGCGCCCACGGACTTTGGCGTGGAGGGCTGGCTGGGCTGGCTGGGCTCGCCGGGCGACCTCGCGCTCACCGCGCTGGCCGGGCTGGCCCTGTGCCTGTCGGTGCGCGGCCCCTCCGCCGCGCAGGGGCCCGCGCGCAGGCGCATCCCCCACGCCCTGCTGGGCTTCCTGCTCGCCGCGGGCAGCGTGTGGGGCTGGTCGGCGCTGGTGCAGCTGGTGGCCGACCAGGGCCGGACCCCCTTCTTCGAGAGCGCAGGCCTGCTGCCGCCCGGCCCGGTGATCCTCATGCTCGCGGGACTGGTGGCCTCCACCGCCGCCGGCATCGTGCTGGTGATGCGCGGGGTGGAGCACGCGGCGTCGGCGCTGCACCCCGTGCCCGGCTGGCTGGCGCGCGCGCTGGTGGCCGCGCTCGCCGCGGGCGCGGCGTGGCTGGCCACGGACCCCCACCCCGCGGCATGGTCCTGCGTGGCGCTGGCCCTCATCGCGATCGTGGCCCCGCAGGTGCGCCCGCGCACGGGCACGGGCCGCGCCGGGAGCGTGCTGCTGCTGGGCGTGTTCGCCACGCTGGTGCTGTTCCCGGCCCTGCGCAGCAGCATGCGGCCGCGCAGCCTCGATGCGCTGCGCGCCCACGTGGAGCGCGTGGTGCTGCAGCGCGACGCGCTCGAGTCCCAGGTGCGCCTGGACCTCGCGGCCCTGGCCCAGGCAGCGCGCCTGCAGGACGCGCTCGCCGCCACCCGGGCAGGCGAGCGGGCGTCGGGCCTGGCGCTGGAGCTGTGGCTGATGGGCTCGCTGGCCGCCGAGGGCCGCCCGGGCGTGCTGGAGGTGCTCGACGCAGGCGGCCGGGCGCTCGATGGCTTCGCGCTGGACGCCACGCCGCGCAGCCGGCTGCCCGAGGCGATCCCCGCGCAAGGGCCCGACGACCTCGAGGTGCAGGCCCTGGCCGCGGAGGGAGCCCGCCTCGCCAGCGTGAGCGGTCGTGTGCGGGTGCGCGGCACGGCAGCCGTCGAGGGCGGCGAGCGGCCCGTGATCGGCCACGTGGTGCTCACCGTGCCCGATCCCGTCGACCTGCGCGTGCTGGACATCGACCCCGGCGAGAGCGACCCCACCGCGGTCGGGGCCCCGTGGGCCCGGCGCCCGCTGGAGTACGCCCTCGTGCAGGACGGTCGCGTCGTGGCGTGCAGCTCCTCGCAGGCCTCGCGCGAGCCCGGGGCCTTCGACCGCGGCCTGCTGCTGGATCCGGGCCCGCCCGGATGGCGAGCACGCACCCGGGGTGGCTACGAGATCGCCGCAGCCTGGCTGCCCTCGCGCGGCCAGTGGTTCGTGGCACGCCGGGCGTCCATGGACCTGGGCGAGCGGCTGCTGGCGCTGGCCCGGCTCGTCGTCGTGGGCGTGGGCGGCGCGCTGGGGCTGTCGCTGCTGGTCTTCGTCGCCGGCCTGCGCCGCATCGAGTGGCGCCTGCACCACCGCATCCTGGTCTCGTACCTGCTGGTCTCCGTGCTGCCGCTGGGCCTGCTGGCCTGGGTCACCGCGGAGGAGACGAGCATGCGCTACGAGCGCGCCTTCAGTGACCGGCTGGAGAACAACCTGGCGCGCTTGCGCAGCGGCCTGGAAGCCCGCGAGCCCTCCGAGCTCGACCGCCTCGACGACGAGGCCATGCGCCGGGCCGCCAGCGACCGCCGTCACGACGTGGTGCTCTACCGCAGCGGCCTGGTGAGCGCATCCAGCCGCGCCGGTGCCGTGACGGCCGAGCTGCTGCCGTCCCGCCTCGACGCCGAGGCTTACCGCGCCACCGTGCTGGAGCGCCGCGCCACCGTGCAGCGCGCGATGACCCGCGAGGGCCGGCTGGTGTGGACCGGCTACGCACCCGTGCTGGGTGCCGACGGATGGGCGCGCGCCACCGTGGCCGTGCCCCTGCTCTACGAGCGCGACCGCATCGAGGCCCAGCTCTCGGTCACCGGCAGCGTCGTGCTGGCCGGCTACCTGCTCACGCTGGTGCTGGTGATGGCCGTCGGCCTGCTCGTGTCACGCCGCCTCGCCCAGCCGCTGGACGAGCTGGTGGCCGCGGCCGAGCAGGTGGCCCAAGGCGACCTCGAGGTCGCGCTGCGCAGCGACCGCGGCGACGAGTTCGGGCGCCTCATGCGCGCCTTCCGCGAGATGACGGCCTCGCTGCGCGAGGCCAACGACCGCGCGGCGCGGGCCGAGCGGGAGCAGGCCTGGCGCCGCATGGCCCGGCAGGTGGCCCACGAGATCAAGAACCCGCTGAGCCCCATGAAGCTGATGGTGCAGCAGATGGAGGCCGACATCGCCGCGGACCCGGCGCGGGCCCCGCAGGCCGTGCAGCGCACGGCGGCCGTGCTGCTGCGCCAGGTCGATGCGCTCGCCCGCATCGCCACGACCTTCGGGGACCTCGCCAACCTCCCCCCGCGGCGGCCCGGCCCCGTGTCCGCTGCCGCGCTGGTGGAGCACGTCGTGGACCTGCATGCCGGGGCGCGGGCCCACGGCGTGCACGTGCGTCGCGAGGTGGAGCCCGGCCTGCCGGTGCTGCTGGGGGACGAGGACGAGCTGCACCGTGCGCTGGTGAACCTCGTGAACAACGCCGTGCAGTCCGTGCCGTCCGAGGGCGAGGTGCTGGTGCGCGCTCTCTGCGGCACCTCCTCGCGCGGACGGCCGGGCGTGGTGCTGGAGGTCCACGACACGGGCCAGGGCATCCCGGCCGAGCACCGCGACCGGGTCTTCGAGCCCACCTTCAGCACCAAGACCTCCGGCACGGGCCTCGGCCTGGCCATCGTCAAGCGCATCGTGGACGACCATGGCGGCGAGGTGGGCTTCGAGCCGCGCCCGGGCGGCGGCACCACCTTCCGCGTCTGGCTGCCGGCCGCCCCGCAGGCCTGAGCCGCGCCACGGGCCGCGGCCACCCGGGCCCTCCCGCGCGCGGCGGCCTGTGCGTAGGATGGCGCGCCCCCACGCGCCGGAGTCGCGATGCCGCCCCCCGAGACCCCCGCCAGCCCCTTCACGTGCCCGGCCTGCGGCCAGAAGCACCGTGCCGACCTCTCGAGCATCGCGGGCGGTGCCGGCGCCGTGCTCAAGACGCCCTGCAAGGGCTGCAGCAAGCCCCTGGCCGTGAGCCTCGACGCGCAGGGCGAGCCCGTGTGCGTGCTGGCGGACGCCACGCCCGGCCGGCCCGGAGCGCCCCCCGCCACCGCAAGGCCCGCCGCGCCCAAGCCGCCTGCGCCTGCGCCCAAGGCTGCGGCAGCCACGGCCCCAGCGGCCAAGGGCGCAGAGCCCAAGCCCGCCGCGCCCAAGCCTGCGGCGCCCAAGAGCGCCCGTGACAAGCGCAACGACGAGGCGAAGGAGCGCGAGCAGGAAGCGACCATCGAGGCCGAGTACGCGGCCGGATCCGAGGTGGGCCGCTACCGCATCGAGGAAGTGGTGGGGCAAGGCGGGACGGGCACCGTGTACCGCGCCTTCGACCCCACCACCAACCGCAGCGTGGCGCTCAAGGTGCTGCTCAAGGACGTGAGCGAGGGGATGCGCCAGCGCTTCGTGCGCGAGATCGAGGTTCAGGCCAACATCCGCCACCCGCACATCATGCCGGTGTTCGACCGCGGCCAGCTGCCCGACGGGCGCCCCTACTTCACGATGGAGCTGCTCTACAAGCCCTTCACGCTCACCGACATCGTCGAGCGGCGCGAGCGCGGCACGCTGGCCCGCTACGCCACGCTGGCGCCGCTGGGGCAGCTCGACAAGCTGGTCACGGACGTGATCGTGCCCGTCGCCGAGGGCTTGTACGTCGCCAACGTCGAGAACGGCGTCATCCACCGCGACCTCAAGCCCGACAACGTGCTGGTGGACTCGCGCACGCTGCGCCCCTACCTGATCGACTTCGGCATCTGCAGCGTGCTGGACAAGGGCGGCAAGATCTCGGGCGGCGTGGTGGTCTCCCCCACCGCCGAGGACGCCGGCATCGTGGGCACGCCACGCTTCCTCGCGCCCGAGCAGGCGCGCGGCTCGGTGGGCGCACGCACCGACGTGTGGGGCCTGGGCGCCCTGCTGCACTTCTGCGTGACGGGCGAGCCGCCCATCGCGCCGGCCACCGGCATCACGCGCAGCGAGCTGAAGGGCCGCATCGAGGCCCTCAAGCAGGCGCGCGACGCTGCCTTGGCCGAGCAGGCCGACAAGCGCGTGGAGCTGGCCGACGAGAAGCTGGCGCGCCTGCAGGACCCGGGCCTGCGCACGCTCGATGACATGTTCAGGGACGCCCGCGAGGGTCGCTACCAGGCCCTGCCTTCCAGCACGCCCAGCGCGCTGGCGGCCGTGGTGCGCAAGGCCATGGCCGTGGAAGCGGGCGACCGCTACGTCAACGTGCGCCAGGTGGCCGGCGAGCTCACCTCGTGGGTGGAAGGCTCACGCGTGCGCGCGCTCACGGAGGCGGGCGGCGCCGACGCTGCCGTGGACACGGCCAAGCGTGCGCTGCGCCAGTCCTGGGTGCCCGTGGCCGCCGCGGCCGCCGGCCTGGTGCTGGGCCTGCTGCTCGGGGGCAGCTACTCCAAGATCCTGCGCACCAGCAGCGCAGACACGCTGGCCGAGCTGCAGGCCTCGATCGGCTCCTTCAAGCGCGAGGTGGACAGCGCCCAGGTCGAGGGCGAGGTGGCCGTCGGGACCGACGCTGCGCGCCTCTACCGCCTGCTGGCCCAGCGCGCCGAGGGCCTGCGCCAGCGCATCGCCGAGGAGCCGCCCAGTTCCTCGCGCGACTCGCTGCGCGAGCAGTTCGACTTCCAGGCCCAGCGCGTGACGGCCAGCCGCGTGCGACTGGCTGCGCCCGCCGGCTACGACGCCTGGCAGGCCGAGCGCCAGGGCCCGCTGGGCCGCGAGCGCCTCGAGCTCAAGGTGGGCGACGCCAACCTGCTGCCGCCCGGCGACTGGACGGTGATCGGCGCCGTGCGCGAGGGCGAGGCCCTGCGCGAGCGCGTGCGCGCCCCGCTGCGGCTGCCCTTCGTGGTGCGCAAGGAGGGCGTGGTGGCCTCGCGCGAGGCGCCCGCCGCCACCCTCGAGGTCACGCTCGCCCCGGCGCAGGTGCCCGAGGGCATGGTGCTGGTCGTGGGGGGCTCGCTGCGCCTGCGCCAGCCCCCGCATGCCGAGGCCTCGGCAGCGCCCACGGCCGTGAAGTCGTTCCTGCTGGGCCGCACCGAGGTCACCAACAGCGAGTACGCGCAGTGGCTGGCCACGCTGCCCGAGGCCGAGGCGCACCAGCGCGCGCCCGGCGTGGCCTTCGTGCGCGACCCCTCCGCAAGCCGCCCGTCCCTGGTGCGTGGGGCCGAGAGCCTGCCGGTGGTGGCCGTGCGCCCGCAGGACGCGCGTGCCTACGCGACGTGGCGCAGCAAGCGCGATGGTGCCACCGTGCGCGTGGCCAGCGAAGGCGAGTGGATGCTTGCCGCGGGTGCCGCGCTGGGCTGGGACCTTCCCGGCGGTCGCGACGGCACCCTGGACGATGGCGTGTTCAGCGTGACGCTGGCCGCCGCGGGCGCGCACCCCTCCGACGTGAGCCCCAGCGGGGCGCTGGGCATGCTGGGCAACGCGCGCGAGATGGTCGAGCCGCTGGAAGGCGGCGTGCCCGCTGGCGGCATGCTGGTCAAGGGTGCAGGCGTGGGCGACGCGCCCGCCGACGGAGCGCTGGGTCGCGTGCGCGCCCTCAAGGGCGACGAGCGCCACCCCACCACCGGCTTCCGGCTCGCCCGCGACATCTGAGGCGGCGCCCGCAGCGGACGCGGGCGCCGGCCGCCTAGTGCGCGTCCATGTGGTGCAGCGACCAGCCGGCCGCCAGCAGGGCCACGATGCCCAGGAAGCCCAGCACCATCCACAACAGGGGCCACGCGAAGGCCTTGGCGCCCGGCAGTCCCTGGAAGTCCTCGGGGGAGGGCGTGATGCTGCGCACCTCGGGTGCAGGCGGGATCTCGCCGCCATGGGCGTGGCTGTCGTGGCTCGCCGCGCCGTGACCGTGGCCGTGGCTGTCGTGTGCGTGCGCGCCGCCCATGGGACCTCCGTTGCCTAGCCCGGCTCCGCGAACACCGCCTCGAGGAAGCGCCGGGCATCGCCCACGTCGCGCGCATCCAGGCGTCCGGAGAGGTCCAGCGCCCAGGGCACGCGCCGCGGCAGGCAGGAGGCGAGGGTACCCCACGGGGGCCCGTCGTCCTCGGGATGGGCGTGGCCCCGGCCGTCGCTGCCGAGCCCGTGGACCGACACGCCGGCCACGCGGCCGGCCAGACGGTCCGCCCAGGCCAGCGGGCCGGGCGACCAGCCCTCGCGGCTGGCAGCGAGCAGGCGGGCAGGGTCCAGCCACAGCATCAGGCGCGGCAGGGCATCCAGCAGCCAGCCCACCTCGTCCAGCCGCAGCAAGTCCGCCTCCGTCGCCCCATGGCGTACCGCCAGCGGCGCCCCCGCGGACACGGCGCCATGCAGGCGCCGGGCCAGCGACTCGACCTGCCGCTCGCGCGTGCGCAGCCGCTGGGCCTCCCGCTCGGCCGCGCTGGGCGCTGCGCCCATGCCCGGCAGGGGCTCGAGGCGGCCGCCCCCCACCACGACCCGCTCGACGCGCAGCGCGCCCGCCAGCGCCAGCGCTGTGTCGGACGGGGCGCCTTCCACCGAGAGGCGCAAGGCCACGACGCGCACGCCCGACGCCTGCAGCGGCTCGCGCCAGCGGCTGGCCGCGGCCGGCGGGTCGTCGAGCACGAGGTGCGGCACGCCCGCCTCGCGCGCCAGGGCGGCCAGCGCCTCGTACGTGGCGCCCGGGCCCGCGGCGCGCGGCACCAGCGCCAGCGTCACGGCCGCTCGCGCAGCGGGAACACGAGGCCCGGCGCCGGATCCGGGTGCGGCGCGCCCGCCTCCACCCACGCGGCGAAGCCCTCTTGCGCATGGTGCCCGATGGCCAGGTGCGCCAGCTCGCGCAAGGAAGGCACGGCGTTGCCCATGGCCACGGCCAGCCCGGCCTCGCGCAGCATGGGGATGTCGTTGGTCTGGTCGCCTACCGCCACCACGCGCGCCGCAGGGATGCCGTGGTGCTCCCGCAGGAAGTCGAGGCCGGCCGCCTTGCCGCGGCCCCTGCGCTGCACCTCGCACAGCACGAGGTGCGAGTCCACGAAGTCGGGGAACATCGACAGCGGGAAGGTCTCGCGATGCATGTGCTCGCGCGCCGCGGGCACCAGCGCCTCCCACGCAGCATCGCCCTCGGCGGGCGAGTCGTAGAACAGGCTCACGCGCAGCAGGTCGCGCCCCGGCATCGGCGCCCCGTGCGGCAGGTGCACCACGTTCTCGTACCACGCCGCCACGCGTGCCTGGTGCGCGTGGGACGTGGGCCGCGTGTACTTCGACTCGCCGTGGTGGCGGAACACGAACGCCGCCTGTTGCTCGGCCTGCTCGAGGTGCGCGAGGTGCTCGTCGTGGATCGGGTGGAACACCACCGGCGTGCCGTCCAGCGGCCCGATCCAGCTGCCGTTGAAGGCCACCACGGGCGTGCGCAGGCCCAGGTCGCGGTGGATGCGGCGCACGCCCGCGATGCTGCGCCCGGTGCAGACCAGCACGAGCATGCCCACGCGCTCGAGGTCGCGCACGGCCGCCACCGAGCGCGCCGAGAGCAGTCCCTGCCCGTCCAGCAGGGTCCCGTCGAGGTCCACGAGCAGGGCGTCGTGTCGCGCGCGCAGCCGCTCGAGTCCGGGATGGGGCATGCCCCTACCTTGCCACCAGCCCGGGCCAGCGTGGCCTTCGGCACCGGCCGCAGGCCCTGCGGCCTGCGCGGGTAGGCTGTGGCCTCGCATGCTGCGCACGCTCGCCCGCGCCTGGCCGCTGCTGCCCCTCGCGCTGGCGCTGGCCTACGTGGCCCTGCGCCCGCGGCTGGCGACGGCGCCTGCGCTGGCCGACGTGGTGCCTCCCGGCGCGGTGGTGACGGCCCGCTGGCGCACGCTGCCCATGCTGGACCGCCTGTGGTGCTTCGGCCGCGTGCCCGACGCGCGGCCCAGCGAGGACCTCGCTGACCGGCACAACCTGCCCGGCTTCCCGGGCGTGGACCGCGACGGCGCCTTCCACTGGGTGCTGCTGCCGCGCGACCAGCGGCCGGATCCCAGCCTGCTGATCGTGCCCGTGTCCGACGAGCAGGCCCTGCGCGCGCGCTACGACCTGCGCGACGGAGCGCTGGACGAGACCCGCGCCCTGCGCCGCTACGCCAAGCACCTGGAGGTGCGCGGGCCGTGGGCGGCACTGGCCTGGGACCGCGATGCCGTGCGCCGGCTGGGCGGCGGCGGCCTGACGCTGGAGGACCGCGGCGAGGACTTCGCGCTGGCCCTCGACGTGCCCGGCGCCGTGGACCTCACCCTGGCGCAGGCGCGCGAGCAGCCGTGGCGAGGCATCGTCGAGACGCTGGGGGGCACGCCGGCCAGCGCCGAGTACCGCCTGGACCCCGCCACGGGCATCCGCACCCTGGCCTATCCCTTCGGGCGCATCGTGCGGCTCAAGCCCGCATGGAGCACGGCTCGCCTGTGGGCCTGGGTGCAGCCGGCGCGCATCGAGGTCGAGCTGGTCGCGCGCAATCCGGCGCGGCGCGCCGCGCTCGCGGCCGCGGCCGCGGCCGGCGCTCGCGGCCCGCAGGTGCTGGAGGCGCCGGCCGTGGCGCAAGACGCCGCCAGCCGCGTCCAGCCCAGCGCCTGGCTCGTGGTGCCCCACGCGCAGGGCGTGGCTGCACTGGCCGCCCTGCTGGAGGCCTGCGGCGCGGCCCTGCCCGAGGGACTGGCGCAGGGCCTCGCCTCCGGCACGTTCGCGGCAGGCATCGCCGGCGGGACGGCAGGCGAGGCAGGCGGTGGCCTGGAGGCCTTCGCCTTCGACAACGCAGGCGCGCCCACGTGGACGCTGGCGCTGCGCAGCACGGGCGCGCAGGCGACGCAGCACGCCCGCCTGCTGGCGCTGCTGCTGCCCTCGACGCCGGCACCCCCCGTGCCCGGCACGGAGGGCGTGATCTGGCTGGGGCCCGAGGCGGCCGGGCGGGCGCGCGGCACCAGCCCGGCGGCGCAGCCGCGCGTGGCCGGTGCGGCGGCAGCGCAGCCGCCCGGGCGCGTCCTGCTCGCCCAGGCACGCATGGGTGCTGCGCAAGTGATGGGCTTGCTGGGCCCGGCGCTGCAGTCGGGAGGCGTTCTGTCCGCGCTGGGGCCCGGCGCGCTGGACGCCGCACTGCGCACCGACGGCGAGCGCGTGTTCGTCACGCTCACGCGGCCGTAGCGGTCGAGGCCGGCCGCACGGCACTTCGCACGGCGCCTCGCGGGGCCTTGCGCGCCTGCCCTCACCACCGCAGGCCCACCCCACCCCACTCCACAGAGGTCCTCACCAAAGAGGTGGGGCGGGAAGGAGGTCATGCCTCGCATCCCGCCCCGATGTGTCTTCGAAGGCCGTTCGACAGGTCGGCCCGTCGGTCGTCCTAGAAGGACGGCCCTCCAGCGACACGACAACTACCCATCGGATCACCTCCTCTCGAGTCCGGGCAGCGCCCGGGAACC
The DNA here is from genome assembly GCA_964228555.1 of Planctomycetota bacterium. Classification (GTDB taxonomy): domain Bacteria; phylum Planctomycetota; class PLA2; order PLA2; family JAEUHO01; genus CAXQZU01. Next base: position 113,587 of record CAXQZU010000059.1, read on the forward strand.
GCGGGGCTCGCACCCGGCGGCGCGAGCATCGTGGCGGCTGGCCTTGGGGAGGCTCCGCCAAGACAACGGGACGCTAGCAGGCCCCGGGCTCGCGTCCTCGCGCTTTCTCTCGATGCGCGCCGGCCCCTGCGGCCCCGTGGGCCCCGGGCCGGCGCGCGCCCCGGGGCGGGCCCGGGAGGCTGCCGCCCGCGCGTCCAAGCCCCCCCCTACAGTCGCCTCCCCATGGCGCCGGACGCCCCGCCCCCCGCCGACGCCGCCGCACGCGCCTTCGTGGACGTGGCGCTGGACCTGCCGGTGGACCGGCTCTTCACCTACTCCGTGCCGCCGGACCAGCGCATGCGCGCCGAGGTGGGCCGGCGCGTCCACGTGCGCTTTCGCGGCCGCAAGGCCATCGGCTTCATCGCCGCCGTGCGCCCGGAGTGCGACCTGCCCAAGGTGCTGCCGCTGGCCGGCATCCCCGAGGAGCCGCCCCTGCTGACGGCCGACCTGCTGGAGCTGGCCACCTTCGTGGCCCGCTACTACGGCTGCTCGCTGGGCGAGGCCTTCGCCGCCATGGTGCCCCGGGGGGTGCGTGGCCGCGGCGAGAAGGCCGGCCGGGTGGTGCTGCGCCTCGCCCCCGCGGCGGCTGCCGCGGCTGCACCCCGCCTGGCCTCCGGCCCGCGCGAGCGGGTGCTGCGCCTGCTGGCCGGGCACCCGCAGGGCCTGCCCGCCGCCGAGGTGCTGCGCGAGGCGAAGGTCTCGCGCGGGCCCGTGCTGGCCATGGTGAAGGCCGGGCAGCTGCTCTCCACGCGCGAGCAGGCGCCCGCGGACGACCTCGAGCAGGCCGCCGCTGCGCCGCCCGAGCCCGGCGAGCGGGTGCCCCCGCCGCTCATGCCCGAGCAGCAGGCCGCGCTCGACGCCGTGGAGCAATCCCTCGCGGCGAGCGCCTTCACGCCCTTCCTCCTGCTGGGCATCACGGGCTCGGGCAAGACCGAGGTGTACCTGCGCGCCATCGCCTCGACGCTGGCACGCGGACGGCAGGCCGTGGTGCTGGTGCCGGAGATCGCACTCACGCCGCAGACCGTGCGTCGCTTCCGCGCCCGCTTCGAGCGCGTGGCCGTGCTGCACAGCGGGCAGTCCGAGGCCGAGCGCGCGCGCGCCTGGCGACGCATCCATGCCGGCGAGGCCGATGTCGTGATCGGGCCGCGCAGCGCCGTGTTCGCGCCCGTGCCGCGGCTGGGCCTGCTCGTGGTGGACGAGGAGCACGAGACCACCTTCAAGCAGCAGAACGTGCCCCGCTACCACGCCCGGGACGCGGGCCTCGTGCGCGCGCGCGCGGTGGGTGCCACCGTGCTGCTGGGCAGCGCCACCCCCTCGCTGGAGTCGTGGCACAACGCCCGCCAGGGACGCTACCGGCTGCTGCGGCTGGGCCAGCGGCCGGGGGCTCGCGCCCTGCCCAGCGTGCAGGTCGTGAACCTGCGTGAAGGCGACGAGCGCGCGGAGCCCCGGACGAACCTGGGCCGCACGCTGCTGGTCCGCATGCGCGAGGCGCTGGCCGCGCGCGGACAGGTGATCTTGCTGCAGAACCGGCGTGGCTTCGCCACCAGCGTGGCCTGCCCGCGCTGCGGCTGGGTGCTGCGCTGCCACCAGTGCAGCGTGGGGCTCACCTACCACCGCCACGGCCACCGCGCGCTCTGCCACCTGTGCGCGCACGAGCGCGAGGCGCCGGGCACCTGCCCGGACTGTGCGCTGCCGGGCCTGCGCATGCAGGGCGTGGGCACGCAGACCGTCGAGGAGGAGGTGCGCTCGCGCTTCCCGGATGCACGCGTGGCCCGCATGGACAGCGACAGCATGGCGCGCCGCGACGCGTACGAAGAGGTGCTGGGCCGCTTCGGGCGTGGCGAGGTGGACGTGCTGGTGGGCACGCAGATGGTGGCCAAGGGGCTGCACTTCCCCGGCGTGACCCTGGTGGGCATCATCTCGGCCGACACGGCCCTGCTGCTGCCCGACTTCCGCGCGGCCGAGCGCACCTTCGGCCTGGTGGAACAGGTGGCCGGGCGCGCCGGGCGCGGCGACGAGGACGGCCGCGTCGTGGTGCAGACCACGCTGCCCGACCACCCCGCCATCGCGCGCGCCGCGCAGCACGACTACGAGGGCTTCGCCGCGGCGGAGCTGGCCGCCCGGCAGGCGCACGGCTACCCCCCCTACACGCGCCTGCTGCGCGTGGTCGTGCGCGGCGCGCGCGCGGAGGCCGTGCAGGAGCGGGCGGAGGCAGCCGCCGGGCTGCTGGCCCCGCTGGCGCCCCCGCTGGTGCTGCTGGGGCCCGCCGTGCCCACCGTGGAGCGGGTGGAGGGCAAGACGCGGCGCCACCTGCTGGTCAAGGCGCCGACGCCCGCCCTGATCGCGCAGGCCCTGCACCGGCTGCGCAGCGCGCCGCGCCCGCCGCGCGGCGTCGAGGAGCACCTCGACGTGGACCCGGTGGGCCTGCTCTAGCGCGCGGCCGGCGCAACCGCAGGCAGCGCCGCGTGCCAGCGCGCCCAGGCGGCCGCCGACACCCCCAGCGCCTGCTCCTCGGCGCTCGAGAGCGGGCGCCCCTGCAGGCGCGCGGCGTGGCCGGCCAGCGCGGCGGCGAACAGCGGCTTGTCCTCGTCGGCCGCCTCGTGCAGCCACTGCACGGTGCGCAGGAAGCCGGGGGCATGGCCGTGCTTGCCCAGCGCCACGGCCGCGCCCAGGCGCACGCGCTCCGAGGCATCCTCCAGCAGGCGCATGAGCAGGTCCACCGCGCGACGGTCGGACAGCTCGCCCAGCATGCGCGCGGTGTGCAGCCGCACCAGCGGGTCCTGGTCGGCCAGCGTGGCCTTGACGCGCTGCAGCAGTTCCTCCTCGGCGGTCGCGTCCACCGCGCTGCCCGCGCGACGGCGCGCCTCGAGCACGCGGGCCACGGCCAGGGGCGCATAGCGACGCACGTCGGCATCGCGCGAGGCCACGTGCACGCCCACCGCCCCCAGCGGCATGGCCGGGTCGCCGCGCAGCTTCACCGCCAGCAGGGCGTTGGCCACGAGCCGCGAGTCACGGTCGGCCAGCCGCTCTACGAGCACGGCCGTGGCCGCGGGCCGGCGGCTGAAGCCCATCGCCATGGTGCCCACGTAGGCGCCGTCGGCGCCGTGCGCGCCCCGCGCTGCCGCTTCGAGCAGCGCGAAATCGGCCTCGACGCGCCGCACCAGCTCGGCGGCGCGCACGTCGGCCTCGTCCACGCGTCCCTCGGCCTGCGCTGCATCGAAGGCAGCGAGTCGCAGGTCGAGGTCGCCCAGCCTGCGCTCCTCGTCCGTGAGCGCGCGCGCGGGGACCCGGGCGGCCGCCGACGGCCGGCGCTCGCCGCCCTCGCCGGACGCGCCGGCTCCACCGGACGCACTGCCGCTGCACCCGGCCACGGCCCCGGCCAGTGCCAGCCACAGGCAGGCCAGCACGACGGCTGGGGCCTGCGCATGCAGGCGACGGGCGGCGGAAGCCAGCATCAGCGGGAAGACTCCGGACCTGCCCTGGGGGCTGCACCCCCTTGGACGACGCCAGGCCCCGGCCCCGTCCCGCCCGCGCTGGCAGGCACCAGCGCACGCAGCACCTCGGGCAGGCGGCAGGGACGCCCCCGCTTGTCGGTGCTGGCCAGCAGGGTCCAGCCCGTGGCCAGCCGCGTGCTGTCACGCCACACCTCGTACTCGAGACGCAGCGTGGCCCCGCCGGCCTCCGCCGCCGAGCACCAGACGTGGATCAGGTCCTCGAACTGCCCGGGGCGCAGGTACCTCACGCCGGTCTCGGCCACCACCAGCAGCGTGCCCTCGTCCTCCAGGGCCCGGTAGGAGAGCCCGCGCGCCCGCAGCCAGTCCGTGCGCGCCTCCTCGAACAGGGCGAGGTAGTGGCCATGCCACAGGTAGCCCATGCGGTCCACCTCGCTGTAGCGCACGCGCTGCGCGGTGGCGTGCCAGGCGCGGCCGTCCTCGCACGACGGGCCCGGGGCGCGGGACGGAGGATGGCTCACGCGTGGATTATCGGGCTTGCGGGGTCCCCAGCGTCCTTATTCTTGCGAGCGTGGAGCCCAACGCCCTCCCCCGTGACGAGGCCGGCGCAGCCCCCGGCGACGCGCTGCCGGCCCAGCCGGGCGAGGGGACGGCGCGAGGTCCGGGAGCCCTTCCGGGCGAGGAGGCCGCCCCGGCCACGCCGCTCGCAGACGCGCTGGCCAGCGGCTCGTGGACCGTGCTGGGTCCTGGCCAGGTCCGCGTGCCGGCGCCGCCGCGTCGGCGCTGGGGCCTGGACGTGCTGCTGCTGGGCTGGCTGGTGCCGGGCATGGGCCAGGTGCTCACGGGACGCAAGGGCGCTGGCGTGGCGCTGCTGGCCACGATCGGCCTGCTCTTCTTCACCGGCTGGGCGACCAGCGACTTCGCCTGCGTCCACCCGCAGCGCCATCGCATGGAGTTCTTCGCGCACGCCATGGTGGGCTCGCCCGCGCTGCTGGCCGTGGCGCTGGACGACCCCACGCCCTCGCAGGCCGGCCCGCGCGCGCGTGACGTGGGCACGCTCTACACCGTGGTGGCGGGGCTGCTCAACCTGATCGCCGTGTGCAGCGCCCTGAGCGACCTGGCGCGGCGGGGGCAGGAGGAGCGGCGCAAGCACGCGGAGGCCGTCCAGCTCGCGCTGGCCGTGGCCCGCCTGCAGGCGCTGGCCCGGCGCCCCATGGGCGAGGCCCTCGACCTGGGCCCCGGCCCCGGGGCTGCGCCCGGCGCGCCCGCCGCACCGCCCCCGGCCTCGAGCGAGTCCTCCCCGCCGGCAGGAGGCAGCGCATGAGGTGGGCAGACCTGCTGGCCTACCTGCCCCTCATGGCGGCCATCGCCGTGGTGCTGGCCGTCACGGGCGAGCGCGGCACGCAGCGCGTGCTGCGCGAGGCGCGCAACCGCTTCCTGGGCCTGAGCCTCATGGTGCTGGTCGTGGGCCTGTGCATCCGGCTCGTGGTCACGGTGTTCCTCTAGTCCCGCCCGACAGGGCGCACCACGCCTGCGCGGCCTCGCGCCATTCCCCGGGCCTGCACGGCCCCCACCCTAGGTGCGCACGTAGCCCACCCCCGGCAGGCGGCGCGCACGCCCGGAGAGCTCCAGCGCAGCCAGCGCCTCGGCCACCTCCGCGACCGGCAAGGCGCTCTCGAGGCAGAGCCAGTCGGCATCGCGTGGCTCGTCCGGATCGAGTCGGTTCCACAGGATGCGTCCCGGGCCCGCCGCGGGCGCCATGGGCTCGGGCAGCACCAGCCCGCTCCGAGCCGCCTCGGCAGCGGGTCGCACCATGCCCAACGCGCACAGCACGTCGTCGAGGCCCGTGCACACGCCTGCCGCCTGCTGGCGCAACAAGGCGTGCGCGCCCTCATGGGACGGCCGGCCCACGGGACCCGGCACGGCCAGCACCTCACGACCTTGGTCCAGCGCTTCCTGCGCGGTGAGCAAGGCCCCCGAGCGCAGCGGCGCCTCCACCACCACGACGACCTCGGCGAGCGCAGCCACGAGGCGATTGCGGCGCGGGAAGTGCCAGCGCTCCGGGCCCATGTCCGGGGGGAACTCGCTCAGCAGGCCCCCACCGCGCGCCACCGCCTCGGCCAGGCCGCTGTTCTCCGGCGGGTAGCAGCAGGCCAGCCCCGAGCCCAGCACGGCCACCGTGGCACAGCCTGTCATCCCGGCGGCCAGCGCGCCGGCGTGGGCTGCGGCATCGATGCCCCGCGCCAGCCCGCTCACCACGCACACCCCGCGACGCGCCAGCGCCTCGCCCAGCTCACGGGCCACCCGCAGCCCGTAGGCGCTCGCCGCACGCGTGCCCACGAGCGCGACGCGGCGCTGCGAGGGAGGCGGCAGGCTGCCGCGCACGAACACCGCCGCGGGCGGGTCGTGCAGGCCCGCACGCAGGGCCGCCGGCCACTGCGAATGGCCAGGCGTGAGCGCATGCGCCTGAAGGTCCGGCAGGCGTCGCAGCACAGGCTCGGGATCCGCGCGCGACGGGTGCTCCACGACCTCGGCGCTGCGCACACCCGCCAGCCCGCGCCACCAGCGCAACGGGCGCTGCAGCGCCGCCACGGCGCTGCCCGCCCGGGCGACCGCCCGCGCGGCGAGGCGCGGGCTCACCCCCGGAGCCAGTGCCAGGCGCAGGCAGGCCAGCGCCTCGGCGTCGTGCTGGGCAGGGTCCACGCTGCGGCCTCGCAGCCCTGCCCCAGCAGGTCACGCGCACGGCACTGCAGCGCGAGCCGCCTGCCCGGTGCGGCCTCAAGGCAAGTTGCTGGCCTCAAGGCAAGTTGCCGGCCCCAAGGCAAGACGGGGCCGCAACCCGTGGGTCGCGGCCCCGTCGAGGGGGAACGCCCGGCGCAGGCCGGGCGCGCTGTGCGTGCGGCCTAGCCGCCGACCTGCTTCCAGTTCGAGGCCGTCTGGCCCGTCTGGCCGGGACCGTTCACGTCCACGGTGCCGGTGATGGCGCCCGAGGCTGCGAAGGCATCGTCGGCCGCGGGGCCGCCGGTGGCACCCGTGAAGGTGCTCACGTCGATGGCCAGCACGTCACCCTGCTGGTTGACGAAGAAGGTGCGGTTGCCCGTCTGGTTGTAGCCCACCGGCCAGGCGTAGCAGCACCACGCCGTCTCGGCCAGGTCCTCGTCCAGCGAGCTGCCCGACGTGTACCCCGTCGTCTGGTTCTCGGCCACGCCGGCACCCGAGGCGCCCGGCAGCCACATCTTGAAGAAGTAGCCCGAGCGCGTCACGGCACTCTGCGCGTTGAGCGTCTGGAAGGCGGCACCCAGCACCGGGGGCTGCAGCACCGCCGCCATGCGGCCAGCCACGGAGCCCGACATCTCGAGGAAGCCGCCGTACTCGCCCTGGCCATCGTTGTCCCCGTCGGCCTTCGCCGACTGCTGGAACAGGGCCTGCGAGCTGGAGATGGTCTTCAGCGTTGCAGCCGCGGCCGTCTCGTTGGACGAGAGGCGCGCCGCCAGCAGGTTGGGGATCGCGATGGCCGCGATGATGGCGATGATCGCGATCACGATCATCAGCTCGATCAGGGTGAAACCAGTCTGCTTCGAACGGGTCATGGACAAGGCCTCCGGGTTGCCGCCGCTGCCGGAAGGCCCGTCAGGCACGAGCGACTCGCGCGTGCCTGGCCGGATGCCGGAGGGGCAGGGGGCGCACCCCATGCTCATCCAGAACCCGGCTCCCCGCAAGGGGGCCTGCCGAGAGCAGCCCCGTCCGGTGGTTCGCACCGGGCCGGGACTGCCCTGCTCATCGACCTGCCCCCGGCCCCACTGAAGGCGCGCAGGCTGTGCCGCGCACAGCATGCGCACCGACAGGCGCCTAACGGGGCGCGAGGGCCTGCAGGCTGGGCTGCGCGGCCAGCGCGTCGGAGGCCGCCCGGGGGTCGGCCCGCCACGCCACGCGCAGCGCGGCACGGGCACCCTCCGTGTCGCCCAGCGCAAGCAGGGACGCCGCCGCACTCACCACGACCGGCGCATCGCCCGCCGCCACCTCGACCAGCTGCAGCCAAAGCAAGCGCGCCTCGCTGGGTGCGGCAGGGCCGGGCCCCACCAGCCAGCGCGTGGCCTCCAGCACGGCCAGCTCGGCATGGATGGGCGCCAGCGCGATCCACTGCGCGGGCTCGCGCGGGAGCGGCCGGGGCAGCGTGCCCAAGGCGGCGCGCAGCGCCGCACGGCTTGCGGCGCCACGCCCTGCGGCCTCCTGCACCTGCGCGTGCACCAGCATGGCCCACACGGCGTGCGCCCAGCCCTCGCCGGCACGGTGCAGCGGGCGAGGCAGCGCCTCGCCTGCCGCTGCGGCGTCGCCCAGCCGCAGCAGGCACGTGGCCCGCTCCAGCGCCACGCTGCGGGAGGCCTCCGGGTCCCACGCGGCCGCGCGGGCGAAGGCCTCGTCCATGCCCGCCCGATCCTTGCGCAGCGAGGCGATCACGGCGCGCATGCGCGCCTCGCGCGCGCGCAGGGCCCCCCCTTGCAGCAGCGGCTCCAGGGGGCCCAGCGCGCGGAACTCGGCGTCGAGGGCCTGCAGGGCCGTGGCACCGCTGGGGTCCAGTGCCACCAGCACGCTGGCCTGCTCGACGCGCGCGAGCAGGTAGCGCTGGCGCGCATCACGCCACAGCAGGATGGTGCCCGCCAGCACCAGCAGGAGGACGCCGTAGAGCAGCACCCGTGCCCCACGCGGGTGACGCTGGCGCCACGAGCCCCGGGCAGGCGCCGCCAGCCCCCGGCCACCGGCCGCCTCCACCGCGGGCCGCGGCCTAGCGGGCCGCGAGCTGCTTCTGCAGCTCGAAGATGGGCAGGAACACCGACAGCACGATGGTGCCCACCATGATGCCCATCACCGAGATCATGATGGGCTCGATCAGGCTGGTGAGCTGCTTGACTGTCGCGCGCACCTGCTCGTCGTAGAACTCGCTGATCTTCTCGAGCAGCTGCTCGAGCGAGCCGCTCTTCTCGCCGATGCCGATCATGCGCGTCACCATCGGCGGGAACACCGGGCTCTGTGCCAGCGGCTTCGCCAGGCTCTCGCCCTGCCGCACGCTCTCGCGCGCCTCGATCACCGCCTCGCGGATGACCCGGTTGCCGGCCGTGTCAGCCACGATGTCCAGCGCGCCCAGGATGGGCACGCCCGACTTGAGCATCGTCGAGAACGTCTTGCTGAAGCGCGACAGGCCCACCTTCTGGAACAGCGGGCCGAAGATCGGCACCTTGAGCATCAGCCAGTCCCACGTCCGGCCACCGGACTCGGTGCGCTTCCACACGGCCAGCCCCACGCCGGCCAGCACCAGCCCCACCAGCATCAGCAGCCAGTTCTCCCGCGTGAAGTCCGAGGCACCCAGCACGCCCTGCGTCAGGCCCGGCAGCTTGACGTCCAGGCTCTGGAACACCTCCTTGAACTTCGGCACGATGCTCAGCATCAGGAAGGCGGTGATGCCGGTGATCATGACGAGCGAGACGACCGGGTAGGTCATGGCGCTCTTGATGTCGCGCTTGAGGCGCTGGGCCGCCTCCATGTAGTCGGCCAGGCGCACGAGGATGTCGTCGATCTGGCCCGAGGCCTCGCCCGCCTTGATCATGCTGACGTAGACGTCGGTGAAGGTCTTGGGGTAGCGGCCGATCGCCGTGCTCAGGTCCTGGCCCGAGCGCACCTCGTCGATCACGCGGCTGAGCAGCAGCGCGAACTCCTTGCTCTCGGCCTGCTCCTGCAGGATCTCCAGCGACTCCAGCATCGGGATGCCGGCGCTGATCATGGTGGAGAGCTGGCGCGTGAAGATCACCACCTCTTCGTGCTTGCGCACGCCGGGCTTCACGGCGAAGAGGCCCCCGCCACCCACGGCGGCCCCGCCGGCCTTGCGCTCGCCGGCCTCGCCCTTGCCGCCACCGCTGCCCTCATCGATCTTGAGCGGCATCAGGTTGCGCCGGCGCAGCTCGTCCACAGCCTCGGGCTGCGTGGCGGCGTCCAGCGAGCCCCGCACGGTCTTGCCGTCGGCCGAGATCGCGCTGTAGCGGAAGGTGGCCATGGTCGGGTCCCTCGCATGGGCGGGCGCGGGCCCGCCTAGTCACCCGTATCTGTCGACTTGATGGCGTCAGGCTTGTAGGCCACCTGCTCGCCCAGGGTCACGCGCAGCACCTCCTCGATGCTGGTGTTGCCGCGCATGGCGTTGAGCAGGGCGGCGCGGCGCAAGGTGATCATGCCCTGCTCGATGGCCTTGGCGCGCACCTCGATGCTGCTGCGGCCATCGATGACCATGCGCTTGATCTCCTCGGTGATGGGCAGGGTCTCGAGGATGGCGAAGCGCCCCACGTAGCCGTTGCTGCAGCGCGGGCAGCCCTTGGCACGGAACAGGTCGGGCTGCGACCCGGCCTCCTCGCGCGTGTAGCCCAGCTGCACCATGCGGTCCGCGCTGACCTTGTAGGCCTCGCGGCAGTGCGGGCAGATGCGGCGGATCAGGCGCTGGGCCGAGACCATCAGCGTGGCCGAGACCACCATGAAGGGGTCCACGCCCATGTCGATCATGCGCGTGATCGTGCTGGCCGCGTCGTTGGTGTGCAGGGTGGACAGCACGAGGTGGCCGGTGAGCGCTGCCTTCACGCCGATCTCGATGGTCTCCGTGTCGCGGATCTCGCCCACCATGATCACGTCCGGGTCCTGGCGCAGGATCGAGCGCAGCGCCGCCGCGAAGGTGAGGCCGCTCTTGACGTTCACCTGCACCTGGTTGAGGCCGTCGAGCTGGTACTCGACCGGGTCCTCCACGGTGACGAAGTTGGAGTCGGGCGTCATGATCTCCTTGACGGCGCTGTACAGCGTCGTCGTCTTGCCCGAGCCCGTGGGCCCCGTGACCAGGATCATCCCGTAGGGTGCCGCGATGGCGTCGCGGAAGTCCTGCAGCGCCTTGGGCTCGAATCCCAGGCTGGCGAGGTCCAGCGTGAGGTTGCTGGCGTCCAGGATGCGCATCACGACCTTCTCGCCGTGCACCGTGGGCAGCGTGCTCACGCGGAAGTCGATCTGGCGGCCCTCGGCCTTGACCTGGAACTTGCCGTCCTGCGGCTTGCGCTTCTCGGCGATGTCCAGCGCCGACATGATCTTGATGCGGCTCACGATGGCGCCGTGCAGGCGCTTGGGCGGCTCCATGGCCGGCTGCAGGTTGCCGTCCACGCGGTAGCGCACCACGATGCGCTTCTCGAACGGCTCCACGTGGATGTCCGACGCCTTGCCCTTGATGGCCTGGTAGATGATCAGGTTGACCAGCTTGATGATGGGCGCCTCGTTGCCGCTGGCGGCCGCAGCCGCCACGTCCACCACGTCGTCCACCTGCTTGACCTCGGCGAGGTCCAGGTCGGGCTCGGCCTCGTCGAGCACCTTGGCGATGCGCTCGGCATCCTCCATCTCGTAGAGGCGGGCGATGGCCCGCTTGACCTGCACGTCGAGCGCGAAGCACACGCGCAGCTCGCATCCCGTCTTGAGGCGCAGGTCGTCCTGCTGCACCACGTCCGCCGGGTTGCTCGTGACCACGATCAGGATGCGGTCCACCTTGGCGATGGGGCAACAGCCCGTCTTGAGCGCCAGTTCCAGGGGCACCACCTCGGCTAGGCTGCGGTCGAGCTCGATGCGGTCCACGTCCACGGGCGTGACGCCCATGCGTTCGGCCAGCAACCCCAGCAGGCGGTGCTCGTCCATCACGCCCTTGTCGAGCAGGTACTCCGTGACGCTTTTCTCGCCCGCCTGGGCTGCTGCGGAGGCCTCCGCCAGAGACTCGGCAGTGCAGTGGCCGCCCTCCTCGAGGATGCGCAGGACGCGGCGGTTGAAGCTGAGCGTGGCTGTGGCGGCCATGGGCCTCAAGGCCTTGCGAGGATGCGCTTGAGGTCTTCGACGTCACTGCTGCAGGTCAGGGCCTCCTCCATCGTGATGCTGCGCTTGCGCACCAGGTCGGCCAGCGCGGCATTCATCGTCTTCATGCCCACCTTGCCGCCGGTCTGGATGATGCTGTAGATCTGGTGGGCCTTGTCGTCGCGGATGAGCGCGCGCACGGCCGAGTTGGCGATCATGACCTCGCAGGCGAGGGCTCGCCCCCGGCCCGCGGCGGTGGGGATCAGCTGCTGGCAGAAGACGGCCTGCAGCGTGAAGGAGAGCTGGGTGCGGACCTGCTGCTGCTGGTGGGCCGGGAACACGTCCACGATGCGATTGATGGTCTGCACGCAGTCCGAGGTGTGGAGGGTGCCGAAGGTGAGGTGGCCCGTCTCGGCGATGGTGAGGGCCGCCTCGATGGTCTCCGCGTCGCGCATCTCGCCCACCAGCACCACGTCGGGGTCCTGGCGCAGCGCGCTGCGCAGCGCCTTGTGGAAGCCCTTCGTGTCGCTGCCGATCTCGCGCTGGTTGACCAGGCAGCGCTTGTTGGTGTGCAGGAACTCGATCGGGTCCTCGACCGTCACGATGTGGTCGCTGCGCGTGCGGTTGATGTGGTCGAGCATGGCGGCCAGGCTCGTGCTCTTGCCCGAGCCGGTGGCACCCGTGAACAGCACGAGGCCACGGGGCAGTGCCGCCACTTCCTCGCAGGACTGCCGCGGCAAGCCCAGGTCGTCGAAGCCCTTGACCACCACCGGGATCACGCGCAGCACGGCCGCGACGCTGCTGCGCTGGTGGAAGGCGTTGACGCGGAAGCGCCCCATCCCCTCCACGCCAAAGCTCAGGTCCACCTCGCGGTCGCGCTCCAGGGCCGCGATCTGGTCGCCGCCCAGGAAGGAGTAGACGAGCGCCTTGGTGACGTCGCCGCTCATCACCGCATGGCCCGTGTCCACCAGCTCGCCATGCACGCGCACCTTGGGAGGGGCGCCGGCGGAGATGTGCAGGTCCGAGCCCCCCCTCTGCACCAGGATCTGCAGCAGGTCCTCGATGGTGGCGTCGCTGGGGGTGCTCATGCCGGGTGGGTTGCCTTGGGGGGGAGGAACGGCCCGCCGCGCCAGGCCATGCGAGGAGGGTACGAGGCCCGTACGCCGCCGCAGCGCCAAGGCCTCTCACGAAGATCGGACGCCACGGGCCCGAGGCCGCATGCTACCAACAGATGGCTAACAGGGCGCGGCCACGGCCCACACAGGTCCGCGGGGCGGCACAGGCAGGTCGCCCGCGGCCACGCACCCCACGCCGGGCTGCCGTCGGCAGCCGAGGCCCACAGCAGGCTGCTGCACGGCACGGCGGCCCCCGCAACGCAGCAGGGCGGCCCCGGAGGGCCGCCCTGCAGGAGTCCGGGGGACGGAGCGACCGGTCAGAAGCTGACCTGCACCTCGACGCGGCGGTTGCGGCTCTGGTCGTTCTTGTCCTTCTCGGGGCTCACCAGCGGCTCGCTCTCGCCGCGGCCGTCCACGTCGATGGAGGCGCGCACCCCGTTCTCGGTCAGGACGCGGGCCACGGCCTGCGCCCGGGCACGCGAGAGCGCCGTGTTGTCCGCCCACTTGTCCTTGCTCTTCTTGATGGGCGTCAGGTCGCTGTGGCCCACGACCTGCACGCGCGAGGCGGGCGCCAGCTGCAGGCCCTCGGCCAGCGCCTGGAGGGTCTTGGCCAGCTCGACGTCACCCTTGAGGCTGTCGCTGCCGGGGCGGAACGCGTCGGTGATGCGCACCGTCACCATGTTGCCCGCCTGCTCCACGGCGCTCACGCCGCGGCTGCGCAGGGTCTGGACGAAGCGCGAGGCCTCGATGTCGCCAGAGGGCGCAGCCGCCATGCTGGGCGGGGCCTGCATCAGGGCCGGTGCCACCGCCGGGGCGGGGATCGCCGGCTGGCTGCGCATCTCGTCCATGCGCTGGGCAAGGGCCGCGACCTGGTCGCTGACCTGGCCCACCTTCTCGTCCACCGCCGCCACCTCGCTCTTGGTGGCCGCGTCGGGATCGGCGTACAGCGGGGCCTGCACCACGGAGGGCGGCGCCGCCACCGTGGTGCGGCGGCTCGAGCAGGCGGGCAGCACGGCCAGGGCGGCCAGCGCCAGGACGGACAGGGGCAGGGTGGCGATCGGCTTCATGCGGGGGGCTCCTTCAATGGCCGGGCGGCGGGCCGCGGGGTGTCGCCCCCGATGCCCGCCGTGCCGGTCCGGTGGTTGGGGTCGGATCAGCGCGGCGAGATGTAGATCTCGATGCGGCGGTTCTGCGACTTGGCGCGATCGGTGCTGCCCTTGGCGATCGGGTTGCGGGCACCGACGCCCTCCGTCTCGACACGGCCCTCAGGCAGGCCGCTGGTGACCAGCAGCTTCTTGACCGTGTCGGCCCGGGCGAGGCCCAGCGCCTCGTTGCTGGGCCAGTTCGAGCGGCGGATGGGATCGGCGTCCGTGTGGCCCTCGATGTGGATCTTGCCGCCGGGGTAGTTGGCCTGGATCACCTGGCTGAGGCGGGCGATGGCCTCGACGGCCTTCGGGTTCTTGGCCAGGCTGTCGCTGCCCGCCGGGTAGGCGTCCTGCAGCACCACGGCCACCTTGCGGCTGCCGGCACGCGTGGTGCGCACCTCGACGGGGGCGTTGACGCCGGCCTTGGCGAGGCGGTCGGCCACCTCGCGGCGCAGGGCCTCGACCTCGCTGGTCTCCTTCGCCGCAGCGGCCTCCACCTTCTTGCGCTCGCCGGCGAGGCGGGCGTTCTCGGACTGCAGGCGCGTCAGCGCCGCGTCGCGCTCGGCCACCGCCGCCTGCCACTGGGCCAGGCCCTGCTCGGCCGCCGCGGCACGAGCCTCGGCGTCGGAGGCGCGGGAGGCCTCGGCACGTGCGCGGGCCAGCTCGTTCTCGCGCTGCGCCAGCTGGGCGGCGGCGCGGTCGCTCGCGCTCATCGCCTCCTCGAGCTGGGTGCGCGTCATCGTCTCCTTCTGGCGCAGGTCGGTGACCTCCGCCGTGAGGATCTTCGTGCGGTCCTGCGCACGGTTGCGCGCGCACGCACCGAGCGTGCTGGCCACCGCCAGAGCGACCGAACCTGCGACCACCTTGGTGATCCACTCGCTACGCATGTCTTGCTCCTCCTGCGATCGCCCGGCCCCGGTGACGGTCCGTGGTCTTCCACGGAGCCTCGCGCCAGGGCTTGCTGCTCGATGCGCGCCCGGATTGAAAACCCGCCCGCGCACGCGTCAAGCAATAAGCCCCAACCGATTGGGGATCTTCCGGGGCTCGCCCACAAGGGAAGGGATGGACGCTGGTGGGCCCTTCGACCGCGACCGTCCCGCGCGCCAACCTTGGCGCACCTTGGTTGGATCGGATCGCATTCG
>CAXQZU010000060.1:0-2122 GCA_964228555.1 Planctomycetota bacterium
CTGGACGCTGGATGGCGAGCGGCTGCTGGAGTCGGTGCGCCGGCGCTACGGGCCCGAAGGCGACGAGGTGGTGGCGCGCGAGGAAGCGCAGGCCCGGCTCGTGTCGCTGGACCTGCAGGTGCGCGAGGACGGCATGTTCGGCCTCAAGTCCAGCGCGCTGGGCCTCGCCCAGCACATCGTGGGCACGTGGCGCGCCGAGGGCGCGCAGCTCTTCTTCACGCACAAGACCGTGGACGGCAAGCCCGTCACGGCCCCGCGCGAGGAGCAGGCCACCCTCGACGACGGGCGCATCCTGCTGCCCTTCGAGGCCACGGGGCTCGACTTCGAGCTGGTGAGGCGCTGACCGCCCGCGTGCGGTAGCCTGCGGTCCCATGAGTGCGCGCGACCTCGTCTTCGTGCATGGGCTGGAGGCCGCCACCGTGATCGGCGTGCACCCGCACGAGCGGCTGGCGCCGCAGCGGCTGCTGCTGGACCTCGAGGTGGCCTGCGACGCGGCGGCGGCCGCCGCCGGCGACGACCTCGCCAAGGCCGTGGACTACGACGCGCTGGCCGCGCGCGTGCGCCAGTTCGTCGCCAGCCAGCAGCCGCGCCTGCTGGAGACGCTGGCCGAGGCGCTGGCTGCGCACCTGCGCAGCACGCTGGGGCTGGCCTGGGTGCGGGTGCGCATCACCAAGCCGGGCGTGGTGGCGGGCACGCAGGCGGTGGGCGTGCTGCTGGAGCGTGGGCAGCGCCCGGCGGACGCCGCGCGGCCGTGAGGCCGCGCTCGCCGCACGCCGTGGGCCGGCTGCGGGCCGCGTGGCTCGCGACGAGGCTTGCGCTCGGGCTGGCGCTGGGCCTGGCGCTGTCCAGCAGCGGCTGCGGCGGGCAGGACCCGCCGGCCACCGGCAGCGCGTGGCTGCGTGCCTGGGTGCCCGGCCTCGAGCGCGCCTCGGCTGCGGCCGTGCATGAGGAGAGCGTGTTGCTGCTGGACGGCCCCGCGCGCCGCCTGCACGCCTTCACGCTCGCGGACCTGCAGGCCGGCGCGGCCGTGATCGGGCGCGACCTGCTCATCGACGTGCAGCGCGAGGCCCTGCTCGCGGGCCATGAACTGGGGGTGGATCGCGGCGGCGGCCTGCCTGCGCAGGGCTACCGGCTGGGGACGCTGTGGGACCAGCCGCTGGACTTCGTGGGCCTGTGCACGAGGCGGCTGCGCTCCGGCCGGCGCGGGGGCGACGTCGAGGCGGCCTACCTGCTCGAGCGGGCCTACGGCGTGGTGTGGTCGGGCCGGCTGGAGCGGGATGCGGCGGGCCGCCTCGTGGCGCTGCACCTGGAGTCGGCGCTCGTGGTGCCCGGCCGGCCGCGCGAGGGCGCGGCGCGGCTGGACTGGCGCGATGTCGGCGGGGGCCTGCGGGCGCTGGCCATGGGGGAAGACGCCCGCGCGCGCGAGGACCTGCTGTTGCTGGAATCGGCGCCGTCGGCCGGTGCCCCGTGTGGCGTGCAGGCGCTGGACCGCCTCGGCCAGCGCCTCGGACGCTGGCCGCTGGAGGTGGAGCCGGTGGCCGGCGTCGAGGCCGACCTGCGTGCGCTGGCCTGGGACGGCCGGCAGCATCGCGTGCTGCTGGGGCCGGGCCCCGGCGAGGTGCGCACGCTGCCGGCGTCGGCCACGTCAGCGTCCGGCAGCCTGCCCGCGGCCGGCGCGTGGGCGGCGCCCGGCCTCGCGCAGGTGCCGGCCTTCACGGCGCTGGCCTGCCCCGGTCCCGGGCAGGTGCTGCTGGCCGGGCCCCAGCCCGGCGGCGTGGCGCTGGCCTGGCGCGTGCGCTAGTCGCGCCAGTCGGCCACGAAGACGTTGGTCTCGTTGGGCTTGTCGTTGTGGCGGTTGCTGCAGAACAGCAGCCTCTTGCCATCGCGCGTGAACATCGGGAAGCCGTCGAAGTCGTCCGGGCGGTGGGCGCCCTCGCGCTTGCGCGTGAACCACGTCACGCGCTCCACCTTCTTGCTCTCGACCTCGACGAGGTAGAGCTCGAAGTTGCCGCTGCGCGGGTCGTGCATGTTGCTCGAGAAGATGATGCGCTTGCCGTCGGGGTGCCAGAAGGGCCCGAAGTTGGCAGCACCGTTGCTGGTCAGCTGCACGCGGTTCTTGCCG
>CAXQZU010000061.1:0-2763 GCA_964228555.1 Planctomycetota bacterium
CTGGACGCTGGATGGCGAGCGGCTGCTGGAGTCGGTGCGCCGGCGCTACGGGCCCGAAGGCGACGAGGTGGTGGCGCGCGAGGAAGCGCAGGCCCGGCTCGTGTCGCTGGACCTGCAGGTGCGCGAGGACGGCATGTTCGGGCTCACGTCCAGCGCGCTGGGCCTCACGCAGCACATCGTGGGCACGTGGCGCGCCGAGGGGCCGCTCGTGTTCTTCACGCACAAGACGGTGGACGGCAAGCCGGTGACGGCGCCGCGCGAGGAGCAGGCCACGCTCGAGGACGGCCGCCTCGTGCTGCCCTTCGAGGCCACCGGGCTCGACTTCGAGCTGGTGCGGCGCTAACTTGCACGCGGGCGTCGTGGCATCACCTCCCCCCGGAGCCTGAGGGTCATGAACCGCGACCACTTGCTCGATCACGGGGACTTCATCAAGGGGCAACTGCTGGGTGCCAGCGGGTTGTCGGGAACGGGCCGCCTTCGCGTGGTGGGGATGTTCACGGATGCACCTTGGGCGGGCACTCCGGAGCTGGCCGCGTACGCGGACATGCTGGGCGTGGAGGCAGTTGATGTGCTCACGCGCCCCGTCCCCCGGGGGCGCGATCGCGCCCTCTGGGATCCTTGGTTCGGCGAGGTGAAGGAGGCGTGCTCGGGCGCCGATGTGTTCCTCGACCCGGACACGGGGGTTGGTGCTGCGAGCGGCCTCGGCTTTGACATCGATCCAGCGCAGGGCCGCAAGTACCTGAGGCCGTCCGAGATCCTGGACCTGCTTGACGAACACAAGGTGATTGCAGTGCACCAGGCCAGTCACCGGAAGGCTGCGGGGTGGCTGTCGGAGCATGTCCACGGCCAGTTCAAGCGTGAGCTGGCCAGGCGAGTGCCGGCCCATGTGCACATGTGTGGCTACGAGTGCTCGCACGTGAGCATGGCATTCTTCGCCCTGGACCCGAAGCGCATCGCGAAGGTGCGGGCTGGCCTGTGTGCCATGAGCCCGCGCTGGACCAATCCGCGAGTGGTGTGATGAGCGCGCGCGACCTCGTCTTCGTGCACGGCCTGGAGGCCGCCACCGTGATCGGCGTGCACCCGCACGAGCGGCTTGCGCCGCAGCGGCTGCTGCTGGACCTCGAGGTGGCCTGCGACGCGGCGGCGGCCGCGGCCGGCGACGACCTCGCCAAGGCCGTGGACTACGACGCGCTGGCCACGCGCGTGCGCCAGTTCGTCGCCAGCCAGCAGCCGCGCCTGCTGGAGACGCTGGCCGAGGCGCTGGCCGCGCACCTGCAGTCCACGCTGGGCCTCGCGTGGGTGCGCATCCGCATCACCAAGCCGGGCGTGGTGGCAGGCACGCAGGCGGTGGGGGTGCTGCTGGAGCGCGGCATCCGGCCGCCGGGCGCGGCCACGCCGTGAGGCCGCGTCCGCGCTGCCTGCTGCGGGCGCTGCTGGCCCTGCTGATGGCCTGCAGCGCAGCGGGCTGCGGCGAGCGTTCCGCGTCGCGCATGGACACGCCCGGCGGCTGGCTGCGCGCGTGGGTGCCGGGCCTGGAGCGCGTGAGCGCCATGGCCGTGCACGAGGACACGCTGCTGCTGCTGGACGGCCCGGGCCGGCGCGTGCTGGCGCTGGCGCGTGCCGACCTCGCGCCGGGCACGGCGCGGGTGGGCCGCGAGCTGGCGCTGGAGGTGCAGCGCGAGGTGCCGCTGGAGGGCCAGGAGCTGGACGTCGAGCGCGGCCAGGGCCTGGCCGCGCAGGGCTACCGCCTGGGCACGCTGTGGGCGCAGCCGCTGGACCTCGTGGGGCTGGCCACGCGCCGCATGCGCTCGGGCCGGCGCGGCGCCGACCTCGAGGCGGCCTACGTGCTCGAGCGCAGCTACGGCGTGGTCTGGTCGGGGCGGCTGGAGCGCGACGAGCGCGGCCAGCTGGCCGTGCTGCGCCTGCAGGCGGCGGCCGTGGTGCCCGGCCGCGCGCGCGACGGCGCTGTGCAGCTGGACTGGCGCGACAGCACCCCGGGCCTGTGCGCGCTGGCCATGGCCAGCGAGGCCGCGGGCCGCGAGGACCTCGTGCTGCTGGAGGCGCCCTCTGCGCCCGGTGCGAGCGCGACGATGCACCTGCTGGACCGCTTCGGCCAGCGGCTGGGCCGCTGGCAGGTGGAGGTGGAGGCGGCAGCCGGTGCCCCGCCGCCCGAGCTGCGCGCGCTGGCCTGGGACGGCCGCGAGCACCGGCTGCTGCTGGGGCCGGGCGCGGGCGAGCTGCGCACGCTGCCGGGGCCGGGGGCCGCGGTGCGCGTGGCCGCCTCCGGCGCGCTGGCGGCGCCCACGCCGCCGGCGGGCTCGGCCTTCACGGCGCTGGCCTGCAGCGAGGACGGGCTGGTGCTGCTGGCCGGCAGCCAGCCCGGGGGCGTGGCGCTGGCCTGGCGCGTGCGCTGAGGCGCGTGCGCCGGGAGGCGCGCGCTAGTCGCGCCAGTCGGCCACGAAGACGTTGGTCTCGTTGGGCTTGTCGTTGTGGCGGTTGCTGCAGAACAGCAGCTTCTTGCCGTCGCGCGTGAACATCGGGAAGCCGTCGAAGTCGTCCGAGCGGTAGGCGCCCTCGCGCTTGCGCGTGAACCACGTCACGCGCTCCACCTTCTTGGTCTCCACCTCGACGAGGTAGAGCTCGAAGTTGCCGCTGCGCGGGTCGTGCATGTTGCTCGAGAAGATGATGCGCTTGCCGTCGGGGTGCCAGAAGGGCCCGAAGTTGGCAGCACCGTTGCTGGTCAGCTGCACGCGGTTCTTGCCG
>CAXQZU010000062.1:0-5067 GCA_964228555.1 Planctomycetota bacterium
GACTGCATGGTGCTGCGGAGGCGGCGAGGCCCGCCTCGTGCGTAGACCGAGGCCACGAGCAGGGCGGCGGGGCCGGCGGCAGGCTTGCCGACGCTCGGTCCGTCCGAGTTCCTTGCCCCTTCCCCCTGCTTGTCCCTTCCCCCGGAGGTAGCGATCCCATGACGACGACCCAGACGGCCCGCACGCGGGCCACGACGCGAGCCGGCAGCGCGTGGCTGCTGGTGCCCCTCGTGCTGGTGGGCCTGCCTGTGGGTGCCTGCTCGCGACCCGTGGCGCACAGTGCAGCATCCCCGCTGGCGCTGGCCGAGGCGACGCCGGCCGGGCCCAAGGGCGCCTGTCCCTTCAACGGGGCGATGAGTGCGGGGGCCAGCGGCGAGGCAGGCCCGGCCGGTGCCGCGCCCGCGGCGGCCGTCGTGGAGGGTGGCCCGGGCAACGACTACTGGTGGCCCAACCGGCTCGACCTGTCGGTGCTGCACAGCAACCCGCCCGCCGGCAACCCGATGGGTGCGGGCTTCGACTACGCCAGCGCGTTCAGCAAGCTCGACCTCAAGGCGGTCAAGAAGGACCTCGAGGCGGTGCTCACCACCTCGCAGGACTGGTGGCCGGCCGACTACGGGCACTACGGCGGCCTGATGATCCGCCTCGCCTGGCACAGCGCGGGCACCTACCGCGTGACGGACGGGCGCGGTGGCTCGGCCTCGGGCACGATCCGCTTCGCGCCGCTCAACAGCTGGCCCGACAACGCCAACCTCGACAAGGCCCGGCGCCTGCTGTGGCCCGTGAAGAAGAAGTACGGCCGCGCGATCTCGTGGGCCGACCTCATCATCCTCGCCGGCAACGTGTCGCTGGAGTCGATGGGCCTGAAGACCTTCGGCTTCGCCGGCGGCCGCGACGACGTCTGGGAGCCCGAGTCGGAGATCTACTGGGGCAAGGAGCGGCGCTGGCTCGAGGACCAGCGCCATGCCAGCGGCGAGCTGGAGCACCCGCTGGCCGCCTCGCAGATGGGCCTGATCTACGTCAACCCCGAGGGCCCCGGCGGCAAGCCCGACCCCATCGCCGCGGCCGCGGCCATCCGCGTGACCTTCTCGCGCATGGGCATGGACAACGAGGAGACCGTGGCCCTCATCGCCGGCGGCCACACGCTGGGCAAGACCCATGGTGCGGCCAGCCCGACGGATCACGTGGGCCGCGAGCCCGAGGCCGGGCCGCTGGAGGCGCAGGGCTTCGGCTGGCCCAACCGCTTCGGCAAGGGGAAGGCCGAGGACACCATCACCAGCGGCCTGGAGGGCGCGTGGACCTTCACGCCCGACCGCTGGTCCAACGACTACTTCGGCAACCTCTTCGGCTACGAGTGGAAGCTCGTCAAGGGCCCCGGCGGCGCCTGGCAGTGGACGCCGGCCGACCCGACCGTGACCGGCGTGCCGGACGCGCACGTGCCCGGCAAGAGCCATGCGCCGATGATGCTGACGACGGACGTGGCCCTGCGCTTCGACCCCGTCTTCGAGCCCATCTCGCGCAAGTTCCACAAGGACGGGACCGCCTTCGCGCAGGCCTTCGCCCGCGCGTGGTTCAAGCTCACGCACCGTGACATGGGCCCGCACGCCGGCCTGCTGGGGCCCGAGGTGCCGCCGGCGCAGCTGTGGCAGGACCCGGTGCCGGCGCTGGACCACGCCCTGGTGGGTGCCGAGGACGTGGCCGCGCTCAAGCGCGAGGTGCTGGCCTCGGGCCTGCCGGTGGCCGACCTCGTCTCCGCAGCGTGGGCCTCGGCGTCCACCTTCCGCGGCTCGGACCTGCGCGGCGGCAGCAACGGCGGCCGCCTGCGCCTCTCGCCGCAGAAGGACTGGGAGGCCAACGAGCCCGAGCGTCTGGCCAAGGTGCTGGGCGGACTGGAGAAGGTCCAGGCGTCGTTCCAGGCCGGCGGCAAGCGCATCTCGATGGCCGACCTGGTCGTGCTGGCCGGCTGCGCGGCCGTGGAGAAGGCCGCGGCCGACGCAGGCACGCCCGTGCAGGTGGCCTTCACCCCCGGGCGCACGGACGCGACGCAGGAGATGACCGACACGGCTTCCTTCGCCGTGCTCGAGCCCATCGCCGACGGCTTCCGCAACTACGTGGGCAAGCGCGCGGACCTGCCCACGCCCCAGCTGCTGGTGGACCGCGCCCAGCTGCTCAACCTCAGCGCGCCCGAGATGACGGTGCTGGTGGGCGGCCTGCGCTCGCTGGGCGCCAACTACCGCGGCTCGGCCCACGGCGTGTTCACCGCGCGCCCGGGGACGCTGAGCAACGAGTGGTTCGTGAACCTGCTGGACATGGCCACGGAGTGGAGCGTCGCCAAGGACGCGCCCGGCCTCTACGAGGGCCGCGACCGCAAGACCGGCCAGGTGCGCTGGACGGGCACGGCGGTGGACCTCGTGTTCGGCTCGAACTCGCAGCTGCGCGCGCTGGCCGAGGTGTACGCGGCCGACGACGCCCGGCAGAAGTTCGTGGACGACTTCGCCGCCGCGTGGGCCAAGGTGATGGACCTGGGCGTGCGCATCGTGCGCAAGTGAGGCCTAGGGCGCGGCGCTGAGGCGTCTCGCCCTCCGGCAGCACCCGCCGCCCGAGGCACCCTCGAGGGCCGTCCCGCACGCGCGGGGCGGCCCTCGCTCTTGGGGCCCGCGCCAGCGGGGCGCGCGCCTTGGCTTACTTGCCGTGCCGCTCGGGCTTCTCGTGCTCGTGCTCTTCCTCGCCCTCGTCGTCATCGTCGCCATCGTCATCATCGCCGCCCGAGGCGGAGGGGCCACCCTTGGCCTCCGCGGCCTTGGCGCCCTCCTTGGCCGTCCACTTGCCGAAGCTGGCGCCCTCCGCGATCCAGCGCCGGATGAGTTCCTGCTGCTCCTTGGCCAGCGGTCCGCCCTTGCTGGCCGGCGGCATGAGGTCGCCGTTGCCGGCCGGCAGCGAGATGACCCGCACCAGCATCGACTCGTCGGGCTTCTTGGCCACCACCAGCCGGCCCTTCTTGCTGGCCGTGATGGCCGCCTTGCTGTCGAGGGTGACGCCGCCCTTGCCGCCACGCACCTTGCCGTCTGCGGACTTCACCTGCCCGTGGCACTCGATGCAGTGCTTCTCGAGCATGGGCCAGACCTGCTTGGCGAAGTCCACAGGCTCCGGCTTCTTCTCGCCCTGCGCCGCCCGCGAGGCGATCGCGAGCAGCGAGATCAAGACAGCAACCAAGGCGATCGGCTTCATCGGCACCTCCGCGCGCCACGCAGCGGCGCTCGCGTCGCGCGAGGTCAGCCTACACCCGCGCGTCGCACGGGCCCGCAGGCGGGGACCGGCGCCGCCTCGCAGGGCGAAGGGCCCGGCTCCCACCCGGTGCGACGCGCGTGACCACGGGGCTGCCGACGGCGAGTCGGGCCTGGCGACGGCGGGTGCCGCGCTGGGCACGCGGGTGCCCCTACGGAGCACGAATCATGACGACGACCCCCATCCGCACGGCTGCCCTCGCGTTCCTGCTGCCCTTGCTGGCCGGCTGCCAGCCGGGCGGCGACGAGGCACGGCTCGCCTCGCTGGAAGCCACGGTGAGCGGCCTGGAGGCCAGCCTCGGCACCACGCAAGCCTCCCTCGACGCGCAACGCGCCGAGGCGCAGGCAGCACAGGACGCCCTGCTGGCGCGCCTGGACGCGCCCGTGGCCTTCGCGACCGCCAGCGGCGAGGCCGACACCCTCGACGGCCTGCATGCGAACGAGGTGGCCGAGGTGGGCTACTTCACGCCCGTGATGCGCACCGGCGCGGCCGAGGGCTGGCAGCCCGTCGGCTCCTTCGCCTACGTGAGGGCCGGGCGCAAGGTACGCGTGACGGGCACGCTGTCCTACCGAGGCGTGCCGTTGGACCTGGTCCAGCCGGTGTGGATCGACGGGCTCCCCTACCGGCAGGCGACCAGCGGCCCCGGCGTGGCGGTCGAGACCGGCTCCTGCGCGGCCACGCTCAGCTTCCAGCGGGTGGACATCCCCGTGACCTGCCGTGTTCGGCCCGAGCCCCTGCCGCCCAGCATCTTCCTGCAGTTCACCACGCAGGAGCCGGCGACGCGCTACGAGCAGGGGTCGCTCTCGCTGGACATCCTGTACGAGGCCGAATGATGCGGGCCCCGCCCCGCGCTGGCGGAGTGGGGCACGGCGAGTACCCTGCGGCATTCACGCACCCCACGGGAGCCCCACCGCATGCGCCGCGCCCTTGCCTGCCTAGGCCTCCTGCTCTGCCTTCCGGCTTGCCACCCTGACAGCACCACTGGCCGTGTCGAGTCGCTGGAGGCGGAGGTTGCCACGCTCAAGGCCCAGGTACAGGCCATGCAGTCCTCGGGCGTGGCCTACGCGACCAGCTGCGGCAACGCCGATACGCTGGACGGGCTGCACGCCTCGCAGATCGCGGAGAGCGGCACGTTCTCGCCCGCATTGTTTGCGAGCCAGCCGTTCTGGGACGCGCAGGGCGTGTTCTCCTACCTTCGGACCGGCAACCGCGTGCGCGTGACGGGCACCATGCGCAAGCTGGTTGTAGCGGGTGAGTTTGCCCCTAGTCTTGAGTTCCGGATCGGGCTCCTGCCGTACCGCACCAGCCTGTTCATGGCGACCTCTGAAGTCATTGGCAGCGCCGCGGGAAGCCTGACCGACTTAGGGTCTTACGTCGGCACCTCTTGGGCCGTGAACGCCGCCGTGGGATCGAACGAGGCAGAGATCCGCTGCACCTATGCCGACGTCCCGTACACCAACGACGGCACCGTGTCCGTGGACTTCAGCTACGACGTGGGCTAGGCGCGCGGCGGCGGGCGTTGGCCACAGGGCCTAGGCCGCCGCTCACCGTGCTCCTCGGCCCCCGTCCTTCGCTCCGCCGGATCCTCGGCCTGCGGTATCTCACAGGGGTGCCTCCCTCCCCGACCCTCGCCCGTGGCGCCCTCCCCGTGGCGCGCATCCTGCTCGCGTCGTGGGTGCTGCTGGGGCTGGCTGGGTGCACGGCCCCACGGCTCACCTCCGAGCTGCGCGTCGAGCCATTCGCCAGCCTGCGTGCGGCCTACGACCGCCTGCCGCAGGAGCGACT
>CAXQZU010000063.1:0-47113 GCA_964228555.1 Planctomycetota bacterium
GATCACGCCGCACAGCAGCACGGTGAGCGTGAGGGCCTGCTGCGGGTAGCTGGCGCCGAGGTCCAGCCTCTCGGCCTTGAGCAGGCGCGAGGCGGCGGCGCCCGCGCCGGCCAGCGCGAGGAACAGCGTCACCCAGCGCGCCGCGGCCGACTTCCACAGGCCCACCAGCAGCATCAGGCCGCCGAGGAGGGCCGGGATGTAGCCGGTCCAGCTGGCGGGCTTGCGCGGCTCGCCCTGCGGCGCAGCCTCGGCCGGCGGGGTCGGGGCAGCCTCGGGGGCAGGCGCCTTGGCCGAGGGCACGAGGATCGTGGGATAGACGATGCCCACGGCCACGAGCAGCAGGGCGAGGTAGGTGACGATGCGCGGCATGGTGCGGCTCCGGAGGGGGACGGGGGCGGGGAGGCTAGCGCGCCTCGGCCTGCAGGCGGTCCAGCACGGGCAGCAAGTCGGCGCCGTGGGTGCCCACGGCCACGCTGCGGTCCACGTGCCGCACCACGCCCTGCGGGTCCACGACGAAGGTGACGCGCTGCGTCCAGCCGGCGCCCTCGGGCAGCACGCGGTAGCGGCGCGCCACGCTGCCGTCGGGGTCGGAGAGCAGCGCGTAGTCGAGCCGCTGGGCCGTGTGGAACGCCTTCTGCGCCGCCACGTCGTCGAGGCTGATGCCGTAGCGGGCCACCTTGCGCGCGCGGAAGCCTTCCTCGCTGTCACGCAGCGAGCAGACCTCGCGCGTTCAGCCGCCCGTGCTGGCCTTGGGGTAGAAGGCCAGCACGAACCAGCCGTGGTCCTTGCCGTGGCCCAGGCGCACGGCCTTGCCGTCCTGGTCGTTGAGGGCAAAGCCCCCGGGGGTGTCGCCAGCCTCGATCGCACTCATGGACGGTGCCTCCGCGCCGGCGGGAGCGAGGCACCAGGCACCCGCGAGCACGAGCCCAGCGAGCAGGGCAGGGACGAGCAGGCGCATGGGCTGTCCTCCACGACGGCGCGCGCAGCATGGCCGTCGGGCGAGGGGCCTGCAAGGCAGAACGGTGCCGCGAGCCCCGGGCGTGGGGAGTGTGCGGCGGCCTAGGACGGGCGCGCCGGGGCGTAGGGGCGCGGCCAGGCGAAGGCCGGGTCGCGGGCCACCCCCGCCGCCTGCAGCGTGAGGTAGGGGTTGAGCAGGTGGCCGCGTGCGATGGCCACCAGGTCGGCCCGCTCCGCGGCCAGCACGGTGTTGGCGTGGTCCACGTCGGGGATGCCGCCCACGGCCATCACCTTCACGCCCGCGTCGTGGCGGATGCGGTCGGCGAAGGGCACCTGGTACATGCGGCCGTACTCGATGCGGCCGCGCGGGACGTTGCCGCCGCTGGACACGTCCACCACGTCGCACCCGGCTGCGGCCAGCGCGCGCGCCAGCACCACCGCGTCCTCGCAGGTCATGCCCGGCTCGCCCTCCAGCCAGTCGCTGGCCGAGATGCGCACGAAGAGCGGCCGGTCCTGCGGCCACGCCTCGCGCACGGCGCGCACCACCTCCAGCGGGAAGGCCATGCGTCGCTCCAGGCTGCCGCCGTAGGCGTCCGTGCGCGTGTTGGAGGCCGGCGAGAGGAAGGAGGAGAGCAGGTAGCCGTGCGCGGCGTGCACCTCCAGCACGTCGAAGCCCGCCCGCGCGGCGCGCTGCGCGCTGGCCATGAACTGCGCGCGCACCGCCTCCATGTCGGCACGCGTCATGGCGCGTGGTGCGGGCTGGCCCGGCGCGAAGGGCTGGTCGGTGGGGCCCAGCGTGGGCCAGGCGCGGGCATCCACCAGCGGGCGGTCGCCCTCCCAGGGCAGGCCCCAGGACGCCTTGCGGCCGGCGTGCGCCAGCTGGATGCCCGCCTTGGAGGCGCTGTGGCCGTGGATGAAGCCGACGATGCGCGCCCACGCGGCCTCCTGCGCGTCGTCCCACAGGCCCGTGCATCCGTGCGTGATGCGCCCGGCGGCCGCCACGGCCGTGGCCTCGGCCATCACCAGGCCGGCGCCGCCCACGGCGCGGCTTCCCAGGTGCACGAGGTGCCAGTCGCCGGGGACGCCCTCGCGGGCCGAGTACTGGCACATGGGCGAGACCACGATGCGGT
Source organism: Planctomycetota bacterium (assembly GCA_964228555.1). Classification (GTDB taxonomy): domain Bacteria; phylum Planctomycetota; class PLA2; order PLA2; family JAEUHO01; genus CAXQZU01. The sequence goes on from CAXQZU010000063.1 coordinate 2,088, forward strand.
TGGGCAGGGTGATGCCGCGCAGGGCCAGCGGCACCAGCGCCGGGGGTCGCGGGCCGGCCGTGCCTGGCGCCGTGGGCGGGGTCGCTGCCTCCGACGCCGACGCGGGGGCGTAGCGCCGCGCCACCTCGTCCACCAGCGCCGCGTCGCGCGTGCGCAGGTTGGCGTAGGTGATGCGCTGCGAACGGGTCATCAGGTTGAACACGAAGGCGTGCGGCGCCTGCGCCACGTAGCGGTCGGCCTCCTCGAACCAGGCCTGGCTCACGCGTGCAGCGCGCTGGAGGCGGTCCACGTCGCGCCGGCGCGAGGCCTCGTAGGCGGCCAGCGCAGCGGGGATGTCGCGCGTGCCGTGCGCGCGGAAGGCCGCCACCAGCGCGATGGCATCCTCCATCGCCAGCTTGGTGCCCGAGCCGATGCTGAAGTGCGCCGTGTGCGCGGCATCGCCCAGCAGCACCACGTTCTGGTGGTGCCATGCCGCGCAGCGCACGGTGGGGAAGCGGCGCCAGATGCTGCGGTTGGTGAGCAGCCGGTGCCCGCGCAGGTGCTCGGCGAACACGCCCTCCATGAAGCGGGCCGTGGCCGCCTCGTCGGCGGCCTCCATGCCGGCGCGGGTCCAGGTGGACTCGTTGCACTCCACGATGAACGTGGCGAGGCCCGGCTCGAAGGGGTAGGCGTGCACGGTGAAGAGGCCGTGCGGCGTCTCCTGGAAGATGAAGGTGAAGGCCTCCAGCGGCAGCGTGCTGCCCAGCCAGGTGAAGCGCGCTGTGCCCATGCGCACGTCGGGACGGAAGTGCCCGGCGTAGGCCTGCCGCACCATGCTCTGCACGCCGTCGGCGCCCAGCACGAGGTCGTGCGTGGCCGCCAGCTCCTGCGGGCTGGGCACCTCGCGGTCGAACACCAGCCGCACGCCCAGCGCCTTGCAGCGCGCGCCGAGGATGGCCAGCAGGCGTCGCCGCCCGAGGCCCGAGAAGCCGTGGCCGTTGCTGCGCACCCACGTCCCGCGCAGCCACGTGTCGATGGCCGTCCAGTGCACGAACGCCTTCGTGATCTCGTCACTGGTGACGGGATCGGCTTGCATGAAGTGGCCCAGCGTCTCGTCGCTGAACACCACGCCCCAGCCGAAGGTGTCGCCCTCGCGGTTGCGCTCGTAGATGGTGATCTCGGTCTCGGGCAGCGCCTGCCGGAACAGCAGGCTGGCGTAGAGCGAGGCGGGGCCGCCGCCGATGCAGGCGATGCGCATGCGGCGAGCCTACGCGGCCGGGGTCGGGCCGCCAGCCCCGGCGCCCTGCCACGGGTCGCGCGTGCCCTCGGGCGAGGTCACGCGCACGACGTCGCGCGCGCGCGCCGGGCGCAGCGTGCTGCCCATCGCGCGTGGCGCCGGCTCCAGCGCCACGAGGTCGCCGCGCTCGAGCGTGGCCAGCACCTCGCGCTCGGCGCGCGTGGCGTCGCGGTCCTGCAGCTCGAGCGTCACCAGCGCGCCGGCGCGGTCGTAGGCCAGCCATGCGTGCTTGCCGTGGCCCTTGTGGAGCGCGCTGGCCAGCCGCCACGGCGGGGCGTCGGCGGCCGGGGCGGGCGGCGGCTCGCCGCCCAGCAGCACGTAGGCGTAGGCCAGCTCGCTGGCGCTGCGCCACAGCGTGCGGTTGAGCCGCTCCACGCTGGGCGGCATCGTCCAGCGCCGCACCTCGTGGGGCCAGGTGCGCGCGTCGGCCGCGGGCCGCCAGGCGCCCGGGCCGTGCTGCGGTCCCCACGCGTGGCCCTGGCCTTGCTCGACCAGGGTGGCGCACCGCTCCAGCAGCGAGAGCGCCCGTTCCTTCACGGCCGGCTCCAGGACCAGCAGCAGGCCGCCGGGGGCCACGCGCCGCAGCATCTGGCCCAGCCAGTGCGTGCCGGCCTCGTCCTCGGCGTCGAACAGCTCGTTGAGGGTGAAGGACACCAGCACGAGGTCGTAGGTGCCTTCCACGGCGGCGGGCCAGCGGCTAGGGGTGCGCGCGTCGCAGGCGTGGGTCACCACCGTGGGGGCCAGGGCGCCCGGCAACGCCTCGCGGGCCAGCGCTTCCACGTCGCGCAGCGCCCCGGCGGAATGGTCCAGCGCCACCAGTTCCACGGCCGTCGCGCCTTGCATGCGCAGCCACGTGGCGGCCGAGAGGCCGGCGGCGCCGCCGGCGGCACCGATGTCCAGCACGCGCAGCGCGCCTGCGCGCGGGCGCCAGCCGTGCTGGGCGTGCGCCATGGCCAGCGGCAGCCTCGTGCGCACCCAGGCCTGCGTGCCGAACCACAGCGCGTAGGCGGCTCGGGCGCGCGCGTCGTCGCCGTAGCGGGACATGCGAGCCGGACGGGCCCGCGTGAAGCCGTCGCTGAGCGCCTGCACGGCAGGCACCAGCCGCTCCAGCGCTTCCTCGTCGCTTGCGCAGCCGGTGGCCGCGCGGGCAGCCCCCAGCCACCACGCCTCCACGGCGGCAGGCACGCGCCGCAGGTCGGCGAGGCCAGCCAGCAGCGGGTCGGTGGCCATGGCCCGAGGCTACGGGCAGCCCGCACGCGCCGCGCGCGGGGTCCGGGCGCGGGCAGGACGCCGCCCGGTAGCATCCCGCGCATGGACCGCCCGCCCCACCCCTCCCAGCCCGTGGCCCGCCTGCCGGTCGCCGACGATCCGCGCGCGGCCGCGGCCGCCCAGCGCCAGCTCGACGCCTACAACGCGCGCGACATCGAGGCCTTCGTGGCGGCGTACACCCCCGACATCGAGGTGTTCGACCTGCCGGGCGGGGCCTGCACGCTCGCGGGGCAGGCGGCCTTCCGGGCGCGCTATGCGGCGCTGTTCGCTGCGGCGCCGGCCCTGCACTGCCGCCTGCTGCACCGCATCACGCACGGGCGCTTCGTGGTGGACCACGAGGAGGTCACCGGCTTGCCGGTGGCGGAGCACGTCTACGCGGTGGCCATCTACGAGGTGGTCGAGGGCCTGATCCGGCGCGCCTGGTTCCTGCGCACCTAGGCGCCGTGGTCCCCGGCGTGGCTGGGGGCCGTGGGGGAGGGCGCGGGCACCATCCTGCCTCGCCCCCGGAGCCCCGCATGCCGCTGCTGGCCGACCTCGACCTGTCCTGGCTGTGGGACCTCGAGCTGCTCAAGTTCCACGGCATGGACTACCTGGGCATGGCGCTGTCGTTCGTGGCGCTGCTCAAGCTGGCCGCCAAGCAGCGCAGCGGGTTCCTGTATGGAGCCCTGTCCAACGTGGCCTGGCTGGTGTTCGGGGTGTTCGCCCACAGCGCCGCCACCGTCTACGCCAACGCCATCTTCGGGGGCATGAACCTCTACGCGTGGCTGCGCTGGAAGCGGGAGCCCCGCTTCGACTGAGGCGGCCCGGCTCCGGCTGCCCCAGAGTGCCCCGGGTCGCGGCGGGAGGTGGCCCCCCGGCGGCTGAAACCCGCCGGCTGGCTCGTGGCTCAGGGGTGTGAGCGGGGTGGCCGTGAGCGGATGACACATCCGGGGGTTGCAGGACGGGCTGCCGTCGTATATGATGCGTGTTCGCATCCAGACGGCCCCCGGCTCACCCCGGGGGCGGCCAACCTGCCTGGGAGGGCAAGGTGGTACTGCGGGGTCTGATGACCTCGTGATGTGGCCGGGTCGAGAAAGCCCGGCAACCTGAAACTCCTGCGGCGCTCGCGGCCGCGTCTGGGGACTCTCGACCAACCCGTGTGGAGGATGCCATGGCATTCACGCTCTCGATCCGTGTCAACAAGGACAACCCCAAGCACCACCTCTGGAAGAACCGCAACACGTGGTGGGTGCACTACTGCCTCGTCGAGGAGGGCCGCAAGCGCCGCGTGCGCTTCAGCCTCCAGACGGCCGACTTCCAGGTCGCCTGCGTGAAGCGCGACGCCCTCTTGGCTCGCCTCGGCGCCAAGGACGTCCCGGACGTGAAGGGCGGGCAGGCCACGCCCAAGGCGGGCACGGTGGCCGCGCCCGAGCCCAAGGCCCTGCCGGCGGACCAGGGCAACTCGCCCGCCGCGGGTGGTCCCAACCCCGCCAGCCCTGCCGCACCCACCCCGGCGCAAGGGCCGCGCCTGCGCCGTCGCGACACGCCCGGCTCCCAACGCCCCGCGGCCTAGGTCCCCGGCGCCGGTCGCGCGCCACCCGTACCCTGCTGCGTGCGCGCCCTCGGGGCCGCACCTGGCCTGGAGAGCGTCATCATGGACTGGATCTCCCTGCTCGCGGGCGCGGTCGCAGGCGCTGCCGTCGCCTACGCGCTCCTGCGCGGTCGCGCTTCGGCGGCGACGGCCGCCCTGCAGGCGCAACTGGACACCACGCGGGACGCGCAGGCCCGTCTCGACGCAGAGGTCGCCGCGCTGCGTGCGCGGCACGAGAAGGCGCTGGCAGACCACGCTGCGGCCAGCGCCGGGCTGCGGGCGCAGCAGGAACGGGGCGCGGCCCTCGAGGCGAGCGTGGCCGACGAGCGACGCAAGGCGGAGGACGCCGTGGGCGCGCAGTCGCGGACGCTCGAGAAGCTGGGTGTCCTCGCGACCCAGGTCGAGGAGCGCGAGCGGGCCATGGCGGACCTGCGCGCCACGCTGGAGCAGGCGCGCACGCAGCTGGCCGACGCCTTCAAGGCCACCGGCGCCGACGTGCTCAAGCAGGCGGCCGAGTCCCTGCTCCAGCAGGCCAAGGCGCAGTTCGAGGGCCACAAGCAGCTCTCCCAGCAGGAGCTGGAAGCGCGCCAGAAGGCCATCGAGGGGCTCGTGGGCCCGCTCAAGGAGCAGCTCGACAGGCAGCAGCAGCTCGTGAAGGAGCTGGGCGAGAAGCGCGAGGGCGACGCCAAGCAGCTGGCCGAGCAGCTCAAGCAGGTGGCCGACCTGCAGCAGAAGGCCTCCAGCGCAGCCCAGGCCCTCTCGAGCGCGATGCGCGACAACCGCCAGCGTGGACAGTGGGGCGAGATCACGCTGCGCAACGTGGTGGAGATGGCTGGGCTGGGTGAGCACGTGGACTTCGTCGAGCAGGCCAGCGTGCGGACGGAGGACGGTGACACGCTGCGACCGGACATGATCGTGAGCCTGCCCGGGGGGCGCGCCATCCCCATCGACGCCAAGGTGCCGATGAATGCCTACCTCGACTCCATCGATGCGGCGCAGCCGGAGGCCGAGCGCACGCGCCGTCGCGAGGCGCACGCCGTGGCCGTGCGCGCACACGTGCGCACGCTCTGCTCCCGTGCCTACGCGGACGCCGTGGAGGGCGAGATCGAGCTCACGGTGATGTTCGTGCCCGTGGAGAGCGCGCTGGTGGCGGCGCTGGAGGCCGACGGCACGCTGTTCAAGGAAGCGCTCGAGCAGGGCGTGGTCATCACCACGCCCTCCACGCTCCTGGCCTTGCTGCGCACCTGTGCCCTGCAGTGGCAGCAGGCCACGATCAATGCCAACGCCATCAAGATCGGCGAGCACGCCAAGGAGCTGTTCGTCCGCATCCAGACGCTGGCCGAGGACCTGCAGCGTGTCGGCAAGGGGCTCGACAGCGCCACCAAGGCCTACAACGATGCCGTGGGCTCCTACAACCGGCGCCTCTTGCCCAAGGCGCGCGACACGGCCGAGCTGGCCGGCGCGCTGGAGGCGGCGCCCGCCGAGCTCGAGCCGCAGTCGCGCCTCGCGCGTACCGACATCGTGCTGCCCACGCTGCCTCCGGGCAGCGGCGCGCCCGCGGACGGCCCCGCTGCGCGCTAGTCCGGCCTCGCGCCGGCGCTCGCTCAGGCCCCGCGGAAGATGAAGTAGACGGCGCCCGCGATGCACAGCGCCGCCCACAGGTAGTCCCAGCGCGGCGCTTCCTTCATGTAGAAGATCGCGAAGGGCACGAACACCGTCAGCGTGATCGCCTCCTGGAGGATCTTCAGCTGGCCCAGGCTCATGGTGGCGTGGCCGATGCGGTTGGCCGGCACCTGCAGCAGGTACTCGAAGAGCGCGATGCCCCACGAGGCCAGGGCGGCCAGCCACCAGGGCCGGTCGCTCATGTTCTTGAGGTGGGCGTACCACGCGAAGGTCATGAAGACGTTCGACGCGGTCAGCAGCAGCGTGGCTTTCAGGAAGGGCGGCATGCGGGTCCGGGGCCCATGGCCGCACGGTCGCGGGCTGCGGCAGGCTTGCTGGGTGGATCGGCGGGCTGGTGGCGTGACTTGCGTGCGCGATGGTGTTCGCGCGCGCCGTCACGGGCGCTAGGCTCTGGGCATGGCGCGCGAGCCCAGCGACCGTTGGCTCCTGTGGGTGGTGGCGCTGGCCTTGCTGGCCGGGGCCTGCTCGCCGCGCGACCTGTGGGCGCCTGACGAGCCGCGCTACGGGCAGGTGGCGCGCGAGATGCTGCGCGACGGCAACTGGCTCGTCCCCACGCGCAACGGCGAGCTCTATGCCGAGAAGCCGCCCATCTTCTACTGGGCCGTGGCGTTGCTCTCCATGCCGCTGGGCGACGTGACCGCGGTCACCGCGCGGCTGGTGGGGGCGTTGTGCGCCATCGGCTGCCTGTTCGCCATCCAGCGGCTGGCACGGCGCTGGTTCGGCGCTCCCGGCCCGCCGGGCACCGCCGTGGTGCTGTTCGCGGGCACGCTGCTGGTCGCGTGGAACGGCCCGCGCGCCGGGCTGGACCTGCCGCTCACCTGCGCCTTGCTGTGGGCGGTGGAGCGCGGCGGCACCTGGCTGAGGCAGGGCGGCGCATGGCCTGCCATCGGCATGGGCACCTGCTGGGCGCTGGCCATCCTCGTCAAGGGCCCGCTGGGCTTCCTGCTGCCGCCAGCCCTGGTGGCGGCCGAGGGCGTGGCCTTGCGCCACCGGCCGCGTGGAGGCGACCCGGGCTGGTGGCTGGTGCCGCTGGTGATGGTGGGCCTGTGCCTGGCGTGGCTGCTGCCGGCGCTGGCCTACGGCACCGAGGCCTACCGCGAACGGCTGCTGGGCCAGATCGAGGGCCGCATCACGGGCGAGGAACGCGGCCACGTGCGGCCGCTCTACTACTACCTCGTGAACTGGCCGGTGTGGACGCTGCCGTGCGCGGGCCTGCTGGCGCTGGGCGCGTGGGCCTCGATCCGCCCGGGCACGGTGCGCGGCGAGGCGCGGGCGGGCTTGCGTGCGGCGCTGGTGGCCGGGCCCGTGCTCTTCGTCGGCCTGTCGCTCACCGCCACGAAGCGCGAGCTCTACCTCGTCCCCGGCCTGCCCTTCACGGCGCTGGCGGCGGCGTGGGTGCTCGAGCGTGGGTTGTGGCCTCGCCTGGCGCGCGGGGCCACGTGGGTGTTCATGGGCTCGCTGGCGGTGTTCGCCCTCGTGCTGCCGCTGCTGCCATGGCTGGCCAGCCTGCTGCTGGTGGGGCGTGCCGGTGGCGAGCGGGCCCCGCTGGGGGTCGTGCCGTGGGCCGCGCTCGCGCTGGCCGCGCTGGCCGCCGGCGTGGGGGCCGTGCGGGCATGGCGGGCCCGGGCCGAGCCCGTGCGCGCGGTGCGCGGCGCGGCGCCCCTGCTCTTCGCGGCGCTGGCCGTGCTGCACCTGGGCTACCTGCCGGCCGCCGATCCCTACAAGAGCATGCGGCCCGTGGCGCAGGCCGCCGAGCAGGCCGCGGGCCCGCAGGGCACGGTCTGGTTCGGCGGGCTGCACGAGGGCACGAACCTGCTCTGGGCGCTGGACCGCCCGCGCACGCCGCGCGTGGCCGACGCCGCGGCGCTGGCGGCGGCGCTGGGCCCGGGCCAGCCCCGCGGCTCCGCCGTGCTGGACGCGCGCTTCTGGGAGCAGGTGCGGCGCGAGGCCTCGGGCGACCCGGAGCTGGGCCGCCGCCTGTCGGCCGTGCGCGAGGCATGGCGTGACCAGGCCGACATCCGCGAGCTGGTCGTGGTGACCAACGCCCCGGAGCCGGGCGTGCCGGCACCGACCCGGCTGCCGGCGCCGCGCTAGCCGGCTCAAGTCCTGCAGCGGGCGCACGATCCCTCCAAGAGGGCCGGGGCCGTGCCGTCCCGGCCGGCGTGCCGGCGCCGCACGCACCTCGCCGGAACCCCCTCCATGCACAGGCGCGACTTCCTGGCCGCCACGGGCGCCCTCTTCCTGTGCGGCTGCGCGCGCGGGCCGTCAAGCTGGTCGGAGGTGCCGTGGGGGGCGGGCCGTCCTGCGGGCGTGCCGCCCACGACGCCCCCGGCCGCGCCCCTGCCCGGCCCCAGCGTGGTGCGGGCTCCCGCCGGCTCGCCGGTGGTGCCCGGCCACGTCGAGCCCAACGCCTGCGACGTGCCCACGGTGAAGCCGCCGCGGCCGGCGGCCTGCGCGCTGCCCCCGCCCATGCCCAAGGCCTGGCGCGAGCCGGCCCGGCGCGCTGCGGCGTGGACCTTGGTGACGCGCGAGGAATGGGGTGCGGGCTGCCTGCGTGCCAACCACGACCCCATGGGCACCATCACGCGCATCACCGTGCACCACACCGACGAGCACGCAGGGATGCGCGGCCGCCCTGACCGCGAGGTGGTGCGCTCCATCCAGCGCTACCACCAGGACCACCAGGGCTGGGCCGACATCGGCTACCACTACCTCGTGGGCACGGACGGCCGCATCTACGAGGGCCGGCCGGCCAGCGTGCAGGGCGCGCATGCGGGCGGCGCCAACAACAAGGGCAACCTGGGCATCAGCGTGATCGGCAACTTCAGCACCGCGTTGCCCGCGCGCCGGCAGCTGGAGGCGCTGGCAGCGTTCCTCGACGACCGGCGCCGCGTGCTGCGCATCCCGTCCAGCGCCCTGCACGGACACCGTGACCTGTGCCCGACGGAGTGCCCCGGCGGGGCGCTCTACCGCTGGCTTCAGGATGTCCCGCGGCGCGGCCGTGCGTAGGAGCTGCCCGTGAGCGCGCCCACGGTGGACTTCTCGCTGGTCATCCCGGTCCACGACGAGGAAGGCAACCTCCAGCCGCTGTGGGACGAGGTGGAGGCGCTGCTGGCCACGCGACGCGAGCGCGCCGAGGTGATCTTCGTCAACGACGGGTCGCGCGACGGCAGCAGCGCCGTGCTCGACCGGCTGCGCGCGCGCGACGCGCGCATCCGCGTGCTGGACCATGACCGCAACCACGGCTTGACGGCGGCGCTGGACTGCGGCTTCCGCCACGCGCGCGGCGCCGTGATCGGCATGTGCGACGCCGACCTGCAGAACCCGCCCGGCGAGCTGGCGCGCCTGCTCGATGCCCTGCCGGGCCACGACATGGTGATCGGGTGGCGCAAGCACCGTGACGACCCGTGGCTCAAGCGCATCAGCAGCCGCATCGGCAACGGGTGGCGCAACTGGCGCACCGGCGAGCAGGTGCACGACACCGGCTGCGGCCTCAAGGTGTTCCGGCGCGAGGTGATCGAGCGCATCAAGCTCTACAACGGCCTGCACCGCTTCCTGGCCACGCTGGCCCGCTACGAGGGCTTCCGTGTCACGGAGGTGGTCGTGGCGCACCGGCCGCGGGCCAGCGGCACGAGCCACTACGGCGTGTGGAACCGCATGTTCCGCGGCATGCGCGACACGCGCGGCGTGCGCTGGCTGCGCGACCGCCAGCTGTCGTGGAAGGCCACGGAGCGGCCGCCGCCGGCGCCGCCCGGGCAGCCGTGATGCCGGGGCTCGCACCGGTCCTCGCCTTCCAGGCGTGGGACGCGGTGGGCTGGGCTGGGCAGGCCGTGTTCACCTGGCGCATGCTCGAGCAGTGGCTGCACAGCGAGCGAGCGCGCCGCTCCGTGCTCACGCCGGGCTTCTGGGCATGGTCGCTGCTGGGCACGGCGCTGCTGCTCGTCTACCAGCTGCACCGCATGGACGGCGTCTTCCTCGCCGGCGTGCTGGTCAACGGCGCGCTCTACGCGCGCAACCTGTGGCTGGCCACGTACCCGCGTCCGGCCGGGGCGCCGGCCCGCGCGCCGTGGCTGGCCTTCGCCTTCGCGGCAGCGGCCCTGGCGGGCCTCTCGCTGGTGGCGTGGAGCGGCGAGCGCTTGCTGGACTGGGACCAGCCCGTGGCCTGGCTGGTGGTGGGCTCGCTGGGCCAGCTCGCCTGGTCCAGCCGCTTCGTGCTGCAGTGGTGGACCAGCGAGCGGCAGGGCGTGAGCGTGCTGCCGCCCTCGTTCTTCGTGCTCAGCATCGTGGGCAGCGTGGGCCTGTGCGCCTATGCCATCCACCGCGACGACTACGTGATGATCGCGGCCTACGCCCTCAACCCCATCCCCTACGGACGCAACCTCGTGCTCATCGCGCGGGCCCGCCGTGGGGGCACGCCGGGCTAGGGCAGCCGCGTCCCGGGGCTAGGATCACGCGCATGCACGTGCTCGTCACCGGCGGCGCAGGCTTCATCGGCAGCCACCTGGCCGACCGCCTGCTGCGCGACGGCCACCAGGTCACCGTGGTGGACTGCTTCGACCCCTACTACGCGCGCGAGGCCAAGGAGCGCAACCTTGCCGGCATCCGCCGCCATGCGCGGGCGCGCGTGCTGGAGCTGGACCTCGCCCGCGATCCCCTGGAGCCGGCGCTGGAGGGCGTGGAGGCGGTGGCGCACCTGGCCGCGCGCGCGGGCGTGCGCGCCTCGTGGGGCGAGCACTTCGCCGCCTACCTAGGCCACAACGTGCTGGCCACGCAGCGCCTGCTGGAGGCCGTGCGCGGGCGGCGCCTGTCGGCCTTCGCCTACGCCTCCTCGGCCAGCGTGTACGGCGACGAGGCCACCGAGCCCGTGACGGAGGAGGCGCCCACGCGCCCCTTCTCGCCCTACGGCATCACCAAGCTGGCGGGCGAGCACCTCGTGCGCCTCTACCAGCGCCACCACGGCGTGCCTGCCTGCGCCCTGCGCTACTTCAGCGTCTACGGGCCGCGCGAGCGACCCGACAAGGGCATCCAGATCTTCCTGCAGGCCGCCCGCGAGGGCCGTCCCGTGGAGGTGCACGGCGACGGGAGCCAGCAGCGGGACTTCACCTACGTGGACGACATCGTCGAGGCCACCGTGCGGGCGTTGCAGCGCTCGCCCGTGGGCGAGGCCATCAACCTGGGCCGCGGCCACACGGTGGCACTCAACGCCCTCCTCGACACCGTGGAGCGTGTCACGGGCCGGCGCCTGGAGCGCCGCCACGGCCCCGTGATCGCCGGCGACGTGCGCATCACGGCCGCCCGCATCGAGAAGGCGCAGCGCGTGCTGGGCTGGTCGCCCACCGTGCTGGTGGAGGAGGGCGTGCGCCGCCAGTGGGAGTCGGTGCGGCAGGCGGCCGCGGAGGCGGGCAAGGATGCGGGTCGCGGCACCCGGGCAGGAGGCACGTCGTGATCCGGCGCGGCGCACGGCGGGAGGCAAGCACGCTGGCAAGCCTCCAGGCGGCCGTGATCGCCTTCCGCGACGCCCGCGACTGGGCCCAGTTCCACAACGCCAAGGATGCGTGCCTGAGCCTCGCGCTGGAGGCGGCCGAGCTGCTGGAGCTCACGCAGTGGAAGCAGGGCGATGACCTGGTGAGGCACCTGCGCCGGCACCGGGAGGACGTGGCCGACGAGCTCAGCGACATCCTCTACTGGGTGCTCCTGCTGGCCCACGACCAGGGCATCGACCTGGCCGCGGCCTTCCGGCGCAAGCTGCGCAAGAACGCGCGCAAGTACCCCGTGCGCAAGGCCCGCGGTTCCAGCGCGAAGTACGCGCGCCGCCGCCGCTAGCGTCCAGTCAGTCCACCATGTCCAGGTCGCGGATGCGATCGAGGCGGAAGGCGCGCTGTTCCTGCCGCAGCTCGCAGAAGCCCACGACGCACTCGCGCGGCGTGTCATCGCCCGTGTCGGCCGTGCGGGTGATCGCGGAGGGCCGCACGGTGCGCAGCGTGGACTCGCCCGCCCGGTCCGTGTAGCGGAAGCGCACGGAGGCCTGCCGGGCGATGGCGGCGCGCAGCAACGCGCGCGCCTCCTGCCGGGCACCCTCCTCGGCGGGGTCGAGGCCCGGGGACGAGGTGCCCGCCGCCCACGGCACGCGCGCCGGCGGGGTGGGCAGCGTGGGCTCGTGCGTGTCCACCCACGCCTCCATGGTGGACGCGGGGGCCTGGGGGGGCGGCGACAGCGCGGATTCGTGCGGCGGCGGGGCCGGCCGGCGGGCGCGGTGCGCACGGCGCGCGAGGTCGTGGGCTTGCTCGCGCGCGCGCGCCTCGCGCCGGCCCTGGTTCCACCACAGGATGCAGAACACCACCACGCCCCAGGCGAGCCAGCCCAGCCAGGCCTCGGTGCTCATCGTGCGATCCTCGTCGGTACGGCCACGTGGGGGCCATGCCCATGTCCGCCGTGCCGCGAGAATGCTAGCGCGGGTGCGGGAATGCCGCCGTGCAGGCGGGGTCGCTGCCCCCCGGAGACGGACCCGTGTCCCATCGCACCTTCGTGGCCATCGACTTCGAGACGGCCCATCACGATCGAGACAGCGCATGCGCCGTGGGCCTGGTGCGCGTGGAGGGCGGGCGCATCGTGGCGCGCGAGCGTCGCCTCATCCAGCCGCCTGCGCGGCCGCAGTGGATGTTCACCAGCATCCATGGCATCCGGCGCGAGGACGTGGCGCACGCCCCACGCTTCGGCCAGCTGTGGCCCACGCTGCAGGGGCTGCTCGACGGCGCTGCCGGGCTCGTGGCGCACAATGCATCCTTCGATCGCGGCGTGCTGCTGGCCAGCTGCCGGGGCGCCGGGCTCCCCGCGCCCACCATCGCGTTCCACGACAGCGTGCGCGGCGCCCGTCGGGCGTGGTCGCTGCCCAGCGTGCGCCTCGAAGCAGTGTGCCAGCACCTGGGCATCCCGCTCGAGCAGCACCACGATGCCCTGTGCGATGCGGAGGCTGCGGCGCGCGTGTGGCTGGCCGTGGTGGACGTGCTGGGCGAGGAGGCGTGGGACCTCGTGACACCCGCCGTGCGGCCGGCGCGTGGGCGAGCCAGTCCCGTGGTGGCCGCCGTCAGCGCTCCCGCCGCTGGGCAGGAGGACCATCTCGCGCCGGCCCGCTTGCGCGTGCTGGTGACTGCGGACTGGAGCACGCGAGACCGCGCGCGCGCCGTGTGTGCCGTGGATCTTGCTCGAGGCCGCGTGGAGCGCCTCGAGCCTCCGCCGGCCGGCTGGACCTTGCCTGCCGTGCTGGATGCGGCCGAGGCGCGCCGTGCAGGCGGGTCGGCGTTGGTCGCCGTGGACGCTCCCCTCGGCATCCCCGCGTCGCTCGCGAGGGCCTTGCCGCTGGACGCGCAGCACTTCCTCGAGTGGCTGCCGCGCGCGCTTGGGCTCGTGAACTTCCTCCAGCCGGTGTCGGACGCGGGGGCGTGGTCTCCCGCCACGCCTTTCTTCCGCGTGCCCGCCGGCCGTGGCGCGCTGGCCGCCTTCGTCGCGGCCGCGGCGGGGCACGGGGTGATGCTGCGGCGCGCAGTCGAGGTGGCCACGCATGCGCGCTCCGTGTTCGTGCATGGCATCCCGGGCCAGGTCGGGCCGGCTGCGCGCGCGCTGTGGGTGGACCTGGTGGCGTCGCGGGCAGCGGGGAAGCGCTTTGCCGTGTGGCCCTTCGAGGGTCCACTGCGCACCTTGCTGGATCGGCCGCAGTGCGTGCTGGCCGAGATGTACCCGCGGGCGGCGTATGGCACGGCACTGGCTGCAACCTTGCCTGCGCGGCCGCGCGCCCTGTCCAAGGCCAAGCCCGACGTGCGCCGTCGCGAGCTGGATGGGCTCGTCGGCATGCCGTGGCTGCTGCAGTCGAGCCTGGTCGTGCCGGACTCGGCGTGGGCCCGGGCCCGCGCTGGCGAGGATGACTTCGATGCGCTGCTGGCGGGGTTGGCCTTGGCGCGCCTCGTGATGGCAGGCGCGCCCCTGGCCCAGGGCAGCGATGCGCGGTGGGAGGGCGGCATCCTTTGCGCCTAGGACATGCATGATGAAAGCGCCATGATCGATGGAGATTCTCCTGACGCAACGTTGTTTCCATGAGGAATGTAAACAAAAATGACGCGGAGCGCGATCGTAAAAGCATCGAATGGCGTTCATGAATCGAAATGAGTGATGATCCGTGTGGAGGTTGCTCAGGAGAGCCTGCTGAAAGGCATTCCAGCCGTGGATGCGCGTGAGTTGCGGCGCGCTCGCGGTCATGCTTGAATCCGGAGTATTGCCGAGGAAGGCGTATGTCCTTTGGGGCAAGGATGGCAGGTCAATGGGAGGCGGGAGAGGGAACGATGCCGCGCAAGAACAAGCACAGGCTGCTGCCCGTGGCGGGGGATGCTGGCGAGGGATCGGCCAAGGGCGACACGCACTTCGTGATGGTGGAGGGCCGTGGCGTGCCGCTGCGCGTCCCGCACTCGCCCGCAGCCAAGGCGGTGCGCGCCGAGGTGAGTGACGCGGAGTGGCGCGTGCTGCTGGCCATGGTGAACGGGCTGGACGAGCGGCACGCCGCTCGCGCGCTGGGCATCGCGCTTGGCACCGTGAAGACGCAAGGGCGCATGGCCCGGGTGAAGGCTGGTCGCATCCTCGGCATGCCCTTCGGTGGCGGCAGTGCCAGCAAGCGACTCGTGCTGGTGCTCGTCGGCTTCCTGCACGCGCCCAACGTCAAGGGCTCGCCTCGCTGGCCGAGCCTGGGCTAGGCCCGGCAGGCGCGATCAAGAGTCCTCGGGCCTGGTCGGGCCATGGGCACGGCTCGCCCCGGCCGCACCGTGGGTGCGCGCAGGTGAGGGCCGCCTGCCGGGGGCGGGAGGGCTCTTGGGCGGTGGCCGGGCTGGCGGCAGCTCACCGGGCCCGGGCCGCCGTTGCCGGGCGGTGTCTCCCAGGCATGACGTCGGGTTGATCCGCCCCGCCAGGTGGCGCCCGCACGGGGGCCCCTGCGGCGCTCGAGCCCAGCTACGTGCGGGCGCCCTGTGCGCTCTCAGCCCCCCGTAGCGGTCAACTTCCTACTAGTGGAGGTCGCGTAGGCCTCACTAGCACGGGGTCCGGCGAGTACCCCCGTCCACGGCAATCGTACTTATGGGGGGCGCGTCGCCCGCCCAGCTGGAGCAGGGCGTGGCGCTTCGGTAGGGCACCGGGCACACCACGATCGGCGGGACCTTACGGGCACCTCCGGTGCCCGCGCTGGGCACAAACCAGATGCTCGAGGCCTTACGGGCACCACGGGCAGCCCTAACGGCGGCACATCGCCCGTGCCTGGGCTACTGCGGCGACCACCGGGGGTCCGCCAGCCCCCCGTGGCGGGCAACTTCCATGGGTAGGAGGCCTGCATGCCGAGTCATGGACCGTTGAGAGAGCGTGGGCGGCATGTTCCAGGGGCCGCCAGGCCCTGCCGGCTGGCCAGCAGGCGCGGGCCGGATCCTTGGCTGCTGCCAGCCCGGGGTCCCGTCGCGGCAGGCGGCCTGCTTGGCGCGCCTGAAGGGCTGCCAGCCCCCCCGTTCATGGCGCTTGTATTAGTAGAGGCCATGACATCGCGTGCGGGCGCCTTGAGCGCTCCCAGCTGCCCGCAGCGAGCGTCTAGGGCCGCCTAGGCCACCTGCGGGCGCCAAGCGCAGGTGGGGTCGGCGGCCCCAGGCCGCTGCCGGATGGTTGGTCTCGGAGGCAGCCAGCCACGCCGCGTGGTGTGGAGAGGCGCTGCGCAGGCAGTGCCAAGGCGACGCAAGGCCAGAAATGGCCTTGCGAGGCCCGTCCACCCTGCGTCGAGAGCCCGATTCGGGCACATGATCGACGCATGGGAGTCAACCCCTGAAGCACTAGGTAGGGGCACTGCTCGTGCGGTGCTGGCGAGGTCGGGGGCGAGGGGCCTGCGGGACGGGAGTGCCGAGGGTCGCGGGATCGCAGCATGCCAAAGCATGCGAGAGGAGGTCGTGTACATGCCGCGTCGGGTGAAGCAGGCACTGATCCACTGCCCGGCAGGTCCGGCCGTGGGCGCCGAGGCCCTGCAGCCGGGCTTCGTGACCGTGCCGGGCAGCGGCATCTGGCTGCGGGTGCCCTGTTCCGAGGCGGCGCGGGCCGTGAGGCAGGCCCTCAGCGAAGGGGAGTGGCGCGTGCTCCTGGCCATGGTCAATGGCTTGGAGGAACGGGCGGCAGCCCGCGCCTTGGGGCTGAAGCTGGGCACCGTCAAGAGCCAAGGCCGCACCGCCCGCCTGCGGGCCAGCCAGGTGCTGGGGGTGGCATTCGGTGGCGGCAGCGCCAGCAAGCGCCTCTCGCTGGTGCTCGTCGGATTCCTGCCCGCGCCGGCCCTCTCGGGCGGACCGGCCGTGGCGCCGCCCGCCTCGCCCCCAGGCCCGGGCTGAGCCTCGTGCCGCGTGCCGCCCCGGCGTCGCGTGGCCTCGCCGCGGCAGGGGTGGGGTCCACCCGCCCGGGGACGGCCCCGCAGCCGCCTTGCCCGTTCGTGATGCCCATGCGTGGCGTGCAAGGGACCCCGTTGGGGTCCCCGCCCGGATGGGAGTGACCGGTCCCGTGTCGAACCCAACCCAAGGCCCCCGGACGGGGGCACGGCGGCCTGCGTGCTGCCAAGGAGGCCACGATGCAGCGTTTGCCCTTCCCGATCCACCGCACCTTCGCCCAGCGCCTCGCGCGCACGCTCGCGCGCCTGGCCTGCATCGTGGGCTTGCTGGCGCTCCCGCCCGGGCTTGCCTCCTGCGGCGGGGGCGGTGGCGGGGGCCCCAGCGTGGCCCCGGAGCAGATCGTCGGCACCTACAGCCTGGTGGACTTCGAGATCCGCTACGACACCGGCTACGTCGCCAGGCCGTGGAACACCGGCACGTGGTACGGCTACCTCTCGGTGGGGCCCGACGGCACCTACTACGCCGAGTGGGTGTTCGACGGCGTCCCGACGCAGGACTACGGCAACTGGCAGCAGGGCTCCGGCAACGTGGCCTTGCTCTACTCGCAGCCCTACGACTGCGTCATCGTGCTGCCGTACTCGTGGGACGCCGGTCGCCTCGTGACCGTCAACGACCACCAGTGCGGCGGGGATTCCCGCTGGACCAACGTCTGGCTGCGCAACGACTAGGGGGCGCGCCCAGGCAGGGGCCTGGGGCGCGAGCGGGGCCGGCCGCGTGGGCCTCGGTGCGATGGCTAGCCGTCGCCCGAGCGCTCCTTGGTGGCTTCCTCGCGCCCCTTGGCTCGCACGTAGAGGCGGTTCATCTCGGCGATGAAGCGCACGTCGATCTCCTTGGGGCAGGCCTCCATGCACTCGTAGTGGTTGGTGCAGCCGCCGAAGCCCTCGGCCTCCATGGTCTCGACCATGGCGATGACGCGCTTGTCGGCCTCGGGCTTGCCTTGCGGCAGGCGGCCCAGGTGCGCCACCTTGGCCGCGGTGAAGAGCATGGCGGCCGCGTTGGGGCAGGCGGCCACGCACGCGCCGCAGCCGATGCAGGCCGCCGCGTCCATGGCGCGGTCGGCGTCGGCCTTGGGGATGGGCACGGCGTTGGCGTCCGGCGCGCTGCCGGCGTTGGTGGAGATGTAGCCGCCGGCCTGCACGATGCGGTCGAAGGCCGAGCGGTCCACCACCAGGTCCTTGAGGACCGGGAAGGCGCCTGCGCGCCAGGGCTCGATGGTGATGGTGTCACCGTCGCGGAACGAGCGCATGTGCAGCTGGCAGGTGGTGGCGCCGCGCTTGGGGCCGTGGGCGGCGCCGTTGACCATCATCCCGCACGAGCCGCAGATGCCCTCGCGGCAGTCGTGCTCGAAGGCCACGGGGGCCTTGCCCTCGCGCAGCAGGCCCTCGTTGAGCAGGTCGAGCATCTCGAGGAAGGACATGTCGGGCGACACGTCCTTGACGGTGTAGGACTCCAGGCGGCCCTCCGAGGAGGGGCCGGCCTGCCGCCAGATTCGCAGCGTGAGCTCCATGGCTACTTGTAGCTCCGGGTGGCGAGGTGGACGTTCTCGAACACGAGCGGCTCCTTCTCCAGCGAGGGCGCCTTGCCCTCGCCCTCGTAGCCCCACACGCTGGCGTGCGCGAAGCGCTCGTCGTCGCGCTTGGCCTCGCCGTCGGGGGTCTGGTGCTCCTCGCGGAAGTGGCCGCCGCAGCTCTCCTCGCGCACGAGGGCATCGCGGGCCATGAGCTCGCCGAACTCGAGGAAGTCGGCCACGCGCCCGGCCTTCTCCAGCGACTGGTTGAGCTCCTCGCCCGAGCCCACGATGCGCACGTCCTTCCAGAAGGCCTCGCGCAGCGCGGGGATGCGGGCCAGCACGCCCTCGAGGCCCTGCTTGTTGCGGGCCATGCCCACGTGCTCCCACATCAGGCGGCCCAGCTCCTGGTGGAAGGAGTCGGGCGTGCGCGTGCCGCCCACCGAGAGCAGGCGCTTGGTGCGGGCCTGCACCTCGGCCTCCACCGCGCGGAACTCCGCGGCGTCGGCCTTCACGTTCGAGGTGCCGTCGCTGGCGAAGAAGCCGCCGATGGTGGCCGGCAGCACGAAGTAGCCGTCGGCCAGGCCCTGCATGAGCGCGCTGGCGCCGAGGCGGTTGGCGCCGTGGTCGCTGAAGTTGGCCTCGCCGATCACGAACAGGCCCGGCACGTTGCTCATCAGGTTGTAGTCCACCCACAGGCCGCCCATCGTGTAGTGGGGCGCCGGGTAGATGCGCATGGGCACCGCGTACGGGTCCTCGCCGGTGATGTTGGCGTACATGTCGAAGAGGTTGCCGTACTTCTGCGCGATCGGGTCGCGGCCCACGCGCCGGATGGCGTCGGCGAAGTCGAGGTAGACGCCGCGCCCGGTGGGGCCCACGCCCCGGCCCTCGTCGCACACCACCTTGGCGGCGCGCGAGGCGATGTCGCGCGGGGCCAGGTTGCCGAACGAGGGGTAGCGGCGCTCGAGGTAGTAGTCGCGCTCGTCCTCGGGGATCTGCGAGGGCGCGCGCCGGTCGCCCTTGGCCTTGGGCACCCACACGCGGCCGTCGTTGCGCAGCGACTCGCTCATCAACGTGGTCTTGCTGCCGTGCTCGCTGGCCACCGGGATGCCGGTGGGGTGGATCTGCGTGAAGCAGGGGTTGGCGAAGCCGGCGCCGCGCTTGTAGGCGCGCCACGTGGCCGTCACGTTGCATGCCTTGGCGTTGGTCGAGAGGTAGAAGACGTTGCTGTAGCCGCCCGTGGCCAGCACCACGGCGTCGGCCGCCCACGACTCCACCTTGCCCGTGACGAGGTGGCGGGTCACGATGCCGCGCGCGCGGCCGTCCACCACCACGAGGTCGAGCATCTCGGTGCGCGGATGCATGCGCACCTTGCCGGCGGCCACCTGGCGCGAGAGGCCGGCATAGCAGCCCAGCAGCAGCTGCTGGCCGGTCTGGCCGCGAGCGTAGAAGGTGCGGGACACCTGCGCCCCGCCGAAGGAGCGGTTGGCCAGCGTGCCGCCGTACTCGCGCGCGAAGGGCACGCCCTGCGAGACGCACTGGTCGATGATGCCTGCGCTCACCTGCGCGAGGCGGTAGACGTTGGCCTCGCGGGCGCGGAAGTCGCCGCCCTTGATGGTGTCGTAGAACAGGCGCCAGACGCTGTCGCCGTCGTTCTGGTAGTTCTTCGCGGCGTTGATGCCGCCCTGTGCCGCGATGGAGTGCGCGCGCCGCGCGCTGTCGTGGAAGCAGAAGGCGTGCACCTCGTAGCCCAGCTCGGCCAGCGTGGCCGCGGCCGAGCCGCCGGCCAGCCCCGTGCCCACGACGATCACGCGGAACTTGCGCTTGTTGGCCGGGTTCACCAGCTTGAGGTCGAAGCGGTGGCGGTCCCACTTCGTGGCCAGCGGGCCCGAGGGCACCTTCGCGTCGAGCTTCATGCGGCGATCCCTTCCGGCAGCTTGAGCAGGCCCATCCAGCAGGCCAGCACGATGGAGGCGTTGCCTGCGAAGATGAGCAGCGCCAGCGCGGGGCCGGCCTTGGCCTGCACTGCCTTGAGCGTGGGGTGCGTGACGCCCAGCGACTGGAACAGGCTGGAGGCGCCGTGCGAGAGGTGCAGCGCCAGCAGCGCCTGCGCCAGCAGGTAGCACAGCGCGACGGGGGCCTGCTGGAAGCCCAGCACCACCATGCTGTAGACGTCGTGCACCGGCTTGCCTGCGAGCGTGGCCTGCAGGCCGTGGTGCTCGGGGTGCGTCACGCCCAAGGTGAAGTGCAGCAGGTGGTAGGCCACGAAGGCCACCACGATCAGGCCCGACATCATCATCGTGCGCGCCGCATAGGACGTGACCTGCGGCTGCACCGAGACGTAGGCCACCGGCCGAGCCATGCGATTGGCGCGCGTGAGGCGGATGGCCATGGCCACGTGGACGACCAGCACGGCCAGCAGTCCGCCGCGGGCCAGCCACAGCAGGCCGCCCAGCGACTGCAGCTGGGCTGCGTAGGCGTTGAGGGCGTCCCGGCCCAGGAAGATGAGCAGGTTGCCCAGCATGTGGACGAGCACGAAGCCCAGCAGGGCCAGGCCCGTGAGGGCCATCAGCGTCTTGGCGCCGATGGTGGTCTTGAATGCCTTGGACAGGCTCATGCCGCTCTCGGGGGGTGGGCCGGGGCGCCAGCCGCCGGCAAGATGCCCGGACTGTACCGGTGGCCCCGCAGGGCGGAACAGTGGGCCGGGGCGCGAGCCGGGCCGGTGCCCTCTGGCCGTGGCGCGCACGGGTAGGATCGGGCCTGCTGGCGTGCCCTCGCCCTGCCGCCGGGCGTGCGCGTTGCGCGTGACGGCCTCGACCCTCCTGGACCCACTCCTCGATGCACCTGTCCTCCTCGCGCCCGTGTCGGATCGCCTCGTCCCTCACGAGTGCCCGGCGCTGGCTGGCCGTGGCCTCGGTGGCCGCCCTGTCAGCCTGCGGCGGCGGCGGTGGGGGCGCCCCGTCGGTGCCCGCCACGGAACCGGCGGGCCTCTACGGCACGGTGGCCATCCCCGGCATCCACCTGGGACGCATCGTCGAGCGCGAGCCCAACCAGACCGCTGCGCAGGCCTGCCGGCTGGCGCCGGCCTTCGCCCGCAGCGTGCTGGAGGTGGCCGGCAACCTGGCGGTCGCCAGCGCGTACTACGGGAAGGCCGACCTCGAGGACGTGCTCCTCTACCGCGCGCTGGCGCCGATGCGCGTGGACCTCTCCGTGGCCTACCGTGACGTCAACCTCGGCTTCGGCGCGGTGGTGCTAGGGCTGGCCGTGCGCGACAGCGCCGGCACCCTGCTGGCCTCGGCCTCCTCGGGCAACCCGCTGGGGGTCTCCTTCGACATGGCCGCGGGGACGGACGCCCTGGTGACGCTCTCGCTGTCCTCCGGCGTCACGCCGTGGGTGGCCACCTTCGTGGCCAGCGACCTGACGGTCCCCAGTGCGCCCACGCCGCCGCAGCCTGCGCAGGTGCTCGCGCGGGCCGCGCCCGCGGATGCGCCCTGCAGCGAGGAGCACGTGCTGGTGCACCTGCGCGAGGGCGTGGACGCGGCGGCCTGGGCGACGCGTCACGGCCACGTGCTGGGCGAGCCCACGGGCGGCGGCACCTGGCGCGTGCGGCTGGCCGGGCCGGAGGGCGGTGCCCGCAAGGCGGCGCAGGCCTTCAAGGCGGACCCCGAGGTGGCGTGGAGCGAGCCCGACTGGGTGGTGCGTGCCCTCGGCACGAGCAACGACCCACGGCTCTCGCAGCAGTGGGCCCTGCGCGCGGTGGGCGCGCTGGATGCGTGGGACACCACGCGCGGCTCGAGCAGCATCGTGGTGGGCGTGCTGGACTCGGGCGTGGTGTCGCATCCGGACCTCGCAGGCCAGCTGGCCAGCGGCTACGACTTCATCAGCAGCAGCGCCTCGGCGGGCGACGGCAACGGGCGCGATCCCGATCCCACCGACGCCGGCGACCTGGGCGACCCCAGTGGCTCCTCGACCTGGCATGGCACGCACGTCACCAGCCTGCTGGTGGGCCGCGCCGACGACGCCACGGGCATCGCGGGCGTGGCGCCCGGCTGCCGTGCCATGCCCCTGCGCGTGCTGGGCCGCTCGGGCGGCCTCGTCAGCGACGTGTCCGATGCCTTGCGCTACGCCGCCGGGCTGCTCACCACCTCCGATGGCCGGCGCCTGCAGTCGCCACTGCCCATCGTGAACCTCTCGCTGGGCACCGACGCCTTCAGCACGGAGCTGGAGGCGGCCTGCTCGGCAGCGGCCAACCGCGGCGTGCTGCTGGTGGCCGCCTCGGGCAACAGCGGCGGGGCCGTGCTCTATCCGGCAGCCTTCCCGACCGTGATGGCGGTGGGGGCCGTGGATGCCCAGCTGCGTGGCACCGGCTACAGCTGCCGCGGGCCCGAGGTCTCGATGGTGGCCCCGGGCGGCTCCACGCTGCAGGACACCGATGGCGACGGGTGGGTCGATGGCCTGCTGGGCGCCAGCGTGGACCAGACCGTGTTCCCGGCGCCGCTGGCGCACGCCTGGCAGCAAGGCACGAGCGAGGCCTGCCCGCACGTGAGCGCGGCTGCCGCACTGCTGCTGTCGGTGGACGGCACCCTCACGGCCAGCGGGCTGCGCACCCGGCTGCAGGCCTCCGCATGGGACCTGGGCGCGCCCGGGCGTGACGACCTGCACGGCCACGGCTTGCTGCAGGTGCACACGGCCATCAAGCGGCTGCTGGCCGACCGCGGCACGCCGCTGGCCGGGCCGCCGCGGCTGCACATGGCGATCGACAGTGCCTCGATGCTGGGGCTCGACAGCCTGCGACGGCTGCCCCTGGTGAACGCAGGCGGCGGCACGCTGGTGCTGGTGGGCGCGCAAGCCATCACCGACGACGGGGCCGACTGGCTGGGAGCCACCTTCATCGACAGCGTGCCGGGTGACGACATCAGTGCCTCCTGGCTGGAGGTCAGCGTGGACCGCACCCGCCTGGCGCCGGGCGTGACGGTCGCTTCCGGCACCGTGCGCCTCTACGGCGCGGATGGGGGCGTGGGCCTCGTGCGCGTGGTGATCGGGCTGCCCGGCACCTACCCGCGCGCCGGCTGCCTGCTGCGCGTGGTGCCCTTCGAGGCCACCACCGGCCTCGTGCCCACCACCAGCACGGCGCAGGCCGAGAACGACTACCGTTTCTACGTGGGCACGCTCGCGCCCGGCACGTGGCTGCTGCGCGCGGGCGAGGACCTCGATGCCGACGGCTTCTCGTGCGAGTCGCTGGACCTGTGCGGGTGGCACGGCGGGCCCGACGAGGCCAGCGCCAGCGCCGTGCCGCTGGCGGCCGGCGAGGCCGTCCACGGCCTGGGCATCACGCTGGGGACGGCGCCGCCGCCTTGAGGTCGCGCACGCTGAAGGCGAGCCCGATGGCCAGCACCAGCGCGCAGCCGCCGGCGAGGTAGGGGAAGGCGATGCCCAGGTCCTGCAGGGCGTTGCCGGCCACCGGCCCGATGATGCGCGCCAGCGACAGGCCCGACTGGTAGATGCCCAGCACCTCGCCCTGTGTCTCGCCCGGCGTGCGCAGCGACACGAGGCTGGAGAGCGAGGGCGTGAGGAAGGCGAAGCCCAGCACCACCACGGGCACCGCCGCGTAGAGCAGGGCGGCCGTGGGCACCTGCCACACCAGCAGCAGCCCGGCGCACAGCAGCAGGGCGCCGGTGCGCGCGATGCGCACCTCGCGCAGGCGGGGCATGAGCCGGCGCACGATCAGGCCCTGCGAGAGCATCAGGCAGATGCCGATGTAGGCGAAGAGCCAGCCGTTCTGCTGGATGTCCAGGCCCATGCGTTGCTTGGTGAACACCGACAGCGTGCTCTCGAACATCGCGAAGGCGGCGGTGCTCAGCACGGCCAGCAGCAGGATGCGCGGCACCTGCGGGGCGTGCATCGCGGCGCGCAGCCCGGGAGCGCCCAGCCCGCGGCCGCTGGCCGCAGGCTTGTGCTCGCCCGGCTCGGGGAGGTTCTTCCAGCCGTAGGCGAAGGCCAGCAGCGAGCAGGTCGCTGCGATGAGGCCGGGCGCGCACACGTGCAGCGTGTGGCCCAGGCCGCCCAGCACGGGGCCCAGCGTGAAGCCCACGCCGAAGGCCACGCCGATGAGCGCCATGCCGCGTCCCCGCTGCTCGGGCGTGGTGAGGTCGGCGATGGTGGCCGAGGCGGTGCTGATGGTGGCGCCGAAGATGCCCGCGGCGATGCGCGAGGCGAAGAGCAGCGGCAGGGCCAGCGGGGTGAGCTCGGCGACGGCGAACAGCAGGTAGGAGGCCACCGAGCCGCCCAGCCCCACCAGGAGCACGGGCCGGCGCCCGATGCGGTCCGAGAGCCGCCCCCAGAAGGGCGCGAACAGGAACTGCATGCCCGAGAAGCAGGCGAAGAGCAGGCCGCGCAGCCAGCCGTCCGCGCCGTGCTCGCTGGCGTAGCGCGGCAGCAGCGGCATCACGATCCCGAAGCCCAGCAGGTCGATCATGACCGTGAGGAAGACGGCGATGAGCGGGCTCTTGGGCTTCACCGGGGCTCCGTGGCGGGACGCGCCGGATGCTAGCCGCCCGGGCGTGCCCCAGCCCCGGGGGCTCTCGTGCCCGGGGCTGGCGGCCCGGCGCGCACCCCCCGGGGGTCGCCGCTCGGTCGGCGTGCTGGGCGCGAAGCCCTGTCTGGCAGCATCCGGCCATGCGCATCTACACCCGCACGGGCGACGACGGCAGCACCGGCCTCCTCGGGGGCGCCCGCGTCAGCAAGGCCTGTGCGCGGGTCGAGGCCTACGGGTCCGTCGACGAGCTGAACGCGACGCTGGGCTGGGCGCGCGCCGTGCGCCAGATGGACGAGATCGACCGCGTGCTGGAGCGCGCGCAGGACGGCTGCTTCCGCCTCGGCGCGTTCCTGGCGGCCACGCCGGGACGCGATCCCGGCATCCAGCGGCTGGGCGACAGCGACGTGCAGGCCTTCGAGCAGGCCATCGACCGGCTCGAGGAGGGCTTGAAGCCGCTGACCAGCTTCGTGCTGCCGGGCGGCTGCGAGCAGGCGGCACGCCTGCACGTGGCGCGCACGGTGTGCCGTCGTGCCGAGCGCACGGTGGTGGCGCTGGGCGAGCACGAGGGCATCGATGCCGCCTTCGTGCGCTGGCTGAACCGGCTGGGCGACCTGCTCTTCGTGCAGGCGCGCGCAGCGAATGCGGCCGCGGGCCACGACGACGTGCCCTGGCAGCCGCGTCGCGCCTAGGACGCGGGCGCGTGCCCGGGGCGTCCCCTGCCGGTGGATGGCTGCGGCTCGAGGGCCGGCGCCTCCTCGAGGTGCAGGGCCGTGATGCGGTCGCCTACCTGCACCGCATGCTCACGCAGGACGTGCAGGGCCTGCCGCCCGGGCGCGGTGCACCCGCCTGCAGCCTCACCGCCCAGGGCCGCATCCGGGCGCACCTGCTGCTGTGGCACCTGCCTGCCGGCGAGGCGGGGCCGCGGCTGTGGCTGGACGTGGCGCAGGGGGCCTCGCCCGAGGCCTTGCCCGCGCTGGAGCGCTACGTGATCGCCGACGACGTGACCTTCGTGGACGTCGGCACGGGCCACGAGCACCTGCTGCTGGTGACGCCCGGCCCGCAGGCGGCCTGCGAGGGCGCGGGCCTCGGCGTGTCGCCGGCGCAAGGCGAGGTGGTGGCGCGCGTGCTGCCTTGCGGCGCGCGCGCGTGGGTGCTGGCGCTGCCCTTCGGCGCGCGCACGGCGCTGCACGTGCTGGTGGAGGCGGGCGGCGGCACGCGCCTGCGTGGCGTGCTGGCGCAGGTGCTCGCCTCGTGGCAGCCCCGCGACCTCGAGCGGGCGCGCGTGGAGGAGGGCGTGCCGTGGGCGGGCGCCGAGCTCGACGAGCGCATCCTGCCCAACGAGGCGCGGCTCGAGGACGCGCTGTGCCATGCCAAGGGCTGCTACCCGGGGCAGGAGCCCGTCGTGATGGCGCGCGACCGGGGCCACCCGGCCACGCTGCTCGTGCGCCTCGCGCTGGAGGACGCCGCCGCCGCCCGTGCCGGCCTTGCGCTGCAGCAGGGCAGCCGCACGGTGGGCCGCCTCACCACCGTGGTGGTGGAAGGCCCCTCGGGCCGGGCGCTGGGCTTCGTGCGCCATGCGCTCGCCCGCGCCGGCACGGTGCTGGAGGTGGAGGGGGGCGGTCACGCCCGGGTGGAGTAGCCCCGGCCGCGGCCCTCGCGCCGTGCCGTCCCTCCGGTAGAACCACGGCTCCTGCTGGAGCCACGCCATGGCCGACACGCCCACCCCGCCCGAGCACCCGCTGGCCGCGCGCCTCAAGTCCGCCATCAAGGCGCATCCCGTGCTGCGCGACGAGAAGAAGCTGCAGGTGAAGGTGGTGAACGGCGTGGTGCGGCTGGAGGGCAGCGTCTTCACGCGCGACACGCAGCGACAGCTGCTGGAGCTGATGGGCCGCCTGCCCGGGGGCAACGAGGTGGCGGTGCTGGTGGATCCCGAGGTGGCGCCGCCTGATCCCACGCGCACGCTCGAGGGCAAGGTGCCCACGCCCAGCCAGGGCGGGGGCGGCACGAAGGTCAACTACAGCGTCGCGTCGCCCAAGCCGCGCGGATGACCGCGCTCGCGGGCCGTCGCGCGCTGGTGACGGGCGCCTCGCGCGGCCTGGGCGAGGCCATCGCCCGGCGGCTGGCCTCCGAGGGCGCCGAGGTGCTGCTGCTGGCTCGCGGCCGCGAGGGCCTCGAGCGCGTGGCCGGCGCCGTGCGCGCCGCGGGCGGGCGCGCGCAGGTGGCCGTGGCCGACGTCACCGACCGCGCGGCGCTGGACCGTGCGGTGGGCACGCTGCTGGCCGCGGGCCCCATCGACATCCTGGTCTCGAATGCGGGCGGCAACGTGCGCAAGCGTGCCGAGGCCTTCAGCCTCGAGGAGTGGGATGCGCTGCTGGCGCTGGGCCTCACGGCGCCCTTCCAGCTGGCGCGGCTGGTGCAGCCCGGCATGCGCCAGCGCGGCCAGGGCCGCATCATCCACGTCTCCAGCGTGGCGGGGATGGTGGCGCTGCCCACCGGCGCGCCCTACGCGGCGGCCAAGGCGGGCCTGCTGCAGCTGACGCGCAACCTCGCGCGCGAGTGGGGGCGCGACGGCATCACCGTCAACGCCATCGCCCCGTGGTACGTGCCCACGCCGCTCACCGAGGGCGTGCTGGCGCAGCCCGCCTTCCGCGAGGCCGTGCTGGCCGCCACCCCCGTGGGCCGCCTCGGGACGCCCGAGGAGGTGGCCGCGGCGGTGGCCTTCCTCGCGGGGCCCGAGGCGGGCTGGATCTCGGGCGCCTGCCTGCCGCTGGACGGGGGCTTCACGGCCGCCGCCTTCTGGCCGCCCGGCGCGTGAAGCCGGGTGCCGGAAGGCACGTCGCGCGCAGGCCCGCTCGCGCCTGCGTATCCTCTCGCGCGTCCCCCTGCGGAGACCCTGCATGCTGCGTGTCCTGCTGCTGATCCCGGTGCTGGTGCTGGCCCTGCGTCCCGTGTCGGCCGCGCCCAAGGGCGACATGTCGGCCGAGGCCAAGGCGCGCGAGAAGATGGTCGAGCTTGCGCTGGCCGGCGCCAAGGAGCTGCTGGACATGGCCGCGCACGCCGAGGCGGCGCGCGCGCTGGCCGAGGCCGAGGCCGCAGGCGCCAGCAAGGAGCAGCTGGCCCCGCACCGCGAGCGGCTGGAGAAGGACGCGCCGGCCAAGCCCGAGGGCGACGCGCGCTGGAAGAAGCTCGCCGCCGAGCTGGCCAAGGCCTACGAGAAGCTCGGCGGGCAGGCGCACGAGCCGGCGGATGCGCGGCGCTTCGAGGACTACCGCTTCAAGGCCGCCGAGCTCGAGCCTTCCAAGGCGCGCTTCGCCAAGCTGTTCTCCGCGGCGAAGCAGGCGGCGGGCAACAAGGGCGCAGCCGACGTGGCCGGCCGCCAGCTGGTGCGGCTGCGTGACCTGGACACCGAGGGTGCCGCCGAGGGCCGCTACGACGCGCTGGAGCTGGAGCTGGCGCAGGGCGACGTGGCCATGGTCAAGAGTCCCAAGCACCCGCTGGTGGGCTGGGTCTCGCTGCCGCAGGGCTGGGCCAAGAAGGGCCCCTGGCCCGTGCTGGTGGCGGTGGACGGCGCCGGCAGCAACTTCCTGGGCGCGGGCCGCGGCTTCCGCGGCGCGCGGGGCTCGCGCAAGGCCATCGTGCTGGCTCCCTGCACGCTGAGCAACACCAACGAGCTCAAGCCCGAGACCTACTCCTTCTACGACCCGTCGGTGCTCACGCGCAACAACGGCCGGCGCGTGGAGTTCGACATCGCCGGGCTGGAGGCGCTGCTGGAGGTGCTGCAGGAGCGCTACGGCGCCGAGGACCGCATCGCGATCACCGGCTTCTCGGGCGGCGGCAACCTCTGCTACGGCTTCACGCTGCGCAAGCCCTCGCGCGTGTGGTGCTGCGCGCCGGCGTGCGCCAACTTCAACCCGGGCCTGCCGGGCGATGCCAAGGCCGTCGAGGGCGGCGGCCCGCCCGTGTTCATCATGACGGGCGCGAACGACGAGCACCGCGACCACGTCTTCGGCCAGAAGCCGGGCATCGAGGGCCAGAGCGACTGGGCCGAGGCGGCCTTCGCCAAGCTGCAGTTCACGCGCGTCAAGCGCACCTTGCTGCCCGGCGTGGGCCACTCCTCGCTGGGCAAGGAGGTGTGGGCCTTCTTCGACGAGTGCCTGGCCGCGCGCTGAGCCGCGCCGGCCGGCAGGCAGGAGGGCACGCCTACGTGAGGCGCCGGTGCGCGCCGCGGGTCTCGGGCGAGAGGCCGGCTTCCTCGCGCTCCTGCGCGATCTTCTCCTTGTAGGTCTCGTAGTTGCCTTCCCAGAAGCGGAAGGTGCCGTCTTCCTGGAACGCCAGCAGGTGCGTGGCGATCTTGTCCAGGAAGAAGCGGTCGTGCGAGACCACGATGGCGCAGCCGGGGAAGTTCTCGATGGCGTCCTCGAGCACCTGGATGGTCGTCACGTCCAGGTCGTTGGTGGGCTCGTCCACCAGCAGCAGGTTGCCGCCGCGGCGCAGCATCTTGGCCATCT
This sequence comes from Planctomycetota bacterium, assembly GCA_964228555.1. Classification (GTDB taxonomy): domain Bacteria; phylum Planctomycetota; class PLA2; order PLA2; family JAEUHO01; genus CAXQZU01. The sequence continues at coordinate 30,881 of CAXQZU010000063.1, forward strand.
GCACGCGGTTGCGCTGGCCGCCGGAGAGCGTGCCCACCTTCTGCTGCTGGTCGGTGCTCTTGAAGTTGAACTTCGCCACGTAGGCGCGGCTGTTCACCTTCTGCGAGCCCACCTGCAGCTCGTCGAGACCGTCGCTGATCTCCTCCCACACCGACTTCTCGGGGTCGAGCTCGGCGCGGTCCTGGTCCACGAAGCAGGTGCGCACCGTGGGGCCCAGCTCCACCGTGCCCTCGTCGGCCTTCACCGAGCCGGAGATGATCTTGAGCAGCGTCGTCTTGCCGGCGCCGTTGGGGCCGATCACGCCCAGCACCGCGCCGGGCGGCAGCTCGAAGCTCACGTTCTTGAGCACGGTGCGCTCGCCGAAGGCCTTCGTGAGGCTGGTGACGCGGATCACCTTCTGGCCCAGCTTGTCGCCCGGGGGGATCACCAGCGTGATCGCGTCGTCCTTCTTCTCGCGGTTGAGGTGCGCCTCGTAGAGGGCCTCGAAGTTGCGCACGCGGGCCTTGTTCTTGACCGTGCGCGCCTTGGGCGACTGCCGGATCCACGCCAGCTCCCGCTCCAGCAGCTTGGCCTGCGCGAAGGAGAGCTTCTCGTCGGCTTCCTTGCGCGCCTGCTTCTCCTGCAGGTAGGCGCTGTAGTTGGCGTGGTAGGGCGTGCCGCGGCCGCGCTCCATCTCCAGCATCCACTGCGCCACGTTGTCGAGGAAGTAGCGATCGTGCGTGACCGCGATCACGGTGCCCTCGTAGCCCGCCAGGTGCCGCTCCAGCCAGTCCACCGCGTCGGCGTCCAGGTGGTTGGTGGGCTCGTCGAGCAGCAGCACGTCGGGATGCTCGAGCAGCACCTTGCACAGCGCCACGCGGCGGCGCTCGCCACCAGAGCAGCGCGAGACGTCGGCGTCCAGCGCGGGCAGGCCCAGCGCATGGCTGGCCTGCTCCAGCTGGCGGTCCAGCTCCCAGGCGTCCTTGGCCTCGATCTCGGCCTGCACGCGCTCGAGCTCGTCGAGCACCTTCTGCATCTCGTCGGGCTCCAGCGGCTCGGCGAGCCGCTCGTTGAGCCGCTCGTAGCGCTCCAGCAGCGAGCGCACGCCTCCGACGGCCTCCTCGAGGTTCTCCTTCACCGTGCCGGGCTTGAGGCGCGGCTCCTGGGGCACGTAGCCGATGCGCAGGTTGTCGGCGGCCCAGCGCGTGCCCTCGAACTCCGTCTCGACGCCGGCCAGCACCTTGAGCAGCGAGGACTTGCCCGAGCCGTTGGGCCCGATGACGCCGATGCGCGCCCCCCGGAAGAACGAGAGGTTCATGTTGTCCAGCACGACCTTCTTGCCGTAGGCCTTGCTGACGCGTTGCAGGGAGAGGATGACTTCCTGGCTCATGGCTGCGCTGTTGTAGACGCGCCCGCGGGGGAGGCTGAGCCTTCGGCTGGGTGCCCGCCTGCCAGCCCCCGATCCGGTGCAACCCGAGGGGCTCGGGACGCGTCACGCCTAGAGGGGCATGCAGGGCGGCCGTGGCCTATGCAGGGGCTGCGAGGCGCACGACGGCCTTGGTGCCCGCGTGGCCTGCGGGCTGTGCGGCCGTGCGGACCAGCCACGATGGGAGGTCCTCCAGCGCCAGCGGGGGGCCCAGCAGGTCCTGGCACGGCGCGGCGGCAGGCGTGGCCAGCCATGCCAGGGCCTGCTGCAGGTGGGCGGGCGCGTAGTGGAACGACGCGGTCAGGAGCAGTTCCTCGTAGTGCAGGCGCGTGGCGTCCACGTCGAGGCGGCTGCCGGCGGGCAGGCCTCCGAAGAGGTTCACGCGCGCACCCGGGGCTGCGCGTGCCAGCGCCTCCTGCCAGGCCTCGGTGGCGCCGGTGGCCTCCACCACGAGGTCGAATCGCTCGCTGGCCGCGACGCGCTCCAGCGGCAGGGCGCGTGTCGCGCCCAGGCGCAGCGCCAGCGGCGCCTGCGCGCCACGCCGGCTGGCCACGGTCACCGTGCTGCCGGCCCCTGCGAGGAAGGCCGTCCACAGCAGGCCCAGCGGACCGCTGCCCAGCACCAAGGCCCGCTCGCCCGCCCGGCCGGGCGTGCGCTCCACGCCGTGCAGCACGGAGGCGACGTTGTCGGCCAGTGCGGCGACCTCCGGGGCGAGCCCGCTGGGCACGCGGTGCAGGCTGCGCGCGACGATGGGGGCGGGCAGCAGCACGCGCTCGGCAAACAGGCCCGACCACCAGCGCGCGCCCGTGCACAAGGACGGGCGCGCGCGCAGGCAGGCCTCGCAGGCCTCGCAGGGCGCGCTGGGCCCGGGCAGCACCCGCTCGCCCACCTGCCAGCCGCGCACGCCCTCGCCCAGCGCCACGATGCGGGCCACGCCCTCGTGGCCCAGCGCAAGCGGGGGCGTGCCCAGGCGCGCGTGCCCACCACGGCGCACCGTCTTGAGCACGGTGCCGCCCGTGAGCGCCGCCTCCGGGGCCAGCAGCACCTCGCCCGGCCCGGGCGGGGGCAGGGACACGGGCTCGAGGCGCACGTCGCCCGGGCCCCGCAGCACCACGCGACGCGCCACGGCCCGCGTCATCGGCTAGGCGCCCGGCGCGTGGACCACCACCTTGAGCACGTCGTCCGACGGCGTGCTCGCGAGGCGGAATGCTCGCGGCGCCTCGGCCAGCGGCACGCGATGCGTCACCAGCGAGGCCACGTCGATGGCCCGCCGGAACACGATCTGGGCCGCCTCGTCGGCGAGGTCCACGGAGGCGCTGTACGAGCCCACCACGCGCTTCTCGTCGATGCACAGGTCGCCCACGTCCACGGCCACCTCGTCGCCGCGGTGCGTCTGCGCGAAGAGCAGGATGGTGGCCCCGGGGCGCGTGGCCCGGATCGTGTCGCGCACGGGCCCGGCGCCCACGGCGGCCACGATGGCGCGGTCGGCGCCGCGTCCCTCGGTGAGGGCGAGGCAGGCCTCGTGGATGTCCTCCGCGCGCGGGTCCACCGTGCGCACGGCGCCCAGGCGCGCCGCCATCGCGCGGCGCCCGGCCAGCGGGTCGGCCGCCACGACGCGCGCACCCTCGCGCTGGGCCCGCTGCTGCAGCAGCAGGCCCACGCTGCCCAGGCCCGCGACGAGCACCACGTCGTCCTCGTCGATGTCGAGCATGCGCACGCCCTTGAGGCAGGTGTTCACGGGCTCCACGAACACGGCCTCGTCCCAGGTGGCGTCGGGGGGCAGGGGCACCAGGCCGCCGCCCTGCACCACCCACGGCATCACGCGCACGTACTCGCTGAAGCCGCCGCCGGCAGGCGTGAAGCCGGCCGTGACGCCCACCTGCTTGTAGCGCGGGCACTGCGCGTAGAGGCCGCGCTGCGAGTACCACGAGGTCCGGTCGGGGATGTGGTGGTAGACGGCCACGCGCTGGCCCGGCTGCCAGCCCTCCACGCCGGGCGCCACCGCCGCGATGGTGCCGGCCGTCTCGTGGCCGAACACGCGCGGCGGGGCCAGCAGGCCCTGCTGCACCTTCTTGAGGTCCGTGCCGCACACGCCGCAGGCCGCCACCTTCACCAGCACCTCGCCGGGCTCGAGGCGCGGCACCGGCACCTGCTCCACGCGCACGTCGTCCTTGCCGTGGTACACGGCGGCCAGCATCTGCTCGGGCACGCGCGGTGCCACGCCCGGCGTCCCGGGCGCGGGCGCGGACGGGCTGCGGCGCGGGACAGGCGGCATGGGGCGGAGCATACCGGGCTCGCGGCGGCGCGGCGCGGGCGGGCACCGTGCGCGGGTAGACTCCCGGCTCCCGGCTGGAGGCCCTGCGATGCGCGCTGTCGTCATCCGCGAGCACGGCGGCTACGAGCGCCTGCTCTTCGAGGAGCTGCCCGAGCCCGAGCCGGCGCCGGGCGAGGTGCGCGTGCGCATCGGCGTGGCCGGCCTCAACCACCTCGACACGTGGGTGCGCCGCGGCGTGCCGGGCCACGCCTTCCCGCTGCCGCTGGTGCCCGGCTGCGATGGCGCCGGCGTGATCGATGCCGTCGGCCCGGGCGTGCCCGCGCGTCGCGTGGGCGAGCGCGTGCTCATCGCGCCGGGCTTCACGAAGGGGGTGGACGCCGAGGCCGCGCGGGGGCAAGACCACCTCTCGGGCAGCTACGGCATCTTCGGCGAGACCACCGATGGCACCTGCGCCGAGGCGCTCGTGGTGCCGCAGCAGAACGCGATCCCGGTGCCCGCCTCGCTGGAGCTCACCACGGCGGCGGCCTTCCCGCTCACCTACCTCACCGCGTGGGGGATGCTGGCGCGGCGGGCCCGCCTGGAGGCGGGCGAGAGCGTGCTCATCCACGCGGCGGGCAGCGGCGTGTCGGTGGCCTGCATCCAGCTGGCGCGCCTCTTCGGCGCGCGCATGGTGATCGTCACCACGTCCTCGCCGGGCAAGGCCGAGAAGGCGCGCATGCTGGGTGCCGACCTCGTGCTGGACTACAGCAAGCCCGACTGGTCACGCGACGCCAAGAAGGCCACCGGCGGCCGTGGGCTGGACGTGGTGGTGGACCACCTGGGCAAGCAGACCTTCGAGGGCTCGCTGCGCTGCCTGGTGAAGGGCGGCCGCTACGTCACCTGCGGGGCCACGACGGGCGCGACCGCCGAGGTGCCGCTCAACCTCGTGTTCTTCAAGTCGCTCTCGCTGCTGGGTTCCACGATGGGCAGCCTGGGCGACCTGCACCGCCTGCTGGACCTCGTGGTGTCCGGCCGGCTCAAGCCCGTCATCGACAGCACGCTGCCCCTGTCGCAGGTGGCCGAGGCCCACCGGCGCATCGAGCAGCGCGAGGTGTTCGGCAAGCTGCTGCTGTCGCTCTAGCCCACGTCGCCCCTGCCACCGTCCCCACGGACCACGTCCCCACGCATCCCGTCCCCACGCACCACGTCCCCGTCCGCTGCCGCTTGCGGCAGCCTGCGCCGCGCGCGCAGGGAAGGCCCCTCGATGAGCACCAGCGATCCCAGCCGCCCGCAGGTCCGCGTCCACGAGGAGGCCGGGGTGGCCACGATCACCTTCGCGCGCCCCGAGGTGCGCAACGCCCTGGGCCTGCAGATGGTGGAGGAGGTCCATGCCGCGCTGGGCGCGCTGGAGGCGCGTGACGACCTCAAGGCGCTGGTCTTCACCGGCGAGGGCGGGCAGGCCTTCATGTCGGGCGCCGACATCGCCGAGCTGCGCAACCGCCGTCGCGAGGACGCGCTCAAGGGCATCAACTCGGGGCTGTTCGCGCGCATCGAGCGCTTCCCGCGCCCCACCGTGGCGGCGGTGGTGGGCTTCTGCCTCGGCGGCGGCTGCGAGCTGGCGCTGGCCTGCGACTTCCGCGTGGCGGGCGCCAGCAGCAAGTTCGGCCAGCCCGAGGTGGGCCTGGGCATCATGGCTGCCGCCGGCGGCACGCGCCGCCTGCCGGCGCTGGTGGGGCTGGCGCAGGCGCGCCGGCTGCTGTACTCGGGCGCCGTGATCGAGGCTGACGAGGCGCTGCGCATCGGCCTCGTGGACCGCGTGGTGGCCGACGCCGAGGTGCCGGCCGCGGTGGCTGCGTTGCTGGCGCCCATCGTCAAGCAGGGCGCCGAGGCCGTGCGGCGCACGAAGGCGGCGCTGCTGGCGTGGAGCCATGGGGCCAGCGAGGCGGAGCTGCAGCACCTCGACCACGAGACGCAGGCGCACCTCTTCGAGCACCCGGACAAGTTCGCCCGCATGGACGCGTTCTTGGCGAAGCGCAAGGCGAAGGGCTAGGGACGCCGCGCGATGGGGGGTGACGGCCGGTGGGCGTGCGGCGCGGGGTGGCGAGGGGAAGGGCAGGGGAAGCGGGATGGAGGGGGGATGGGGGAGGCGTGACCGCGGGGGCGTGGGGTGCGGTGTGGGGGTGGTCACGAGGAGGTGCCCATGCCGTCCACCCCGGTCGTGCTGAGCATGCTGGCGTGCGACCACATCTGGCGTGATCCCGCCACGGGCAAGTGGGCCTTGCTGGGCGTGTTCGAGTGGCTGCACAGCGACCGCCAGCCACTGGAGGACGTGGCGCTGGAGGTGTACGTGCAGATGACCAACCTGCACGGCGCCTACGACCTCGAGCTGGCCGTGGTGAGCGCGCACGACGAGCATGAGCTGGCGCGCTACGCGCTCGGCGGGCGCATCCATGCCCACGACCCGCTGCGCCGGCTGCAGGTGGGCTTCTGCCTCTCGCGCCTGAGCCTGCCGGCCCATGGCAAGTACCTGCTGCGCCTGCTGGCCAGCGGCCGGGCGCTCCACGACATCGTGCTCTGGGCGCTGCCCGAGGGAGACGAGCCGTGAGGCGGCGGCACGCATGCCGTCCCGCCGTGCGCAGCCTGGGCCCGGATGCCGTGCGCCTGTGCCTCACCGTCCTAGGCGAGGTGCACGCCTTCGGGTGTGCGTGGGCCTCCTACGGCGAGCGCAGGCCTGCCGCGCCCTCCAGTGGCGCTCGCTGCACGCCGGGTGCGTACCGTCGGAGGGCGCGCCGGTGCCTGCGCCCGGGCATGCCGCCGTGCGGGCCCCGGCGCCGGCCAGGCCCTCGAGGTCCCACGGACCCGCTGGGGAGGGGCGCGGCCTAGCGCGTGGCGCCGGCGTCGGGCGGCGCTAGCCTCGGGGTTCCTGCGCCTGCCGGTGGCGCCCCGCGGAGAGAGCGATGCGACACCTGATGCTGTGTGCCCTCCTTGCGCTGGCCCTGGCCGGCTTGCCCGGTTGCGCGCAAGGTCCCGAGCACACCCGGGCGGCGGGCGCCATCATGGGCACTGCCGTCGGTGCCGCGCTGGGCGCTGCAGCCTCGGCGCCCGGCCACAAGGGCGAGGGCGCGGCGCTGGGCGGCGTGCTGGGCTTCCTGTTCGGTGCAGCGGCCGCCGAGGACGTGGCGCGCGAGCAGGAGGCCATCGCGGCGGGCAAGGCCCCGCCGCCGGTGGTCTACGTGCCGGTGGGCATGCCGCCGCCTGGCTGGGCCGTGTACGTGCCCGCCCAGCCGGGCGTGGTGGTGGCCGCGCCGCCGCCCGGCTACGTGGTGTACGTGCTCGCGCGCTGAGCGCGCCAGCCTCCCGCGCACGCCCGCCGGGCCGCGGCCGTGCGTGGTAGGGTCGCGGCCTCTCCCACGGAGGTCGAGGCCATGGCGCAGGCAGGCGAGGTCAAGCGCATCCTGGTGATCGGTGCCGGCACGATGGGCCACGGCATCGCGCACGTGGCGGCCCAGTCGGGCTACGAGGCCGCGATCTTCGACGTGTCGCCGGCCGCCGTGCAGAAGGCCCTCGGCAGCGTGAAGGCCAACCTGCAGAAGGGCGTGGAGAAGGGCAAGGTCACGGAGGCCCAGCGCGACGCCGCGCTCGCACGCCTGTCGGCGGCGCCCGCACGGCTGGAGGACGCGGCCGCGTGGTGCGACCTCGCCGTGGAGGCGGTGCCCGAGAAGATGGAGCTCAAGGCGCAGGTGTTCGGCACGCTGGGCAAGCATGCACCGGCCCACGCGGTGCTGGCCACGAACACGTCCTCGCTGCCCGTGACACAGATCGCCGCAGCAAGCGGCCGGCCCGCACAGGTGGTGGGCATGCACTTCTTCAACCCCGTGCACATCATGGCGCTGCTGGAGGTGGTGCGCGCGGACACCACCAGCGAGGCCACGCTGGCCACGACGCTGGCGGTGGGCAAGGCCATGGGCAAGCAGGTGATCGTGGTGAAGGACGCGCCCGGCTTCGCCACCAGCCGGCTGGGCATCGCGCTGGGCATGGAGGCCATCCGCATGGTGGAGGAGGGCGTGGCCAGCCCGGCCGACATCGACACGGCCATGACGCTGGGCTACGGGCACCCGATGGGCCCGCTCAAGCTCACCGACCTCGTGGGGCTGGACGTGCGCCTCGGCATCGCCGAGCACCTCGCCAAGGTGCTGGACGACCGCCGCTTCGCGCCCCCGGCCCTGCTCCGGCGCATGGTGGCCGAGGGCAAGCTGGGCAAGAAGTCGGGCCAGGGCTTCTACGCCTGGCCTGCGGGCAGCTAGGCAGGAGCGCAGGCCATGGGCGGACCCGTCACCGACGTCCACGTGCACATCCAGCCGCGCGAGCAGGTCAAGCCCGCGGTGATGGAGGCCTTCCGCAAGGGCTGCAAGGACGCGGCCGCCGCGGAGGCCTGCTTCGACGACGCCGGTGCGCTGCTGGCCTACATGGACCGGGCCGGCATCGACCGCATGGTGCTCATCAACTACGAGGCCCCCGACGTCATGGGCTTCGACAAGAGCACGAACGACTGGGTGCTGGAGTACTGCAAGGCCGAGCCGCGTCGCCTGCTGCCGTGCGTGGGACTGAACCCGCGCTTCACGCCCGACATGCGTGCGCAGGCGCAGCGCCTCGTCGACAAGGGTGCGCGGCTGTTCAAGATCCACGGCCCGCACATGCTGGTGGCGCCCAACGACTACCTCGGCGAGCACCCGCAGCTGGCCGACCTCTATCGCGTGGCCTCCGAGGCGCGCGTCCCCGTGATGTTCCACACGGGCACGAGCATCTTCCGGGGGGCGCGCGTGAAGTTCGGCGACCCGCTGCAGCTGGACGACGTGGGCAATGACTTCCCGTCGCTGGACGTCCTCATCGCGCACGGCGGCCGGCCGCTGTGGACCGAGGAGGCGTGGTTCCTGCTGCGGCGCTTCCCGCGCTTCCACCTCGACCTCTCGGGCATCCCGCCGGCGCGCATCCCCGAGTGGTTCCCGCGGCTGGAGGAGATCGCCACGCGTTGCTGCTTCGGCACCGACTGGCCCAGCCCCGGCATCCCGCCGGTGAAGGAGAACCTCGACGCCGTGCGCCGGCTCGACCTCTCGCCCGCCGCGCTGGAGGCCATCCTGTCGGGCACGGCGCTGCGCCTGTTCCCTGCGCGCTAGCGCGCGGGCCGGCTCAGCCCTTGGGCGCCTGGGCCTTCGCCGGCCTGTCCTTGGGGGCGACGGGCGGCTCGGCAGCGCCCGGCGCGGGCGCTGCGGCCAGCGCGAGGATCTCCTCCCACAGCGCGAAGCGCCGGGGCGAGAGCGCCTTGAGCGCCTCGAGGTGCTCGGGGCCGGCGTCGAGCGCGATGCCATAGACCAGCGCGAACTCGGCCTGGTCCTCGTGGGTGATCGAGTCGCCGTACGCCGACACCGAGATCCTGTCGGCGGCGGCCGCCGTGGCCCAGCGCGAGAGGATGCCGGGCTTGCGGGAGGTGGCGCGCTGCTCGAGGATGTGGCCGGCCTCGTGCAGCACCACGAACACGGTGGCTGCGGGGATCATGTTCAGGTAGTCCTGCGAGCCGTGTGCGGCCGCGCCTTGCAGGTCGGCGTAGACGGCCACGCCGTCCTTCTGCGGCTCCGACACGATCTCGAGGCAGCGGCGGTAGCGCGCCGGCAGGCGCTGCACCTGCTCGAGCACGTGCTCGACGCCCACCTTGGATGCGTCCTGCGTGGTCACGCGGAAGGTGGTCCCGCCCAGGCGCGCCATCCACGTGCGGCCCGGCGAGCGGTCGGTGCGCATCGCGGCCACGGCCGGGCCCTCGAGCACCTGCGCCGCCTCGCGCGGCCGCTCCAGCATGGCCTTCGCCAGCGGACGCACGTGGTCCACGAGGCGCACGGGCGTGGCCGGCGCCTCGCGGCCGTCGGCGCCGGTCATGGCGGGGGGCGCTGCCGCCAGCGCCACCAGGGCCAGCAGCAGCCCCCGGCAGGCATGACGCGGACCGCGAGGCAGGGTGACGGCGTGCATGCCGGGGAGGGTAGCGTCGGCCGGGCACCGCGTGCGACGGGGGTAGCATGCACCCATGGTCCCGGGCCTTCCTGCGCCGTGGGTGGCGGCTTTCGAGCCCTACGGCCCCGTCCACGGCCTGGCCGTGCTGGTGTCGGCCCTTGGCTGGTGGGGGCTGCTGGCGTGGGGCCGCCACGTGGCACGCACGCACGGCCCCGAGGGCGCGCGCCGCTGGCGGCGTGCCGGGGCGTTGTGCCTGTGGGGCGTGAACCTCGCGTGGCTGGCGCGCGCGATGGGGCCCGGCCACTTCACCTGGCAGCACTCGCTCCCGCTGCACCTGTGCGACCTGGCGTGGATGGCGGCGGGCTGGTCGCTGTGGTCTGCGGCGCCGTCCACTGCGCTGCGCCACCAGGTGCCCGTGCTGTGGGGCCTCTCGCTGTCGGTGATGGGCTACCTGTCGCCGGCCGTCACCGCCGACCCGGACGGGCTCGACTTCTGGGCGTTCTGGGTGCTGCACTGGCAGGTGCTGGCGGTGGCGCTGCTCAACCTGCAGGTCGCCGGCACGCGCATCACGGCGCAGGGGCGCCTGCGCACCATCGTGCTCACCGTGCTGGCCTGCCTCGTGGTGACGGGCCTCAACCTGCTGCTCGACAGCAGCTACTTCTTCACCGGGCAGGCCAAGCCCGCCAACCCCAGCCCGGTGGACTGGCTGGGTGAGTGGCCGCTGCGCATCGTGTGGATCGTGCTGCTGGGGGCTGCCGCCCTGCACGTGGTGGGGGGGCTGCTGATGCTGCGCCAGCGCCGCGACCCGGATCTCGTGGCGGGCCGCTGAGGCTCAGGCGATGAACATCGCATCGCCGTAGGAGAAGAAGCGGTAGCCCTGCGCCACGGCCTCGCGGTAGGCCTCCATCACCGGCTCGTGTCCTGCGAATGCCGACACCAGCGCCAGCAGGGTGCTGCGCGGCAGGTGGAAGTTCGTCAGGAGGGCATCCACGGCCCGGAAGGCATGGCCGGGCTGGATCAGCAGGTCGGTGGTCCCGGCCCCGGCGGCCGGCATGCCGTCGCTGGAGGCCTGCGCGGCCGCCTCCAGGGTGCGCACCGTGGTGGTGCCCACCGCCACGATGCGCCCGCCGCGAGCCCGCGTGGCCCGCAAGGCGGCAGCCGTGGCCTCCGGCACGCGCCAGGCCTCGCGGTGCATGCGGTGCTGGTCGAGATCGTCCACCCGCACGGGCTGGAAGGTGCCCAGTCCCACGTGCAGCGTGACGGCGGCGCAGCCCACGCCGCCCGCCTCGAGGCGGGCCAGCAGGTCGTGCGTGAGGTGCAGGCCCGCGGTGGGGGCCGCCACCGCGCCCTCCTCGCGCGCGTAGACCGTCTGGTAGCGCTCTCGATCGAGGGCCGTGCGCGGGTCGCGGGGCGCGCGCTGGATGTAGGGCGGCAGCGGCAGCACGCCACCCTGCGCCATCGCCTCCTCCAGAGCGAGGCCCTCGCCCTCCACCAGCCACAGGCCCTCGGCGTCGCGGCCCGCCAGGCGCAGCCGGCCCGGCAGCACCTCGTGGCCGTCCGTGCGCTGCAGCACCTCGCCCTCGCGCACGGGGCGGTTGGCGCGCAGCAGGGCGCGCCACAGGCCCGTGCCCAGCGCCGGCGCGGGCTCCAGCAGCAGCAGCTCCACGGCGGCACCCGTGCTGCGGCGCGCGAAGATCCGGGCTGGGCGCACCTTGGTGTCGTTCACCACCAGCAGGTCGCCGGGCCGCAGCAGGTCCAGCAGCCGGGGCACGTGCGCATGCGTGCGGGTGCCGCGGGCACGGTCCAGCACCATCATCCGCGCGGCCTCGCGCGTCGGCGCAGGCTCCTGCGCGACCAGGTGGGGAGGCAGCTCGAAGTCGAGCAGGTCCAGCCGCATGCGCTAGCGCCGCCGCCAGACGCGCACGGCGTAGACGCCGGTGAGGGCCAGCGGCAGGATCACCAGCGGGTGCAGCCATGCCCGCCACAGCTCGCCCAGCGTGGGCGTGCCGGGCTCCATGCGGCGCGACACCCACAGCGCGAGCATGGCCACGGCCGTCAGGCCCGCGCAGCCGTAGTAGAGCGCGCGGTCCCACGCCGCGGCGGGCTGCCACGCCCGGCAGTCGCGGCACCGCGCGACGCGCGGCGCCAGGCGGGCTCCGCAGGCGATGCAGGGCGGTGCAGCGGGGTCCATGCCCCCGGAGCATAGCCCGCGGCGGGCGGCCCCCGGCTACAGGCGCGTGATGCGGTAGATCGAGGTGAAGGTGCTCACCCAGAGCGCTCCATCGCTGGCCACGACGAGGTCCAGCGGCTTGTGGCTGGTGCCGGACGGCAAGAACTGCAGGAACACGCCCTCGGCGTCGATGTCCGTGCGGGCGGTGCCCGACAACTCCAGCCGCTGCACCTGCTCGAGGTCGTAGGAGGCGAGGAACAGGTCGTCGGCGTAGTCCGCGCCGAAGCCCGTCCCGGTGTGCCATGCCAGCGCCGTGGGCACGATCTCGGTGGGCCAGACGCGGACGCGCAGGCCCGCCTCGGCGCCGGGGATGGGGCCCGTGGCGCCCCAGCCGAAGTTGCGCCCTGCAGCCAGGTAGTTGAGCTCGTCGTCGGCTGCCGGGCCGTTGTCCACGCCGAAGAGGTCGCCGGTGAGCGGGTGCACGGCCAGGCCGAAGGTGTTGCGAAGCCCACGGCACCACACGGCGCTGGAGGGATCCGGATTCCCGGCAGGGATCGAGCCGTCGGCGGCGATGCGCAGCACCTTGCCGGAGGGCGAGAGCGGGTCCTGCGCGAGGGCCGGCTGGTTGCTGTCCCCGAGGCTGATGCAGAGGTGGCCCGCCGCATCGAAGACGATGTCGGCCCCGTTGTTGGTGCTGGCCGTGGGCAGGTTGTCGAGCAGCACGAGCGGCGACGTGCCGATGCCCCCGGACTCGGTCCAGCGCTCGAGCCGCAGGTGGTCGCTGGCGTGGGTGCCATCGGCCGGCGCGCTGAACAGCACGTAGAGGTGGCTGTCGGTGGCGAAGCCGGGCGAGAGCGCCAGCGCCAGCAGGCCCTGGTGGCTGCCCGCGCCCTGCACGGAGAGCGTGGCCCAGGGCGTCGGATCCAGCACGCCCCCGGCCGACACCACCCGCACCTGGCCTGTCTTGAGCTCGCTGAAGAACACGCGCCCGTCCGGGGCCAGCGCCATCTTCGAGGGGAAGGCGAGGCCCGTGGCCACGCGCTCGGCCACGAAGCCTGCGGCGAGGGCGCTCACCTCGGCGGGCAAGGCCGTGCCCACCGCGAGGTCGAGACCGCCTGTCACGGTGCCGCCGGCGTGCTGCACCGTCACGCTGTAGGACTGCCATCCGGCTTGGGCCGTGGGCGTGCCGTCGATGGCCCCGGTGAGAGGGTCCAGCGCCAGCCCGGGAGGCAGGGAGGGCGTGATCGAGAAGGATGTGGGCGTGCAGCCCACCACCGTGGCGGCATTCGTGCTGATCGGCTCGCCCACGCGGTAGGCCGCCGGGTCCAGGGCGTAGGCGAGGCTGCGCGCCACGGCGTGGCCGCCCCCGCCTCCGCAGGCTGCCAGCAAGGCCAGCAGCCAGAAGGCATGCGCGCGGCGCGTCATGCGATCCCCAGCGCGGTGGAGGTGGGCTGCGACTCGGGGAACACCTGCGTGAGGTCGCCCGAGCCCAGGTGATTGGCCAGCATGTCGCGCCACACGTCGCGGAAGTCCACGGCGTAGCCCGGGAACTCGCCCTGCAGGTCGGCACTCGCGAGGTCGGGCCCGTGCGAGCCTCCCTGGATGCCGCCGCCCAGCACGAACCATGCGTTGCCGTGGCCGTGGTCGGTGCCGTTGGAGCCGTTCTCGTAGGCGCGGCGGCCGAACTCGCTGTGCACCACGATGCGCGTGGTGTTCCACAGGTTGCGGTCCTTCATGTCCTGCACGAAGGCGCCCAGCGCCGCGTCCAGGCTGGCGAGCAGGGTGGCGTGGCTGCCGGTGGCGGCGCCCTGCGCGCCGTGCAGGTCGAAGCCGCCCGTCTGCACGTAGAAGATGCGCGTCTCGAAGCCGCCCTGGATCATCACCGCGGCGTCGCGCAGGCTGGAGGCCAGCGTGCTGGTGGGCCACGTGACGCCGGTGGTGTAGGCCGCCAGCGCCGCCTGCAGCTGGTCGGCCAGCTGCTGGCCGAGGCCCAGCGCCTCGCGGGCATCCTGCGAGAGGCCCGGCGTGGCGTGGCTGTCGAGCACCTGCTGCACCACGCCCAGCCGGTGCGCCTGGTCCTCGGGGTAGGCCGGGTCGGCGTTGTAGAGGAAGGAGGCGAGGTCGTTGGCCGTGAACAGGCCGGTGCTGGCCCCCGCGAAGTCGGTGGGCCGTCCTGCGCGCAGGGCGACCGCGCCCAGCGGCGTGGGGGCGTACTGGTCGCACCAGCGCCCGATCCAGCCGCCCTGCGGCACCGCCAGCGTGCCGAAGCCGTTGCGCACGCCGTAGGAGTAGATGTCGCTGCTCTCGAAGTGGCTCTGGTTCCACGACGGGTAGCCCACGCGCTGCACCACGGCCGCCGAGCCCTCCAGCCACAGGCTTCGCAGCCGCGTGAGCGACGGGTGCAGGCCGTAGAGGCTGGTGGGGTTGGCGCCGCCCGTGAGTGCCAGCTCCTGCCCGGCCGGCACCCGGATGGTGGGCCGGCGCGTGTAGTACTCGCTGAGCGTGCGCGGGATGACGGTGTTGAGCCCGTCGTTGCCGCCCACGAGGTTGACCAGCACGAGGCGCGTGATGGACTGCGGCGCGGCATGCGCCACGGGCAGTCGCCTGAGCACGCTGGGACCGAGGGCCGCCATGCCCAGGCTGGCCAGGGCCAGCCGGATCACGTCGCGGCGGCTTGCCTGGCGGGGGAGGTGCGTACGGTCGTGGCGGTTGCACATGGGTCCTCCTCTCAGCGGATCGCGTAGCGCGGGTGTTGCGACATCACGTAGAGCAGGCCGCGCACGCGCAGCTCGACGTGGGCGTAGTCGCCGGCATCGAAGGGATCGGGCGTGGGGACGTCTCCCACCATGACCGTGTCGAGGTAGTCGCTGTAGGCGGCCCGCTCGCTGCTGCTGGCATCGAGGTTGAGGTGCCCGAGCAGGGCGTCCACGGCCTCAGCCGAGGTGGGCGAGCCGGGCGGGATGAGTGAGCCCACCGAGGCGCCCAGGCCTGCCTGGTAGTTGCGCTGCGAGAGCACGTAGTTGATGCCGTTGGCCCGCGCCACCATCTGCTGCGCCGACAGCCACGCCTCGCCCACGGGCCAGCCGTTCACCGTGGGGGGCTGCGTGATGCGCTGGCCCATGGCGTCGAGGCCCGGGTCCATCGCACGCTCCTGGATCCAAAGGCCGGTGGAGCGCACGAAGCCCAGCGAGAAGTCGACGGGGCTCTTGACCAGTCCCGCGCGGGCGCGCTCGCTGTAGAAGGCTTCCGAGAGGAACAGGGCACGGAAGAAGGGCTTGAGCTCCCACTGGCTGGACCGCAGCACGGCGCCCAGGGCGTCCACCAGCGTGTCGGGCGGGCTGGCGCAGCAAAAGGCCTCCAGCACCTTGCGCGCGATGAAGCGCTCCACCGGCCGCTGGGCGAAGGTGATGTCCACCATGGCCTGGAAGTCGTCGCCCGTGTCTTGCGCCGGGATGGTCACGCCGAAGATCGTCTTGCTTCCGCCATCGTGCCGTGCGGGGTCGAACTCCACGTAGCCCTGGCTGGTGGTCGTGTTGTAGCGGATGCGATAGCCCGTCCAGGCACGCGCGGCCTCCACGATGTCGGCCTGCGTGTAGCCCTGGTCCACGCCCAGCAGGAACAGTTCCCAGAACTCGCGCGCGAAGTTCTCGTTGGGCGCACCCTCGCGGTTGAGGACGCCGTCCAGCCACTGCAGCATCACCCAGTCGCGCGACATGGCCAGCGCCAGCGACTTGAGGTTGCCCGTGCCCTGGCCGCGCCAGAGGGTCACGTGCGCCTTGGTCCACCAGAGGCGGTCGGGGTCCAGGGGAGCGTTGCTGGCCGCGAAGTGGTCGTGCCAGAACAGCGCCACCACTTCCTGCCACGGCGTGGTGGTGCGCTGCATCATGTAGAGCCACCACTGCGCCAGCTGGCCGGTGCTGGGGAATCCGCCGGGCAACCCCACGGGATCGTCCTCGTTGCGCAGCAGCAGGTCGGCCTGCTGGTCCACGCTGGCCTGCCCCGGGGTGGGCAGCTCCAGCATCGCGTCGAGGTAGGCAGGCAGGCCCTGCGCCCGGAGCGCAGCCAGCTCGCTGGCCTTCACGCCCCAGTGCGTGCGCTGCAGGAAGTGGCGCAGGTCGTCGTCGCTGAAGGTGCTCTTCTCGTCCAGCGAGGTGGAGGGGTCCGGCCCGCCACCCCCTCCCGTGCCGGGATCGAGGGTGCCGCCGCCACCACCCCCGCCACCGCAGCCGGCGAGCGAGGCCACCAGCAGCAGCGCCGCGAGCGCGCGCAGGCCGCGGTGGGGTTGGCTGCAGGCCGACGGCCGCAGCGTGGTTCGCATGCATCGCCAGGTCATCGCAGGGCTCCCATCAGGGCCTGCGGCGGCAACCACGCGCAGGCCCCTCGGACGAGGGTGGGACACGCGCG
>CAXQZU010000064.1:0-58082 GCA_964228555.1 Planctomycetota bacterium
CGGTTTTCAAGACCGCTGCCTTCGACCGCTCGGCCATCCCTCCGTCGGGCGCCGCCCGCGCAGTCTAGCGCGACGTGCCGCACGGGCAGGCTGCGGGGCCGGTGACCCGTAGGCTGCGGCCCATGGCCAAGCTCTACTTCCGCTACGGCACGGTCGGCAGCGCCAAGACGCTCAACCTGCTGGCCGTGGCGCACAACTACGAGCGGCAGGGACGCAAGGTGCTGGTGGCCAAGCCGGCCGTGGACACGCGCGATGGGGTGCGCACGATCGCCTCGCGCGCCGGGCTGTCGCGGCAGGCCGACCTGCTGATCGGGGCCTCCACGCGCCTCCAGCCCGCGCGCTTCCGCGGGCTGGACGCGGTGGTCGTGGACGAGGCCCAGTTCCTGCGCGAGGCGCAGGTGGACGCACTGCGCCGCGTCACGCTGGAGGCAGGCGTGCCCGTGCTCTGCTACGGGCTGCGCGCCGACTTCCGCGGGCGGCTCTTCGAGGGCAGCCGGCGCCTCTTCGAGGTGGCCGACACCATCGAGGAGGTGAAGACCATCTGCGCCGACTGCACGCGCAAGGCCATCATGAACATGCGCCTCGTGGATGGCCGGCCCACGCTGGCGGGTCCCAGCGTGCAGCTGGGCGGCGACGAGTCCTACAAGCCGCAGTGCTTCGCTCACTGGTGGCGGGCCACGCAGGGGCCTGCGCGGCCCTCCCGGGGCTCCCGGGCCCCCACCCGGCGCTCGGCGCGCCGTCGCGCGCGCACGCGCTAGCATCCGGGCCATGCGCCGCCTCCTCCTCGCCTTGCTGCTCCTGCCCCTGGCGTGTGCCTGGCTGTCGGGCTGCAGCGGGTCCTGAAAGGGCCCGGACTGCGGCCCCGGTCGGGGCCCCACCTATGGGCTGGGCACCATGCCCGACCAAGGGCGCTTCGTGGACGGCGGGAGCGGCTGGCGCTAGTCGCCCGCAGGCCCGGCTTGCCCGCGGGGCGCCCCTGCGCCACCCTTGGCGCGGGGGCCGATCCGCGAGGTTGGCGCCGCTCGCATGCACCGGCAGGAGGACTCGATGAACCCCAGCGGCGAGGGCAGGCGGGCGTGGCGCTTCTACCGCGCCGGGGGCGTGGACCAGGTGTTGCTGGCCGAGGCGGCCGACTTGCTGGCGCTGCCGCAGCTGGACCAGCGCCTGTGGGTGGCGCTGGCCTGCCCCGTGAAGGGGCTGGAGTTCGACGAGCGCACGCTGGCGCTGCTGGACCTCGACCACGACGGACGCGTGCGCGCGCCCGAGTTGCTGGCCACGGTGGCCTGGCTGGAGCGCGTGCTGGCTGAGCCCGCGGGGCTGGTGCTGGGGCAGGACGGCGTGCCGCTGGCGGCGCTGCGCAGCACGCACGCCGAGGGCCAGGCGCTGCGCGCCTGTGCCCACGAGATGCTGGCGCTGCTGGGTCGACCCGAGGCCTCGGCGATCACCGTGGCCGAGGCCGGCGAGGCCGCGGCGCGCTGGGCCCGCGCCCGCTGCAACGGCGACGGCGTGGTGCCGCCGGAGGCGCTGGACGACGAGGCTGCGCGGCGCGCCGCCGAGGACTGCCTGCGCTGCGTGGGCGGCGCGCTGGACCGCAGCGGGTCGCAGGGCATCACGGCCGCCTCCATCGCCACCTTCTTCGCACAGCTGGCCGAGCACGCGGCCTGGCGGGCGCGCGCGCAGGCGGCGGCCCGCGAGGTGCTGCCGTTGGGCGAGGGCACCGCGGCAGCCAGCGCCGCGGTGGAGGCGCTGGCGGCCAAGGTGGACGACTGGTTCGTGCGGGCCCGGACGGCGGCCTTCGACGCGCGCGCACGGGCCGCGCTCGAGCCCAGCGAGCAGGCCTACCTCGAGGCCGGCACGCAGGCGCTGGCGCGCAGCAGCACCGCGCTGCGCCAGCTGCCGCTGGCGCGCCTCGACCCGTCGTGCGTGCTCGACCTCGGCGGCGCCGCCAACCCCGCATGGCAGGCCGAGCTCGATGCGCTGCGGACGCAGGCCGTCGAGCCGCTGCTGGGGCGCGGCACCACGCGGCTGGACGAGGCGGCGTGGCAAGGCCTGCGCGCGCGGCTGGCGCCCCATCGCGCGTGGGCCGCGACCCGCGCGGGCGCTGCCGTGGAGGCGCTGGGCCTGCCCCGCGTGCAGGCGCTGCTCGCCAGCGACCTGCGCGCGCGGCTGGAGCAGGCCGTGGCCGACGACCTCGCGGCCGCGCCGCGCATGGAGCAAGCCCTGCAGGTGGAGCGCCTCGCACGCTGCTGGCGTGACCTGTTCCGCCTCGCCAGCAACTTCGTGTCCTTCTCCGACTTCTACGCACGGCGCAAGGCCATCTTCCAGGCCGGCACGCTCTACCTCGACGCCCGCACGACGGACCTGTGCGTGCAGGTGCTGGATGCGGGCAAGCACGCCGCGCTGGCCGCCAAGAGCGGGACCTACCTCGTCTACGTCGAGTGCACGCGCACCGGCGGCGAGCGCATGACGGTGGCCTGCGCGATGACGGCGGGCGACAGCGACACGCTGTTCGTGGGACGCAACGGCGTGTTCTACGACCGGCGCGGCCGTGACTGGGACGCCACGATCACGAAGATCGTGGACAACCCCATCAGCGTGGGCCAGGCCTTCTGGTCGCCCTACAAGAAGCTGGCGCGCTGGGCCGAGGACATCGTGGCCCGGCGCGCGGCCGCGGCCGACGAGGAGGCCGCGGCGCGCATGCAGGCCACCACGACGGCGGCCGCCAGCGGCACGACGGTGGCGGTGGCGCTTCCCAAGCCCAAGATCGACGTGGGCGTCGTGGCCGCGCTGGGCGTGGCCGTCGGCGGCATCACGGCGGCGCTGGGCGCCCTGCTGCAGGCCTTCTTCGGGCTGGGCGTGCTGATGCCCCTGGGCATCCTGGGCGCGATGATGCTGGTGAGCGGCCCGGCGATGTTCGTGGCGTGGCTCAAGCTGCGCAAGCGCAACCTCGGCCCCATCCTCGACGCCAACGGCTGGGCCGTGAACACCCACACGCGCATCAACATCCCGCTGGGACGCTCGCTCACCACGCTGGCCGAGCTGCCCGAGGGGAGCACGCGCTCGCTGGTGGACCCCTTCGCGCCGCGCAAGAGTGCATGGCGCTGGCTGCTGCCCCTGCTGCTGCTGGCGGGCGTCGCGCTGTACGGCGCGTGGAAGCTCGACCTCCTGCACGCCTGGCTGGACTTCGTGCCGCCCCCCAGCGACCCGTGGCTGCCGCGCGCGGTGGAGGTGGTCCCGGCCGGCGCGCCGCAGCCGCCCGCGGGACGCTAGGCGCCCTCGACGGCCTCCAGCACCGGCTCCGCGACGAACACCGGCTTGCCCAGCGCGGCCGCCAGCGCCAGCGCATCGCTGGGCCGTGCGTCCAGCGCACAGGCCGAGCCGTCCATGCGCGTCAGGCGCACCTGCGCGAAGTAGGTGCCGTTCTTGATCTCGGTGATGTCCACGCGCTCGAGGGTGGCCCCGGTGGCCTGCAGCAGGCCCGCCAGCAGCTCGTGCGTCATGGGCCGCGGAGGCGGGGTGCGCTTGAGGACGCGGTCGATGGCCTGGATGTCATGCCAGCTGATCACGATGGTGAGCGTGCGCTCGCCCTTGACCTCGGCCAGCGTCACGTACTGGCGGTCGGCCGTGTCGTTGACGTGCAGGCTGCGGATCTCCATCTGCACCACGGCGCGGGGGACCTCCGGAAGGGGCTCACGCGCGATGCTACCAACGCAGCCCGGGGCGTGGTTGAAGGGAAGGCATGGAACGTTCCGTCCCCCTGCTGCGCGTGCGCCGAGGCGACCACGAGGAGTCGCTGCACCGGGGCTTCGTCGCCGTGCACTCGGGCGAGCGCATGCTGGGCGTGCTGGGCGATCCCGGCGCGCTGGTCTTCTACCGCTCCGCCAGCAAGCCGCTGCAGGCGCTGGCCGGCATCACCACCGGCGCGGCAGATGCCTTCGGGCTCGTGCCCGCCGAGCTGGCGCTGGCCACCGGCAGCCACAACGGCGCGCCTGTCCACGTGGCCGCCGCGCGCTCGCTGCTGGCCAAGGCGGGCGTGCCCGAGTCGGCGCTGGGCTGCGGAGGCCACTGGTCCATCGACCCCGAGGTGGCGCAACAGCAGCGCGTGGGCTGGACCCGCCCGCCGGCGGTGCTGTCCAACTGCTCGGGCAAGCACGCGCTGATGCTGGCGGGCAGCCAGCACCTCGGCGCCCCGCTGGAGTCGTACCTGTCGGCCGGCCATCCCCTGCAGCAACGCATCCGCAGCGAGCTGGGCCACATGGCGGGCGTGCCCGCCGAGGAGGTGCGCGTGGCCATCGACGGCTGCGGCGCGCCCACCTTCGCGCTGCCGCTGGCGCAGGCCGCGCGGTCCGTGGCGATGCTGGCTGCGCCGGAAGGGCTGCCCGCGCCGCTGGCTGCCGCCGTCCGGCGCACCGTGGAGGCCATGCGCGCGCATCCCGAGATGGTGGGCGGAGAGGGCCGCTTCGACACCGAGCTGATGCGCGCCGGCAAGGGCGCCTTCGTGGCCAAGGGCGGGGCCGAGGGCGTGCACATGGTGGCGGCCCCGTCCAAGGGGCTGGGCGTGCTGGTCAAGGTGGCCGACGGCCACGACCGCGGCTACCGCCTCGTGGTGCTGGCGCTGCGGCAGCGCCTGGGGCTGCGGGAGGCCGCCGCCGCCGAGGCGCTGGCCGAGTCGCAGGGCAGCCGCACGCAGGAGAACTGGTCGGGCACGGTGACGGGCGAGCTCGAGGTGCTGCTCCCGCGGCAGTTCCCCTGAGCGGCGCCGCGGCGCGCGCACAGGCGCCGCGGGCCCCGGGGCAGCCCGCCCCGCCTCGGGCCGGCCCTGGGCCCTGCCCTTGCCCGGCCCCGCCGGCTGCGGGACGCTAGGCGCATGAGCGCACGCCACGACCCTGCGCCGCCGCCCGCGCGCGCCCGCGACGCACACAAGGCCAGCGTGGGTCGCGTGCTGGTGGTGGGTGGCTCGCCGGGCATGGCCGGCGCGCCCTTCCTCGCCGCGTGGGGCGCGCTGCGCGCGGGCGCCGGGCTGGTGCGCGTGGCGACCCCAGCCACCGTGGCCCCCATCGTGGCCGGCTACGCACCCGAGGTGATGGTGCTGTCCCTGCCCGTGCTGGGCGAGGGCGGGCTGGATCCCTCGGCGCGCACGCCCCTGCTCGAGGCCTGCATGGCCAGCGACGCCGTGGTGATGGGGCCCGGCGCGGGACGCCACGAGGCCACGCGCGGCGTGCTGCTGGAGGTGGCCCGCCATGGCGAGGTGGCGTTGGTGCTCGACGCCGACGCCCTGTTCGGCGCGGTCGCCCGCGTGCGCCGGCAGCGCGGCAGCGACGCGCCGGTGGTGCTCACGCCGCACGAGGGCGAGGCCGCGCGCCTGCTGGACGTCCAGCCCGAGGCCGTGCGGGCCGACCGCCTCGAGAGCGCGCGACGGCTGGCCCAGCAAGCGCAGGCCACCGTGGTGCTCAAGGGCCCGGGCACCGTGGTGGTGCCCGCGCCCGCGCAAGGCGGCGAGGCGTGGACCTGCACGCATGGAGGCCCGGTGCTGGCCACGGGCGGCACGGGCGACGTGCTGGCCGGGGTGCTGGGCGCCTTGCTGGCCGCGGGGCCCGACAACCCCTTCCTCGCCGCCTGCCGCGCCGTGGCGTGGCACGCGCGCGCAGGCGACCTGCTCGCACGCGAGCAGGGCGTGGATCGCGGCCTCGTGGCCCACGAGGTGGCCGACGCCCTGCCGCGAGCGCTGGCCGCGTGGCGCGCGTGAGCCGGGGCGTCTTCCTGTCCGGCACCCGCCGCGCGCTCGCCGTGCTGCTGGCGGTGCTGCTGGCGGTGCGGGCCCTCGATGCGCCGGCGCCCGCGCAGGCCGGCGACCCGGCTCGCTGGGACGCCGAGATCGATGCCCTCGCGGGAGCGCTCGCCTCGGGCGATCGGCTCGCCCAGCGCGCCCACAGCGTGACGCTGCGCGAGGGAGGCGAGGCGGCCGTCGAGGCCATCGATGCTGCGTGGCTGCGCATCGCCGGACAGCCGAGGTTGCTCGAGGCCCTGATCACGGTGATCTCGGACAGCCCGACCCCGCAGGCCGGGCGCCTCGTGCGGCGGGCCGCAGCGCATGGCGATGAGGGCGTGCGCGCCGCCGCGGCGCTGGCCCTCGCGCAGGGCAGCTCCGCGGACACGGCCGAGGCGCTGGCCCGCCTCGCCTGCGACGACGCGCTGCCCGGCGTGCGTGCGGCGGCGTGGACGGCCCTGTTCGCTCGCGAGGACGAGCACGCGCGCCGCCATCGTGCCCACCTTCCGCCCGATGCCGACCCGGCGCTGCGCACGCGCCGGCTGGTGCTGCACCGGCTGCGCGACGACGACGGCTCGGCGCTGCCGGCCGTGCTGCAGCTGGCGCTTGCGGCCTGGCAGGAGGGCGGCACGGGCGCCGAGCGGCTGGCCGCGGCACGCTGGCTGTGCACGTACGCCCTCGAGACCAGCCCGCACGCCCAGCCCCTGGAGCTGCTGCTGGGCATCGTGCGCGAGTGCGGGCAGGGGCCCGTGACGGCGCTGGCCCTGCGCACCGCGATGGGCGTGCCCTCCGCCGGGCATGACCCCGTCGAGGAGCGCTGGGCCGCCGTGGATGCCGCGCTGGCCGTGCTGGCACGGCCGTCCGTGCCCGCGGCCACGCGGTCGTGGGTGCTGGCGCGCTGCCTGCAGTGGATGGCGCATCCCGTGGCCATGGACCCGTCGCGGCCTGACCCCATCCCGGAGCAGGCCCTGTGGCGGCGTCTGCCCGACCTGGGTGCCGAGCTGCTGCCGCACATCGAGCGCGGCCTCCAGCCGGGCGGCTTCCGGGCCCCCGCCGAGGCGCTGCGCCTCGTGCACGACCTGCCTGCCCGCGAGGCGCTGCCCCTGCTGGAGCGGCTGCTGGCGCCGGGGCCCGACCGCGCGCTGCGGGCCGCGGCCAGCAGCGCACTGCACGCGATGGGCGCCATGCCCAGCGAACGCCTCGCCGTGATGCTGCTGGAGGCAGGCACCGAGGCCTCGCTGCGGCTGGAGGCGCTGTCCACGCTGGCCACCACGCCCGAGCCGTGGGCGCTGCCGCTGCTGGTGACGGCACTGCAAGACCCGGCGCCCAGCATGGTGGACGCGGCTCTCGATGCCCTCGAGCGCCGCCCCGGCCCGGAGGCGCGCGCGGCCCGCGAGCGCTTCCTGCTGGAGGCCGCCTACCCGGACGAGAAGCTGCCCGGGCGCCTCGAGCGCCTGCTGCGCCCGTGGGACGCGGCGGCCGGCGACACCTTCCGGCGTGCGCTCGAGGCGCGCGGCGGGGCCCTGCGCGGCGCAGCCCTCTCCATCGCCGCGCGCTGGCCCGCCGCCATGCTGGCCGGGGCATGGACGTGGATCGAGGCCATCGAGCCTGTGCTGCAGGGCGGCCGCGAGGTCGAGGCATGGATGCTGTGTGCCGTGCGCGCCGCGCCCGCCACGGCACTGCACTGGATCCGCGCGCGCTGGGACACCTTCCCCGTGGGCGACTCGCGCGCCAGCACGCAGGCGCGTGCGCTGGCCTGCCTGGAGGGCGTGCGCGACCCGGCGCTGGCGCCGCAGGCCATCGACCTCGTGCTGGAGAAGGTGGAAGGCCAGCGCGATCCCGCCCTGCTGGCGCACGCACTGGACGCCCTGCGCGGGCGCCGGGGGCACCGCGACGGCGACCTCGACCGGCTCTTCGTGCGGCTGCTCACGGCGCAGGAGGTGGACGGCGGCGAGGACGGCGCCGAGGCGGTGGCGGCGCGCGTCGTGTGGGCGCTGGCGGCCCCGGGTCGTGGCGACCTGACGGCGCACCTGCTGCCGATGCTGCAACGGCTCGCCGGCGACGCCGAGCGCTCGCATCGGACGCTGGCGCTGCTGGAGGCGCTGGAGCACCAGCCCCCAGCCGCCGTGGAGCCCGCGGTGGCGGCGCTGCTCTTCGATGCCACGCTCTACGCCCCCGTGCGTGCGGCCGCAGGGCGCCTGCTGGCCGGTCGCTGCTCGCCGGCCACGCGCGCGATGGCGGCCGCCCAGCTGCGCGAGGCCAGCCAGAAGGAACACGACCCCGAGGTGCTGCAGGCCCTTGCCCGCGTGGCCAGCACCGGCGGCGGTGCGCTGCTGGCACGCGGCTTCGCCCAGACGCTGGAGCAGGAAGTGCGCTCCTGGCTGGGCTCGACGCCGCCGCCCGACCCCTTCCGCGACCGCGAGGACGCCTTGCCCATGCGCGTGGAGGCCCTGGCGCAGGCCGCGCTGCGCGCGGGCGGCGCCGAGCAGGCCGGGGCCCTGCTGCGGCTGGTGCTCGACGACCACAACCTCGCGTGGGCCGAGAGCGTGCTGCGCATGGTGCGCCTCGAGCACGTCACGCCCGACGTGCTGACCGCGCTGGGCCCGGCGGCCGACTCGCTGGGCGTGCGCGTGGGACGCAGCATGGAAGGCCTGGTCCCGCCCGAGACCGCCGAGCTCGTCGCGGGCCTGCGCCTGCTGGATGACGAGCAGCTGGCCCCGCGCCTGGCGGAGGTGCTGGCCGAGCCGGCGGTGCACGCACGGCTGGCGCGCTGGCCCGACGCCGTGCCTGCCAAGCTGGCCCTCATGCTGGGTGCCGGCTACCCGCGCTGCCAGTCCCTGCTCGCTCGCGAGGTGCTGCGGCTGGCACCCTTCGGCAGCCCCTTCGACGTGGACCTCGGCAACATGGCTGCGCGCCAGGCGTGGCGCGAGGGCCGGCGGAGCGACGCAGTCGAGGGGCTCGCGCGGCTGCGCGCGCTGGTGGCCGTGCGTGGCGACGAGTTCGACGCCCGCATGCAGGGCGCGTGGCTGGGGCTGCGACAGCTGCAGTCGGCGTGGGCCGCGCTCGACGAGGGTGGCGCGACGGGCGAGGCACGGCTGGCGGGGCTGGCGCGGCTGGCCCACGACGCGCCCTCGCTGCTGGTGGAGATGGCCTCGGCCGGCGTGCTGGCCGCACGCCTCCCCGCCGCCTCGGAAGCCTGGCTGGCCCGGGCGCTGGTGCTGGAGCGGCGCGTGGACGGGCCGGGCAGCGTCGAGGCCGTGCGCGCCCGCACGGTGCTGGCCGGCGTGCACCTCGCCCAAGGACGGCATGCCGAGGCCCTGGCCGGTCTCACCGAGCGCATGCCCGACGGCGCCACGCCCTCGCGCCTGCTGCTGGCGAGGGCGTGGATGGGCGTGGGCGACGTGGAGGCCGCGCGGCGGGCGCTGCGCCTCGCGCTCCAGCACGAGCCGTGGCGCCGCGCCGAGGCCGAGGCGGACCCGCTGTTCACCGCGTGGCGCGACGACGGCACGCTGGCGGCGATCGCCCGCGAGGCCGAGCAAGCCCGGCAGCGCGGCCAGGAGGAGTGAGCGGCTAGGGCGCGCGGCCCGCCAGCCACACGACGGCGTTGTGGATCAGGGCGTACCACTTCTGCGCCTGGCGGCCATCCCGCAGCGTGTCGTCGGCCAGCTGCTGGGCACCGAACCAGAGCACGCGGCCCGCACTCTCGGGCCCTTGCACGTACATGGGCACGGGCGATCCCGCGGGAGGCAGCGCTTCCACCAGCACCACGCTGCCCGGCACCAGCGCCTCCACCGGGTAGCAGAAGCGCGTGCCCCACGGGGGCGAGGCCGCGGCGCCCATCTGCCACACGCGGCGGCTCCACTCGGGCCAGTACACGATGCGCGAGGCGGGATGCCTCTCGCCCGCGGCGGTGGCCTGGAAGACGGCGCCCGACGCATGGACGCCGGGCACCGGCGTGCCGCGCACCTCGGCTGCGCGCGCGACGGGCAGCAACGCCCGCAGCACGGGCGAGGCCAGCATCGGATGCACCCCGGAGGCCACGCCGCCCGAGGACTGCGGGGGAGGCATGGCCGGCTGCGCCCACAGCCCCAGCGTGCCCGCCTTCACGCGAGCCGCCACCCCATCCCAGAAGGCCGGCTCGAACACGCCGGGATCGATGTCACACAGCGCGAGCACCTCGAAGCCCATCGCCTCGAACCAGGAAGCCGAGGGCGGCAACCCGCCCGGCGGCGGCTCGAGGTTGCCGAAGGGCGGCGCTCCCGCATGGCTGCTGGCGGCCCAGCCGCTCACCTGCAGCTGTGCATCCGACTGCAGCGCCATCTCGATCATGCGCGGCCAGCGCTGGGTGGCGTGCCCCATCAGCACCAGCACCTTGAGCGGCCGCTCCACGCGCAACACCTCGGGGGCCGGCTCTTCCTCGGGCACGGCCGCCGGCGCGCTGGCCTCGGGACGATCCAGCGTGGGGCCGGTGCCCGGCGCGGTGGACGGGGTCCGGCCGCCCGGGTCGACGGTCTCGCCGCCGTGGAACAAGCCAGGGCCGAAGAGCACGGCGGCCGCCACGAGCAGCAGCACCACGACGACGAGCAGGTTGCGCATGAGGCCTCCGGCCGGGGCTAGTCCCTCGGCTTGTACCACTCCGTGCCCGCCCCCTTGTGGGGCAGGGTGGACGAGAGGAGGCGGGCCTGCTCCTCGTCCGTGAGCCGGCGCGCCTCGCGCGCCACCTCGGCGGCCAGCCGCACCTGGCCCTCGGTGCTGCAGCCCACGATGGCCGTGGCCACGTCGAGCCCGTAGGTGTAGCGCAAGCACGCCGCGGCATCCACGCCCAGCGTGGGCAGCTTGCCCGAGGCGAAGACCTTCATCGCCACGCGCGCCACGCCGCGCTCCACGGCGACGGGCAGCGTGCCGGCCACGAAGGAGCGGTGGTGCGGATCGACGCAGTTGAGGGGCAACAGCAGTGCGTCGAAGGGGTAGCGCCGGATGCAGGCGGCCATCACCTCGGGGTCGCGATGGCCGGTGACGCCGATGAAGCGCACCAGCTTCTCCTCGCGCGCCCGCTCCAGCGCGCGCAAGGGGCCGTCCTTGGCCAGCGCGCGCTCCATGTCCTCTGCGTCGCCCACGGCGTGCACCTGCACGAGGTCGAGGTGCTCGACGCCCAGCCGCTGCAGGCTGCGCTCGAGGTCGCTGCGCGCCTCACGCTCGGTGCGCGTGTGCGTCTTGGTGGCCAGCACGATGCTCTCGCGCGGACGGCCCTTGATCGCCAGCCCCACGCGACGCTCGCTGCGCCCCTCGCCGTACGAGGGTGCCGTGTCGAGGTACGTGCAGCCCAGGTCCAGCGCCAGGCGCACCAGGGACACGGCCTGCTCCTCGTCGGCCAGCCCGCCGACGGGGAAGCAGCCCAGGCCGAACACGCTGGCCCGCAGGCCTGTCTTGCCCAGCGCCCGCTGCGGCATCGGCGGCAGGGCCGGAGGCACTGCCGGCGGGGCAGCCTCCAGCCGCGAGGAGAGACCGGCCGCGGCCAGCGCCGCCGCCCCGCCCAGCACGCTGCGCCGGTCGATCGAGGCTCGCGCCGTGCCGGACGGGAACGGGGGGCGCGACGTCACGGGCTGGAGCATACCGGCGTGCGTGCGCAGGGGCGCGGGCCCCGGGCCCCCGTGTGCCTGCTCACGCCCCGCGAGGCCGGCGTCCCCACGGCCACGACGCAGCCGAGCAGGGCTGGAACGACGCACGCGCACCCGGGGACCTCCCGTGTGCGCGTGCACGCATCGCCGTCGCGTCGCGAGGCGACGCAGGGCGGCCCCGTGGGCCGCGAGGCGGCCTAGGGGAAGGTGCCGCGGATGGCGCGGCGGGCGTTGACGATCTTGCGGCCCGCCTTGGTGCGCATGCGGGCGCGGAAGCCCTGGTGACGCTTCTTGTTGGGCGAGCGGCGGACGTGCAGGTGCATGCGAGGCTCCAGCGAGGCCGGGCAGGGTGCCGGCCGAGGGGGGAATGTCGCCCCGGACGCCCTGCGGTCAAGCGGGCGTCGCCCCGCCCCCGGCCCGCGGAGGGCCTAGAATCCCTGCGCCGTGCAGCTGGGCGCCTGCCATGCCTGCGGAACCCCTTACACCAGCCAGGACGTGGCGGGACTGGGCATCCTGCGCGCGCGCCCGGCCGCCGCCGGCGGGCCGCGCGTCGAGTACCGCTGCAGCGGGTGCGGCGCGGTGCTGGTGCTCGTCCCCCACGGCGAGGGCCGCTACGCGCCGCCCGGCGCCAGCCCGCCCGCCCACGTGCCGCACGAGGCGCGACGCCCGGCGTGGAGCGCAAGCCCGCCGCGCGAGGCAGGCACAGGCCCCGAGCCCCGCACGGGCGCGGACCGCGACACGCCTCCGCAGGGACACGACGGCGCCGTAGAGCCCGCCGCGCTGGGCCTCGTCGCAGCCTACGAGCTGCTGGGCGTGCCCGTGACGGCGGATCGCGAGGCCGTCGAGAAGGCGTTCCGTGCGCGCTCGCTGGCCTGCCACCCCGACAAGGTCGCGCATCTCGACGAGGATTTCCGCGCGCTGGCCGAGCAGAAGTTCAAGCGGCTGGTCGAGGCCTTCCGGCTCGTCAACGACGTGCTGCCCGGCTAGGCCCCCGCCGGCGGTGCCGCGGCCCCGAGGCGGTCCCGAGGGCCCCGCGCCCTGATGGATGCCCCCCCCAACGCGCGGTGTGGTGGAATGAGCCGGCATGGACGCGACCGGCCCCTCGACCACGCAGCCCGGCGCCCGGCGCTCGCCCCCGCTCGCCAGTGCCGGGGCCATGATGCTGGCCGCGGCCCTGCTCATGGCCAACCCCTTCTTCGGTGCCTCCAGCACGTCCTGGCCTTGGGAGGTGCTGGCCCGCGCGCGCAGCCCGCTGCTCGTGGCCAACTGGCTCGTGTGGCTGGGCGCGGGCCTGCTGGCCGTGGTCCTGGGCCTGCGCGGCCGCGACACCGGGCGCGGCACCGTGCTGGCCGCGCTGGCGTTGCTGCTGGGCTTCACCTGCCACAGCAAGCTGGCCGGCCTGCGCATCGAGGAGAACAGCCTGGCCGTCAACGCGGGCATCAGCCTGCTCATGGCGGGCTTCCTGCTGCAGGCGTGGGGACTGGGTGACCGTGCTGCACGCGTGCTGAGCGCGCTAGGCGGGCTGCTGGTCGTCTGGACACTGGCCTGCGCGTTCGACTACCCGTCGGGCGCGCCGCCGCGCTCCCAGCTGGTGGTCAAGGTGCACGACCTCGTGTCCCGGCTCGTGGGCGGGGACGTGCTCATGGACCTGCCCAACTACGACGAGCACCTCGCCAGCGCCGCCGCCCTGCTGCTGGCCTCTGCGCTGGGCATGCTCGCGCTGCTGGGGGTGCGCGGCAGGCTCTCGGGCAGCCTCGGCGTGGTCATGCTGGTGGCCACCTTCGCCATCCGGCCCGTGTGCACCTTCTCCCGCGTGGTAGCCGCCGAGGGCTTCGACGCGGTCACCTTCGCGCGACACGTCTCCGAGGTGCTCGTGACCATGGGCATGGCGTGGTGCGTCTTCATGTCCGTGGTGATCGTGGACCTGGCGCAGGACCGGCGCGATGCCTCGGGGGGTGCAGCATGACGCGCCTGGAGCTCGAGCCGCTGCCGCCCCGGCCCCCGCCCCCGCCTGCCGCGGCCCCCGCGCCCGACGGCGAGGGCTCGCCGTGGGCGTGGCGTGCAGGCTGCGCAGCAGCGGGCGTGCTCACGCTGGGCGTGCTGTTCTCCAGCTTCAACCCCACCTTCGGCTTCTTCCTGAAAGACCGCGGCTTCGATGCCCAGCGCTGGCCGTGGCTGCTGTTCCAGGACACGAACGGCGGCGCCCGCCTCGACTGGATGCCCCAGCAGGCCTACGTGCTCTCGCTGCTGCTCGCAGGCCTCTGCCTGCTGGCCTGCAGCGTGATGACGCGCAGCCTGCTGCGTGCCGCCCTGTGCGTGACCTCGCTCGTGCTCGTGACGGCGGTCGTCATGCCCTCCTCCGACGAGTACATGCTGCTGGCTGCCGCCCAGGCCGGGCTCGCGCTGCTGGCGGGCGGCGTGCTGGCGGACGGGCGCGGGCTGGAGGGCACGGGCGCGCGACGCGCGGCCGGCGTGGGGTGCATGCTGCTGGCGCTGTTCCTCGTGCTGCCGTACCCGGACGACAAGCAGCTGGCGCTGGACAACCCCCTGGTCGACCAGCCCTACGAGAGCCCGCTGTCCGTGACGTTCAGCGACCTTGCACGCACCGTGCGGGGCGAGATGCAAGCCGCCGTGCCGGGCGGGGGCATGCGCGACGTGCACCTGGGCGACTGGGCGGGTGCGCACCTGCTGGACCTGCCGGTGCTGCTGGCCCTGCTGCTGGGCGTGCTCGCCCTGCTGGGCCGGGGAGGCCGATGGGCCGGTCCCGCGCTGTTGGTGCTGCTGCTCGTGGGCACGCTGGGGCCTTGCGTGATGCGTGCGTTGCAGGAAGCCGCGGCCTACCGCAGCGGCATGCCCGACGCCGAGGAGACCGTGGCCGACCTCGTCGCGGTGCACGGACGCAACGCAACGCAGGCCTACTTGCTGGGCCTGCGGGCCGCCTGCCTGCCGATGGCCCTGTCCGTGGCCGAGCTGCTGCGCCGGCGCTAGCCATGGCCCGCCCGGCACGGGCCCGTTGCGCAAGCCAGGAGCAACCCGCGGCGTGATCATCCTCCGCATCCGCACCGCCGGGGGCAGCCACGAGCTGCGGCTGTCGCAGCCCAGCATCACGCTGGGCAGCGCGCGGGGCGTGGACCTGCGCCGCACCGACGCCGGATGGCCCGCGCTCGCGGGCACGCTGATGGTGCGCGGCACGCGCGTCGTGCTGCGCGTGCCCGGGCCCGTGGGCGAGGTGGAACTGGTGCCCGGCGAGCCGCTGTTGCTGGGCGAGGCCACGCTCGTGTGCATGGAGGCGCCCTCGACGGGCGCGCGTCCCTCGCCAGCCCCAGCCCGCACCCGGGCGGCCGCCCCCGGCCGGGCACGCACCCCGGCCACGCCCTCGCCCGCGCGTGCGCCTGCGCCGGGCGCGGGACCCACGCAACCCGCGGGAACGCCGCCCGGGGCCGCAGCCACGACACGGGCGGCCGCCCCGAGGGCGCTGCCCGTGGCGTCGCCCGTGCGGCGCCGCCCCGTGCTGGACCAGCGTGACTTCGACGAGGAAGTGCTCGACCAGCTCAAGCGCATGCCGTGGATGGTGGCCTCGGTGGCCCTGCACGTGCTCGTGTTCCTCGCGTTCTGGATCGTGGCGCCGCTGGTCGAGCGCGAGGTCGGCGGCGGCGCAGGCCACGTGCAGGGCGCGCTGGTCGTGCCCGAGGAACACGCCGGCTCGGTGCCCGAGCCCGAGCCGGAGCCGCCTCCCGTGCCCGACGAGGCGCCACCCGAGCTGCAGCCCGAGCCCACGGTCGAGCGCGAGCCGCGCCTCCCTTCCGAGGCCCCCGAGGCCGTCGAGCTCGAGCTGGGCCCGATGCTGGCCGAGGAGGAGTCGCCCCCGGACCTGGGCGAGGCCCCGGGCGTGTCGGCGGCCCGCGCACGCAGCCTCCCTCGCGGCACGCCCAAGGCGGTGTCGCCAGCCCTGCAGCCGACGACCCCCGTGGACAAGGGCTCGGCTGACGCCCAGCGCAGGCAGGTGGCCGAGCACCTGCGCGAGCGCCTGGGCATCGGCCGCGGCGGCCAGGGGCAGTCGCTCTCCCACCTGGTCGCCGACGACGTGCTGGTGGTGCAAGGCGAGTACGACCACCAAGAGCACGTGCTGCGCGACCTGCAGATCCCCTTCCGCACCGTCGGCCACTACGAGGCACGCTTCGTCTCCGGGGAAGCGCTGCGCCGCCCGCGCTTCGTGTTCTGGAACTGCGGCAACGACCCGCCGCGCCGCATCCTCGAGCGCATCCGCCCGCCCCTGCGCGCCTTCGTCGAGCGCGGAGGCTACCTGTTCACCAGCGACTGGGTGATCGCGCACGCGCTGGGCCACGCCTTCGAGGAGTACGTGGGCACGCACGGCACGGCCGCGGGCCTGCCCGAGCTGGTCATCGACATCCGTCCTGCGAGCGGCCAAGGCGACCACCCGCTGCTGGAGGGCGTGTTCCACCCGGGCGTGCAGGGCCGCTGGTGGCTGGAAGCCAAGTCCGTGGACTGCGTGGTGAAGAAGCCGGCCGCGGTGGACGTGCTCATCGAGGGCCCCGAGCTCAAGTCGCGCCACGGGCTCTCCAGCGCCGTGGCCGTCACCTTCACGCACGGCAAGGGCCGCGTGCTGCACGTCGTGGGCCACTACGACCAGGAGATGGGCAACCTGGCCGGCGTGGTGGCCGTGCAGAGGCTCGCACTCAACTTCCTGCTGATGAGCCTGCGCGAGCGGCCGCTGCGCTAGCGGCCGGCCCGCGGGCGGCCGGCTCCGCCTAGGAGCCGTAGGCGAGCATCACGCCGACGTGCGCCCCCTGCAGCAGCAGGTACATGTTGCGCCACGCCGGGTGGTTGCGCTCCGAGGCCAGCGAGGCCGGGTCCTTGAGCAGCAAGAAGGCGGTGTAGAGCCCGAAGGCCGACAGCAGCAGCGACAGCGTGGCCATGCGCGGCGTGGCCACGGAGAGCAGGCCGCTGGCGGCCAGCACGGGGTAGAGCACGAACGGGACCCACAGGAAGGGCGCGATGAACAACGCCGCCCTGCGCTCCCCCCACGCCACGGGCAGCGTGCGGCAGCCGTGCGCACGATCGCCGGCCACGTCGGCGAAGTCTTTCGTGGCGGCGGCACCGAAGACGAACAGGCCCATCACCGCGCCCAGCGCCCAGGGCTCGAGCACGAGCGGGTCGCCGACCACGGCCCAGCCCGCCACGGGCACGAGCAGGCCTCGCGGGATCGCGATGGTGAGCAGCGCGCCCCAGGTCAGTCGCTTGGTGCGCAGCGGCGGGGCCGAGTAGGCCCAGGTGCCCAGCACGCCGGCCGCCACGCAGGCGAGGAAGCCCACGCTCACCAGCGCGCCCAGCGCAAGGGCCAGCAGCGCCAGCACGTCCCCCACCCGCATGGCCGCGCGCACCGTGCACGCGCCGGCGGGGATGGGACGGAAGGGCTTGTTGACACGGTCGATGTCCGCATCGAAGGCCTGGTTCCAGGCGTTGCTGGCCCCCGTGGCGGCACATGCGCTGCCCAGCGCCAGGGCCACCCGGCCCCACGGCACGCTCACGCCCAGTGCACCCGCCGCCGTGAGCGCCCCGCAGCCCGCGCCGACGACAGGCGCGATCAGCGTGAAGGGTCGCGCGAGGGCCAGCAACGTGGCGACGCGCATGCGGGCGCGGGCCTAGGCCGGGCGCACGAGGCGGAAGCCGACGTTCTCGTGCTTGTCCTTGGGCGCAGCCTCGAGGCGCGCGTCCGCGCGCAGCCAGCCGCCCGCGTCGTTGTAGCAACCGCCCTTGATGACGTGCAGCACCTCGGTGTCGGTGACGGTGCTCTTGGTCCACTCCCACACGTTGCCGGCCATGTCCCGCACGCCGTAGGGCGAGGCCCCGTCGGTGCTGGCCGTGACCGGGGCCGTGCCACCCGTGGCTGCATCACGGCCCGAGCAGGCCTGCGCCTCGCCTGCGGCCTCGTCGTTGCCCCAGGGGAAGGCCCGCCCGTCCACGCCGCGCGCCGCCTTCTCCCACTGCTCCTCGGTAGGCAGGTCCTTGCCGATCCAGCTGGCGTACTTCTGGGCGTCGGCCACGCTCACGCCCACGACGGGCGCGTCCGGGTGGCTGAAGCGCGGATCCTTCTGGAACTTGGCGGCGCGATAGCCCGTGGCACGGCAGAACGCGTCGTACTGCCGGTTCGTGACGGGAAACTTGTCGATCCAGAAGGCGCCGGTGCTGGCCGCCACGGCGGCGGGCCCGAACAGGAAGGCCCCGGCCGGCACGTAGAGCATCGGGCCGCGCTGGTCTTCCTCGCGCACCGTGTAGGAGGCCGGCGCGCGCACGACCGGTGCCTCGGCCACCGCCGGCGCCGGGGCACCACCGGCAAAGGGGTCGAGGGCGTCGCCGGCGATGCCACGGCTGCTGAAGTACTGCTCGATGTCGGCCATCCGGATGTCCACCGGCTCCCACATCTCCTCGCCGTTGCTCAGGGCCTTCCAGCGCTGGAACCAGAACTTGGCGATGCGCATGAGGCGCTCGCGCGAAGCCTCGTCCTCCTGGCCCCAGGCCAGCTCGAAGGCCAGCAGGCCCGGCATGAAGCAGTCGCCGCTGGAGGCCTCCTCGGGCTGGGCGAACTTCGCCGACAGGACCTCGAAGACCTGCGCGTCGTCGAGGTCCTCCTGGGCGTCGCCGCCGTCCACGTAGCGGGCGAAGACGTACTCCTCGTACTGGCGGATCAGGTCGGACACGTGCAGGGGTGCTCCCGCCACGCCTGCCACGCAGGCGCCGGCGAACGGGGCAGGATAGGCCCGTCGGGAGGGCGCCACAAGCCGCGCCGCAGCGAAGGCACGCACCGGCGTCCACGCAGCGCCAGCAGCCCGACGCCTCCCGCCTGTCCCGCAAGCCGGCCACGACGCCTGTTCGGGGCTTGTTGTGGCGGGCGGCCGGGCGGCCTGAACCCAAGCGCCCGCCGACGCGTCGTTCCTCTAGATGCCCCGCAGGGTGGCCGGTCGCCGGCAGCCCCCGGGGGCTCGCCGCGGCCTCCACGACGCGCCCCGGGGGGTGCTCGCGTCGCGCCGCCATGCGGGCCATCCCTGGGCCCGTGGCGGCCCGTGCGTGGGCACGGGCGCGCGCGGGCCGGACGGAGCGGCACCATGAAGGGCAAGATCTACCGGACCGACGACGTGGAGCGCATGCTCCCGCTGGTCTCGCAGATCGCGGCAGACCTCGTGCTGGCGTACGGCGAGGTGACGCGCGCCCTGCATGCCTACCAGGCCGAGGAGGCCGCCACGCGCGCCGACGCGTCGCGCGAGCCGCTGCTCGAGGCGTGCAACCGCACCGTCGAGGCGGGCCTCGACCGCCTGCAGTCGCTGGTGGACGAGATGGAGTCGCTGGGCGGCACCGTGCGCGACTACGAGAACGCCAGCGTGGACTTCTACGGCGAGCACGAGGGCCAGATCGTCTACCTCTGCTGGCAGCTGGGCGAGCGCCACGTGGCGCACTGGCACGGCCTGGACGAGGGCTTCGCGCGGCGGCGGCCGCTGGCCCTGCCGGCGGCCGCCTGATCCACGCCGCCAGGCGGACGCGCGGCTACTTGGCGGCGCTGGCGAGCACCAGCGGGCTGTTGGGCTGCTTGGTGCTGGCCGCGTACAGCTCCAGCGCACGCGGCATCCACGCGCGCATCGCCTCGATGCGCGTGAGCGGGTCGGGGTGCGTGGACAGCAGCTCGGGCGGGCGATCGCCCTTGCCCAGCGCCGCCATGCGTTCCCACACGCCGATCGCCGCCTGCGGATCGAAGCCTGCGCGCGCCGCAAGGTACAGGCCTTGCTCGTCGGCCTCGGTCTCGTGGGCCCGGCTGTAGGGCAGCATCACGCCCAGCTGCACGCCCACGCCGAGGGCCGCCATGATCTCGGCCTTGTGCTTGTTGTCCTCCAGCACGAAGTCGGCCGCGACCAGCCCGAGCTGGGCCAGCACGGCCTGGCTCATGCGCTCGTTGCCGTGCTGGAGCACGGCATGCATCACCTCGTGGCCCATCACGATGGCCATGCCAGCGCGGTCTTGCAGCACCGGGTAGATGCCCGTGTAGAAGGCGATGCGCCCGCCCGGCAGGGCGAACGCGTTGGCCGTGCCCGGCGCGTCGATGAGGCGGAACTCCCAGGCGTAGCCCGGCTGCGCCGCGGCCGCCGCGATGGCGGCGCCCACCTCGAGCAGCGGCGCCACCTGCGCCGCGTCGGACAGCAGCCGCGCCTTGGAGCCCGGGCCGGTCATCTCGGCATAGGCTTGGGAGCCGATGCGGTCCATGACCGACGGGCTGAAGAGCAGCAGCTGCTCGCGCCCCGTGACGGCACTGCTGGTGCATGCCCCCGGGAGCAGGAAGGCCCCCACGAGCGCCACGAACACCACGAACGCGAGAACCTGTTTCATGCGCACACCATAGATCGGCGCGCGAGACGCCTCCATGCGTCGACGGCCGGCGGCCTGGGGAGCCGGGCCCGTGCGCCGGGCCGCGTGTTCGTATCATGTAAGCATAGTGCCTGCTCGCGGCGCGATCCACCAGCCCGCCGCGTCCGCCCACGCCTGCCGGCGCGCCGCGCACCCCGACCTTGGCGCTGCCGCCCCGGTGCCGGGGGCCATGGCAGGCGGCCTATACTCCGCCCCTTACGGTCCCGGAGACCGGCCCCCGGACGGCGGGCGGCCCCGGCGGAGGTGCCCGTGAACGGACTGCTGAGCGCAACGAACCTCGAGTGGCAGGCGCGGGCCCGCAAGGTGGCCGAGGAGGTGGTGCGGCCCAAGGCGGCGCACTATGACCGCGTCCAGGAGTACCCGTGGGAGATCAAGGAGGCCCTGTGCGCCTCCGGCCTCATGGGCGTGTGGATCCCCAAGGAGTTCGGCGGGGGCGGCGGCGGGGTGCTGGACTTGTGCCTGGTGGTCGAGGAGCTGAGCAAGGCCTGCCCCGGCGTGGGCGTGCTGTTCGCCGTCAATGCGCTGGGCTCCTTCCCCCTGCTGCTGGCCGGCACCGATGCGCAGAAGCAGAAGTACCTGCCGGACATCGCCAAGGGCAAGCGGCTGTGCGCGTTCGGCCTCTCCGAGCGCGGCGCCGGATCGGACGCCAGCGGCCTCTCCACGCGCTGCGAGATCGGGGACACGCACCTCACGATCACGGGCGACAAGAAGTGGACCACGAACGGCGGTGCCGCCGACATCTACACGGTCTTCACCGTGACCGACCCCAGCAGCATGAGCCGTCGCATCTCGGCGGTGATCGTGGAGAAGGGCGACCCCGGCTTCACCATCGGCCGCGCCGAGGACAAGATGGGCATCCGCTGCGTGCCCGTCGTGGAACTGCACTTCCGCGGCTGCAAGGTCCCCGCCGACCGCATCCTGGGCGGGCGCCCGGGCAACGGCTTCAAGCACGCGATGATGACGCTGGACCGCGCGCGGCCCGGCGTGGCTGCGCAGGCCGTGGGCTGCGCGCAGGGCGCGATGGACCTCGCGCTGGTCTACTGCAACAACCGCCAGCAGTTCGGGCAGGCCATCAGCGGCTTCCAGATGATCCAGGGCATGTTCGCCGACATGGCCACCTCCGTGGAGGCCGGCCGCCAGCTGGTGTACGCCGCGGCGCGCGCCTGCGACGCCGACACGAAGGATCTCTCGCGCCTCGCCGCCATGGCCAAGCTCTTCGCCACCGACATGGCGATGAAGGTCACGACCGACGCCGTGCAGCTGCTCGGCGGCTACGGCTACATGCGCGACTACCCCGTGGAGAAGTACATGCGTGACGCCAAGATCACGCAGATCTACGAGGGCACGAACCAGGTGCAGCGCATCGTGATCGCGCGCAGCCTGATCAAGTCGGCCGCCGAGCTCGACAGCCTCAAGCGCTACATCCCGCTTCCCGACCATCCCAACACGCTGGCCGACCAGGCCCGCGCCGCCTCGAAGGCCTAGCCGCCGACGCGGCGGGCCCCGCGCACCGACTGGAGCACCCGATGGCGACCGAGACCCCCTCGACCCCCAGCCCCTCGCCGGCGCCCCAGCCTGCGCCCCTGCCGACGGCGGCCGTCCCCGGCCTGCGCGTGGCCGTGGCGGTGCTCGTGCTGGCTGCGCTCGGCGTCGTGGCCTGGCTGATGCTGCGCGCGGCCGACGAGGAGGCCCGCCTCGAGCAGTGGGACGTGTACGCCCAGCTGCGGGCGCAGGGCGAGTGGGAGGAGCTGTTCTTCGAGGGCGATGGCGCCCTCTACCAGCAGGCCCGCGACAAGTACGTGCGCCAGCTCGAGGCCTTCGTCAAGGACCTCACCGCCAAGGCGGACGACACGAAGGACCTGCTGGAGCCCCAGGCACGCTGGCGCATCGTGCGCACCGAGGGCGACAGCCTGCTCTCGATGCGCGACGTGCTCGACGTGGCCAAGCGCCTGCCGCGGGCCGAGAACGCGCTGCGCCAGCTCGAGGAGCTGGAGCGCAACCACCCCGACTTCCCGCTCAACTGGGGCAAGGAGTTCGCCCCGGAGGGCTTCCCGAACGCCACGCGCAAGCTGGCCGAGTGGTTCCGCAGGAACAGCGAGTGGGAGAAGGAGCACCTGCCGCGCGACCTGCAGCCCGATGCTTCCGTGACGGTGGTGCTGCGCACCGAGCGCGGCGACCTGCGCATGGGCCTCTACGCCAGCGAGGCGCCGGCCGCCACGGCGCGCTTCCTCGCGCTGGTGCGCGACGGCGCCTACGACGGCACCTGCTTCGCGGGCCGCCTGGACGAGCGCGCGGCCGGCGAGGTGCGCGTCTCGGCCCTGCGCGCAGGCGACGCCCGCACGCGCGAGGCCAAGGCCTACGACGCCCGTGGCGCGCTGGCCTACGCCAGCGACGACGGCGTCGAGGGCTTCCTGCCCGACGAGAGCCGCAACAAGGTCCTGCACCTGCGTGGCGTGGTGAGCGCCTGGCATCCGGCGGGCGACGAGTACGACCACCCGCAGCAGCTGGTCTTCGTGCTCGCGTCCTCGCCGGGCATGAACTACGCGTGGACGCCGCTGGGCCGCCTGCTGGACGCCGCCTCGCTGGACACGCTGGACCGCATCCAGTCCGGCAAGACGTGGAAGGACGACCCGGCCGTGTCGCGTGACGACGGCGACCTTCGCGCTGCGCAGGACCTGCTGCAGGTCCCGGTGCGCATCGTGAAGGCGCTGGCCTACAAGGACGGCGTGCTGCTGGGCCCCGCGGGCGCGGCGCGCAGCACGAAGGCCCCGATCGCACCCGACGAGCAGTCGCTGGCGGGGCTCAAGGCTGACGCCTGCCGCGTCGAGCCGCCGGCCGCCCCGGCGGTGCCCCCGGGACCCGGCACCACGCCTGACGCCAGCAAGTAGGCGCGCCCGGGCCAGCGCCTCCGCGCAGCCCGGCGGGCACGCGCGACCTCAGTCGAAGCGCACGTTCAGGCCCATCTTCTGCATCTCGAGCAGCGCCTCGGCGTTGCCCTTGGCATCGTTGACGGGATGGTGGTCGTGCGAGGTGCTGCGCAGGTGCTTCCACGGCGCATAGACATCGCGCGCCATGCCACACCACAGGTCGGCGATGCGCCGGGAGCTGTACCCGAACGGGTTGTCTCCCGTGAAGCGGTGCAGGTACCAGTTCATCCACTGCCAGTCGAAGCCGTTGTTGTCGCTGGCGAAGGCGGGCTTGCCGCGCGTCTCCTGCTTCACCCACGCCACGAAGCGGGCCATCACGTCAGCCGGGTCCTCGTAGCCCTCGTGCTCGGCACGCGACACGCCGCTGATGGCCAGGGCCTCGGGCAGCCAGCGCGCGCCAGGCAGGGGCCGCACCTGCCCGAAGAAGGTGCGCGTGAGGCCTGGCTCCACGAGCACGGCCCCGAAGCTCACCATCGAGTACTCGACGGGGATGGGCCCGTCGCTCTCCACGTCGACCACGAACCAGCTCATGCCTTGCGCCTCGCTGCCTGCCCAGCCCACGACGCGGCACCCTGCGCGCCGCGTGCCGCAGGGTAGGTGCGGGCCGGCGCGCCGCCGCGACCTCTCCCCTCCCCCACCGTGCACCGCCCACGCCCGGCCCGCTAAATGCGACCGTTTGGTCTAGTTTTCCCCAAGCAGCCCCATCACGCGGTCCAGGTCGGCAGCATCCGTGTAGCGGATCTCGATCACGCCGCCCTTGCCTCGCGCCTGCAGGCGCACATTCGTGGCCAGGCGTCGCTCCAGGCGCTTGGCGAGGTCGGCGAGGAATGGATCCCCGCGACGGCCGCCCTCCGTACCCCCGCCCTTGCCGTCGCTGGCCGCGCGCCGCTCGATCTCGCGCACCGACAGGCCCAGCTCCACGGCCAGCTTCGCCAGCATCAGGCGGCGCTCGGGACCCTTGACGAGCAGCAAGGCCCTGGCGTGAGCGCCCGAGAGGCGGCCTTCCTCCACCCAGCGCTGGATCTCCGGGCTGAGCTCGAGCAGGCGCAGGATGTTCGCCACCGTGGCCCGGGCCTTGCCCACCCGACCCGCCACCTGCTCCTGGGTGAGCCCGAAGTTGCTCATCATCGCGCGCAGGGCGCGGGCCTTCTCCATCGCGTTGAGGTCCTCGCGCTGCACGTTCTCGACGAGGGCCAGCGTCTGCATCTCCTCATCGCTGGCCTCGCGCACCAGGGCCGGGATCGTGGCCATCCCGATGGATTTGGCAGCGCGCAGGCGCCGCTCGCCGGCCAGGACCTCGTAGCCCCCCAGCGAGGGTCGCACCACGATGGGCTGCAGCACGCCGTGCTCGCGCAGGGAGTCGGCCAGCTCCTGCAGCGCCGCATCGTCGAAGACCACGCGGGGCTGGTAGGGATTGGGCCGGATCTGGTCCACGGGCAAGGCGCGCGCGCCGGCTGCAGGCGCCGGCGCTGCCGGACGGCCTGCGGGCGGGGCGGGCCGCTGCGCAGGGGGCGCCGCGGGGGCCGCTTGCGAGGCCTTGGGCGCGGCGGGCGGGGGTGCCGCAGGCGCAGGCGGTGCGGGCGGGGCCGCGGGGGTTTCCGTGGTGCGGATCAGGCCGCGCAGTCCGCGGCCAAGGCGGGGGCGTTCCATCGTGAGGCTCCAGGGCGCCCGGCCAGCCGGGCACGTGCGCAGAGTACGGTAGGCGGGACGGGGGACGCGCGGCCGGGACCATGTTTCCCGGGAAACACCCCACCCCGATGACACGGATGTTTCCCGGGAAACAGGCCGGGGCCCCGGCCGCGCGAGGCCCCTTGCGGGTAGAACAGGCGCATGCCCAGCGCCGTGCTCGCTTTCGCCCTGGCCACCCTGCGCGAGGCCCTGCGTGGGCCCGCGCCCTGGCTGATCGCCGCCCTAGGCCTGTCCGCCGTCGCCGCCGGGCTGGGGCTGGGCGTCTTCGCGCTCTCGAGCGACCCCGAGGCAGCTGGGCGCTTGGCCCTGGAGTCCGCCATGGGCACGGCCGCGCTCGGCACCCTGTGGGTCCTGGCCCGCACCCTCGACGGAGACCGTCGCTCGGGCTTCTGCGCCGCAGCAGACCAGGCGCGCGGAGGGCCCCGGGCCCGGTGGCTGGGGCGCTATGCGGGCGCCCTCGGGACAGGCCTGCTGGCCGCAGTGCCGGCCGCGGGATGGGGCGTGGTCTGGGCCCAGAGCAGCGTGTTTTCATTGGTTCTAGCAAGTACTTGTGCCGCGGCGCTCGCGGGCGCCGTGGCGCTGGCGTTGCATGCGCTGCGCTGGGGCGGCGTGGCCGTGGGGCTGGGAAGCGCCGCCCTCTGGGTCCTGGGCCACCTGCCTTGGGGCGCGCCTGGCTGGGGGGGCGCCACCCTGGGCTGGCTGGCCGGCCTGCTGCCGCCGGGCGTGCGCGAGGGCCGGCCCACGCCGGCCTGCCTCGTGGCCACCGCGGGCTGGCTGGCGCGGGCGCTGGCCCGTGCGCGGGCCGTGGGGGAGGGCGAGGGCCCCGAGGGCGAGGCCACGGGCGGGGCCCCGTAGTTCGACGCCACCGCGGGCTGGCGCGGGCAGCATGGCGAGCCCGGCCGGGACCCGCGGGGCTCGGCTGGGCGGAGGGATCGCGCGCTTGCGCTACGGCGTATTCGGTGACGTGCATGCCAACCTGCCGGCCCTGGAGGCCGTGCTGGCCGCGTTGCGCGCGCAGCGGGTCGACGGCTGGCTGTGCCTGGGCGACCTCGTCGGCTACGGCGCCGATGCACGCGCCTGCGTCGAGCGCGTGCGCGAGCTCGATCCCGTGCTGGTGGGCGGCAACCACGACTGGGCTGTCGCCGGCCGCCTGGATCTCGACTGGTTCAACCTCGCGGCGCGCGAGGCGATCGTGTGGACGCAGCGCGCGCTGCCGCGCGAGCACGTCGAGTGGCTGGGCAGCCTGCCGCTGCTGCACGAGCACGACGGCATCACGCTCGCGCACAGCACCGTGCACGACCCCGAGAAGTTCGACTACCTGCAGACGCCGTACGATGCCTTCGAGTCGTTCCGCCAGATGCGCACGACGCGCGGCTTCGTGGGCCACAGCCACGTCCCGATCACCTTCTTCGAGGGGCCTGCCATCACCTACTCGATGGAGTCGCCGCTACAGCTGGGCCCGGCGCGCAGCCTGAGCAACGTGGGCAGCGTGGGGCAGCCGCGCGACGAGGACCCGCGCGCAGCCTGCGGCGTCTATGACACGAGCACGCAGGTGCTCGAGCTGTTGCGCGTTCCCTACGACATCGGGGCGGCTGCGCGCGCAATCCGTGCTGCGGGCCTGCCCGACATCCTGGCCGAGCGCCTGCACCTGGGACGCTGAGCGCGCGCGACCCTGCGCCGCAGCGCGGCGCGACCTGCATCCGGAGCGATCAGCGGGTGGGGGAGGCGGGTGCCGTGGCCGCAGAAGGTGCGCGCCCTCCCGCACTGCCGCGCGCTCGCTTGAGGACCATCAGTCGCACTTTCTTCGGTCGCGTGCGGCCCAGCCGGAAGGCGCGCACGAGGGTCTTGCCCGTGCTGCCGCGCCCCACCACGATCCACACGGAGTGCGGATTGAGCCCTTGCCACTCGCTCATGCGCTCGAGGTCGAGGTCGCCGGGCCAGGCGGGACCTGCCAGGTGCCCATGCCAGATGCCCACGATGTCGAGCCCGCGCGCCCGGGCGGCGCGGCCCTCGACAAGTAGGTCTTCCGTTTCCATACGAAAGGCTCTAGTCGGCTGCTCGTGCCGGTTCGGGACCGGCGCGGCCTCGAGCACCTCGGCGCCCAGCGGCACCCGGTAGCCGAGCAAGAGGCCGCAAGGCTCCGCGGGGGCGCCGGCCGCCACCGAGGCCACGAGGCGCTGCAGCGCCGCCGCGCTCATCCACACATGAGTGACTTTCGCGGGCATGTCCCTGGCTCCCGGGCCGCGCCAAGGCCGGCCGATGCTTCTGCCCTAGGTTCTACCCGTCGCAGGCCTCAGGCCGGCACCCGGTCGGGGGGCCGAGGCCCCGCAGGGGCCCCGGCGCGCCGCCCGGGCCGGGCCCGGAGGGACTCCCGCCCCGCGGCTGACACGGGCCGCGCGGTGGTTGCGGGCGTCCACGCGCTACCATGGGAAGGCAGTGTGTTGCCCGGGGGCAGCCTTCGTGTCCGGGCTCGCAGGAGATCGCATGCCGCTAGACCCCGCATCCAGCACCGTGTTCCGGTTTTCCGGGGACGGCGTGCATCTCGAGTTTGCGGGCAGCGAAGACTTCGTGGCCCAGCAACTGGAGCGCTTCCAGCCCGTGATCCAGCGCGCCCTGCGGCAGGCACCGGCTGCCGGCGGCGGCGACGCGGCCG
The DNA here is from genome assembly GCA_964228555.1 of Planctomycetota bacterium. Lineage (GTDB taxonomy): Bacteria > Planctomycetota > PLA2 > PLA2 > JAEUHO01 > CAXQZU01. The sequence goes on from CAXQZU010000064.1 coordinate 27,088, forward strand.
CAGCAGGTGCGCCGCAGGCGGCTGCCGGCGGCGAGAGCCTCGAGGCCTGGACCGCGGCCCGCTCCGTGCGCGGGGGGCGCGGCGCCATCACCGACCGCATCATGCTCTACATCGCCTACCTGCAGCTCGTGCAGGGCAAGCGCGAGGTGAGTGGCTCGGACATCGTGTGGTGCTTCCAGCAGCAGGGCTTGGAGCGCCCCAAGAACCTGAGCAACACGCTCGGCCAGCTCAAGCGCTCCAGCAAGCTGCTCGACGAGGGCTCCCGCCGCGGCTTCTACACGCTCTCTGGCGAGGGACGCCGGCTCGTGGAGACGCGCTTCCGCTAGCGCGCGCGGCGCGGCCTAGAGGAAGGCGCGCGCCACGTACGAGGCCAGGTCCAGGCCCCGCGCGGTGGGCAGGAGCCGCGCGCCCTCGAGGCGCAGCAGGCCCTCGCCCACGAGGTGCGTGATGGCGGCCGCGTGCTCGACGCGGGCATCGAGGCCGGTGCGCGCGTGCGCGGCATCGAGGTCCACGCCCTCCACGAGGCGCAGGCCCATCATGAGCGTGTCGAACAGGCGCGTGCGGGCGTCGTTGTCCTCCGCCCATTCCTCGGCGTGGCCGCGCGCCAGCACGGCCTCCCGGTAGCGCGCGGGGTCGGCCAGGTTCTTCCAGCGACGGCCCGCGAGGTGCCCATGGGCGCCGGCGCCCAGGCCCCACCAGTCGGCGTTGCGCCAGTAGCCGAGGTTGTGCTCGCACTGCGCGCCCGCGCGCGCGTAGTTGCTCACCTCGTAGGGCAGCAGGCCCAGCGCGGCCAGTCGCTGGCGCACGAGGTCCTGGTGCGCCGCCTCGCGCTCGTCGTCCGGCGCGGGCAGGCGGCCCTCGCGCATCCACCGCGTGTACGGCGTGCCTTCCTCGTAGGTGAGCACGTAGGCGCTCACGTGGTCGGTGCCCAGCGCCACGGCCTGGTCCACGTCGCGCGCCTGTTCCTCCAGCGTCTGGTGGGGCACGGCGAGGATGAGGTCCACCGAGATGCGGCCGATGCCTCCTGCGCGCAGCAGGTCCACGCTGCGGCGCGTGTCGTCCGGCTGGTGCCAGCGGCCGAGCCGCTCCAGCGTGGGAGCCGTGAACGACTGGGCGCCCAGCGAGACCCGGTGCACGCCCGCCGCGCGCAGGGCGTCCACCTTCTCGCGCGTGAGCGACCCCGGGTTGGCCTCCACGGTGAACTCGACGAGGCGCTCTCCGCCCAGCGCCTCGCGCAGGCCCAGCAGCATGCGCGCCAGCAGCGGGGCGGGTGCATGCGTGGGGGTCCCGCCGCCCACGAAGATCGTGCGCGGCTGGCTGGCCGCCGCGCGCGTGCGAGCCTCCTGCAGCAGGGCATCGACGTAGTGCTCCATCTCCCGCTCGCGGCCGGCGTGCGAGTTGAAGTCGCAGTAGGGGCACTTCTGCGCACAGAAGGGGAAGTGGGCGTAGGCGTGCGGCACGTGCACGCCCGGCCGGTGGGGGGCGGGCGACGCGCTCACGGGACGCGCCGGCCGGGAGGCGCGCCGGCGCGGCGGGCCGGCCCGGCCGCGCGGCCCGGGGCCGGCGCCTCGAGCAGGGCGCGCAGCGCAGCGAGGGCGCGCTGCTCGAGCTTGCGGGCGCCCTCGTGCGAGAGGCCCAGGCGCGCGCCCGCGTCGCGCAGCGAGAGCGGCTCGCCCAGCATCCCGTAGCGCAAGCGCACGAGCTCGGCCTGGCGCGTCGGCAGCCGCTCGATGTGCTTGCGCAACGCCGGCTGCTCCCACGCGGGGAACTCGAGCAGGTCCGGTCGTTCGCCCTCGGCCGCGCGCCCCTGCGCGCCCACGGCGCCCTCGAAGAGCAGGTCCAGCGGCACGGTGGAGCCGGCGCCACCCCGCCACAGGCGCAGCAGCATGCGCGCACGCCCGGCCGTGGGCTTCATGGCGGCCAGCATCTCCGCGTCGGTGGCAGGCCGGCCCAGGCGACGCTCCAGGGCCTGCCCCTGCGCGCGCCAGCGCGCGACCTCCTCGGCCATGTAGGCCGGCACGCGCACGGTCCTGGACTTGTTGCTGAGCGCGCGCCGGATGGCCTGCTTGATCCACCACACCGCGTAGGTGCTGAAGCGCACGCCCTCGGCGGGATCGAACCTGCCCGCGGCATGCAGCAGGCCGATGTTGCCCTCCTCGATCAGGTCCGGGAGCGGCAGCCCGCGATGCCGGTAGTGCTTCGCCACCCAGATGACGAGCCGCAGGTTGCATTCCTCGAGGCGCTCCTTGGCTGCCTCGGCCTCCGCATGCGCCGTGTCGCGCAGCTCCGCATGCGCCTGCACGCGCCGCGCCAGCTCGGCTTCCTCGGCCGCGTCGAGCAGCGGGCGCTTGCGCACCTCGGCCATGTAGGCGTCCAGCTCGCGGTCGCGGCCGGGCGCGCGTTGCTTGGAGCCCATGCCCCGATGCTACGCGGGGCCGCGGGAGGCACCGACGAGCCGCGCGTAGATCGCCTCGTAGCGATCCAGCGCGCGCTCGGGCCCGAAGCGCTCCACGGCCACGCGGCGCGCCTGCTCGGCCATGGCCCGGCGTCGCGGCGCGTCGTGCAGCAGCGCGATCGCCGCCTGCGCCATGCCCGCCGCCTCGCCGCCCTCCACGAGCAGGCCCGTGCGGCCGTCCTCCACCAGCTCGGGCAGGCCGCCCGCCCGCGAGGCCACGGGCACCACGCCGCAGGCCATGGCCTCCAGCGCCGAGAGCCCGAAGGACTCGTGCTCGCTGGGCAGCAGCAGCAGGTCGGCGCACGGCAGCAGGTCCTCCACGCGCGCCGTGGCCCCGAGGAAGCGCACGCGGTCGTGCACGCCCAGGGTGCGGGCCAGGGCCTCGCAACCCGCGCGCTCGGGACCCTCGCCCACCATGAGCAGGCGCGCGGGCGCCTCCGCGGCCACGCGCGCGAAGGCCTCGACCACGCGGCTGGCGCGCTTCACCGGCCGGAAGTTCCCCACGTGGAGCAGCAGCGCCTCGTGCGGCGAGGCCCACGCCTTGCGGAGGCGGTGCGCCTCAGGGCCTGGCTCCCGCGGGCGGAACCGCTCCGTGTCCACGAAGTTGGGCACGACCTCGATGGGCCGCGTGCACCCGAACACCCGGAGCGTCTCCTCGCGCAGCCAGCCGCTCACGGACGTGACCGCGGCCGAGCGACGCAGCGCGTGCTCCGTGACCCGGCGGTAGGAGCGGTCCTGCCCGACGACCGTGATGTCGGTGCCGTGCAGCGTGGTGACCACGGGCAGTGCGCGCGGGGCCACGATGTCCTGGGCCAGCAGCGCGGCCAGCGCGTGGGGGATGGCGTAGTGCACGTGCACGAGGTCCAGGCCGGCCTCCTCGGCGGTCTCGGTCAGGCGCGAGGCCAGCGCCACCTCGTAGGGCGGGTAGCGGAACAGCGGGTAGGTGCTCACCTCCACCTCGTGGAAGGTGATGCGCCCGGGCAGGTCGGGCAGGCGCGCGGGCGGCGCGTACGAGAACAGGTGCACCTCGTGCTCGCGGCCCGCGAGCCCGCGCGCCAGCTCGGTGGCCACGACCCCCGAGCCGCCGAAGGTGGGGTAGCAGACGATGCCCACCCTCATGGCGCGCTCACAGCACCGCGTGGCCGCGCTTGCGCAGGGCGGCCAGCGGGTCGTCCACGGCCAGCACGCGATCCACGCGGTAGGGCTCGCCGTGCGCGGCCCCGATGCGCGCACCCCAGTACGCGTAGCGCGCCTCGAGCCGCCGCGCGAAGTCAGGCGAGGCAATGTTGGTCACGGGGCCGGCCTGCCCGTCCAGCCCGAGCTGCGACGCATAGCACGCCGCAAGGCGCGTGCGCTCCTCCCAGACGGCGCTGATGTCCACCACGAAGGACGGCGCCGGTTCCAGGTGCCCGAAGTACTCGACCAGCGCCTCGGGCCGGTGGGGCGGCAGGCCGCCGCCCGCGGCCTTGCCGATCGTCGCGAGGTAGTACGCGCGCCGCACGATGCCGGCGAGGGCCTCGTGGTCGGGGTGGCGATCCTCGCGGCACGGCGAGAGGACGATGCGCGGGCGCCAGCGGCGGATCGCGGCGGTCACCGCCTCCACGGCCTGCGCGGTCGCCTCCACGCGCGTGTCGGGCAGGTCCAGGCTCTCGCGGGCCACGAGTCCCAGCACGGCCGTGGCGGCTGCGGTCTCGGCCGCGCGCGTGGCCGGCGTGCCGCGCGAGGCGGCCTCGCCGCGCGTGGCGTCCACCACCACCACGCGCTCGCGCGCGCGCTTGAGCAGCAGCAGCCAGCCGCCGGCGCACAGCTCGACGTCATCCGGGTGCGGGCCGAAGGCCAGCACGGCCACCGGCTCGGGCAGTGCGGGGGAGACAGCCATGGAGACCTCGGGCAGGTGGGGTCAGGAGGCGCAGGGCTCAGGGCGCGTCGGCCACCACCACCCAGAGCCCGTCCGCGCGCGGCTCGAGCGCCTGCAGGCCCTCGAGTGCCGCCGCCCGACCATACCGGGCCAGCGGCGAAATCCACGAGAGGGTGCGCTCCTGGGCCCGTCCACGGGGTCGGACAAGGCTGCACAGGCGCGTCCAGCGGCCCGCCGAGACGCCGGCCTCGTCGTCCAGCGCCGCCTCGACCTGCGCGCGGGCTCGCGCCAGGCCCTCGTGCGCGCGCGCCAGCGCCTGCTCGGCGGCGCGCGCGGACTGCGGGCCGAGGCCGGGCAGGGCCCGCAAGGCCTCCGTACGTCGACGCATCTCCTGTTCGAGGGCCGCGAGGTGGGCGCGCACCTCCTCGCCCGCCACCGCGCCCGAAGGCGAGGCGCCCGCGAGCACGTGCTCGAGGCTGCGGCCGAAGGCGGCTGCGGCCTCCTGCGCACGCTCGTCCACCCACACGGCGCTGGGCCGCGGCAAGGCCAGCGGGAAGCGCTCGCCGGCCTCGCGCGCCGCGGCAGCCATCTGCGCCTGGTAGGCCAGCTCCGTGGGCCCGGCCACGTAGGCGAGCACGGGCAGGATGGCGTCCTGCAGCCAGACACGGCCCGCCACGTCCGGGCTGGCGCGCCACGGCTCCTCGCACAGCGCGCGTGCCTGCGCAGCCAGCCCGTGTCCCGACGCGCGCCCGTCCCGCAGGGCCTGCGCCTGCGCATCCACGCCCAGCCGCTGGCGGGCGGCGCCCGGCGCGCCGCGCACGAAGAGCGGCAGGTCGCCGGGGCGCGGGTCCAGCGGCGCCACCTCGCCTGCCTGCCGCAAGGCCGACGCGGCCTCGCGCACGGCCTGCTGCAGGCCCGCGCCCTGCAACGCGAGCCGCTCCCAGCACGGTCCCAGCCAGGACGCCAGCGTGCGCACCTCCAGCACCACGAGCCCTTGCGGGCCCAGCAGCGAGGCCAGCGCCCGCGCATGCACGTCCGCCAGCGTGGCGTCCTCGCCCGGCGGCGGCACGAGCAGGTCGAGGGCCTCGCGCGCGCGCGGCGTGTCGGGCAGGCAGGCCTGCACGCGCTCGCGCAGGCCCTGCCACAGGCCTGCGGGCACGACGATGTCGCACAGGCTGCGCCGGTCGGGCTGGATGGGCAGGGACAGCACCCGCGGCTGGCCTTCGCGGTCCAGCAGGGTGGCCGTGTTGGCCTCATCCAGGTCGTGGTCCTCGCTGGCCAGCCAGAACACGGGCACGACGGGACGGCCCGTCGCCGCCGCGGCCTCGCGCGCCAGGGCCAGCGCGCCGGCAGCCTTGTGCCAGGTCATCAGCGGCCCGCCCAGCAGGCCGGGCTGCTGGCCGGTCACCACGCACAGGGCGCCCGGCTCCGCCAGCCGGCGCGCGTTGTCCACGGCGGCGGGCGGCGCGCCCAGCGCCTGCTGGCGCCCGGCAAGGGCCTGCCATGCCGCCGCCGGCAACACGACAGGCCGCGAGGCCGCGGCATCCGCCTCGGCCGCCCAGCCGGCGGCCTCTCGCGGCCAGCCGCGCAGCCAGCCCAGCGCGCCGGGCTCTCCGGCCCGCAGCCTGCGCGCGAGGGCGTCGGGTCCGCCCGCGCCCGCAGGCGGCGGCAGCACGGCAACACGCGCGCGGGTCACGGGCGTCGCCTAGCGCCGGGCGGCCTTGCGGGCCAGGCGCACCTGCCGCTCGGAGGCCGGCTCGAAGCGCGCGCCCTCCAGGCTGCCCCAGCGCTCGCCCTCGGGCACGAGGCCCGCCTCGGCGAGCAAGGCGTCGATCTCGGCGGGCTCGTAGAGGCGCACGCGCTCGAAGAACTCGCTCTCGATGCGCTTGGCGCCCGCATGGCGCACGGTGACGCGCTTCACCACGACCGGGCCAGCCGCCGACTCCTCGCAGCTGCGCCGCACGTGGACGTGATGGCCGTCCACCGCGCCCTCCTCCTCGGCCACCAGCGTGGCCCGCACGTGCGCGGGGTTGAGGTAGTCCAGCAGGAATGCGCCCCCGGGCACCAGCGCGCGCGCCACGCCGCGCAACAGGTCGAGGTCGTCGCGGCGGGCGTCGAAGTAGCCCAGCGAGGTGAACAGGGAGACGGCGCCCTCGAACTGCGCCACGAAGGGCAGGGCGCGCGCATCGGCGCGCAGGTAGAGCGGCGAGCCCGGCAGGTTGGGGCTCTGGGCGCGCGCCGCCTCGAGCATCTCGGCACTCAGGTCCACGCCCGTCACCTTCAGGCCCCGGGCCGCCAGGGCGCGGCAGTAGCGACCCCCGCCGCAGCCCACGTCCAGCACGCGGGCCCCGGCCTTGAGGCCGAGGGCACGCACGATGAAGGCCGCGTGGCGCGCCGCCTCGGCGTCGTCGCGGTGGGGGTGCAGGCGCAGCCACAGGCGCCCGAAGGCCGTGGCATACCAAGGAGCCACATCAGCGACCGGCATCGAGATCCTCCCGTGCGGCCTTGGCCGCCTTCTCCACCGCGCCGCGCCAGTCCACCTCCGACCCGGGTGGATGCACGATGCTGCGCGAGGCATTGATCACCGCGCCGCTCCCGTCCTTGCGGTAGCACACGGCCACGTCGCGCGCCGTGGCACCTTGCGCGCCGTAGCCCGGCACGAGGAAGGGCGTGCTGGGCAGGCGCGCGCGCAGCGCCGCCGAGGCCTGGGGGCCCGTGGCGCCCACCACGGCGCCGACCGCCGACAGGCCGGTGGCCGGGCTGGCATGCGGCGCGCCCAGGCTGGCCACGAGGTCGGCCGCGCGCTCGAACACGCGCGCCGTGTCGCCAAGGGCGAGGTCCTGGAGGTCGGCCGCGCCGGGGTTGCTGGTGCGCACCAGCACGTACAGGCCCTTGCCGTGCGCGACGGCCTGCTTGACGAAGGGCGCCAGCGCGTCGCGGCCCATCCACGGGTTGAGCGTGACGGCGTCCACCTCGAAGTCGCTGCCGGGCGTGAGGTGCCCGGCCGCATAGGCCTCGGCGGTGGTGCCGATGTCGCCGCGCTTGATGTCGCCGATGACGAGCAGGCCCTTGCGCCGCGCCTCGGCCACGATGGCCGCGTAGGCCCTCAGGCCGGCCAGCCCGTGCGCCTCGAAGAACGCGATCTGCGGCTTGTAGCAGGCGGCGTGCGGCGCGGTGATCTCCAGCACCTCCATCCCGAAGCGCGTCAGCGCCTGCTGCGCGTCGCCCAGCGCGCGGAAGGCCGGGGGCAGTTGGTCCAGGCGCGGGTCGATGCCCACGCACAGGGTGGTACGCCGCGCGCGGCGCACGGCCTCGAGACGGTCGAAGAAGGGGGCGTCGGCCATGGCGCGATGGTACCGACCGCGGGCCGCGGCCGCGCCTGTTGGACGCCACGCCGCGACGCCCGCCGCGACGCGGCCCGCGGGGGCGGGTAGAAGCAGGGTCACCGGAGGGCCAGCATGCGCAGCCTTGGTCGAGTCCTGGCTCGCGTGTCGCTGGGCCTATCGCTGCTGGCCCTGGCGCTGGGGGCGCTGGGCGCCCTGCGGCCTTGCGCCGCGCACGAGGCGGCCGAGGCCGCGGGCTCGTTCCTCCAGGCCGCGCGGCCGGATGCGCCGCAGCCACGCCAGGACAGCCTCGAGCGTGCGGCCGCGCTGAGCGAGGCGCTGGACGGTCGCGCCCTGCTCGTGATGCAGCACGGCGAGGTGCTGTTCGAGCGCTACGCCAGGGGCTGGGACGCGTCGAGGCCGCACCCGCTGGCCAGCGGCACCAAGAGCCTCTCCGGCCTCGTGGCGGCGGCGGCCGTGACGGACGGGCTGCTCACGCTGGACGAGCGCGTAGCCGACACGCTGGTGGAATGGAAGGAGCGCCCGGAGGCGGCCTCCCTCACCGTGCGCATGCTGCTGGACCTCTCCTCGGGCCTCGAGCCCGACGACCCGGTGCTGGGCGGCAAGGGGTACGGCATGGAGGGCCTGTTCCCGCCGGGCAGCGCGCGCGAGCGGCTGCTGGCGGGTGCGGCCCGCCCCGAGGACTACTTCGGCGCCGTGTTGCGCGTGCCCTTCACGCAAGCGCCGGGCACGCTGTTCCGGTACGGCGCCGCGCACTTCCACGCCTGGGGCGCGTTGCTCACGCGCAAGCTGGCCGCCTCCGCGCGGCCGGAACGCACCTACCTCGACTACCAGCGCTCGCGCGTGCTGCTGCCCGCGGGGCTGGACATCCCGGCTGCGCGCTTCGCCATGGACGCCAAGGGCCAGCCGCGGCTGGACGCCGGGCTGAACCTGACCGCGCGCGAGTGGGCGCGGCTGGGCGAGTTCGTGCGGCAGGGCGCGTGGTCGCCGCGCACGAGGGCGGAGGGCGCCGCCGAGACGACGCCCGTGATCGACCGCCGCGCGCTGGAAGCCTGCTTCGCGGCCAGCCGCGCCAATCCGCGCTACGGCCTTGCCTGGTGGCTGCTGCGTGACGGCGCGGGCACGGGGGTCGAGGCGGCCGGCCTCGGGCGCGAGCCCGCGGCCGCGCGCCGCGCCGGCGTGCTGCGCGACAGCGAGGGCCGCGTCGTCCCGGTGGCGATGGCCGCCGGGGCGGGCAACCAGCGCCTCTATGTGGTGCCCACGCTAGGCCTCGTGGTCGTGCGCTTCGCCCAGCTGACGGACGGGCGGGGAGCCTTCGATGACGCGGCCCTGCTGCGCACGCTGCTGGGCTACGACGTCGCGGGCGCGCCCGCCGCAGCGCCGCCCGGCGCCCCCGGCCCAGCGCCTGCGCCACAGCCCGCGCCCGGGCCTGCCCCCGCGCCGCGCGCCGAGGCGCCGGCCTGGGTCACGCCGGCGATGGCCGGGCCGCGGCTCGAGCAGCGGCTGCTGCAGAGCCTGCTGGTGGGCGGCCCGGTGAGCTACCACGTGTGGACGCCGCCGCAGTACGAGCAGGAGCCCGCGCGGCGCTTCCCCGTCCTCTACTGGCTGCACGGCAGCGGCGGTGGCCTCGACGGCCTGCCGCAGCTGGCTCGCGCGCTGGACGGGGCGGTGCGCTCGGGCGCCCTGCCGCCGCTGCTGGTCGTGTTCCCCAACGGCCTGCCCCACGGCATGTGGTGCGACGCCCACGACCGGCAGGCTCCCGTGGAATCGCTGGTCGTGCACGAGCTGGTGCCCGAGGTGGACCGGCTCTTCCGCACGCACGCCACGCGCGCGACGCGCCTGGTCGAGGGCTTCAGCATGGGCGGCTACGGCGCCGGCAGGCTGGGCTTCAAGTTCCGCGACACCTTCGGCGCGATCTCGATGCTGGCTGCCGGCCCGTTGAGCCCCGACTTCGAGGTGCTGCCCGGCAAGGCCGCGCTGCGCTCCGAGCTGGTCGAGCGCGTCTACGGCGGCCTGGAGGCCTTCCGCGCCGCCAGCCCGTGGCGGCTGGCCGAGCAGCACGCCGACGCACTGCGCGGCACGCCGCTGCGCGTGGTGATCGGGACCGACGACGGCTCGCTTCGCTTCTCGCGCGACTTCCACGACCACCTCCAGCGCCTCGCGCTGCCGCACGAGTACGTCGAGGTGCCGGGCGTGGGCCATGAGCCCATGGCGCTCGTCTGGGCCATGGGCGAGCGCTTCTGGGCCTTCCACGCCGCGGCGCTGGGCACGCCGACCGCACCCGCGGCCCCGGCCTCCCCCGCGCCGGGCGGGGCGGCAGGGGTGCTGGCCTTCCCCGACCTTGTTGACGGGGCGCGGGCCACGGCGGCCGGGCCGCGCAAGGTGCCCATCAAGGTGCACCTGCCCGCCTCCGGCGGGCCGTGGCCGGTGGTGGTCGCCTCCCACGGCGCCGGCGGGCACTGGGACACGCACTACGCGCAGGCGCAGGACCTCGCCGCGCACGGCTACGCCGTGCTGTGCCTCGAGCACGTGGGCAGCAACACGGCGCGCGTGCGCGCCGCGAGGCGCCCGATGCAGGCCATCGAGGCCATGACGCGCGATGCCGACGAGGTGCTGGCGCGGCCGCGTGACGTGTCGTTCGCCCTCGACCAGGCCGCGCGCTGGAACGAGGGCCACGAACGGCTGCGCGGGCGGCTCGACCTCGCGCGCGTGGCCGTGCTGGGCCACTCCTTCGGTGCGTTCACCACGCTGGCCGCCTGCGGCGCGCGCCCCGCGCTGGACTGGCTGGTGCCGCCCGTGGCCCCGGGCCGGGGCCTGGGCCCCGACCTGCACGACGCGCGCGTGCGTTGTGGCGTGGCGCTCTCGCCGCAGGGCGCCGGCGAGCCCTTCTTCCTGCGCGAGAGCCTCGCCTCGCTGGCCGTGCCCGTGCTGGGCATCTCCGGCACCCGCGACACGCAGCAGGGGGGCCGCCCGCCGGAAGACCGCAAGGCCTCCTTCGCCCTGTGGCCCGCCAGCGGCGCGAACCGCTTCCTGTGGCTGTCCGGCGCCACGCACCTGGACTTCGCCGACAGCCGCGGCGGCGACGGCGCCTCGCTGCCCTCCCGCACGCGCGCCGACGTCCAGCCCCTCGTGCGCGCCGCCACGCGCGCCTTCCTCGACCTGCACCTCAAGGGCCAGCCCGACGCCGCCTCGCGCCTCACCGAGGCCGGCCTCTCGCCCTACCTGCGCGGCGACGTCACGTCCGTCGAGATGCTGGTGCGCTGAACGCGGCTAGCGCACGACTGCGCGCGCCGGCCGCGCACGGATGCCGCAGCGGCGCACGAAGGCGGCCAGGATGCGCGGGCCCTCGGGCGTGAGGTAGCTCTCGGGGTGGAACTGCACGCCCTCTTGCGGGAGCGTGCGGTGGCGCAGGGCCATGATCTCGCCCTCGGACGACCAGGCCGTGGCCTCCAGCGTGGCGGGCAGCCCGCGGGGCGAGACCACCAGCGAGTGGTAGCGCGCCGCGAGGAAGCCCTGCGGCAGGCCCGCCAGCAGGCCCGTGCTCGCGTGGCGCACGGACGTGGCCAGGCCGTGCAGTGGCCGGCGCGCGCGCACGACGCGGCCGCCGTGCGCGAGGCCCAGCGCCTGCTCGCCCAGGCACACGCCCAGCACGGGCAGGCGCGGTCCCGCCGCGCGCAGCAGGGGCACGCACACGCCCGCGTCCTCCGGGCGGCCCGGGCCGGGGCTGAGCACCACCCCGCGGTGGCCGCCACGCAGGGCCTCGTCCACCCCGATGGCGTCGTGGCGCACGGTGCGCACGCGCGCGCCCAGCTGCTCGAGCCCGTCCACGAGGTTGTGCGTGAACGAGTCGTAGTTGTCCACCAGCAAGAGGTCGGGCCGGCGCATGCGGAGGAGCGTAGCCTGCCGGCGCGCGGCTAGGCTGGGCGCATGGCCCCCGCCCGCCTGTACATGGACGCCGCTGCGGGCATGCCGCTCAGGCCCGAGGCCGAGCAGGCCCTGCTGGGCGTGCTGCGCACGCTGCACGGCAACCCGGGCTCGCCGCACGCCGAGGGCCGCGCCGCGAAGGACGCGCTCGAGGAGGCGCGCTCGCGCGTGGCCGCCGCGCTGGGCTGCCGGCCGCGCGAGGTGGTGTTCGCCGGCTCGGGCACGGAGGCGTGCAACCTCGGCGTGGTCGGCGCGGCGCGTGCGCGCGCCGGGGTGGGCCGCCGCGTGGTGGTCGGCGCCGTCGAGCACCCCTGCGTGCTGGATGCTGCGCAGGCGCTTGCCAGCGAGGGCTTCGAGGTGGTGCGCGTGCCCGTGGACGCGCTGGGCCGCGTCGACCCCGACCAGTTCGTGTCCTGCGTCACCCCCGAGACGGCCCTGGCCGCGCTCATGCTGGCCCACCACGAGACAGGCAACGTGTTCCCCGTCGCCGAGGTGGCCTCGCGCCTGGCGGCGACGCGGGTGCCCCTGCTCGTGGACGCGACGCTGGGCATGGGGCGCCTGCCCGTGTCGGTGCCCGCGCTGGGCGCCTCGCTGCTGGCCTTCTCTGGGCACAAGCTGGGCGGCCCGCGCGGCACGGGCGTGCTGGTGGTGCGGCGCGGAACGCGCGTCCTGCCCCTGCTGCATGGCGGCATGCAGGAAGAGAGGCTGCGGCCCGGGACCGAGGACGTCGCCGCGCTGGCCGGCCTCGCGGCCGCCCTGGAGGCGGCCCAGGCGCGGCAGCCAGTGGCGGCGGCGCGGCTGGCCGCCCTCGACGCGGCCTTCCTGGCTGGGCTCGCCCCGCTGCCCGGGTGGCGCCGGCTGGGCGCGAGCGACGGCGCCCTGCCGGGCCTGCTGGCGCTGGAGCTGGACGGCGTCGAGGGCGAGGCCGTGATGATCCACCTTGACCTGGCCGGCGTGGCCATCGCCACGGGCAGCACCTGCGCGCTGGGCGGCACCCAGGCCAGCCCCGGCCTGCTGGCCATGGGCCTCTCGCCGCAGCGCGCCGCCGCCCCGGTGCGCGTCAGCGCGCTGCCCTCGCACGGCGAGGGCGACATGCGCCGCGCCGCCGCCGCGCTGCGCGAGGCCGTGGAGCGCTTGCGCGCGCTGGCGCGCGCCTAGCACCGCGCGGCACGACGCGCGCGAGGGCCCCGCGCGGAGCCTTGGATGTGGCCTGGCGGGTAGACGGTCTGTTCGCTGGGCGGCTCGGCGTGCGTTGCCGGGCGCCGTTGCGATGGGGGGGCGCGCTCCCTACCTTCCGCCCCCTCACGTCGCCTGGCGTGGCTGCGCCCGTGCGCGCATGCCGGGCCGGGCGACGTGCGAGGCAGCAGGGACTCGAGGACGGGCACCATGAGCGAACGCGACCAGGGCACCACCGCCATCACCAGCCTGCGCGAAGAGCGCCTTGCCCGGCTGTTGTCCGCCCTGCGGGCGCGCGTGACGCAAGATCAGTACGAGACTTGGCTGCAGGGCCTCGAGCTCGTGAGCTGGGAGGGATCGTCGCTGGTGCTGGCCGCCTCCAACGCCTTCCGCCAGCGCTGGATCCAGAAGGCGATGCCCGACGTGCTCGCCGCCGCGGCCAGCGAGGTCGCGGGCGGGCCCGTGCATGTCTCGGTCGTCATCTCCGCGGCGCCCCCCGCGGCCGCCCCGCTCCCGCCGCCGGCGCCCGCGGCGCCCGCCGCCCCCACGAGCGGGGCTCCCGGCCCCGCGGCGCCGGCCCGCAACGAGCCCGCCCCCTTCGTGGGCACCGGCGTGGGCGACCGGCCGCTGGTGCTGGGCAAGCACTACACCTTCGAGAACTTCATCGTCGGCCCGTCCAACAACATGGCCCATGCCAGTGCCCAGGCCGTGGCGCAGGAGCCCGGCCGCGCCTACAACCCGCTTTTCATCCACGGCCCCGTGGGGCTGGGCAAGACGCACCTCCTGCATGCGGTCTGCCATGAGTTCCTGCGCCGCTGCCCCGGCGAGCGCGTGTGCTTCCTCTCCTGCGAGGAGTTCATCAACGAGTACCTGCTGGCCGTGCGCACGCACGCCGTCGACGGCTTCCGCGCGCGCTTCCGCGACGTGCGCCTGCTGGTGATCGACGACATCCACTTCCTGGCCGGCAAGGAGCGCACGCAGGAGGAGTTCTTCCACCTGTTCAACCGCCTCTACCAGCAGAACCACCAGATCGTGATCTCGTCGGACGCCGCGCCCAGCGAGATCCCCACGCTGGAGGACCGCCTCGTCTCGCGCTTCAAGTGGGGCCTGGTCGCCAACCTCGAGCAGCCCGAGATGGAGACCCGCATGGCCATCCTGCGGCGCAAGGCCGAGCTGCAGGGCGTGGACGTGCCTGCCGAGGTGGTGGAGTTCATCGCCGCCAACTTCCGCAGCAACATCCGCGAGATCGAGGGAGCCTTGCTCGGCGTCGTGGCACGGGCGCGGGTCACCGGGGCCCCCGTGGACCTATCGCTGGCGCAGCAAGCCCTGGCCCCGTCGATGAACCGGGCGCGTCCCGCCGTCACGATGGACCGCATCCTCGAGGTGGCGGCGGCGCACTGGCAGGTGAAGCCAGCCGACCTGCGCTCCAAGAAGCGCACCCGCGTGGTGAGCCTGGCGCGCCAGGTCGTCATGTCGCTGGCCCGGCGACTGACCAGCCTGAGCCTGTGGGAGATCGGCCAGCATGTGGGCGGCCGTGACCACACGACAGTCCTCTACGGCATCCAGAAGGTGGAAGCCGAGATGGCCTCCAGCCCCCGCTTCAAGAGCGAGGTGGACCGCCTGGCCGACCGCCTCGCCTAGCGGGTCCCGGGCTTCCGGCGCTGCAGGGAGCGGCGCACTAGCCGGGCCGGCGGGGCGGGGAGCCTCATTCCCCGGCCTGTGGAAACATTGTGGGAATGGGGCCGCCCAAGGAATGCAAGTCGTTGCGCGGCATGGTCTTGTGGATTCCACGCCGTCGGAGACAGCCGCGTTGGTGCGGATGGGTGTCGCATTCGCGTGGAGAGGCGTGGGCTTGTGGGGATCGGGTGGGGAAGGACTGTGTGCCGCGTGTGCCGGGCCTTGGCGGGAACCGGGCTGTGCCGGCGCGCCTCCCCGTCCTGTACGCGAGACGGGGCGGGGCGGGGCGACGATTTCCACCGGATCAGGACGCCGTGCCGTGCACGCACGCCGTGGCTGGCGCAGGAGTTGTGCGCGTGAGATAGGCCGCGCTACTGAATGCGACAGTCTCCGTCATCATCATCACCAGAAGAGATCTACGGTGCGGGTGAGCAGATGCCCAGACAGCCAGGTCCGCCTAGGATGTCGACCATGCCGCGGCGTGTCTTGGTTTTGCTCGCTGTCTTGGCCCTTGCCTCGTGCGGGGGTTCGTCCGCCGGGAACCAAGGAGCCTCGGCATCCATCCAGGTCACCTTGCTGCCGTCCAGCCCGACGCACAGCCCCAACAGCACGTGGTGGGGCTATCACCAGTCCAAGGTGGTCCGGCATGGCGAGCGGGTCTACGCAGGGATCATCGAGGGCAACGCTGGACAACCCTCGACGGGAGCCAGCTTCCAGGTCTACGAGATCGGGACCGAGAGCACGAGCCTGCTTGGATCGCATCCCAGCTCGAGGCCGGGCAATGTCGTGGTCGATGGGGTCGGTGGCGTTCATGTGCTGACCTTCGAGCCTGTAGATGCAGCGGTAAACGACTCGGTGGGCAGCCTTGTCCACACACACTATGTGCCGGCACCGGCAGGCGGGTTCCTCCCGCCGACGCGCACGGTGGTGGATTCGGCGCCCGACGCATTCACGGAAACCGTCAACATCCGCATCGGTGCCACGAGCGGCCCCACGGGATCGGTCACGGTGTCGTACGGGCTCAACAGCCTGGCGGGCCACGCGGGCAAGGTGATGGTGCTGTGGACGTGGTCTCCGTCCGGCGCGTGGTCGCGCCGCGTGCTCGAGGACGTCGGGCACGAGTACTACTACCCCTTCGTGGTGGACACGGGAACACGCGTGCTGCTGTTGCCCGTGCAGGATGATTGGGTGCCCGGGGCTGCCCCTCCGGCCACGGCATTCAACCGCTACTACAAGATCCCATGCATGCTGGCCGACGCAGGATCGTGGTCGATGCACATGCTCCTTGACGTGTCGACCGACCCGCTGGCCGTGGGCGACGCACAGCCCCAGCTCGTGGAGCAAAGCGACCTGTTCGAGCGGTCCGACGGATCGGTGCTCGCCATCTACAAGGACAAGCGCGCTGTCCATGGCTTGCTCGGAGGCGAGACACGCTTCCTTGTCCGCGAGATCACCGACGACGGCATGGTGGGCGACGAGGAGGAGCTGGCGTGGGCCGCCGGGCTCGACGCTGCGTGGGTGCGGGCCTTCGAGATCGACGGGGAGCTGTTCTTCTTCGCCTCCGCGTGGCAGGCTGTCTTCGTGGCCCGCGCAGCCACCGGCCAAGTCGTGGGCCTGCCGCTCGCCGGCTGGCCGACGGGCGCCTATCCCTACCTTTCGTCGGCCAGGGGCGGCGCCGCGCGGAACGCCCAGCCATGGCTGGACGTGCTGGCTCCATCAGGGAATGCGAGCAACTATCCGGCGCAACACACCCGCCTTTACCGCATTCCCAAGGCCGCGGTGCGGGCCCTGTTCTGAGGGCCGGCCTGGCTCGCGGGCCCCACGTGGCCGGGCAGGGTTTGTCGTGGTTCCCCAGGGGCCGCAGGCGGGAGCGCCCCGGTCTCGGGCGAGGGCTTGGGGCGGGGCGTCGAAGGCCGCGGAAGACGCCTTCCGGAGGCCAGAAATGCCCGTTTCCGGGCCTGTTCGGGGCTTCCCACGAGCCCCCGGATGGCGTAGGATCACGCCCTGCGGGAGGCCTCTGGGACCCCCCGTCCCGGCGTGTGCGCTTGGCCCTGCCAGGCACCCGCCGGGACAGCCCCCGGAGCCAGCCCCCGAACACCCCGTGTATGCCGCGCTGACATCCCGTCGACGAGGCGCCCTCTTCCCGTACTCCGGCCCGCGCGGCCACCCTTCCCCGATCGCGACGAGCCCTGTGGAGCCGTCGCCCTGGAGCCTGCGATGAAGGTCACGATCGCCACCCCGGCGTTGCTCGAGAACGTCGGCCACGCCGCCAGCGTGGCTGCCGGCAAGAGCACCAACCCCCTGCTGGAGTGCGTGACGCTGCGCGCGCACCGCACCAAGGGGCTGACCCTCGAGGCCACGGACCTGGACGTAGGCGTGGTGGTGACGCTGGGCGACGCCGAGGTGAAGGAGGAGGGGACGCTGGTCGTGCAGGCGGCTCGCCTGCTCTCGGTGCTGCGCGAGATCGAGCAAGACGAGGTGACGATCACCGAGGCGGACGGCGCGCTGGCCCTGCAGAGCGGCCGCAACCACTTCCGCCTGCGCGGCGAGGATGCGCGCAACGTGGCAGACATGCCCGTGTTCCCGGGGCAAGGCGGCGTCAAGCTGCCCGGCGCCGAGCTCAAGGCCATGATCCGTCGCACGGTGTTCGCCACGGCCAAGGAGGCCGGCCGCTTCGCCCTGCACGGCGTGCTGTTCCGCGTGGCCGGCTCCACCTTCGAGCTGGTCGCCACGGACGGCCGCCGCCTGGCGCGCGCCACGCACACGCTGCCGGCGGCGGTGGCCAAGGAGGTCAAGGTGATCGTGGGCCCCAAGGCCCTGAGCCTGCTGGGCCGCGTGGTGCCGGACGGCGGCGAGGTGAGCCTGGCCCTGCACGAGCGGCAGGTGATGTTCCGCACGGGCAACGCACTGGTGATCTCGCGCCTGATCGACGGCACCTTCCCCGTCTACGAGGACGTCATCCCCAAGCCGTCGAAGCAGGCCTTCACGGTGGAGGCGGGCGCGCTGGCGACGGCCCTGCGCCGCGCGTCGCTGCTGGCGACACGCGAGGCCATGAGCGTGCAGATGGACGTGGCGCGCGACGCCATCACGCTCCGGTCCCGCGCCGCCGACGTGGGCGAGGCCAAGGTGGAGCTGCCCGTCGAGCACGACGGCGCCGCGGAACGGCTGGGCTTCAACCCCGCGTTCCTCATCGAGGCCCTCAAGGAGATGGAGCCGCAGGCCAAGGTGCGCTTCGAGTTCACCAATGGCAAGGCCCCCGGCAAGCTCACGGACGGCGATGACTACGTCTACGTGATCATGCCGATCGCGCTGGAGTAGGCGTGCGCGGCCGGCGTCGAGAGCAGTCCGTGGGCACGCTGGTGTCGTCCGCGCTCGAGGGCCTGGGCGTGCCCTCGCAGCGCGTCGCCGCCGCCCTGCACGAGGCGTTTGATGCTGCCCTCGAGCCCGCCTGGCGCGGGCAGGTGCGCCTCGAGCGGCTGCAGGCGGGCGTGCTGGACGTGGGCGTGGCCTCGGCGGCGCTGCGCGACGAGCTGGCCCAGTTCCATGCCCCGCGACTGCTGGCGGTGTTGCGCGCGGCCTGCCCCGGCATCCCGCTGGCGCGCCTGCGCGTGCTGAGCGTGGCGCCGGCGTCGCGCGAGCCCGCCACCCCGACCCCCGCGCCCCCGCCCGCCGTCCCGGGACGGCCCGGCCGCACGAAGGAGGACCGATGAGCCCCAACGAGGCACCCGACCCTGCCAAGCCGGCCGCCGACGCGGGCTACAGCGCCGACAGCATCCAGGTGCTCGAGGGGCTGGAGGCCGTGCGCAAGCGGCCCGGCATGTACATCGGCGACACGGGCCCGCGGGGCATGCACCACCTCGTCTACGAGATCGTGGACAACGCCATCGACGAGGCGCTGGCCGGCTACTGCAAGAACATCACGGTGCGCCTGCTTCCCGACAACGGCGTGGTGGTGGTGGACGACGGTCGCGGCATCCCCGTGGACGTCAACAAGCAGCACGGCCTCAGCGGCATCACGCTGGCCTTCACCAAGCTCCACGCCGGCGGCAAGTTCCAGAAGGGGGCCTACAAGGTCTCCGGCGGCCTCCACGGCGTGGGCGCCAGCGTGGTGAACGCGCTGTCCGAGGAGTGCGAGGTCGAGGTGCACCAGAAGGGCCACGTGCACGTGCAGGCCTACGTGCGCGGGGTGCCCAGGGGCCCCGTCGAGCGCCGCGAGCGCACCGACCGCACGGGCACCCGCGTCTTCTTCCGGCCCGACCGCCAGATGTTCGGCGACATCGTCTACGAGGCGAACATCCTGGCCACGCGCCTGCGCGAGCTGGCCTTCCTCAACCGCGGCATCTCGATCCGCTTCGTGGACGAGCGCGCCGAGCCGCTGCGCGACGAGCTGTTCCGCTTCGAGGGCGGCCTGACCGAGTTCGTGCAGCGCCTCAACCAGGGCGCCACGCCGCTGCATGACGACGTCATCGCGTGCGAGCGCGAGCAGGACGGCGTCACCGTCGAGGTGGCCGCCCAGTTCCACGACGGCTACTCCGAGAACGTGCAGGGCTTCGTCAACAACATCCACACCACCGAGGGCGGCACGCACGTGACGGGCTTCCGCAACGCGCTCTCGCGCGCCATGCTGGCGTATGCCCGTGCGGGCAACTACTTCAAGGAGGACGACAAGCCCTCCGGCGAGGACTTCCGCGAGGGCCTCACCGCCGTGATCTCGGTGAAGGTGCCCGAGCCCCAGTTCGAGGGCCAGACCAAGACCAAGCTGGGCAACGGGGAGGTCGAGGGCATCGTGTTCAGCGTCTGGCATGACGCGCTCAAGGGCTACCTCGAGGAGAACCCCCGGCAGGCCCGCGCCATCGTCGAGAAGGCCGTGCAGGCCTTCCAGGCCCGCGAGGCGGCCCGCAAGGCGCGCGACCTCGTCCGGCGCAAGGGCCCGTTCGGCAGCGGCGGCCTGCCCGGCAAGCTCAGCGACTGCAGCAGCCGCGACGTGGAGCGCACGGAGCTGTTCCTCGTCGAGGGCGAGTCGGCCGGCGGCTCGGCCAAGCAGGGCCGTGACCGCGAGACGCAGGCCATCCTGCCGCTGCGCGGCAAGATCCTCAACGTCGAGAAGGCGCGCGTGGACAAGATGCTGGCGCACGAGGAGATCCGCGCGCTGGTCACCGCGCTGGGCACCGGCATCGGCGCCGAGGAGTTCGACCCCACCAAGTGCCGCTACGGCAAGATCGTGATCATGACCGACGCGGACGTGGACGGCAGCCACATCCGCACCCTGCTGCTCACCTTCCTGTTCCGGCACATGCGGCCGCTCGTCGAGCAGGGGCGCGTGTTCGTGGCCCAGCCGCCCCTGTTCAAGCTCACGCGTGCGCGCAGCAAGGCCGAGGAATACATCTTCGACGAGAAGGTGCTGCAGGCGCGCCTGCAGGCGCTGGGGGCCCAGGGCATCTCGCTCGCTCGCGTGTCGGGTGGCGGCCAGCCCATCTCGGGCGCGCGCATGGAGCGCTTGCTGCAGCACCTGGGCCGCCTCGAGGGCCTGGCGCGCGCGCTGGAGCGGCGCGGCCTGCCGGTGGGGGCCGCGCTGGCGGCGGCTCGCGGCGGGCAGCTGCCCACCGCGGCCGTGCTGCTCTCGCGCAAGGGCGGGGGCCACGTGTTCGTGCATGGCGACGCCGAGCTGGCGCAGGTGCTGGCCTCCGAGGAGGCGCTGGCGGGCCGGCCGCTCAAGACCGCCGAGGCAGGCGACCCGGGCGAGGCCCGGCGCGCCGCCGACGCGGTCATCGAGCGCATCTACGAGAGCGGCGAGATGGCGGCCGTGGCCAAGGCCCTGGCCGAGGACGGCCTCGACGCCGCGCAGTGGGATCCGCCGGAGGGCTCGCCCGCCGTGTTCCGCGTGGTGCGCGAGGGCCAGCCGGGCGTGGACCTCCCCGGCCTGAAGGCCGTGCTGCGCCACGTGCGCGAGGCGGGCCAGGAGGGCGTGGACCTGCAGCGCTACAAGGGCCTCGGCGAGATGAACCACGACCAGCTGTGGACCACCACCATGGACCCGGCCAAGCGCACGCTGCTGCGCGTGCAGATGAGCGATGAGGCGGAGGCCAGCCGGCTCTTCGCCCTGCTGATGGGCGAGACGGTGGAGCCGCGGCGCGACTTCATCGAGCGTCACGCCCTGGACGTCACGGCGCTGGACGTCTAGCGCGCGCCCTACACGGGGGGCGGCCCCTCGCCGCCTGTGGCGGGTGGCGCGGGCCAAGGCGCTGGCGCTGGCGCTGACGCCGGCGTCGGTGTTGGCGCGGCCGTCACCGCGGACGAGGACGGGAACGGCCCCGCGGCGGCCGGCTCCCCGGGGGCCGGGGGGCCGCCGTCGGTCACGTTGCCCGCGCCGTAGGGCACGGAAGGCACCTCGTGCCCGTCGTGGCCCGCGGCCTGCTCGTACGACGGCGTCGTCGTGATGGGGGCCGCCGCCTCGGCGGGCGTCGTCGTGGCGCGCTGGATCTCCTCGCGCAGCGGCTGGCGGGCCTCGCTCAGGCCCCGGCGGAAGCGCCCATAGGCCTGCCCGAAGCTGCGCATGACCTCCGGCAGGCGGCCGCCGTAGACGAGGATGGCCACGAAGCCGATCATCAGGATCTCGCTGAAGCCGATCCCGTCGAGCAGCGCCACCGGCAACGGCCCCGCCATCAGCGGCCCTGCCGCAGCACGGTGCGGCCGGCCTCGAGGTCCTCGAGGGCGCCCGTGCGGAAGTCGAAGGAGGCGCGCAGCAGCTCGCTGTCGAAGCGGCCCGCCACGCGCAGCAGCACGGCGCGCTCGGGCGAGCCGGAGATCTGGGCCCTGCCGCCCACCAGGTCCACGTCGATGCGCTCGCACCACATCTCCACCAAGTCCTTGCCCGGCTGCGTGCGGAAGGTGGTGGCCGGCCCGCGCGCCACGAGCGCCTGGAGGCCCTGGCCGGGGGCCGCGCGACCGCCGGCCAGCAGGCCCATCCCGCGGGCCTCCATGCGATCGGCCCAGATGTCCGTGGCCTCGGCCCACGGAGCCTCGGGCTGCGCGCGGACGCTGCGCCGCACCCACGAGGGCCCGCGCTCGGCCAGCAGCTGGCCGTCGGTGATGCGCACGTCACCGGGGCAGGCGAACTCCAGCCGCTCCTGCCGCAGCAGGGCCGCACGGTCCGGCGCGGCGCGCAGCAGCACGGCCTGCACGGGGCCGGCGGCCTGCACCCACTGGGGCCCGGCGGCGTCCAGGCCCACGCGCAGCGCACGCGCGGCAAGCTCGCCGGCGCCGTCGCCCTCGCTGCCCAGGCGCGCCTTCACCGCCTGCGGGCCGCCCTCGACGGCCACCAGGCCCAGGGCGCGCGAGTAGGAGAGGCTGCTGGCCTCCAGGCGCAGCGCCGGGCTCTCCAGCACCATGCCGCCCTCGGCCAGCAACGCGACCGGCTCGCCCAGGTCGAGGTCCACCTGCAGGGCGCGGGCGTCGAGCGACCAGCGCTGCGCGGGCGCCGCCGCGGCGGGACCCGGCGCCGAGGCGCTCGTGGGAGCGCGGGCCGGCGTGCGCTCGCTCGCCCGCGCCGTGCGCGCCAGCGCGGCGCCGCTCGACGAGGCGCCCGGCGCACGCAACGCCAGCACGGCTTCCAGGCGGCCGGCGGCGAGGCGGTCCACGGCGTCGGGGGGCGGCGCGCGCAGCGTGGCCTCGAAGGGCGCCAGCACGCGCACCACCTGCGGCTGCTCGGGGGCCAGCTCGCCGCCCGGGCGCGACACCCGCAGGTCCACCTCGATGCGGCCCTCCGTGCGGAAGTCCAGCCGCGAGAGCGCGCCGCGCGCGACCTCTTCTCGTGCCAGCCCGGAGGCGCCGGTCGCGCGCGCGTCGCCCGCGACCCACACCTCGGCCCGCACGCCCTCATCGGCGCGCAGGCGGCCGCGAGCGCGCTCGAAGGCGATGCGCGGCGCCTGCAGCAGGTGCTGGGATGCGCCACCGGCCGCCACCCGGATGCTGGCCGGCGACGTGGGGGAGCCCAGCAGCAGGGCGCGCTCGCTCAGGCGCTCGTAGCCCAGCGAGTCGCCATCCACCCACGCGCCCATGCCCGCGGTGGGCCCGCCCAGGCGGGTCTGCGCCGCCACGGAGCCGGAGGCCTCGAGGCGGTCCAGCGTCCATGCGCGCGCCTCGGGCGCGCCGTGTTCCGCGCCGGGCTCGCCGGGCACGGCCTCGGGCGTGTCTGCGCCCAGCAGGCGCTGGCCGCGCTCGAAGCCCACCAGCGACAGGCGCGAGCCCTCGCCCTCCACGACGATGCGCGGCGCCAGCCCGTCGAGGCCCTCGACCACGAGGCGCTGGGCCTCGCCCTCCAGCCGCGTGCCCCCGAGGCGCACGTGGCCCAGCGCAGCCAGGCGCGTGGGCAGCTCGCGCTCGCGCAGGCCCTCCTCCGGTCGCGCCGGGCGCAGCTCCAGCGCGATGGAGTCCGCCTCCAGCAGGTCGTGGGCCTCGTCCGGGCTGCTGGGCAGGCGCTCGAGCCGCGCCAGGCCGCGCATCTCGATGCGCCGGCCGCCGGGAGCAGGCCCCACCTGCATGCGTTCGCGGGCGCTGGCGCGCAGGCGCGCGCTGGGCGCGCGCGTGCCCGCGAAGGTCACGTCGCCCTCCAGCAGCAGCTCGCTGGGGCCTTCCAGGGTGGTGGTGGCGCCGAGCCCGTCCGTGCCGGGGGCGTGCCGCAGGCGGGCCGTGCGCAGCACCGCGGCGCGCTGGAGGCCGCCCTGCACGGCCAGGTCGGGCACCTCGATCGCCAGCGGGCTGCCCTCGCCGTGCAGGTGGGCCAGGCGCCAGCGGCCCACGTTGCCTGCGAGCGCGTCGCGGGCCGGGGCCCGTGCGCCCTCCTGCGGAGCCAGCTCCAGCACCAACCGGTCGGCCTGCAGGCGGCGGCCGCCCTGCTGCAGCGCGCGCACGCCCTGCTCGAGCGCCAGCACGAGCGGGGCGCCCGGCGCCCGCGTGTCCCGCACCACGCCGGCGCGGCCCGCGAACACGCGCGCGGGACGGAAGCCCGGCGCGTCTCCCGCGCCCGGCGGGGCCTGGTCGAGCACCGCGGCGTCCACCGCGAGGAACACGCGCTGTTCCAGCTCCACCCGGAAGGAGGAGGCGAGGCCCCGGCGGGGCGCGCCTGCCTCGGGCACCAGCGAGAAGCCCTCGCCCTGCAGCGACCAGGCGGCATGCTGCACCGTGAACAGGCCCCGCCCGCGCGCCACGCCCGTATGGGGCTCGAAGCGCAACTGCTCCCCGCGGGCCACCACGCCCAGCCGGTGGTCGCGCGCCTCGATGCCGCCGTCGAGCACGATGCTCGCCCCGTCCTCGGTGCTGGTGCCCGCGACGCCGGCCGACGCGCGCGCCGGGTCCTGCAGGGCGCGTGCGATGCCGTCGGCGCGTGCGCGGGGAGCGCGCACCTCGAGGCGCACGAACTCGTCGATGAGGCGGGGATTGTCGCGCAGGCGCTCCGCCTCGGCCCGGGTCTCGGGCGCGCGATAGACGCGCAGCGTGACGTCCTCGAACACGAAGCCCGAGGCGTCCTCGCCGCCGGCGGCCTCGGCGTGCGCGCCGTCGGCCGCGAACGCCCAGGGCAGGAAGTGCGGGATCTCGACCGCCGGGCCACCCTGCGGGTCCTCGAAGACCAGCGGCTCGGGCATCGCGTAGCGCGGGGCGCCCACCGTGCGCACGCGCAGCGCACCGCCGCCCGAGGACGGCATGGGCACGGGCGCGCCCGCGGCGGGCGGCGCCTGGCGGGGCAGCCCGCCGGGGCCCTGCTGGGGGCCCCTGCCCCTCCAGCCGCCCGCCGACACCAGCAGGGCGGCAGTGCCTGCACCGAGGCAGAGCAGGAAGATCAGCAGCCGCATGGGCACGCACTCCCGCGGCCGCCTGCGAGGGCGTCCCGGGCATCGAGGTCGCGGGTCGGGGCGGCGCCAGCGCGCATGGGCGCGATTGTAGGGTTGCGCCTCGCGGCCACGCCCCCGCGGCGGCCTGCCCGGCCGCGACCGTGTGCCCGCGCCAGGGCGCGTTCGAGCATCGCGCGACCGGCCACACTACGTACCTGCGAACGGCACCCCGGCCGTAGGATGCCCGCGTGACGAGCACGCCCACCCCGCCGCCGCCCGCCCCGCCCCCGGGGGCCCCGGAGCCGGGCGGGACGGCCGCCCGGGCTGGCGGCCTGTCGGCGGCCCAGCCGGCGCTGCACGTGGACCTCGCCACGTTCGCGGGCCCGCTGGACCTCCTGCTGCACCTCGTGCAGGAGGAGGAGGTGGACATCCACGAGGTGTCGCTGGCGCAGGTGGCCGACGCCTTCCTCGCCACCGTGCGCGCGCAGGTGGGCTCGCTCGACGTGGACAAGGCCGGCGAGTACCTCGTCGTGGCCAGCCAGCTGCTGGTCATCAAGAGTCGCGCGCTGCTTCCGCGCGAGACGCCACTGGAGGAGGACGAGCTCGACCCGCGGCTGGACCTCGTGCGCCAGCTGCTGGAGTACCGCCGCTTCAAGGGCGCGGCGGGGCAGCTGGCCGAGCGCGCCGAGCAGCAGAAGGACCTCTTGCCCGTGCGCGTCGCGCCGCCCGGCGTCGAGGTGCCCGAGGACCTGCCCATCGAGGCCGACCTCTTCTCGCTGGTGTCCGCCTTCCAGCGCTTGCTGCGCGAGACCGGTGGCGAGGAGCCCACGGTGGCCATGGCGCGCGAGCGCCTGCCCATCACGCATTTCGTCGAGCGCATCTTCGACCGCCTCGTGGCCAGCCAGGGCGCGCTCAGCTTCCGGGCGCTGGTGGCCGAGCAGCCCGACCGCAGCTTCCTGATCGGGGCCTTCCTCGCGCTGCTGGAGCTCCTCAAGCTGCGCAAGGTGCGCGCCCTGCAGGACGGCTTCGGCGACATCACCATCGAGCTGCGCCCAGAGGCGTTGACGCCCTCCGGCGGCGAGGGCGCGCCGGCCAGCGAGCACCTGCTCGAGCCGGAGGCGGCGCCTGCCCAGCACGTGGGGCCGCGCATCGTGTTCATGGGCTCGCCCGAGTTCGCGGTGCCCGCGCTGCACTCGCTGCTGGGCGCCGGGCACGCGCCGGTGCTGGTGGTCACGCCGCCGCCCCGCCCCACGGGCCGTGGGCGCCGCCTCGTGGCCGTGCCCGTGGCGCGCGAGGCCGAGGCCGCCGGCCTGACCCTGCATCGCACGCAAGACATCAACGGCCGCACCTCGCGGGACGCCGTCGAGGAGGCCCGCCCGGACCTCATCATCACGGCCGGCTTCGGCCAGAAGCTGGGCCCCGCCTTGCTGGCCCTGCCCCGGCTGGGCTGCATCAACCTGCACACCAGCCTGCTGCCGCGCTACCGCGGCGCCAGCCCGGTGGCCGCGGCCTTGCGCGACGGCGCCAGCGAGACCGGCATCACCATCTTCCGCATGGACGAGAACCTCGACGAGGGGCCGGTGCTCTCGCAGGGCGTGCTGCCGCTCGAAGGGCACGAGACCACCGACGAGGTCACCGCGCGCCTGGCCACGCTGGCCGCCGACCTCCTCGTGCGCCTGCTGCCCGCCCTGTTCGAGGGCGCCGTCGAGGCCGTGCCGCAGGATCACGCTGCCGCCACCTACGTGCCGCGCATGGCCAAGGACGACGGCGTCGTGCACTTCGGCCACCCGGCGCGCCAGGTCAAGGACCACGTCCGAGCCGTCACGTCCTGGCCCGGTGCCCACGTGGCGTGGCAGCCGCGCGTGAAGCACGACCCGGTGCCGCTCACGATCCTGCGCAGCGAGGTCGTGGATGCCGAGGGCGTGCCCACCGACAGCCAGGGCGAGCCGCTGGCCCCGGGCACGGTGGTGGCCGCCGGGCCGGGCGGGCTGGACGTGGCCTGCCACCCCGGCGTGCTGCGCATCACCCAGGTGAAGCCCTCGGGCGGCCGGGCCATGGCGGTGCGCGACTTCCTCAACGGGCACCGCATCGTGGCCGGCGACCGCCTCGTCGCGCCCCGGCCGGCGGCGCCCGCCGCCCCCGGCGCCTAGCCCGCCGCCCGGCCCCCCGCCCGGCGGCGGCACACGCCCGGCGCGGTCCCGGCAGTCATGCGAGGATGCTGCTCATGGACCTGTTCCGGCGCGTGCTCGTCCCCGTGGACTTCAGCGAGATCACGCCGCGCGTGATCGACATGGCGCGGCGGCTGGCGGCGCCCGGCGGCGAGGTGCTGCTGCTGCACGTGGTGGAGACCTTGCCCACCGTGATGGAGGGCACCTACGGCGTCTATGCGCATCGCCGTGACGTGGACGAGATCACGCGGCTCACGCGCGAGCGGCTGGAGGCGCTGGTGGCAAGCCAGGCCGACGCGCGCGTGCGGCCGCTCGTGCGCGAGGGCAAGCCAGCCCACGAGATCGTCGAGGCGGCGCAGGAAGCGCACGCCGAGGTGGTGGTGATCGGCTCGCATGGCCGCTCGCGGCTGGACCACCTGCTGCTGGGCAGCGTGACCGAGCGGGTGCTGCGGCGCGCCCGCTGCCACGTGTTCGTGGTGCGAGGGCCCGCCGAGGGGCGCTAGCCCGCTCGCCCGCGCTGCGGGCCGGGCGCGTGGGCCTGCCGCAGGGCGACCACCTCGGCCATCACGGACTGGGCAAAGCGCTTCTCCTGCTCGCGCGGCGTGCCGGCCGAGGGTGTCCACCGCATCCACCGCCCGAAGGCGACGCGCACCGGGGCCATGCGCAGCCAGCGGGCGCCGCGCGGCCAGGCGCGGAAGGCGCCGTCGATGGCCGCCACCAGCACCGGGGCGCCGGTGCGGCGCGCGAGGTAGCCCACGCCGCGCTGGGCCGGGCCGGGCGCGCCGTCACGGCTCAGGCGCCCCTCCGGGAACAGCGCCACGGCGTGGCCACGCTTGAGGTGGGCGGCGGCACGCCGCAGGCCCGCGTGCCCCAGCCGGCCGGCGCTCATGGGGATGGCGCCGACCAGCGCGAAGAACCAGCGGCCCGCGGGACGCCGGTAGAAGTCATTGGTCATCAGGAAGGTGACGCGCCGTCGCAGGGCCAGCTGCAGGAAGGCCGGGTCGAGGTACGAGGCGTGGTTGGCGCAGAGCAGGAAGCCCCCGCGCGGCAGGCGCGGGTGCGCCGTGGTGCGGTGCGCGCCGAACAGCGGGCGGAACAGCAGCAGCACGAAGCCGCACAGCAGGGCGTAGCCCGCCTCGTAGACCTGTCGCCACAGGCGGGCGACCGGCCCGGGGCGGTGGAGGATCGAGGCCACGGGGCGGCCTCGCGGCGCGCGCCTACTTCGCGGGCGCAGCCGCCGGCTTGGCGCAGGCCTTGTCCATGCGCGCCTTGAGCTCCTGCGCCTGCTTGCCCACCTCGTTGCGCTCGGCGCCCGCGCCCAGCATGCGGTAGGCGTCGGCGTAGTAGCGGTAGGCGCTGCGCGCCGTCTCGCAATCGGCGTCGTTGGTCAGCGTGAACAGGGCGGCGAAGACGCGGGCGGCGTTCACCCGCGCCGAGTACAGGTCGCCGCGCTCGGCGCTCTCGCCGTACAGCTCGGTCACGCGCAGGTAGTGCAGCAGCGCGCCCTCCAGCAGGTCGTAGGCCTCCTTGCGGGCGGCCTGGTTGCCGCCGGCGCTGGCCTGCTTGGCGCTGGCCTCGGAGAACATCACGTCGCCGAAGGCGGTGTAGGCCGAGGCCAGCAGGGCTGCGTCGCCACCCGTGGCAGGCGCGTCGATCACCTGCTGGAGGAAGGGCTTGGCCTTGGGCAGGTCGCCCTGGAACACGAGCATGCGGCCGATGCCCACCTGGGCCCGCAGCCGCGCCGAAGCGACCTCGTCCTTGGCGCCCGACTCGGCCTCGATGCGCGTGAGCAGCGAGCGGTAGGACTGCTCGGCGGCCGCAAGGCGCGTCTTGTCCTTGCCTGCCAGCCCGGCCTCGAAGAGCTGCACGCGCTCGAGCTCGGCCGCGTAGAGCGCGCGCTTGTTCAGGCCCGGCGCCCCGATCAGCGCCGCCAGCGAGGACTTGGCGCCCTCGGCGTCGCCATTGGCCAGCAGGCCGCGCGTCTTGCGCATCACGAGGTCAGGCATGTAGAAGGCCTTCGGGAACTCGGCGGTCATCTGCTCGATGACGGGCAGCAGGGCCTGGATCTCGTTGAGCTGCGCCACGGCCACGGCGCGCTGGTTGATGGCCACCTGCCGTGCCACGCCCTTGAGCGTGTTGGCGGCCCGGGCGAAGGAGTCGGCGGCCTCGGCGAAGAAGCCGGCCGAGCCGTCGGTCTGGCCCTGCTGGAAGTCGCTGTTCTCCAGGCACTCCAGCACGTACACGTCGGCCACCTGCGCAGCCGGCACATCCTGCGTGCCGAGCTTGACGCTGTCGTAGCCCAGGGCCGTGATCTTGGAGCCGCGCGTCTCCTCCAGCACCGTGGCATCGGGCTCCTGCCCGGCCGGCACCAGGTCGTTGAGCTGCTTGGGCAGCCACTTGCCGTCGCGCAGGCGGATGGCGTCGGCCTGCGCGGCCGGCGCGAGGGCCAGTGCGAGGCCCAAGGCGGCCAGCGTGAGGGCCAGCAGGGGGGCGGGTCGGCGCGAGATCATGGGCGAGAGCCCTCCGGGGCGTCGTGGACGGGGGGCCACCCTACCGAGGCCCCGGCGGGGGGTCAACCGCACCCACCATCGGGCCCGACGGCCTGCGGCCTAGCGCGCCGCGGGGGCCTGTCCCAGCGCCAGCAGGTCCATGGTCAGGGCCACGGCGTAGTGCAGGAACCAGCCGTACACCACCGTGCCCGAGCGCCACGAGAGCAGGCCCAGCAGCAGGCCCGCGCCGATGGAGCCCAGCGCCTCCGGCAACGGCTTGTAGTAGTGGATCATGCAGTAGGGGGCCAGCATCAGCAACACGCTGGCGATGCCCAGCACGCGCTTGAGGCCCAGCACGATGAAGCCGCGAAAGAACAGCTCCACGCCCAGGAACTGGAGGCAGTAGATGGCCTGGAAGAGCAGGAACTCGCCGCTGCCCGGCCCGCCGGCCGGCCGGAAGAAGGGGTAGGTGCGCTGGAAGTGCGGGTCGCGGCTCACCCACCACACCACGGGCACGAAGAGCAGGTAGAGCAGGGCGTAGGTGGGCAGCTCGCGCAGCGTGCCCTTGAGGCGCAGGCCCACGTCGCGCGGCGAGAGCCCGGCGAACACGCGCGCGACGAGCAGCGGCAGGACGATCATCGTGAGGGCCACGCACAGGCCCCACCACGCGTAGGCATCCAGGCGCGGGTTGCCGGTGAGCGCGGGCGAGCCGAGCCAGCGCGCCAGCTCGGGCGCGCGCGGCGCGGAGGTGCCCATCGCCGAGGCTCCTGCGCGCTCGAGGGCGCGCGTGTAGTGCCAGGGCATGCCGAGATAGTCGAGCAGCGTGAGCAGCACGGGCACGCTCAACCCGATGGCCAGCGCACCACGCGGGATGCTGCGCAGGTCGCACAGCAACTGCTTGAGGCCGCCCAGCACGCCCCGCGGGGCCCCGCCCGGCGGTGCGGGCGACGGCCCCCCGTGCTCGCCAGGGCTCACGCCTCGCCCCCCGGCCGGGTGGCCGGCGGGGCCTCGTCGTGCGCGGCCCGCGGGCCCGGCGCGGCGCCCGGCGCCCCGCGCGCCGCGAGCCGCTCGAGCAGCGCGGGATCCAGGCGCTTGGCGCGCAGGCCGCCCAGCACGTGGCGGCGGAAGGCCACCAGCTCGGCCGCCACGGCCACGGCGATCTCGCCATGGGTGACGGCGCCCACGTCCAGCCCGATCGGTGCGTGCAGGCGTGCGAGGTCGACGCCCGCAAGGCGCCCCTCGCTGCCCAGCCGCGCGAGGATGGCGCCGATCTTGCGCTGGCTGCCGATCAGGCCCACGTAGGGGGCTGGGGTGTGCAACGCATAGTCGAGGCAGGCGAGGTCCATGGCGTGCCCGCGCGTGACGACCACGCAGCAGGTGGCAGGCGTCACTTGCAGGTCGGCGAAAGCCTGCTGGAAGCTCTCGCGCGCCACGATGCGCGCCGCCGAGGGGAAGCGCCCGGCGTTGGCGAACTGCTCGCGGTCGTCCACCACGGTGACGCGGAAGCCGGCGCGTGCGGCGATCTCGGCCAGGTCGCGCGAGACGTGGCCCGCGCCGAACAGCACCAGCGCTGGCGCCGTGACGGGCTCGAAGAAGACGTCCAGCTCGCCGCCGCAGGCCAAGCCCTCGTCGCCCGTCTCGCGCTCGGTGAGGCGGAAGGTGCGTCGGCCCGGTCGGTCGCGGCGCAGCACCTCGTGCGCCTCGGCCACCACCTCCGCCTCCACGCAGCCGCCGCCCACCGAGCCCAGGAAGGTGCCGTCCTCGTGCAGCAGGAGGCGCATGGCCTCACGGCCGGGGGTGCTGCCGCGCGTGCCCACCACGGTGGCCAGCACGCCGCGGCCCCCATGGGCGCGCAGGCGGGCGACGGCGTCGAAGATGTCGTCCTGCATGACATGAGCCCAGGGGGGTGCCGCGATGCTACCCGTGCACGCCAGGCCCCCCGAGGCGGTGCCGGGCACACCGTCACCCGGCGCCCGGTCGTGGGTGGGGGCTGCCCGGGTCCCGTGCGGTGGCGTAGAGGGGGCCCGACGTCCCGCAGCCCACGACGACCCTCGATGGGCGCTACCATGCGCAGCAG
>CAXQZU010000065.1:0-3077 GCA_964228555.1 Planctomycetota bacterium
TGGCAGAGCGAGGTTCCTTGCCAGCACCTCCTCAATCTGCGCGAGCGCGTTGCGCAGGTCGTCGGCGATCTCGCTCGCGATGACGTCGGCCTCGAGGAGGCTAGTCGACTTTGCGGTCGATCCTCTCGGCCCCCAAGTTCGACTCAACGCTTGCGCCTCGCGATGCGCTACTCGGCGGAGACCCGGCAGCACCGAAACCCGATCATGTCCAAGAGATCGCGCCGACCTTCACGGTAGCTCGTGCGCAGCTTCACGCCCGACTCGTACCATGAGCCGCCGCGCACAACGAACTGCCGCGCCTCAGGCTCCAAGGGGTCGGTCACTTGGACTGCCCGATACGCCTGCGGCACGAAGCCGTCTGCGCACCACTCTTGGACATTTCCGATCATGTCGAACAAGCCGAACGAATTGGGTGGGAACGAACCCACCGGCGCCACGCCTTCGTATCCGTCCTCGCCGCCGAGGCCATTCCGTCGGGTGACGTCGTCATCGTCCCCCCACGGGAAGGCTTGGTTGACGATCCCTCCCCGAGCCGCCCGCTCCCACTGGGCCTCCGACGGCAATGTGCAGCCGACCCATCTCGCATACGCCTGAGCATCGCCGTGGCTCACACCAGCCACGGGATCGTTCGACCGGGCGCACTCGGCATGACCCTCTGGATCATAGCCAGTCGAGCGCAGGAAAAGTGCCCACTGAGCGCAAGTGACCTCGTGGACGTCCAGGTAGTAGTCCTTGGAGAGATGGACTTGGTGCTGCGGCAGGTCGTTACCCGGATGGGGTTCGTCGTGCTCACGCCCCATCAAGAACCGCCCCTTCGGGATCAAGACCATCACCGCGCCATCCTGTGGGCGTACAATGGTTCGAGGAGGGGTTACTGTCGACGAGCGCTCGCTCGGCCGCAGGCCCACGCAGTGCGGCGCCTTCGTCCTACAGATGCCACACGCGCCCAGGACGAGCGCGCTCCCCAGAAGTCCAGTTAGGAAGTAGGAGCGGGCACGGCGCATTCTAGGGGAACTTTCTGGTTCCGGTGAACGCGCCCGTCTCTCGATTATCGGTCTCATCCACGAGCATGCGGATGGTCTTCCCTGTCGACCCTTCAATCTCCCGGTGGGTCGCAATGTCAACGACCCCAGCGAGATCTGCGGCGGGAAGAGGCGCCTCCTGATTTGCGCTGTCGTGATTGAGAGCGCGGGCCTTGCTCGTGGGCGTCTCAGCCAACTGGATCGACTGCGCGCCGCGCCCCTCAGCGTCCGCCGCCTCAGCCTCGCCCAGCACGGGCTCAACAGACTCGCTCTTCGCCCCAGGCGGCGCACAGTTGCAACTCTCCGGGGACAGACTCGAATGGTCCGCCCACTCCTTGCCAGTCACAAGCCCCCAGTGCGAAGAGCGGTCGCCCGAGCGATTGCTCACGACCAATCTCGCGCTGACTGGGATCCTGCCACCCGTAGCCCCGAGGAGCGTCAACCTCCCGTCCGAAAGATCGACCAGCACGCCAGAGCGCTCCAGCTGGCTCCCAAGGCGAGCGAGCGCGTCGACGCCCGTCCATCGCCCGTCTACGTACACCCATGCCGAGACCGTGCTGTAGCCCCACGGCTGGGCGCCTTCAGCAGGGGTAACCAGCGATACTTCGAGGCGAACATCTCCTTCGGAGGAAGATCCGTCGTCGAGAGCTTGTATCCGAATCCTCTCCTCCAGGGAGGCCCGTGCGACGGAACCCCACGACCTTGTGGGGTGCCGGAAACTCGTTCCGCTTGAAGGGCGCGGGCCGACACGAGGGGTCGTCCTCGGCTCGCCGGATGTCGTGAACGTCGTGCTCATGGTCCTCACGCCTGCGCACGGGGGCATTCTACCCCAGGTCGTAGGGCGCTGCACGCCCGAGGGCCTGGCCGCACGCGCGGCCTTCGCCCCACGTGCCGCTCGGCCAGTCCGAAGCGCTCAAGCGTGGCGAAGGCAGCCTCGCGCTGCGCATGCGCCACGGCGCGCGGGTCCGTGAGGCCGCGCACGGCCGCCTCCATGGCCGCGCACGCGGCACGGTAGAACGTCTCGCGGTCCACAAGGGCGTCGGCACGGGGCGCCTCGTGGGCCTGCCCCTGTGGCTCCGCCAAAGGTCCAGCCCACTGCTCGCTTCCCTCAACGAGCTGCTCGTAGGCCCAGCGCACCTCCTTGAACTTCTCCTCGGCAAGGTCGCGCAGTGCGTTGTCGCTGTGCTTGTCCGGGTGGTAGCGGACCGCCAAGCGGCGGTACGCCGCGGCGATCTCACTCTTGGTGGCGGTCCTCTGTCGCGCCGGTAGGCCTCCAGCGCGGGCGCCACCTGCGCGTCGGCGTGCGGCTCCAGGCGCTTGCGCTCCTCCTCGTCGGCCGTGAGCAGGCCCGGCGCGGGCACGAGGGCCATGAGGAAGGCCAGGGCGAAGGGGCGCAGGCGCAGCATGGCGGGCCTCCGGCAGGGCTGCGCGGGAGCCTACCCGGGACGGGGCCAAGGGCCCGTCCGGCTAGTGGCTGGCGGCCCCGTAGGCCGGGGCGGGCCGGCGCAGGGCGTCCCACATGCGGCGCAGCCAGCCGGGCGGGGGCGGCGCCGGCGCACGTCCCGGGCAGGGCACGTCCTCCACCAGCCGGGCCACCACGCCCTCGGCGTCCACGCCGTCGGCCTGCGCGGCGTACGAGAGCACGAGCCGGTGGCGCAGCACGGGCGCCGCCAGCGCACGCACGTCCTCGACGCTGGCGGGGCTGCGCCCGGCCAGCGCGGCGCGCGCGCGGGCCGCGTTCACCAGCGCCTGCGCGGCGCGCGGGCCCGCCCCCCACTCCACGTAGTCCGCCACGCGCGCCGGGACGCGGCCTGACTGCGGCCGCGTGGCCGAGACCAGGTCCACCGCGTAGCGCACCACCTCGTCGGGGGCCGGGCTGGCGCGCAGCGCATCGCGCAGGGCGAGGAAGCGCGCACGGTCCAGCACGGGGGCGAGCCGTGCCGGCACGCGACTGGCAAGCCGCGCGATCTGGGCCTCCTGCTCGAAGCTGGGGTAGCCCAGGTGAATCTTGAAGAGGAAGCGGTCCAGCTGCGCGGCCGGCAGCGGGTAGGTGCC
>CAXQZU010000066.1:0-2263 GCA_964228555.1 Planctomycetota bacterium
CCCTCGCCCGCGCCGGCCGCGCGCAGGCCGCCGAGGATGTCGGCGAACGCGCGGATCTCCAGGCCCGACTCGTCCTTCTCCACCTTGCCGTCCAGCAACGGCAGGATGGCGGGCCCGTAGGCCACGAGGCGCTTGCGCGCCAGCGGCACGATGACGCGGTTGTCGCCCACCTCCCAGCGCACGCTGATGGCCCACAGCTCGTCGAAGACGGCCTGCCCCAGCGGCGCCTCGGTGCTCACCACGGCCGGCACGGCCGCGCGCCCCGAGGGCTGGTCGGCCGCGGGCGTGTTGCCGCCCGGCCCGCCGGCCGCCCTGCCCGCCGGGGCCACGTCCACGCCCAGCCCCATGTCGCTGCTGCGCCAGAGGCGGTTGTCCTGCGGGCCGTCGGGCGCGGGCGCGCCCAGGTAGTCGTCCTTGCCGCCCAGGTCCACCAGCACGCCCACGCTGCCGAAGCCGCGCGCAGGCCGGCCCGAGTTCCAGCCGCCGTCGCGGCGCGCCGCGTAGGTGTCATCGCCCGCGCGGTCCAGGTGCAGGCCCACGCTGTTGGTAAGGCCCGTGCCGTTGCACGAGGTGTTGCCGTGGTAGCGGTCGTTGCCGCCGCGGTCGTGCAGGATGCTGGCGGCGTAGTCGTGGCTGCCGCCCTGGCCCAGGCCCGAGTGCATCACGTAGGCGTCGCTGCCCGCCACGTCCACCAGCCCGCCCACCGCGAGGTGGATGCCGCTGCCCTGCCCGTACTGCGTCATCTCGTAGAGGTCGTGGCCGCCGCCGTCGTAGAGCAGGCCCGCGCTGTACCAGTAGCCCACGCCCTGGTCGTAGATGTCGCCCAGGTAGCGGTCGTTGCCGTCCAGGTCCACCAGCGCGGCCACGCCGCCGGCCGTGTCGATCTCGCGCGCGCCGATCGAGAAGCCCTGCGAGAAGGACTGGTAGCGGTCGCTGAACAGCGGCGCGTGCAGGTAGACGCCGCCGGCCTCGTAGACCTCGTTGCCGCGCGTGTTCAGGCACAGGCCCACGCCCAGCGTGCGCGAGAAGCCCTGCGCCGTGCACCACGCCGCGAGCCGGTCGTTGTCCCAGGCCGCGATGGCGATGGGGTCCTTCGTCTCCTCGTCGGTCTTGAGCGCCGGCGGCGCCTGCACGGCGTCGTCGTAGAGGATGCCAACGCCGTAGCCGGCCGCGCCCTGCGTGAAGGTCTTGCCCGCGTAGGTGTCGCTGCCCCCGTCGTCGTAGAGCACGCCCACGCCACCCACCGCCGCGCCCAGGCTCAGGTGGCCGCCGATGTAGCGGTCGTTGCCCTGCCCGAGGTCCACCAGCAGCGCCGCGCCCAGGATGGCGCCGCCCAGCGTGGCGTCCACCTCGCCGCCGTCGTAGGCGTCCTGCCCGCCCAGGTCCACCAGCAGGCCCACCTGCGAGGCGGCCGTGCCGCGCGCGCCCGCAAAGCGCCCGCGGCGGTAGGTGTCGTCGCCGCCCGGATCGATCACCAGCACGTGGTCGCCCTCGTAGGTGTCGGCACCCGGCGTGCCCAGCGCGATGCGCCCCAGCGGCGTCTCCAGCACGCGCGGCCGGTCCTTGGGGAACACCTCCGCCGGCCACGTGCGCGCCGCGAGGGCAAGGCGCGCCAGGCTGGCGAAGGCCTCCACGCCCGGCGGCGTGCGCGTGGCGTCCGGCGCGTGCAGGCGCGCAGCCAGCCGCGCCACCTGCCCCGGCGGCTGCGCCTCGCTCCACGCCTTCCACGCCTCCTCGCCCATGGTTCCCGCGCCCACCGGCAAGGCGCCGAACACCTCGCGCATCAGCATCTCGTCGGGCAGGCCGCGCAGCAGCGCCTGCATCTCGGTGCGCTGCGCCTCGCTGGCCCCCGCGCGCAGCACGCCCGGCCCGCGCGCGCTCGTGCGCTCCAGCCAGCCCGCCAGCCCCTGCAGCAAGGCCGTTCCCTCGACGGCCGGCGGCGGCGCCTCGCCCCGCTGCGCCAGCTCCTGCGCACGCACGCGCGCGCGCACCTCCACGGGCTGCACCGCCACCTCGTCCTCGAACAGCGCCAGCGCCGCGCCCAGCGCGCGCGCCAGCGCCGCCTCGAGCGCATCGCCGCCGCCCGCCGTGCCCGCCGGCGGCGCCCGCAGCGCCTCGGCCAGCCCATCCATCGTCACCGCGATGCGCAGCGGCTCGCGCAGCAGCTGCTTCACCAGCGGCAGGCAGTCCAGCCCCTGTGCCATGTCCTTGCGGAACGTGAGGTCCTCGCGCGTGCAGTTGCCCGCATGCAGCGCACGGTCCA
>CAXQZU010000067.1:0-5572 GCA_964228555.1 Planctomycetota bacterium
CCGGGCGGCTCCCGCGCGCGGCGGCGTCTCCACGACCAGCGCGCCCAGGGGCTGGGCGCCCAGCCAACGCGAGCCGCTGTCGCTGCTGCCGGAGGCGCGCGGGGGCGCTGCCGTCCTCCCACCCTGCGCGCCGGGGGAAGCGCAGGCGGCCAGCCATGACACGAACAAGATACAAACAGAGGCACGAGCCGCGCGTGCGGTGCGGATCCGGATCAGGGCGGGCAGGGCGGGTGCGCAGGGCATGGGGGGGCTTGTCGTGGGCGGGCCTGGCAAGGCGCGGTGCCGGTGGCGGCTGGCCGACTCGAGCCTAGGCCCTCCCTTGGGATCGGACGCTTCCTGCCGCGGCGCAAGCCGGGGTGCCTGCCTGGCCGATGGAGGAGGGATCCCCCGCCCCCGCCGGCCTGTCGCACCCACGCCCCGGGGTGCGGCCGGGGCCCGCGGGGCCCGATCTCTCCCTCTGTCCGCTTCCCTGTACGTCTCCCGCGCCCCGTCCCCCTGTCGCCCGGGCCCGAGCCGCGGCGCGGGAGCGATGCGGGTGCTCCCGAGGACCTCCCTGATGACCGGCATCACGATCGACCTGCATGGCAAGAAGGCGCTCGTCACCGGCGGCAGCCGCGGCATCGGCCGCGCCATCGCCGTGCGCCTGGCCGAGGCGGGCTGCGACGTGGCCATCAACTACCTGCGCAACAAGGGCCCTGCGCAGGAGACGGCGGCCGCGGTCGAGGCCTGCGGTCGTCGCGCCATGCTGTGGAAGGGCAACGTCGCCGAGAGCGACACGCACCCCGAGATGTTCGCGGCGCTGCGCGAGGAACTGGGCGGGCTGGACATCCTCATCAGCAACGCCGCCAGCGGCGTGATCAAGCCGGCGATGGAGCTGACCCCGCGCCACTGGCAGTGGACGATGGACATCAACGCCGGCGCGCTGCTCTCGCTGGCCCAGCACTGCGCGACCTTGATGGCGCAACGCGGCGGCCACATCGTGGCCGTCTCCAGCCTGGGCGCCGTGCGTGCCATCCCCAACTACGCGGCGGTGGGCGCCAGCAAGGCGGCCCTCGAGAGCCTGGTGCGCCACCTCGCCATCGAGCTGGCGCCCAAGGGCGTGCGTGTCAACGCCATCAGCGCGGGCGTGGTGGACACCGACGCCCTCAAGCACTTCCCCAACCGCACCCAGCTGCTGGAGGAGAGCGCGCGCCGCACGCCGGCAGGCCGCCTCACCGAGCCGGCGGACGTGGCGCAGGCCGTCCTGTTCCTGGTCAGCCCGCTGGCGACGCAGATGGTGGGGCAGACCATCGTGGTGGACGGCGGCTACTCGATCATGGGCTAGCCGCCCCCGCCGCGTCGCGGCCCTGCCAAGGAAGCACGCGTGCACGTCCTGGTTGCCGAGCCGAACCCTGAGCGCGCGCAAGCGCTGCGCAACGCGCTTGTCGCGCACGGCCATCGTGTCGAGGTGGTGGCGCAGGGCGGCGAGGCGCTGGCCGCGCTGGCCCGGCCGCTGTCCCCCGAGGTGGCGCTGGTCGAGGACCACCTGCCGGACATGACCTCGCTGGCGCTGCTCCAGGCCGCCCAGCGCATGGGCCTGCACGTGGCCGTGCTGGTGCTGGGCGCGGATGCCGCCGCGGCGCGCTGGGCGCTGGCGGCGCAGGCGGGGGCCTTCGACGTGGTGGCCACGGATCCCGACGGGGCCTACCTGCACACGCTGGGCGCGCGCGTGGTGGCCGTGCGCGACCGTGCGCGCGAGGTGGCCATGCGCGAGCGCCTCGCGGATGCACTCGCCTCCACCTCGGCGCCGGTGATCCTGGCCGGCCGCGACGGCGTGGTGGAGCACGCCAACGCGGCGGCGCAGCGACTGGTCGGCCGGCCGGGCGTGCAGCTCGAGGGCACGCTGCTGGCGGCGCTGATCGTGCTGGAGGCCGAGCCCGCCGCGCGGGCCGAGTTCATGCGCGTGCTGCAGGTGGGCGGCGAGTGGGCTGGCGAGGTGCGCCTTGCGGCCGACGGTGCCACGGGCCGCCCTTGCCTTGCCACGCTCTCGCCGGTGCGACGTGCGCAGGGCCGCGACGAGGGCGTGGTGCTCACGCTGCAGGACCTCACCGACCGCGTGGCCACGGAGGAGGCGTTGCGGGAAGCCAACCGCCGGCTGGCCGAGCAGGCGGCCCGCGACCCGCTGACCGGCCTCTACAACCGCTCGTACTTCCGCGAGGTGCTGGTGCGCGAGCTTTCACGCGCGGCCCGGCACGACGACGAGGCCTCCGTGCTCATGGTGGACCTCGACGAGTTCAAGCGCGTCAACGACAGCGAGGGCCATGCGGTGGGCGACGAGGTCCTCTGCGAGGTTGCAGGGGCGCTGCGTGATGCCCTGCGCGACGGCGATGTCCTCGCCCGCTACGGAGGCGACGAGTTCTGCGTGCTGCTGCCCAACACGGGGCGTGGCGGGGCACGCACCGTGGCCGCCCGGCTGCGCCAGGCCGTGGCTGCGCGTCGCCTCGGCCCCGAGGGGCGCATCGTGCAGCACCTCACGATCGGGCTGGCCACCTCGCGGGACCTGCCCACGCTGGAGCGCGGAGAGTCCCCCGACGACAGCCTCTTGCGCCTGGCCGATCGCGCCCTGCTCGCCGCCAAGGCCGCGGGCGGCGACCGCGTGCAGGCGCACGGCGACGCGCACTAGCCGGGCGGCGCGTGGCGCCGCGGCAGCCCTAGTAGAGGAAGAGCCGGCGCCAGTCGGTCCACTCGCCGGGGATGTCGCCGCGCAGCGCGCGCACGCGCCAGCGGTAGCGGCCCGCGTCGAGGGGCGAGGGGCGGAAGCGCGAGGTGGTGACGCGCTCGGTGCGCACGGCGCGCCACGCGTTGTCGGTGGTCTCGGCCTCCACCTCCCACTCGTAGGCATCGGCGTCGGCCACCGCCGCCCACTCGAAGGAGGGGCCGTAGGCCTTCGGGAAGCTGTCGCCTGCGACCGGCGAGACCAGCGTCGAGGTGCCCGGAGGGGGCGGCGGGGGCGGCGGCGGGGGCTCGATGGGTGCCGGAGGCTCCACGGGGACCACGGGTTCCGCCGGTGCGGGCTCGACGGGAGCGGGAGCCGGCTCGGGCGTGGGCTCCACCGGGGCGGGCTCGACGGGAGCAGGGGCCGGCTCGGGCGGGGGCGCGAGGCCGCCGCGGCCCACGCGCACGCGCAGGGTCTCGCCCTTGAGCAGGTACGCGTTGCGGCGCGGCTGCGTGCTGGTCACGAGGCCGGCCTGCGCCTCCAGGCTGGGCACGCTGGCGTAAGAGGGCACGAAGCCCGCGCGCTGGATGGCCTCGTGCGCCTCGGCCAGCGGCAGGCCCTCCACCTGCGGCACGGCCACGTAGTCGCTGTCGGGAGCATCGGCAAGCCCGAAGGTGAGCGTGATGGGCTGGCCGGCGGCCAGCGTGCTGCCCGGCAGCGGCACCTGCTCGACCACGCGACCGCGCAGCTCGGGCGCGGCCATGGCCACCTCGGTGACGATCTCCCAGCCCGCGAGCAACTCGCGCGCTTCCTTCAGCGAGAGGCCCAGCGCGCTGGGCACGGCGGCGCCGTCGGCATTCGGGCCTGCCTCTTGCGCGAGGTCGGCCAGCGCGGGTGCCGGCGTGAGCTCGAGGGCAGGCGGCGCAGGCGCAGGCTCGCTGGGTGCCGCCGGCTGTTCCGGCGCACTGGGCGCAGCAGGCTCTGCCGGCGCCGCGGGGGCCGGCTCGGGCTCCGCGGGTGCGGGCGCTGCAGCGGCCACGGCCACCTTGAGCGTCACCTTGGAGCCGGCCTCGCGCGTCGTGCGGCCGCCGGGATCCTGCGACACCACCGTGCCGGCCTTGGCCGTGCTGCTGGGCACTTCCTCGATGGCCACCTCGAAGGAGGCGTCCTTGAGCATGCGCTCGGCCTCGGCCTGCGTGAGGCCCACCACGTCGGGCACCGTGCGCGGGCCGGCCGGTGCATCGGCATGCACGGCGACGAGCAGCGGGCGGCTGGCCAGCCCGGCGAGCAGCAGTGCGCAGAGGGCAAGGCGGGCGAAGGCGGTCATGGGCATCTCCAAGGTCGCGCGGGCCGTGCCCCGCAGGGGGCATCCGGCCCGGGCAAGGGCGATAGACTAGCGAGTCGCGGGCACCAACGCTCGCCTCGCGTGGGCCCTAGGTCCCCGGCACGGCCAGCCGCCCGGGCGGCGCATCGGCGCCCCGGAAGGCCACGCCCACCAGCACCAGCGCCCGCTCGGGTCGGAAGGCATCGTGGCCACCGGCCTCGGCGGCCTCCACGCAGCGGGCACACCAGCGCGCGCCCGCGGGGGGCCGCCTGCGCTCCAGCACCAGGTCGCAGACGGGGCAGCGGTAGCGCAGCACGCGGCCCGGCATGGGTCGTCCATGGAGCATGCCCCCCGCGGAGAGGCAGGCCTGGCGGAACTCCGGGCTGTGGCCGAAGGGCCGGCCCAGCAGGGCCAGGCCCACGTGCACGCCCTCATGCACGAGGATGCCGTGCAGGTCGTGCGGATAGACCTCGAAGTAGGCGGGCGAGAGCTCGATGCGCGCCTCGCGCACGCGGCTGGTGCTGCCCTCGATCACGGCCCGGCCTGCCCGGCGCAGGCGGCGGTTCCAGCCCACGGGCACGCCCGGCCAGCGCGGCAGGCCCAGCACCGTCCCGACGCATGCCAGTGCCCGGTCGCGCGCCTGCTCGAGGGCGATGGAGGACCACATCGCCTGCCTACCCTACGCGTGGTGGGGACGCTTCCCGGCCGTACGATCGCGGGCATGCGCCGCCTCGAGCCCGTTCCTCGCCTTGCCACGGCACGCACGCTGTGCGCGGCCTGGCTGGCGGGGCTGCTGTCCCTGCTGCTGTCGGGCTGCGGCGAGGAGGGGCGCGGCGCGGGCGGCGCGCCTGGCTTCACCAGCGCACAGGCCGCGTTCCAGCGCGTGCTCGATGCCTTGGCGCGGCACGACTACGACGCGCTGGCGGGCGTGCTGACGCCCGTGGGGCGCGTCACGCTGGAGGGCGACCTGCGCGCCTTCTGCGCCAACGTGGCCCACCCGCAGGAGGGCCCGCGCCTGATGGGCCTCGTGCGCCAGCGCTGGCCCGACGTGCCCAACGAGCTGGTGGAGCGCGTGCGCAAGGGCGACGTGCGCGCGGCGTGGGATCTCTTCATGACCGCGGCCAACCCGCCCGACGTGCAGCCACGCCAGGCGGGCGTGAAGCTGGACCCGGCTCGGCCCGACGAGACCACGCTCTTCTACCGCTATGGCGACGGGCCCGAGCTGGCGGTGGTGCTGCGGCGCGCGCGCGGCTTCTGGGCCGTCGACTCGGTGGCGCTGGGCGGTGGCCGGTGAGCTGCCCGCGGCTGGCGGTCGCGTGGCTGGTGACGGTGGCGCTGGCCCTGGCTGCGTGCGGCGCGAGCCAGCCGGCGGCCGGGCCGGGCCGCACGGGCGAGGAGTCGCCGGTGGGCCTCTGGACGCTGGATGGCGAGCGGCTGCTGGAGTCGGTGCGCCGGCGCTACGGGCCCGAAGGCGACGAGGTGGTGGCGCGCGAGGAAGCGCAGGCCCGGCTCGTGTCGCTGGACCTGCAGGTGCGCGAGGACGGCATGTTCGG
>CAXQZU010000068.1:0-33466 GCA_964228555.1 Planctomycetota bacterium
GCCCCGCGCCGGGACGGGCCACGACGTCCAGCAGTGACACGCCGTCGAGCGCAGCAGGCACGGGGGCGCCGACGCGCGCGAGCAGGGTGGGCAGCAGGTCGACGATGCCCACGCTGGCCGTGATCGTGGACGGCCGGTTGAAGGGCGTCACGCCGCCGATCACCAGCGGGATGCGCACCAGTTCCTCGTCGAGGCGCCGGCCGTGGCCCAGCATGCCGTGCTCGCCGAAGGCCTCGCCGTGGTCGGCTGTCACGATCCACAGCGTGTTCTCGAGGTGCCCCGCCTCCTCCAGCCAGGCCAGGGTGCGTTCCAGCTGCTCGTCCACCCAGCGCACGCCGCGACGGTAGGCGGTGACCAGCTCCGAGCAGAGGGCCGCGTCGATGGTCCCGCCCTCGCCAGCCCATGCGTAACGGTTCACGCGCTCGGCGTGAGGGGCGAAGCGCGGCAGGCTGCGGATCGCATCGCGCTGGCCGGCATCGAGCAGCGCGCGGCGCACCAGGTCCACGCTGGCAGGCTCCGGGCCCAGCGCGTCGAGCGAGGCGACATCCGCCGCCCCTGCGCGCACGCGCAGCGGCGGGTGGTTGGCGGCCCCGTACGGGTCGTGGGCCTCGTAGGTGTGGAGCAGGAGCAGCCACGGTGCGTCGGGGGGCGCTTGCGCCAGCCACGGCCCGAGGGTCTCCGGGCCCCGCTGCAGGACGAAGTCGTCCTGCACGGTGTCGAAGCCCTGCCCCAGCACGTCGCGCAGGCTGGGCGGCAGCCCGCCGAAGAAGGCACCGCGGCGGTAGCGCA
Organism: Planctomycetota bacterium; assembly: GCA_964228555.1. GTDB lineage: Bacteria > Planctomycetota > PLA2 > PLA2 > JAEUHO01 > CAXQZU01. The sequence goes on from CAXQZU010000068.1 coordinate 790, forward strand.
GGCCCTTCGGCAGCAGTTCCGGCAGGGAGGAGAGCCGCGCGAAGTGAGGCCCCACGTCCTGCAGGTCGAGCAGCCGGTGCTCGTGCGGCGCCAGCCCGGTCAGGAGGCTGCCCAGCGCCGGCACGGTCCACGAGGAGCTGCTCGAGGCCTGCGCGAACCAGGTCGCCTCGCGCGTGCGACGTGCCCGGGCGGGCATGTCGCACCGGCCGGCCAGCGAGGGCTCGAGGGCATCGCGCCGCAGCGTGTCGATCACGATCAGCAGCACGTTGGGCGGGCCGTCACGACGCGCCGCACCGCGCGCTGCGCGCTGCGGCTCGCGGTCCCCGCAGCCGGGAACGGCCACCGCGGGCACGCACAGGAGGGCGAGCAGCAAGACGGTGCGCAGCGCTCGCGATCGCATGCAGGCACGATAGGAGCGCCAGCAGGGGCGCGCGCACGCAATCCTGCGCGTTGCGCAGGATCTTGGGCCTATCGCACTGGCAGCGAGGTTTCCATCGCGCCCGCCGCGCGCTGCCCGTGCACGCAGGCGCGCGCTACGATCGTGGCATGCCCGGCTGCGTCCCTCGCCCCGCCTGGCCGCGCGCGCTGGCGCGGTGCGCTGCGCCCGCGACGGTGATGCTTGCAGCCTTGGTCGGCACGGGCTGCGGCGAGGCCGTGCCGTCGAGGGACGGGACCGAGGGGCCGCGACCCGCCGTGCGGCCCCTGGCCGGCCCTGCGGGCTCGGCCTTCCGCTTCCGCGACGAGGCTGTGCGCAGCGAGATCGACCTGCGCGAGGTGGTGCAGGGCGTTCCCGGGCCCGCGCCGCGGGACCGCATCCCGGCGATCCTCCAGCCGCGCATGGAGGAGGTGTCCAGCGTGCGTCACGTGGGCCTGCACGAGCGGGTGCTCGTGTTCGCCGCCGGCGTGGAGGCCCACGCCTATCCCGTGCGCATGCTCGATGCGCACGAGCTGGTCAACGATCGCGTGGATGGGGTGCCGGTGCTGGTCACGTGGTGCCCGTTGTGCAGCAGCGCCATGGCCTTCGACCGGCGCGTGGCGGGGGAGGAGCGCACGTTCGGCGTGAGCGGCTTCCTGTGGCGCTCGGACGTGCTCATGTACGACCACGCCAGCGAGTCCTTCTGGAGCCAGCTGGATGCGCGCGCCGTGGCGGGACCGCTGGCCGGGACGCGGCTGCCCGTGCTGCCGCTGGAATCGATGACGCTGGCCGCCTTCCGCGCGGCCTGCCCGCACGGGCGCGTGCTGGGCCCGCGGCAGGCGGGCCGCTCGCCCGAGGACTACCTGCGCGACGCCTACGCCGGGTACCGCAGCCAGCCCGGCTTGATGTTCGAGGTGGGGGAGCGAGACCCACGGCTGCCCGCCAAGGAGGAGGTGCTGGGCATCGCGCACGGAAGCGAGGCGTGGGCCATCCCCGTCGCGCGCCTGCGGGAGGCCGGGCGGGGGCCTTGGACCATCCCCGTGGGCGGCGCCGTGTGGACCATGCGCGACGACCCGGAGCAAGACCGCCTGCGCGTCGAGGACGCTGCCGGCCGGCTCGCGCCCTCGCTGCGCTGTGCGTGGTTTGCGTGGGCGGCCTTCCACCCCGGGACCTGGCTGGCGTCCCGGCCCACCGACGCACGTTGAGGCCCCCGCGTCATTTGCTGCCGCCGGCCTGCCCGGCCGGTAAGGTGAGAATGGTTCTCAAGATCAGCGACGAGAGCGCCCCGGCACGGGACGCCCCGGGCGCTGGGAGGCGATCGTGGCGCAGGCCGGCTTGACCCTGGCAGACCTTCCCGTCGGCGCGCATGCGTGCGTCGAGGCCGTGGAGGCGGCGCCGGGCCTGATGCAGCGCCTGCTGGAGATGGGCCTGACGCCGGGCACCGAGGTGGAGGTGCTGCGCTTCGCGCCGTGGGGCGATCCCATCGAGATCCGCCTGTGGGGCTACCTGCTCACCTTGCGCCGCTCGGACGCGCGCTGCGTCAAGGTGGCAGGGGCACGTCCGGCATGAGCGGCGCCGGCAGCCCGTCCGTGGCGCGCCCGGCAGGCGAGCGCTGGGTGGCCCTGCTGGGCAACCCCAACGTGGGCAAGAGCACGCTGTTCAACGCACTCACGCACGGGGATGCGCGCACCGGGAACTATCCGGGCGTCACGGTGGAACGCAGCGTGGGCTGGCTGCGCGCGGGGGCCGCTGCCGGCGAGGGCGTGCCGCCCGTGCGCGTGCTGGACCTGCCGGGCACCTACAGCCTCGCGGCGCGCTCGCCGGACGAGATGGTGGCGGTGGACGTGCTGCTGGGACGGCGTGCGGACACGCCGCGCCCGGATGTCGTGGTGGTGGTGCTCGAGGCCACCAACCTGCAGCGCAACCTCTACCTCGCCACGCAGGCGATGGAACTGGGCTTGCCGGTGGTGCTGGCCCTGAACATGGTGGACGAGGCGCGCCGGCGTGGCATCGAGGTGGATGCGGCCGCGCTGGGCCGCGAGCTGGGCGTGCCGGTGGTGGCCACGGTGGCCACGCGCGACGAGGGCGTGGGTGCGCTGGCAGGGGCGTGCCGCCAGGCGCTCTCGGCGGCGCCGCTCCTGCCGCGGATGGAGTGGCCGCCCGCCGTGATGCGGGCGGAGGAGGCGCTGGCGCGCGCGCTGCCCGGCCTGCAGCGGGTCGAGGTGCGGCGCGCCCTGCTGGACGTGGGTGGCGAGGCCGAACGCCGGGCGCGCGCCCTGGGTGCGGACGCGGAGGCGGCCCTCTCGGCGGCGCGGCAGGACCTCGCGGCCGCGGGCGTGCCCGCGGGCGTGGAGGCGATGACCCGCTACGCATGGCTCGGGCCGGTGGTGTCGCGCGTGGTGCGGCGCACGGCCGAGCCCCGTGCCACGGCCACGGACCGGATCGACGCGGTGCTCACGCACCCGGTGCTGGGCCTGCTCGCGCTGGTGGTCGTGATGACCCTGCTCTTCGTCTCCATCTTCTCGTGGGCCGGCCCGCTCATGGACGCCATCGACGGCGGGCTGGTGGGCTGGCTCTCGGGCGTGGCCAGCGAGGCCCTGCCGGATGGCCTCCTCCAGAGCCTGGTCGTGGATGGCGTCATCGCCGGGGTGGGCGGCGTGCTCGTGTTCCTGCCCCAGATCGTGATCCTGTTCGGCGCACTGGCCTTGCTCGAGGGCTGCGGCTACATGGCCCGGGCGGCCTTCCTGCTGGACCGGCTGCTGCGCGGCGTGGGCCTCTCGGGCCGCTCGTTCATCCCGATGCTCTCCTCCTTCGCGTGCGCGATCCCCGGCGTGATGGCGGCGCGCACCATCGACACGCGGCGCGACCGTCTCGCCACCATCCTCGTGGCGCCCTTCATGTCCTGCAGCGCGCGCATCCCGGTCTACGTGCTGCTGATCGGGGCCTTCGTGCCTGCCCGCGACGTGGGCGTGTTCAGCCTGCAGGGCCTCGTGTTCGCCGCGATGTACTTCGTGGGCATCGCGGTGGCCATCCCCGTGGCGTTCCTGCTCAAGCGCACGCTGCTGCGGGGCGACACGCCCTCCTTCCTCGTCGAGCTCCCGCCCTATCGCCTGCCGCAGCCGCGCGTGGTGGCGCGCGCGATGTGGCGCAATGGACGCGAGTTCGTCGTGCGTGCCGGCACCCTGATCCTCGCGGCCACGGTGGTGGTGTGGGCGCTGGGCACCTTCCCGCGCCAGGACGATCCCGACGCGGCCACGCGCGCCGCGCTGGAGGCCTTCGATGCGGCCGAGGCGCCGGCGCTCGAGGAGGCCGGGCGCGAGCAGGCGCGGCAGGCACGGGCCCTCGAGCAGGCGCGCAGCCAGCCGGCCGAGGTGCGCGCGCCGGCCGAGCAGGCCTACCTGCGCTTCCTCGCGCAGCAGGCCGTGGCCGACGCGCAGCGGGAGGAGCGCCGCGCAGAGGCCGAGGCCGGGGGCGCGGCCCGGGACGCGGGCGAGCAGCTGCGCCAGTCGTGGCTGGGCCGCATGGGCCGTGCGGTGGAACCCGTGTTCGCGCCCATCGGGTGGGACTGGAAGGTGGCGATGGCCGTGCTGGCCTCCTTCCCGGCGCGCGAGGTGGTGGTGGGGCAGCTGGGCGTCATCTACGACCTTGGCGACGCGGGCGAGGAGGACGAGGGCCTGCGCCAGCGACTGCAGCAGGCGACGTGGGAGGACGGCCCGCGCCGTGGCCAGAAGGTGTTCGACCTCGCCTCGGCGCTGGCGCTGATGGTGTTCTTCGCGCTGTGCGCCCAGTGCGTGAGCACATTGGCCGTGATCCGCCGCGAGGCCGGTGGCTGGGGCTGGGCGGCCTTCTCCTTCGCGCTGATGAGCGTGCTGGCGTGGGTGGCGGCCTATGCCACGGCGCTCGTCGTGCGCATGCTGGGGGCGTGATGGCTCCTTGGCTCGAGGGGCTGCTGGTCGGCCTGTGCGTGGGGGCGGCCGTCGCGTGGCTGGCGTGGCGCGCGTGGCGCCTGCTGCGCGCTCCGGCAGGGCCGGCGGGGGGCGCTGGGTGCGGGTGCAGCGGCAAGGCCGCCTGCGGATCGCCCGCGGCCGGGGACGGGGGCGTGCGGCACCCGCCGGCCGAGGGTGCTGCCACGAACCGCCGGTAGCCTGCGCGCGTTGCCCTCGTGCGCCCACGAGGCGCACGGAGGACTGCATGACCCTCACCCGCGCCACGATCCTGATGGCCTGCTGCCTGCTTCCCCTCGCTGGCTGCGGCGAGTCCGGCACGCCCTACGGCGGAGGCAAGGCCCCGGACACCGCGCCCGCGCGCACGGACGCTGCCGCCCCGGAGCCGGCGAAGGCCTCCTGGCAGGCGGCGGCCCGCGACGCCTTGGCGCGCGGTGCGACGCTGCTGCGCTCGCTGCAGGGCGAGGACGGGCAGTGGGGCGACCCCGAGATCCAGCTGCCCGGCAACGTGGGCTACACGGCCATGGTCCTGGCCGGCCTCTCGGGCTCGGTGCCGCGCGAGGCCCGTGCCAGCGACGCGGCCTTGTCCAAGGCCGTGGCCGCGCTGCTCAAGGCCCAGAAGGAGGACGGCAGCGTGTGGGACAACCCGCGCTTCGTCACCTACCAGACCAGCGCGGTGATCTCTGCGCTGTCGATGCTGCGCCGGCCGGACCTCGCCTCGGTCCAGGCGCGCGCGCGGGACTTCCTCGCGGCCAGCCAGATCCAGGGCAGCAGCGAGGATCCCTCCTTCGGCGGCTTCCCGTACAAGTCGAAGGTGCCCCAGGCCGCCGACCTGAGCAACCTGCAGTTCGCCGCCGATGCGCTGGCCGCCTCCGGGCTGCCGGCCGACCATCCCGTGTGGCAGCGCATCCAGGCCTACCTCCAGCGCGTGCAGAACCGCAGCGAGGGCAACGTGCTCGAGCTGCAGCTGGAGATCGAGGGCGAGAAGGTCACCGTGGTGGCGGGCAACGATGGCGGGTCGGCCTACGCTCCCGACCAGAGCAAGGCCGGGACGATCAAGCGCCCGGACGGCAAGGTGGAGCTGCGCTCCTACGGCTCGATGACCTACGCCTTGCTCAAGTGCCTGCTGCTGAGCGGCGTGCAGCCCGCCGACCCGCGTGCGGTGGCTGCCCTGGGCTGGATCAGCCGCAACTGGACGCTGGACCGCAACCCGGGCTTCGAGCAGTCCAAGGATCCCACGCTGGCCGGGCAGCAGGGCCTGTACTACTACTTCTTCACGCTGGCCCGCACGCTGGCGCTCTACGAGCGCGTGACGAAGCAGCCGCTGGTCGTGCATGGCGCGGACGGACGCCGCCACGACTGGCGCGCCTCGCTGGCGCAGCGCCTCGTCGCGCTGCAGCGGCCCGATGGCGGCTGGCGCAACGAGGTGGCCGAGCGCTGGGACGAGGGCTCGCGCACGCTGGCCACGGCCTACGCCACGCAGGCGCTGGCGCTGGCGCTGGGCGAGCTGGACTAGGCGCGTGAGCCTGCGCCGCAGCGCGCTGCTGGCGGCCCTGCCCGTGCTGGCCGGGGCCGCGGCGCTGTTGCTGGGCGAAGGCGGGGGCCGCGGGCGGCTGCAGGCAGGCGTGGCGATGATGCTGGCCGCGGCAGCCTGCGGGGCCTTGGCGCGTGGCAGCGCCCGCCAGGCCCTGGCTCGCCTCGCCGCCGCTGCCCCGGCTGCCGGCCTGCTGCTGCTGGCCGTGGGCTGCTGGCCTGCGCAAGCGCTGGCGGGCGCGGCGCTGGTGGCCGCGAGCGGGGCGTGCGCGCTGGGGCTGGCGGCGCTGGGACGGGCGCTGGGCTCGGGCCCGGTGGCCGCCGGGCTGGGCGCCGGCTGCGTGTGCGTGGCGGCACTCACCGGCCTGTGGTGGGCCGATCCCGTGTCGGAGGCCGTGCCGCACGGGGCCCGCTTCGCGTGGCGGCAGGCCGTGCTCGACCTCGACCTCGCCACGGCGTTCGCCTACGACGTGGCCGGCCTCGACCGCTTGCTGGAGGCCGACGTGTACGGATGCGTGCCGCTGGCCTCCTCGTCGGTGAGGCGGCCGGTTGCTGCGCGTGCGGCGCTGGCGTGGGGGGCGCTGGGCGCGGCGTGCCTGCTGGGCGCAGCCGGCCTCGGGCGAGCCCGGCGCGGACGCGCGGGCGCAGCCGGCGGCGGGGCCGTGGCGTGACGGTGTCCCTTGCGCGGTCCCGCGTCGTGATCGCCGGCGTGGGCGGCATCGGCTGCCCTGCCGCGTGGGCGCTGGCCGAGGCGGGCGTCGGCGAGCTGGTGCTGGTGGACCCGGACACCGTGGCGCTGCACAACCTGCCCCGGCAGGTGCTGTTCGCACCGGGCGACGAGGGCCTGCCCAAGGTGGACGCGGCCGCACGCCGCTTGCGGCGGCAGCACCCCGGCCTGCAGGTGCGCACGCACCATGGCGCGCTGGAGGGCGCCAGCGCCGCGGCCTTGCTGCCGGGCGCGCAGGTGCTGGTGGATGCCAGCGACGGTGCGGCCGCGAAGGACGCGATCAACGCACTGGCGGTGCAGCACGGGCTCGCGCTGGTCCACGCCGCAGGCGTGCGCAGCGAGGCACGCCTGCTGGACGTGCCCGCGGGCGGGCGTCCCTGCCTCGCCTGCCTGTTCGGCAGGCTGGAGGGCGACGATGCCGCCACCTGCGCCCTGCTGGGCGTGTGGAACGGCACGGTGGGCGCCGCCGGCATGCTGGCGGCGGCGGCCGTGATCCGGCGCCTGGCGCATCCACGGGCGCCCAGCCAGGGGTACGACGTGCTCGACCTCGGGCAGCGACGCTGGACGCGCCTGCAGGCTGCCGCGCGCGAGGGTTGCGAGGCGTGCGCACCGGGCGCTCGGCCCGCGGTGCCCGTACGGCGCGCCCCGGCGATCCCGACCGCGGCGGGCCCGGCCCCGGCCGGCGTGCTGGACCTGCGCCTCGAGCACTGCCCGCTCAACCTGTTGCGCGCGCGCCAGCACGTGGAAGGGGCTCCCGGGGCGGCGGTCGTCACGATCTGGCTGGGCGCAGAGGGAGCCGCCAGCGTTCCCGAGGGCCTGCGCGCGCTGGGGCACGAGGTGGAGGTGCACGAGGTGGCCGGGGCCGCGCTGGCCGTGCGCGCGCGTGCCGTGGGGGCGGGTGCTGGGGCACGGGGCGGCATGGAGGCGCTCGCGCCGGCCGCGCTGGAGCGCTTCGCCCGGCAGGTGGTGATGCCCGAGCTGGGCGTCGAGGGCCAGCGACGCTTGCTGCGCGCGCGCGTGCGCATCGCGGGCCCGCGCCTCGCCGCCGAGGCTGCGCAGGCCTACCTGCAGGCAGCCGGCGTGCCGGACGTGCAGCGGGCCGATGGGCCGGCGCTGCGCGGCGAGGTGCTGGGAGCCGGCCTCGCCTGCGAGGCGGGCCTGGATGCGTCCGGCCGCGCGTGCGTGGGGGAGGCCGGCCTGCTTCCGCCGGACAGCAGCGCGGCCCCGTACGCGCCGCACGCGATGCTGCTGGGCGTGTTGCTGGCCGATGCGCTCCAGCGCGCCGTGGTGCTGGACGGCCTGCCTGCCAGCCTGCGCGCCCCGGGCGCTACAGCCCGGCCAGCCTGAAGATGCCTGCGTAGAAGGAGATGACGCGCGCGGCCACCAGCAGGCCCAGCGCCAGCATCACCAGCGGCACCGAGCGCCCCAGCACGCGTTGCCGCCACAGGTCGGCATCCAGCGCCAGCCGCTCGGCACTGGCCGCGCACTCGCGGCCGAGGGAGCCGGCGCGTTCCGCGCTGGCCAGGCCGACGCGCAGGTCGTCGGGCACCTCGGTCCACGCACCGGCCAGCGGCGCCCCCTCGGCCACGAAGGCCTCGGCGCGGGCCAGGTCGCGCGCGACGCGGCCATGCGTGCCCGCCTCGCGCGCCATGGGAAGGGCCTCGCGCAGCGGCACGCCCGCGTCGTAGAGGGCGCCGAGGGCGGCCAGCGCGCGTGCGTCCATCTCCAGCACGCGCGCCGTGAACGGGAAGCGTGCGGGCAGCGGCCGGCCGGGCCGCGGCGCGCGCCGGCTGTAGGCCATGAACAGGTAGATGGGCGCCAGGGCAGCGAGGGCCCAGCCCGCTGCCGCCGGGAGGTCGCCGCGCACGAGGTCGGGCAGCGGCATGAGCAGCGCCGACACGTGCGCCACGGTGAGCGGGTAGGCGAGCGCGGCGCGGCGCTTGCCGCGCGCCCGGTGCTCCTCCTCGTGGCGCTGGGCCAGGTGCTCCAGCACGCGCTCGTAGGTGCCCGACGCCTCGGCCGCGCGCAGCAAGGCCACGTCCAGCGGGGGCACGTGCCCCGTGAGCGCCTGGGGCAGCGTCGCGCCCTGTGCCAGCCGCTGTCGCGGCTCGTGGAGGGCCCCGCCCACGCTGTCCAGGGCCTCGCGCCAGCCCACGCCAGCGCGGTGCAGCGAGGCCAGCGCACGGTAGAGGGTGGGCAGGGAGGCCATCGGGCCCAGCCTACGGCGAGGCGCGCGCCGGCAGGTGGAGCGGTATGCTGCGGGACCCGGAGCCCCGCATGAGCGACGCAGACGTCCAGGAAGTCCTGTGCCCCAACCCCTCGTGCGGCAAGAAGTACCGCTTGAAGGGCAAGGTGCCGGCCACCTTCACCTGCACCAAGTGCGGCCAGGCGATGGACCTCTCCGCCTTTGCGCCTGCGGAGCCCGCGCCGGCCCCGGCCGCCGCGCGTGGACCCGTGCGGGGCGCCGGCAGGGCCACGCGCGAGGGCCGGGCCGCGGGCCCGGCGAGGGGCGCGTCCACGGGGCGACGCGGCCGCGACGCGGAGCCCGACGACGAGGGCCGGGGTCGCTACCAGGCGCCGCCCAAGAACAACAACGCGCTGATCTTCGGCTCGCTGGGCGCCCTCGTGGCCGTGATCCTCGTGATGGTGCTCGTGATGGGCAAGAAGGACCCGCCGGCGCCGTCGCCGTCGGAGGCGCCTGCCGCGGGCGGGTCCCCTGCACAGGTGCCGGGGGGCACCTACGCCCCGCAACCGCCAGCCGCGGCTCCCGCGCTGCCCGCCGCGGGCACGCCGTCGCCGGCGCCCTCCGCGCCCGTGCCCTCGGCACCGGCCGGCCCTGCGCGCACGGCGGCGGCCCCGGGCGCACCGGAGGCCGCGCCGGCGCCTGAGTCGCGTCCCACTGGGGGCGGCGGCATGACGCGCCTGCAGTCGTGGCCGGCCCCGGCCGAGCTGCAGGTGAGTGCCGAGGAGAAGGAGAAGATCGAGCGCGCGGTGCAGATGGCCATCCATGGCGCCGGGCGCGACATGCGCGAGGCGCAGGATGCCCTCGTGGCGCTGGACCGCAAGGCGATCTGGCGCCTGGTCAGCGAGTTCAAGGCCATCCAGGACAGCGGCGGCTTCGAGGACCGGCAGGGCCTCATCAAGGCCAGCATCGTGGACCGCGTGCTGCGCAAGATCGATGGCTACATGGAGCGCAAGTGCGGCGTGCGCGAGCAGATCAAGGCGGAGTCCTCGCCCGACTGGGCGCTCAACGTGGCCAAGCGCTGGAACGGCTGGCTGGAGCGGGGCCTGTGGAAGACCAAGCTCTCGCCCTGGGATCCCCGCGTGGACGAGGCCGACGAGCCCGCCGACAAGGGCAGTGGGCGCTGAGGGGCCGGTTGCGCGCGGCACGCAGGGTGGGCCCGAGGGCACGCCGCGTCGTGCGCGCATGGCCTCCGCCGCGTTGCTGGGCGAGCGCGCGCGCTTCGAGCTGACCAGCGGCTTCACGCCCTCGGGCGACCAGGCCGCGGCCATCGAGGCGCTGGTGGATGGCTTCGAGGGCGGGGGCCGCCGGCACCAGGTGCTGCTGGGCGTCACGGGCAGCGGCAAGACCTTCACGGTCGCGCACGTGATCGCGCGGCTGGGCCGGCCGGCCCTGCTGCTGGCACCCAACAAGACGCTGGCCGCGCAGCTCTTCGACGAGATGCGGGAACTGTTCCCGCACAACGCGGTCGAGTACTTCGTCTCGTTCTACGACTACTACCAGCCCGCGGCCTACGGGCCGACGGCGGACCTCTACAACGAGAAGGACGCCAGCATCAACGACCGCATCGACCGCATGCGGCACGCGGCGACCAAGGCGGCCCTCACGCGGCGCGACACGATCGTGGTGGCCAGCGTCTCGTGCATCTACGGCCTGGGCTCGCCCGAGGCCTACAAGGCCTACCACGTGTGGATCCACGCCGGGGACACGCTGGACCGCGACGTCTTCCTGCGGCGGCTGGCGCGCATCCGCTACCGGCGCGACGACCTGGGCCTCGCGCGCGGCACCTTCCGCGTGCGGGGCGACATGGTGGAGGTGGGCGCGGCGGACCTGCAGGACCGTGTCGTGCGCATCGAGTGGTTCGGTGACACGGTGGAGCGCATCGAGGAGGTGGACGCGCTCACGGGCGAGGTCCTCGCCCGGCGGGACAGCGCGTCGTTCTTCCCCAGCAGCCACTACATGAACAGCGACGAGGCCCTGCAGCGCGCGCTGGTGACGATCCGGGCCGAGCTGGAGCAGCGGCTGGCCTGGCTGCGCGAGCATGGCAAGGTGGCGGAGGCCGACCGGCTGGCGCGCCGCACGCGCTACGACCTCGAGCTGATGCGCGAGACCGGCTTCTGCCCCGGCATCGAGAACTACTCGCGCCACCTCGACGGCCGTGCCCCCGGCGAGGCGCCGGCCACCCTGCTGGAGTACTTCCCCGAGGACTTCCTGCTGGTCGTGGACGAGAGCCACGTGTCCATCCCGCAGGTGGGGGGCATGCACGCAGGCGACCGGCGCCGCAAGACGAACCTGGTGGACTACGGCTTCCGGCTCCCGTGTGCCCTGGACAACCGCCCGCTCACCTTCGCCGAGTTCGAGGAGCGCGTCCCGCTGGGCCTCTACGTGAGCGCCACGCCCGCGGCCTACGAGCGCGACAAGGCCGGCGGCGTGGTCGTGGAGCAGGTGATCCGCCCCACGGGGCTCGTGGACCCGCAGGTGGAGGTCCGCCCGGCGCGCGGCCAGGTGGACGACCTGCTGGCCGAGGTGCGCGCCGTGGTGGCGCGCAAGCAGCGCGTGCTGGCCACCACGCTCACGAAGCGGATGGCCGAGGAGCTGACCGAGCACCTCGGCGAGGTGGGCGTCAAGGCGCGCTACATGCACAGCGACGTCACCACGCTGCAGCGGGCCGAGCTGCTGCGTGACCTGCGCCTGGGCGTCTATGACGTGCTGGTGGGCATCAACCTGCTGCGCGAGGGGCTGGACCTGCCCGAGGTGGGGCTGGTGGCCGTTCTGGACGCCGACAAGGAAGGCTTCCTGCGCAGCGAGACCAGCCTCGTGCAGGTCGCCGGGCGCGCAGCCCGCAACCTCGAGGGTCGCGTGATCCTCTACGCCGACCGGCGTACCGACAGCATGGACCGCGCGCTGGCCGAGATGGACCGGCGCCGGGTGCGCCAGCTGGCGTGGAACCGTGAGCACGGGGTCGTCCCGCGCAGCGTCGTGCGCGCGATCCGCGACACGGTGGGGGCCGTCTACGCCGAGCGCGACTACGTGGACGTGGCCGGCCTCGCCTCGCCGGCCATGGCCGAGCGCGACCCGCGCACGCTTGCCGAGCGGCGGGACGACCTCGAGCGGCGCATGCGCGCGGCGGCACGCGAGCTCAAGTTCGAGGACGCGGCGCGCCTGCGCGACGAGCTCAAGCGGGTGGAGGCGCTCATCCTGCACGCAGGCGAGACCGTGGCCCGCGCGCGCGAGGACGGCGAGGGCCCCGACGCGGCGCCCTGAGCGGGCCTGCCGGCCGGTCGGGCCTGCGCGGCGGCCGGTGGGCGGTCCGGCCGCGCCGCGCGCGGCCTGCGTGGTACAGGGACAGGCCCGCCGGAGGCACCCCATGGCCGACTCCCGCCCCGCTCCCCACCCCTCCAGCCGCGAGCGCGACTACGGCTGGCTGGTGCCCGGCATCCCGATGGTCCTCGTGTGCCTGGCGCTGGTGCCCGTGTTCGGGCTGGGCATCCTGCTGCTGCGGGGCTTCGTGCTCGTGGAGCCCAACACCAGCCTCGTGGTGCTGCTGTTCGGGCGCTACAAGGGCACGATCCGGCGGGACGGCTTCTTCTTCATCAACCCCTTCACCTCGCGCAGGAAGGTCTCGCTGCGCGCGCGCAACTTCGACAGCCAGCACCTCAAGGTGAACGACCTGCGCGGCAATCCGGTGGAGATCGGTGCCGTGGTGGTGTGGCGCGTGAGCGACACGGCGCAGGCCGTGTTCGACGTCGAGGACTACGAGTCCTACGTCTCGGTGCAGACCGAGAGCGCCATCCGCGCCGCCGCCTCCAAGCATCCCTACGACTCGGCCCAGCCCGGCCAGACCTCGCTGCGGGGCGACAGCGACGAGGTCAACGTCGAGCTGCGATCCCAGCTCACCGACCGGCTGTCGCTGGCCGGTGTCGAGGTGCTGGAGGTGCGCCTCTCGCACCTCGCCTACGCGCCGGAGATCGCGGGCGTGATGCTCAGGCGCCAGCAGGCGGAGGCCATCATCGATGCCCGCACGCGCATCGTCGAGGGCGCCGTGAGCATGGTGAAGCAGGCGCTGGAGCAGCTCGAGGGCCATGGCGTGGTGCGCCTGGACGAGGAGCGCAAGGCCACCATGGTGTCCAACCTGCTCGTGGTGCTGTGCTCGGAATCGTCCACCACGCCCGTGGTGAACGCGGGCGCCTAGGGCGCCGGCCCCGCCCCGTGGACCAGGACGCCCCCCAGCCGGCCCCGGCGCTGCGCGAGCGCGTGGCGCTGCTGCCGGCCCAGCCGGGGGTCTACACGTGGCGGGATGCGCAGGGCCGCGTGCTCTACGTGGGCAAGGCCGAGAACCTGCGCGTCCGGGTGCGCAGCTACCTCAAGGAGGGGGGCGACGGCCGGCCGCTGGTGCGGCTGCTCATGCGCCGCGCGGCGGACGTGGACGTCGTCCTCTGCGCCAGCAACGAGGAGGCGTTGCTGCTGGAGAACACGCTCATCAAGCAGGAGCGCCCTCCCTACAACCTGCGGCTGAAGGACGACAAGTCCTACCTGCTGGTGCGGGTGGACCGGCAGCACGACTTCCCGCGCCTGCGGCTGGTGCGGCGCATGAAGAAGGACGGCGCGCTCTACCTCGGGCCCTTCGCGAACGGCAAGGCCTTGCGCCGCACGCTGCGCTACCTGCGGACGCGCTTCCCGCTGCGCACGTGCTCGGACCGCGAGCTGGCCGAGCGCGAGCGGGCCTGCCTCTACCACCAGATCGGGCGGTGCGCGGCCCCCTGCATCGGGGCCATCGACCGCGAGGCCTACCGCGTGCTGGTGGATGGCGCCCTCGCCGTGATCCGGGGCAAGGACGAGGGCCTCGTGGGACGCATGCGCGAGGAGATGGAGGCGGCGGCCGAGGCGCTGGAGTACGAGCGTGCCGCGCTGCTGCGCGACCGCGTCGAGGCGCTGGAGCAGTCGGGGCGCCGGCAAGAGGTCATCAGCCCGGACGGACGGGACCGGGACGTGGTGGCCGTGGCGCTGGCCGGGGGCGTGGCGGTGCTGGCCGTGCTCTACATCCGCGACGGCCACTTGCTGGCGGCGCGCAGCTGGGCGCAGAGGGGGGCCCGCACGCGGCGCGAGCTGCTCACGGCCTTCCTCGCGCAGTTCTATGCGCGCGGCAAGGTGGTGCCCGCCGAGGTGCTGGTGGAGGAGGAGCCCGACGACCTGCCCGGCGTGCAGGCCCTGCTGGCCGGCTTGCGCGGCGGCCCGGTGGAGGTGCGCCAGCCGCGCCGTGGGCCGGGCGTGGAGCTGGTGGACCGCGCCCGCCGCAACGCCGAGCAGGCGCTGGCCGAGCACAGCGCGCGGGCTCGTGATGCCCAGCAGGCCCTGCAGCGGCTGGGCGAGGTGGCCGGCCTGTCCTCGCCGCCGCAGCGCATCGAGGGCTATGACCTCTCGCACCTCGCGGGCAGCGACCCGGTGGCGGCCATGAGCGTGCTGGTGGCTGGCGTGGCCGACCCCTCCTCCTACCGGCACTTCGCGGTGCGGGAGGCGCCGGGAGGAGACGACTACGCGGGCATGGCGGAGGTGATCCAGCGGCGCTTCGCGCGCGGGGAGGGCCTCGGTGACCTGCCCGACCTCGTGCTCATCGACGGCGGTCGTGCGCAGGTGGAGTCGGCGCTCTCGGCGCTGGCCGCGCTGGGCCACCCGCCGGTGCCGATGCTGGGCCTGGCCAAGGCCCGCACGGGCGCAGGCCCCGGGGGCGGCGACACGCCCGAGCGCATCGTGATGCCGCCTGCGATGGCGGGGGGCGAGTGGGCCGTGCGCGTGCTGGCGCCCGACGACCCGGCGCTGCGCCTGCTGGTGCGCGCGCGCGACGAGGCGCACCGCTTCGCGGGCCGCTACCAGCGCAAGCGCCGGGCGCAGTCCTTCGGGCAGGGCGCGCTCGACGGCATCCCGGGCCTGGGCCCCGCACGCCGGCGCGCGCTGCTGTCCCGCTTCGGCTCGGTGGCCGGCGTGCGCTCTGCCTCGCTGGAGGACCTCGTGGCGATGCCGGGCATCGGCGAGAGGCTGGCCCGCCTCGTGCGCGAGCGGCTGGAGGCCAGCGGCGAGGCGGGCGCCCTGGGGACCTAGGGGCGGGGACGAAGGGCCTCGCAAGGGCCGCTGTCCGCGCAGTCCGTGGCTGGCGGCGCGCTAGGCCCGCGGGTGGTAGCGCGCGTGCACCGCCTTGAGCCGGCCCTGGTCCACGTGCGTGTAGACCTGCGTGGTCTTGACCGTGGCGTGCCCGAGCAGCTCCTGCACGGCGCGCAGGTCGGCGCCGCCCGACAGCAGGTGCGTGGCGAAGGAGTGGCGCAGCGCGTGCGGCCCCAGCTGCGCGGCCACGCCGGCGGCACGGGCGCGGCTGGCGATGAGGCGGTAGATGCGGTGGCGGTCCAGCCGCTGCCCGCTGCGCGACAGGAACAGTGCCGTGGCCGTGCGCTTGCCCAGCAGCGCGGGCCGCCCCTGCTCGACCCAGCGGCCGATGGCCTCGGCGGCTGGCTCGCCCAGCGGCACCCAGCGCTCCTTGCTGCCCTTGCCCAGGCAGCGTGCCACGCGTTGCTCGAGGCGCACGTCGCCGAGGTCCCAGCCGCACAGCTCGCTCACGCGCGCGCCCGTGGCGTAGAGCGCCTCGAGGATGGCGCGGTCCCGCAGGGCCATCGCCCCCTGGCCGGGCACGGAGCCCAGCAGCGCCTCCACCAGCCGCGGCGGCAGCACCTTGGGCAGCCGATCCCACGCCTTGCCGGCGGGCAGGCCCTCGGTGGGATCGCCGAGCACGGCCCCCAGCGACTGCCCGAAGGCGAGGAAGCCGCGCACGGCCGCAAGCCGGCGCGCGATGCTGGGCGGGGCCCTGCCCGAGCGGCGCTCGGCTCCCATCCAGCGCACCATGTCGGCGTGCCGCAGGCCCGCCAGGCCCTCCCGGTCCGTCCGCTCCAGCCGCAGCAGGCCGAGGAAGGCGTGCACGTCGCGCCGGTAGGCAGCCAGCGTGTGGGGCGACAGCCCGCGCTCCACCTCGAGGTGGTCCAGCCATGCGCGCAGCACGGCCTCGGGAGTGCGGGGGGCAGCGGGCGTCACCACTCCCCAAGGGAACGGACCTGCCGGGCCTGCGCTTGAACGGCACTCCTCGCGGGGCCAAGCCCGGCGGTCTCCGTTGACCGCCCCCGGTGGCGAGGCTATCTTCCCGCCTCCAACGGGGCGGCCCATCGGCCGCAGGAGTTGCGATGCCCAGCCGACCGCCCGGTCCGCCCACGCCCGATCCCAAGAAGCCCGCGGCAGCCAGCCGCCCGGCGGGGGGGGCGGGCACGCCTGCCAAGCCCGGCTCGAAGGCCCCCGCGGCCGCGCCCAAGGCGGCAGCCAAGCCCCCGGCCCCCCGTAGCGTCCCCGCCGGGTCGCCCGTCACGGCAGCCAAGGAAGTCACGGCACCCAAGGAAGGCAAGGCAGCCAAGGAACAGGCGGCCAAGCAGGGCGTGGCCCAGCCCGGGTCCCACAAGCCCGGGCCTGCCAAGGCTCCGGCCTCCAGCGCGCCCAAGCCTGCGTCGGGCCCCAAGGCCTCCGGCAAGGCGGCGTCCCCGACGGTGCCCGGCGCGACCAAGGCTGCTGCGGGCGCCAAGGAGGGCAAGGCGGCCAAGCCGCCCGAGCCGAAGCCGGCCGAGGTGGCCCAGCCGGCGCGCCCGCGCAAGTTCCCCAAGGGTGGGCCCAGCAAGGCCGAGCTCAAGAAGCTGAGGGCGCGCCTGCAGGCCATGCTCACGGGCAACCGTGACAGCAGCGAGGACCTGGAGCGCGAGGCGCTGCAGTCCTCGGGCCAGGACGTGTCCGTGGACCACATGGCCGACCACGGCACCGACAGCTTCGAGCGCGACTTCACGCTGGGGCTGCTGGAGGGCAAGTCGGCCCTGGCGCGCGAGATCCAGGACGCCATCGACAAGATCGACGGCAAGGGCGAGCTGCCCTACGGCGTGTGCGAGGCGTGCGCGGATCGCAGCCCGGAGCGCTGGGCGCGCGGCTGCGAGACCTGCCCGTGGATCCCCACCGGCCGGCTCGAGGCCGTGCCGCAGGCGCGCCTGTGCGTGCGCAAGCAGGAAGAGCGCGAGGGCAGTCGGTGAGCCAGGAGCCGGGCCCTGCCCCGGAGGCCGGGTCCGACCGCCTGACGGCGCCAGGTGCCGCGCAGGACGCTGCGGGCGCGCCCCGCGGACGCATGGTGCGGCTCAAGGTGGTGGCGCTGGCGCTGATGGCCGTGCTGCTCGTGCTGGACCTGCTCAGCAAGCAGTGGCTGCAGGACGCCCTGGTGTTGCGTCCCGGCCGCAACGGCGAGCGCGAGATCGACGTGATCCCGGGCTTCTTCGCCCTGCAGGGCACGTGGAATCCCGGCGTCACCTTTGGCATCGCGCGGGGCTACACGTGGCAGATCCTCGTGCTGACGGGCACGGCCACGCTGGCCCTGCTGACGTGGCTGCTGGCCACGCGCAACCCCAGCCGGCTGCTGCACGTGGGGCTGGGCCTCATCATCAGCGGTGCGCTGGGCAACCTCTACGACCGGCTGCGCTGGTCGGAGGTGCGCGACTACTTCCTCGTCTACCTCGGGCGGCTCGATGCGCCCGACTGGACGTGGCCCAACTTCAACGTGGCCGACGCCGCCATCGTGGTGGGCGTGAGCCTCGTGATCTGGGACTCGCTGTTCACGCCCGACCCGGCCAAGGCCCCCCGCGCGTGAAGGCCCACGGCCCGCTGCCCACCGTGCGGCCCGGCGAGGAGCCCGACCTCTCGCTGCGCATCGGGCGGCTGGTGCTGAGGAATCCCGTGGCCACGGCCAGCGGCACCTACGGCAAGGGCATCGAGTTCCTGCCCTACTACGACACCTCGCGGCTGGGCTGCATCGTGGTCAAGACGATCACCATGCAGCCGCGCCCGGGCAACCCGCCGCCGCGGCTGGCCGAGGTTCCCGGCGGCCTGCTCAACAGCATCGGCCTGCCCAACCCGGGCGTCGAGGCCTACATCGAGCACGAGCTGCCCAAGCTGCGCACGCTGGGCGCCCCGCTGGTCATCAACATCGCCGGCCACACGCCGGCAGAGTTCGCCGAGCTGGCCCAGCGCCTCGAACGCGAGCCGGGCATCGATGCGCTCGAGCTGAACATGTCCTGTCCCAACGTGTCCGGCGGGCTGGACTTCAGCACCTCCCCCGAGGCGGCGCGCGACGTCGTGCGCCGCGTGCGTGACGTGACGGCGCGCCCGCTGATCGCCAAGCTCTCGCCCAACGTCACCGACATCCGTCCCAGCGCGGTGGCGGCCCAGGAGGGGGGCGCCGACGCCGTGAGCGCCATCAACACGCTGGTGGGCATGGCGATCGACTGGCGCGACCGCAAGCCCATCCTCGGGCGCGGCGTCGGCGGCCTCAGCGGTCCCGCCATCAAGCCCATCGCGCTGCGCATGGTGTGGCAGCTCTCCAAGGCCGTCACGATCCCCATCGTGGGCATCGGCGGCGTGGCCACGGCCGACGATGCGATGGAGTTCCTCGTGGCCGGCGCCAGCGCCGTGCAGGTGGGCACCGCCAACTACGTCAACCCGCGGGCCGCCCTGCACGTGCTGGAAGGCCTGCCCGCGCGCTTCGCCGCGCTGGGGGCGCGGCGGCTGGCCGACGTGGTGGGCACGCTGCAGATGCCCTAGGCCGGCCGCTGGCCGAGGCCACGGCCCGCGCCACCGCCCCGGGGCCACAGGAGGCCCTGCGCGGGCTGGGTGCTAGCCTCCACGCTCCCCCCGACCGGCTGCCGCACCCCGCATGATCGGCTCCCTCCTCAAGAAGGTCTTCGGCACCCGCAACGAGCGGGTCGTGAAGGCCATCCTGCCCGTGGTGGAGCGCATCAACGCCCTCGAGCCCGGGCTCGAGCGCCTGACCGATGCCGAGCTCAAGGCCCTGACGCCGGCCTTCCGCGAGCGCCTCGCCCGCGGCGAGACGCTCGACGACCTGCTGCCGGAGGCCTTCGCGGCCTGCCGTGAGGCCAGCAAGCGTGCCATGGGCATGCGCCACTTCGACGTGCAGCTGGTGGGCGGCTGGGTGCTGCACCAGGGCCGCATCGCCGAGATGGTGACCGGCGAGGGCAAGACGCTGGTGGCCACGCTGGCTGTCTACCTGAACGCGCTGGCGGGCAAGGGCGTGCACGTGGTCACGGTCAACGACTACCTGGCGCGCCGTGACGCCGAGTGGATGCGCCCCGTGTACGAGGCGCTGGGCATGACGGTCGGGGCCATCCAGGCGTGGATGCAGGCCGAGGAGCGCATCCCCGTCTACCGCTGCGACGTCACCTACGGGACGAACAGCGAGTTCGGCTTCGACTACCTGCGCGACAACATGAAGGTGCGCAAGGAGCTGCAGTGCCAGCGGGGCCTGCACTTCGCCGTGATCGACGAGGTGGACTCGATCCTCATCGACGAGGCGCGCACGCCGCTCATCATCTCGGGCCCGGCCGAGCAGGACCGGGGCAAGTACGAGGAGGCCGATGCCGTCGCGCGCCAGCTGGTGCCCGGCGAGGACTTCGAGGTGAAGGAGAAGGAGCACGCGTGCGTGCTCGGCGAGGAGGGCCTCGAGAAGGCCGAGCGCCTCGCGGGCGTCTCCTTCTTCGAGGGCGGCGAGAGCGACTGGCCGCACCTGCTCGAGCAGGCGCTGCGCGCGCACCACATCTACCAGCGTGACAAGGACTACGTGGTCGCCGACGGGCAGGTCGTGATCGTGGACGAGTTCACGGGCCGCCTGATGGAAGGCCGTCGCTGGTCCGACGGGCTCCACCAGGCCGTGGAGGCCAAGGAGCGCATCCGCGTGCGCGAGGAGAACCAGACCCTCGCCACGATCACCTACCAGAACTTCTTCAAGCTCTACGGCCGCCTCTCGGGCATGACCGGCACGGCCAGCACCGAGGCAGCCGAGTTCTGGAGCATCTACCGGCTCGAGGTGGTGACGATCCCCACGAACCGTCCCCTCGTCCGCGAGGAGCTGGACGACCAGGTCTTCCGTACCGAGAAGGAGAAGTACGGTGCGGTGGTGGAGGAGATCGTGCGCGTGCATGCCACGGGCCGCCCGATCCTCGTGGGCACCACCAGCATCGAGAAGAGCGAGCGCATCTCGGGCATGCTGCAGCGCCGCGGCGTGCCGCACGCCGTGCTCAACGCCAAGCACCACGAGCGCGAGGCCGCCATCGTGGCGGAGGCCGGCCAGCAGGGCCGCGTGACCATCGCGACCAACATGGCCGGCCGCGGCACGGACATCCTGCTGGGCCCTGGCGTGCAGGCGCTGGGCGGCCTGCACGTGATCGGCACCGAGCGCCACGAGTCGCGCCGCGTGGACAACCAGCTGCGCGGGCGTGCCGGCCGCCAGGGCGACCCGGGCAGCAGCCAGTTCTTCCTCAGCCTGCAGGACGACCTCATGCGCCTGTTCGCGGGGGAGTGGGTGGGCCGCTTCCTGGGCCGCCTGGGCATGCAGGAGGGAGAGGCCATCGCCGCGCCCATGGTCACGAAGGCCATCACGCGCGCGCAGAAGAAGGTCGAGGGCCGCAACTTCGAGATCCGCAAGAACCTGCTCGAGTACGACGAGGTCATGGACATCCAGCGGCGCGAGGTCTACGGCCTGCGCCATGCCCTGCTGGAGAGCGATGTCGAGCAGCAGAAGCGCGTGGTGAAGGGCTTCGTGGAACGGGTGGTGTCGGACCGCGTGGAGGCCGAGCTGGGCCGCGAGTCGGCGCGTGATCCCGAGGCGCTGGCGTCCTGGTTCCACCGGCATTTCGGGCTGGCGGCGGGGGCGGGCGAGCTGGACCCGGGCGACCCGCAGGGCGCGCGCGACCTGCTGGCCGGGCGGGTGCTGCAGGCGTGGCAGCAGCGCGAGTCGGAGGAGGGCGCCGACACGATGCGCATGATCGAGCGCTTCCTGCTGCTCAACTCGATCGACGCGAAGTGGAAGGACCACCTGCACGCGATGGACGGCCTCAAGACGGGCATCGGGCTGCGGTCCTACGGCCAGGGCGACCCCAAGGTGGAGTACAAGGTCGAGGGCCACCGGATGTTCTCGCAGATGCTCGCGGCCGTGCGCGAGGAGGTGACCGACCTGCTGCTCAAGGTGCGCGTCTCGCGCCAGGAGGAGCAGCATCTGGCCGACCGCTGGGAGAAGCAGGTCCCGGTGGGCGGCGAGGGCCCGGCTGCTGCGCCGGCAGCGCCTGCGCAGGCCCCGGCGCGGCCGGTGCCGCCGGCCGGCCCGGCCGCCATGCCGGGCCGCGACGGGCGGCCGATCGGCTCCGTGCCCAGCGGGCCCCGCGCCCCGATCCGCAACGCGCAGAAGGAACCCGGCCGCAACGACCCGTGCCCGTGCGGCTCGGGCGAGAAGTACAAGAAGTGCCATGGGGCCTCGCGCGCCTGAGCGCCGCCCCCCGCCGCGCGGCCGGGTGCCCGCGCGGCTCAAGCGCTGGTCGATGGATGCGTTGTACGCGTCGCTGACCGTGCTGCTGGCGCCCTACGCCGTCGCGCGCGTGGTGACCGACCGCAAGACCCGCTCGCGCTGGCGCGCCTACGCGCGCGACCTGGCGACGCGCTTCCAGCGCCGGGCCCGGCGGGCGGGGCATGCGCCCTGCGTGTGGGTGCATGGCGTGTCGGTGGGCGAGGTGAAGGCCGCGGCGGCCCTGGTGCGCGCGCTCGAGCAGGCATGGCCCGGCGCCGAGGTCGTGATCAGCGTGACCACCGACACGGGCCGGCGCGTGGCGCAGGACCTCTACCCGCGCCACCGCGTCGAGTTCTACCCGCCTGACTTCTCGTGGGTGGTGGGCGATGCCTTCGAGGCCTTGCGCCCGAGCCTGGTGCTGCTGGTGGAGAGCGAGTTCTGGCCCAACTTCCTGCTGGCCGCCGAGGAGCGCGGCGTGCCCGTGGCGCTGGTCAACGGGCGCCTCTCGGCCGGCAGCGCGCGGCGCTTCGCGCGCGCCGGCTCGCTGGCGCGGCCGCTCCTGCGCTCGCTGGCCTTGGTGTGCACGCAGACGTCGGAGTACGCGCAGCGCTTCGAGTCGCTGGGCCTGGACGCGGGCCGCGTGCAGGTGTGCGGCAACATGAAGCTGGACAACATCCCGCTGCAGCGCAGCGGCCCGTGGGGCGAGCGCCTGCGCAACCTGCTGGCCCCGCCGCCTGGCCGGCCCGTGCTGGTGGCCGGCAGCACGCACCCCGGCGAGGAGCGCGCACTGGCCGGGATGGTGCGGCGCCTGCGCGCGGCCGGCCGGCCGCTGACGCTGGTCGTGACGCCGCGCCACCCGGGACGGGCCGCCTCGGTGCTGCACGACCTGGAGGCCGAGGGCCTCACGGGCGTGCTGCGCAGCCGCGTGGAGGAGCAGGGCCCGCCGCCGCCCGACGCGGTGCGCGTGCTCGACACCGTGGGCGAGCTGGAGGAGGCCTACGCGCTGGCGGACATGGTGTTCGTGGGCGGCACGCTGGTGCGCCATGGCGGCCAGAACATGATGGAGCCGGCCAGCCAGGGCCGGGCCGTGGTGGTGGGGCCCTCGGTGCAGAACTTCCGCAGCGAGGTGGAGATGCTGGCCGGCGCCGGAGGCCTCACGGTGGCGCGCGATGCTGCAGGCGTGGAGGCCGTGCTGGCCGGCTGGCTGGCCGACCCCGCCAGCGCGCAGGCGCAGGGCGAGCGAGCCCGCGCGGTGCTGCAGGCCAACAAGGGCGCCACCGAGCGCACGCTGGCGGTGCTGCCCCCGCTGCTGGAGCGCTGCCTGGGCGCAGGCCTCCCGACCGGGTCGTAGCCCGCGCCCTAGCGCCGGCGGCGGGCGCAGCGCTCAGCGGGGGGAATCGCGTGCCGCCACGCGCAGCGTGGTCACCAGCGTGCCGCCGGCCGCGAGATCCAGCCACGCCTCGGCCTGCAGGCCGCCCGCCGCCCGCACGCGCACGCGCACGGGGCCCGCCGGCAGGTGGGCGAGGGCGGCCTCGCCGTCGGCGTTGCAGCGCGCCTGCTGCGCGCCCCGCGAGCCGCCCTCCCCGTCCGGCAGCACGGCCACCAGTGCGCCGGGCAGGGGCCGGCCCTCGGGGTCCTGCACGCGCACCCGCAGGCGCGCCCCGGGCGCGAGCTGCAGGCGAGGCGCCTCCTGCGTGCCCGTGCTGAGGTCCACCAGCGCCTCCACCGGGGCATGTGAGCCCCGCCCGGCGGGCGCGCTTGCGCGCAGGAGCAGGCGCCCGGGTGCGCCGGGCTGCGCGCTCCAGCGACCTTGTGCGTCCGTGCGCAGGCGCAGGCCACCAGCCTCGAGGCGACCGTCGTCGCCCACCCGCTCGATGCGCACCTCGGCGCCGGGCAGCGGCTGGCCCTCCTGATCCAGCACCGTGCCTTCCAGCGTGGCGCGCAGGCGGAAGGACAGCGCCACGAGGGGCGGGCCCTCGCCATGCGCCGGTTCCAGCACGAGCTCGCCCTGCGCCTCGCGCTCGCCGCACAGCACCTGCACCTGCCAGCGCCCCCGCGGAAGGCCCGAGAAGGTGGCCTCGCCGGACGCGGCCCGCGCATGGGCGCCGCGCGCTGCGCCGGCGCCCGCGCCGCCGGGGGCAGGGCGCAGGCGCAGGTTCACCAGCCCGTCCAGCGCCGGCTCGCCCTCGCGCGCGCGCACGCGCAGCCCCGCGGCCTCCGGCAGCACCAGCCGCAGCGGCTGCGCGGCGGGCAGCGCCACCTCGCCCGCAGGCTGGCCGTCCAGCAGCAACAGGCCCGTGCCCGCGGGCAGCCCAGCCAGCCGGAAGCGGCCCTGCGCGTCCGTGGTCGTGGCCCGCGGGCGCGCCGCGCCCTCGCCGCGCACGGTCGCCACGACGCCGGCGCATGGCTCGCCGCGCGCATCGCGCACCTCGCCCTCGAGCAGGTGCGCGGCATCCAGCACCAGCGCGCCCACGTCGAGCACGCCTCGCGCGCGCAGGGCATCGTCCACCTCGAACGAGGCGCCGGGTGCCTGGCCGCCGCCGGGCACCTCGGCCTGCAGGCGCCACGTGCCGCTCCAAGGGCCACGCAGCGCGAAGCCGCCGTCGGCGCCCGAGAGCGCGCTGCCGATGGGCTCGCCCAGTGCGTTGGCGGCCAGCATCAGCGGGTCGGCCTCGCCCGTGCGGCCCGCGGGCGCGGCGTCGAAGGCGGGCAGCAGCACCACGCGTACGCCGGAGCGGGCCTCGCCGCCGGCGCCTGCCACGTGCCCGCGCAGTTCCAGCGCCGGCTCCAGCACCAGCCGCAGGCCCTGCGGTGCGGCCTGCCCCGGACGCAGGGGCAGCGCTGCGCGCGCGCCCTCGTGCTGCGCGAGGAGCACGATGCGCCGTCCGGGCGCGGGGGGCGGCGGGGGCGGCAAGGTGAAACGCCCCTCCGCATCGCACGTCGCGCGTGCGGGCTCGCGCCCCGCGATGCCGTCCGGGGTGTAGGCCACCTCGGCCCCCGCCACTGGCTGCCCGGCGGGGTCCACGACCACGCCCCGCCATGCCGTGGCGGGCTCCAGCCGCACCTCCACCTCGCTGGGCAGGCCGCCTGCCGGCAGCGTGGGCAGGGCCTCGAGGGCAGCGGAGTAGCCCGCCTGCGTGACGCTCACCTGCACGCCCTCGCCTGGCAGGCCCGCGGGCCAGGGACCGAAGCGTCCGGCCGCGTCCGTGGTGCCCGCGGCGACGCGCCGGCCCGGTGCCGCCAGCACCACGCTGGCGCCGGCCAGCGGTGCGTCGCTGCCGGCGTCCAGCACCGTGCCGGCCACCTGCGCCGCAGCCTCGAGGGCCAGCAGCACCTGCACCTCGTCCCCGGCGCGCAGGCTCACGGGACCGGCCACGCCCGCCCGGCCGTCGTCCAGCCATGCGCGTACCTGCGCGGGGCCCGGCGCGAGGCCCTCGAGCACGACCCGGTCGGCGTGCAGGGGCAGGCGCTCCAGCAGGTGGCCCTGCAGCAGGTCCACGTGCCCCTGCACGCGCCCGGCGGCGACGCCTTGCGCGTCCACCACCTCGACCACGAGCCGCGCCGGCGCCCCGAGCACGAGCGTGAGCTGGCCACCGCCTGCGTCGACCACGACGCTCGCACGTGCGAGCCCGTCCGCGCGTGCGTGCAGGCGCGCGTGCCCTGCACGCGGGGCGGGCAGGTCGAAGCTGCCGTCGGGCTCGCTGCGCCCCTGCGCCAGCAGCTCGCCGTCCTCCACCGCCAGGCCCCTGCGCGCGGCGAGCTCCACGGCGTGCAGCGCCAGCGCCACGCCGCCCAGCGGGCGCCCGGCGCGGTCCACGACCTGCCCAGCCACGCGCGCGACGCGCGCTGCGCTGCGGGGCGCGCCCCGCAGCGTGCCCGCTGCGTCGGCGGGCGCGGCGTGGGCTTCCAGTGCGGGCGCAGGCGCCGTGCCGGGCTGCGTGCGCCCGGGCTGGGCCTCCAGCGGCTCGGGGGCGGGTGTCGGCAGCCACGCGCGGGCCATCAGCAGCGTGGCCACCAGCGCGGCACTGGCCAGCAGCACGGCCAGAGGGCGGGGTCGGGCGCGCATCGGGGGCCTCACCGCGAGCAGCCTACGGGCGCGCGGGCGCACGGCCGGCACCCGGGAAGGGGGGCGCAGGGTCGGCGCCACGCCATCACCGGATGGCGTGTCCGGCGCGCCGTGCCCTGCGCCCCGCCGTGGAAGGCCGCCCGGCTGCGCCCGACGCAGGCGCAGCGCGCGCGCCCCGGGCGCGCGATCAGTAGGCGAAGAAGGTGGTGACGTTGGCGGCGGGCACGTACACGTCGCTCCAGGTCTCCAGGTACTCGAAGAACCCGTCGCTCATGAGCGCCTCGGCGTCGTAGAAGTCGCTTTCCACCGTGGCCACCGCAGCCGCCTCGCCCGGGTGGAGCGTGAAAGGCAGCAGGTTGGGACCGCCCGGCACGGCGTAGGAGGGCCAGAGCACGAAGTCCACCATGAAGGTGGCGGGCAGGTTCAGGGTGCTGTTCTCGGCCACCACGTCGCCGCCGGTGAGGAGCACGCCTGCCTCGAGGAAGCCGCCGGCCCCGCACCCCGCCAGCCAGGGCAGCATCGCGAGGAGGGCTGCTGCCACCGCCAAGCGCATGCTCCGTGCGCCGAGGCGCCCTGTGCGCTGCGTCTTCATGCTGCCTCCTTGGGAGCCATGCCAGGCCCCAGCCAGAACGCGGTCACGACCAGCACGAGCCTGGCGTCCAGTGCGGCGATGACGCGCAGCCAGCGCGTCCTGCCTGCGTGCGTGATGGGCACGTTGAGCTCCTGCACGCCGGGCTGGGCCGTGGCGCGCGCGATGAAGGGCCGGCACAGGGCGAGCTCGACCTGGGCGGGCTCGATGTCCCGCTCCAGCAGCCGTTGGCGGGCGTGCTGGGTCAGTCGGAAGCGGGCCCCCGCGGGGCCGGGGCTGGCGGGTTCCATGCGGGCTCCGGGTGCGTCCCGGGCCCACCGTGGGCCCGGCTGACATGCGTGGGAGAGCAAGCCCCTTGCCAATCGTTGCCACCGCCGCGGCAGCCATTTCTCGGGCTGCACGGGGCCGCCCCTGCGCCGGGCCGCGCCCGGCATGCCCTCCGGCCGGGCCGGGTTCCCCCGGGGAGGACAGGGAGGGCGCGCGGGCTCCCTGTCTCAGTAGATGTCGAAGAAGTTGTCCGTCTCCGCGTGGATCCACACGTCGAACCACTCCACGAGGCCCCCGAGGGCGAGGTCGGCCTCGGCGTCGTAGTAGTCCTCGTGCCACTGCCCGAGGTTCACGGCGCTGCCCGGCAACAGCGGGGCAGGCAGGAGGTTGCCGGTGAACGGCTCGCCGAAGGCAGCGAGCCGGAAGGCCACGGCCGAGTCCGGGCTGGTGCCAGCGTCGCTGCGGTTGTCCACGATGACGGTGCCGTCGTCGTCGGCCCAGCCGCAGGCCGACACCACCACGCACAGGGCCAGCACGGTCACGAGGCGCAGGGCACGCATGGCAGGGCTCCGCAGGGGGCCCGCCGGCACAGGCCTACGGCGGCAGTGTCGCCGCCCCTGCGGGTCGCGCAAGGGGAGCCCCCGCGACGCGGCGGCGGGGCTCTACGCCCGGGGGCCTGTCATGCGGCAGGCCGGCCGCACGTCGTGCGCGCCCAAATCGCGCGGGCGGGAGGTCCTGACCCGTAGGATCGGGGGCTTCCCCGGGAGCCGAGCATGGGCACGCTGTTCACCTCCGAGGCCGTCACCTGCGGCCACCCCGACAAGGTCTGCGACGTGGTCAGCGACTCGGTGCTGGACGCCTACCTGGCGCAAGACCCGCGGGCGCGCGTCGCCTGCGAGACCTATGCCACCAACGGCCTGTGCCTGGTGGGGGGCGAGGTGCGCACCCAGAAGCCCGGCGTGCACGTGGACGTGGCCGACGTGGCCCGCCAGGCCATCCGCGAGATCGGCTACGGCGACCGCCGCTTCGGCTACCCGGCCGACGACATCGCGGTGATGGTGGTGCTGGGCCACCAGTCCTCCGAGATCGCGCAGGGCGTGGACCGCAGCGACGGCGAGCAGGGCGCGGGCGACCAGGGCCTGATGTTCGGCTACGCCTGCCGCGAGACCGACGTGCTCATGCCGCTGGCCATCCACCTCTCGCACGTCATGGCGCGCGGGCTGGCCGACCTGCGGCGCAGCGGCACGCTGCCCTACCTGCGGCCCGACGGCAAGACGCAGGTGACCGTCGAGCAGGACGAGCACGGCCGCCCGCGCCGCCTGCACACCCTCGTGGTCAGCACGCAGCATGACGAGGATGTGGGCCAGGACCGCATCCGCGCCGACGTGAAGAAGCACCTCTACCCGTTGCTGCCGCAAGCGATGCTCGACGAGGGCACGCGCCTGCACGTCAACCCCACGGGCTCGTTCAGCATCGGCGGCCCCAAGGGCGACACGGGCCTGACCGGCCGCAAGATCATCGTGGACACCTACGGCGGCTCGGCCCCGCACGGCGGCGGCGCCTTCAGCGGCAAGGATCCCAGCAAGGTGGACCGCAGTGCCTGCTACATGGCGCGCTACGTGGCCAAGAACGTGGTGGCGGCAGGCCTGGCCGAGACCTGCCAGGTGCAGCTGGCCTACGTGATCGGCGTGGCCGAGCCGGTGAGCGTGCGTGTCGAGGCCACCGGCGGCAAGGTGCCCGACGCCGTGCTCTCGGCGGCCGTGCGCGACGTGTTCCGGCTCACCCCGAAGGCCATCATCGACACGCTGGGCCTGCTGCGCCCGATCTACGCCGACACGGCCATGCGTGGCCACTTCGGCCGCCCGGGACTGCCGTGGGAGGCCACGGACAAGGCCGAGGCCCTCGTGGCGGCCGCGCGCAAGCACGAGGGACGCCCGGCCGGCGCCGCGCGCTAGGTGCGCGGGCGGCGCAGGTGGCGCGAGCACGTGCGGCGCGCTGGGCCGGGGGCGCTCAGGCCCCTTGCTCCTCCTCGCGTACGCCGGATGCGCGACGTCGTCGTCATCGGCCTTCCGCACCCCGTCCAGCGCGCCGGTTCGTGGGCGGTTGGGGCGTTCGAGGCGCTCAGGGGCAGTTGGAGGCAGGGGTGGGGCGAGAGGACGCGTGGTGCGCGGGTGGAAGGGCGGGCGCGGGGCCGGGCGGGGCCGGCAGGCTGGCGCAGGCCGGGTGCGGTTGGTAAGGTGTGCCGTGGCTGCGCGAGCGCGGCCGCCCTCCCGGAGTCCCCGATGCGTCCCGCGACCTCCCGACGTGCCCAGGCCGGCTTCTCCTTCATCGAGATCCTGGTCGTGATGGGCATCATCACGCTGCTGACGAGCATGGTGGTGGTCGTGATCCCGCTGATGAACGAGCGCGGCGCGCGCACGAAGTCGCAGGACAACGTGAAGAACCTGGTCATCATGATGCAGGCCCTGAACACGAACATCAGCCAGTGGCCGCCGTACAACGGCAAGTGCTTCGTGCTGGCGCCCATCGCGCACGGCATCCACAACCCCGAGGCGCCCGGCGCGATGGACGTGTTCTTCAGCCCCGCTGACGCCCTCTACAAGGTGACCGGCGTGGACGTCGCCCGCTACAAGGCCGTCACCAAGCAGAAGCTGAAGTCGGGCGAGGACGTGCGCGAGCTCACCTCGTATGCGGGCCGCCGCAACGGCGACGGCGCGGAGTACGTCCTGACCTCGGCCGACACCAGCGCCAAGGGCCTGATCTGCTTCAGCGACGACGACGACGGAGCCCTGCACCACAAGGCCGGCCTCGTGGTGGCCTACGCCAACGGCCGCACCGAGTTCATGACCTGGGACGACCTGGGCATGACCGAGCCCAAGAACGAGCGCCAGCCCGACCCGTTCCTGGGCGAGAGCGCCACGAGCGAGATGCTCAAGATGCTGAGCAGCGGGCGCTAGGCGCGCGGCGTCCCGGCCCGGCCGGGGCGGCCCCAGCGTCGCAGGCGCCAGATCCCCTGCGTGCGGCCCGCGCCCGCGCGAGACGGGTGCGTGGGGGCCCGCGGTACCGGAGCCGTGGCCGGGGGCCTGTGCGCAGGAGCGCAGGGGCGCAAGGAATCGCCTCCGGGCCGTCCCCGGGGGGCGATCTTGCGCCCGCGTGGGGGCACAGGCTATCTTCCTGCCCCTGCGGGCAGGTGCAGGCCGAGGCGGCCTGTGGGTGCCCGTCGTGCGGCCCCGAGGGCCGCGAGGAGCCTCCATGCGCATCTCCGGCCTGTTTGCCGCCACCGCGGTCGTGCTTGCCTCCTGCCTCAACGGCCTGGGTGCCGACGAGGGCAAGCCCAGCGCGGGCCGTTGGGTGCTGGACCTCAAGCACGGTCCGCTGGACACCGTGGACGTCCCCGGTGCGCGCGGCAGCGTGACGGCCTACCACTACATGACGCTGAAGGTGACCAACAACACCGCCTTCACGCGCGAGTGGCGCCCGATGGTGCGTGCCATCACCGACACGAAGCCCGAGTCGCCCTACTACGCGCTGCCGCTGACCGAGGCGCTGGACGCGGTGCGCCGCCAGGAGCGCAACATCGCCCTGCCGATGCTCAGCGAGACGATGGGCAAGATCGACCCGGGCCAGACCATCGAGTGCGTGGCCATCTTCGGCCGCCTCGACCCCATGTACGACCGTGTCAACGTGCAGGTGCACGGCCTCTCCAGCAGCGTGGCCGTGTTCAAGGTCGAGAAGTACCCCGGCGACCGCGTGATCGTCGTGGATGCGGCCTACCACGACCGCAACCAGAAGGTGCTGGCGGCCCTGCGCCAGGAGGCTCGCGAGGCGGGCAGCGACAAGCTTCCGGCCGCCGAGACCGAGGTGCAGGAGATCCTCGAGCGCCGCTTCTGGGACATCGCCTACTCGCGCCGTGGCGACGAGCACCAGGCCGAGGACAGCCCCATCTCCTTCGTGGGCGAGGGCTGGAAGCTGGACGGCGAGCCCAAGGTCCTGCGCGTCATCGTCGGCGCCGGAAAGTAGCCGCCGGCCCGCGCACGCGGGCGCCGGCCGCGGGCCCGACCTAGGGGTCGCGGCTGAGGAACTCGGCGGCCGCCACGCCAGGGGCTGCTGCGACGGCCTCCAGCAGGCCCGCCTCGGCCGCCACGCCCCAGCCCTGCCCGGCGCGCACGCGGGCCACGAACCCGGGCTCTGGCTGGAACTCCAGCACCACGGGCAGCGGCCCCGGCCAGCGGCCCAGCACCTGCTTGAGGGCCGGCAGGGCCTCGGCCCCCTGGGGGGCCAGGCGCAGCAGCAGGCCCCGCGCCAGCATGCGCGGCGCATCCTCGACGGGCACGATCATGTCCACCTGCAGGCTGGGCTTCTCGCGCGTGTGGTCGATGCGGCCCTCGACGATGACCACGCGGTCGGCCACGACATGGTGGCCCTCCGCCGCGTAGCCCTTGGAGAAGAGCACGCACTCCAGCGTGCCCGCGAAGTCCTCGAGCGTGAAGAAGGCCATCTTGCGGCCCTCGTTGGGGCCGCTCTTCACGATGGTCACGCGTGGCGCCAGGATCATGCCGCCCAGCCGGACCTTGTCCCGGCTGCGCTGGCCCTCGGGCACCTCCGGCAGCGACACGGTCGTGGCCGGCGCGAACAGGCGCAGCGTGCGCTCGTGGCGCGCCAGCGGGTGGTCGGTGGCGTAGTAGCCGATGGCCTCGCGCTCGCGCGCCATCTTCTCGGTCTCGCTCCACTCGGCCACCTGCGGGTAGTCGGGCTCGGCCCCGCGCGAGGCCTCGGCCCCGAACAGGCCCATCTGGCCGCTGGCCCGGTCGCTGGCCATGGCCGCGCCCAGCGCCATGGCGCGCTCGATGGCCGCCGTGGTGCGGGCGCGGGAGACGCCGGCCGCGTCGAAGGCGCCGGCCCGGGCCAGCGCCTCCAGCACGGCGCGGTTGGCCGTGTGCAGGTCGATGCGCTCGCAGAGGTCGAAGATGCTCAGGTAAGCCCCCCGTGCGCGACCCGCCACGATGGCCTCGGCGGCCGCCCGGCCCACGCCCTTGATGGCCGCCAGGCCGAAGCGGATGTCCCGGCCCTCGACGGCGAAGTCGGCCTCGGAGCGGCTCACGTCGGGCGGCAGCACCGCGATGCCCATGCGGCGCGCCTCCTCGACGTACTCCGTCACCTTGTCCATGTCGGCCATCTCGCACGTGAGCAGCGCCGCCATGAACTCGCGCGGGAAGTGGCACTTGAGGAAGGCCGTCTGCCAGGTGAGCACGGCGTAGGCCACCGTGTGGCTCTTGTTGAAGCCGTACCCGGCGAAGTGCTCCAGCTGGTCCCAGATGTGCGAGGCGTGCGGCTCGGCCATGCCGCGCGCCACGCAGCCCTCGACGAACTTGGCGCGGAACTTCGCCAGCAGCTCGGGCTTCTTCTTGCCCATCGCCTTGCGCAGGTTGTCGGCCTCGGCGAGGTCGAAGCCGGCCAGGATGTTGGCCACGCGCATGACCTGTTCCTGGTAGACGACGACGCCCAGCGTCTCCTTGAGGATGGGCTCCAGCGACGGGTGCGGGTACTCCACCGCCTGGCGCCCGTTCTTGCGCTCGATGTACATGTCCATCATGCCCGACCCCATCGGGCCGGGCCGGTAGAGCGCCACGATGTCGCTCAGCTCGCTGAAGCGGTCGGGCCGGATCTGCCGCAGCAGCTCGCGCATGCCCGACGACTCCAGCTGGAACACGCCCAGCGCATCGCCCTGCGCCAGCATCGCGAAGGTGGCGGCATCGTCTGCAGGCAGGCGGTCGAGGTCGGGCGGCGTGGCCCCGCCGCGCGCGATGTTCTCCAGCGTCTTGGCGAGGATGGTCAGCGTGCGCAGGCCCAGGAAGTCCATCTTCAGCAGGCCGACGTCCTCGAGCACGTCCATCGTGAACTGCGTGGTGACGTCGTCACCCACCTTGGCCAGCGGCACCAGCTCGCGCAGCGGGCGGTCGCTGATCACCACGCCGGCGGCGTGCTTGCTGGCGTTGCGGTTGAGGCCCTCCAGCTTGAGGGCCACGTCCATCAGCTCCTTGTAGGTGCCGTTGCCCTCGACCTCGCTGCGCAGGTCGGGGTCGGACTGCAAGGCGCCCGAGAGCGAGACCTTGGGCCCGTGGGGCACCTTCTTGGCCAGGGCGTCCACCTCGGGCAGCGGCACGCCCATCACGCGGCCCACGTCGCGGATCACCGCGCGCGCGGCCATCGTGCCGAAGGTGATGATCTGGCTGACGTACTGCTCGCCGCCGTACTTCTCCTGCACGTAGCGGATCACGCGCTCGCGCCCGTCCTTGCAGAAGTCGATGTCGAGGTCGGGCATCGAGATGCGCTGGGGGTTCAGGAAGCGCTCGAAGAGCAGGTCGTGGGCCAGCGGGTCCACGTTCGTGATGCCCAGCGCGTAGGCCACGATGCTGCCGGCGCCGCTGCCGCGCCCCGGGCCCACGGGGATGCCGTTCTCCTTGGCGTAGCGGATGAAGTCC